>NZ_CP026304.1:5166830-5812684 GCF_003054555.1 Streptomyces lunaelactis | reverse complement strand
AGCCCTCCACCGGCAGGATCCTGGCGCTGGTCAGCAGCCCTTCGTACGACCCGGGGCTGCTCTCGGGCACCGGCCGGCCGGTCGCCGACGCCTGGACCATGCTGACCGGTTCGGGCATCCAGCCCATGCTCAACCGGGCCATCCGGCAGACCTATCCACCAGGGTCCGCCTTCAAGATCGTGACAGCGGCGGCCGCTCTGGACACGGGAGTGGTCAGGGATGTCGACGCGCCGACCGGCACGCCCGATCCGTACGTCCTGCCGGGTACGGCGACGACCCTCCCCAATGCGGCGACCGGCTGCGGCAACGCCTCGCTCGCGTACGCCATCCAGTGGTCCTGCAACACCGTGATGGCGCATCTCGGGGTGAAGATCGGGCTGCACGGAATGCTCGACACGGTGAGCAAGTTCGGCTTCAACGACCGAGGACTGAGAATCCCCTCGGGGGTGGCCCCGTCGAACTTCGACCGGCGCATGACCATCGATCAGGTGGCGCTCTCCTCGATCGGACAGTTCGACACCACGGCGACACCACTGCAGATGGCGATGGTCTCGGCGGCGGTCGCCAACGGCGGGGAGCTCAAACTCCCCTATCTGGTGGACCGGGTGACCACATCGGACGGCGACACCGTCTCCCAGAACAACCCGAGGTCGTACAGCCAGGCGATGAGCCCATCGACGGCACAGAAGCTCCAGCGGCTGATGGTCGAGGTCGTCGACGAGGGCACCGGCGGGAAGGCCGCGATCGGCGGAGCGAGGGTCGGCGGCAAGACAGGGACGGCGCAGCACGGCATCGGCAACGCCGGTACGCCGTACGCCTGGTTCATCTCCTGGGCGCAGGCGGACGACGCTCCCCAGCCGGCGGTCGCGGTCGCGGTGGTCGTCGAGGACGCGGAGGCCAGACGCAACGACGTCAGCGGTGGCGGCAGCGCGGCCCCGATCGCGCGGGCCGTCATGGCAGCGGCACTGCGAAGATGAGTGCATGACGCACGTGAACGACGCGCTGGAGCGGATCGCGCGGCTGGACCCCGAGCTGAGCGCCTTCATCGAGGTGTGGGACGAGAAGGCGTCGACGCGGGAGGTGGATCCTCAACTGCCGCTCGCGGGGCTGCCGTTCGCCGTGAAGGGGTCTTCCGGGATCCGCTCGTACGCGGCCCGGAGGCTGCTCGCGGCGGGCGCGGTGCCGGTCGGCTCGACGGCGGTGCCCGGCCCGGGCACGTACTGGCAGACCTGGGGACTCGGGGCACACGGCCGTACGGTCAACCCGTGGCGCGCGGACCGTACGCCCGGGGGTTCGTCGGCGGGCTCGGCCGTGGCGGTCGCCTCGGGGATGGTGGGTCTTGCCACCGGCAGCGACGGCGCGGGCTCGGTACGGATCCCCGCGGCGTGGTGCGGGATCTTCGGCCTGAAGACGACGAACGGCCTGCTGCCGTCGCCGGACCGGACCGGGCTGGCCTCGGCGGGCGTGCTGACCGGCTCGGCGGCGGACGCGCGGGCGTATCTGCGGTGCGTGCTGGACGAGTACGAGGATGTACGGGTGGAGCTTCCGGTACGGGCGCGCTGGTCGGCCGGCCTGGGCTTCGCGCAGCCGGACCCGGAGGTGGAGTCGGTCGCGCGGGGCGCGGTGGAACGGCTGGTGGCGGCCGGAGTCCTGCGACTGGACCCCCGGCCGGTCGCACTGCTCGACCCGCAGGACGCATGGCTGGCCGTACGGGCCGGGGATCCGTCCGCGGGGGCCGCGGTGCGCGGCGAGAACGACCGCCGGCTCGATGCGCTCTTCGCGGACACGGAGCTGCTGCTCACCCCGGCCACCCCGAACCGCCCGCACGGTCACGAGGGGCCGGGCGAGCTCTACTCCACCGCGCTGACCTGGGCGTTCAACCTCAGCGGGCATCCGGCGGCGAGCATCCCGGCCGGTTTCACGAGCGACGGCTGCCCGGTCGGGCTGCAACTGGTGGCGGCGCGGGGCGCGGACGTCTCGCTCCTCGAAATGGCGGTGGCGGCGGAGCGGCACGCGCCTATCGTGCGGCCATGACCTATGAACTGGCCCAGGTGAACATAGCCCGACTCGCATTCCCGCTGGACTCCCCGGAGTTGAAGGACTTCGTCGACGCACTCGACCCGGTGAACGCGGTCGCCGAAAGGGCTGACGGCTTCATCTGGCGGCTGACGAGCGACACCGGCAACGCGACGGATGTGCCGGTGTTCGGGGACGACTGGCTGATCGTGAACACGTCTCCGTGGCGCGACACCAACGCGCTGACCGCGTTCATGTACCAGGGGCAGCACCGGGAGCTGCTCGGCCGCCGCTACGAGTGGTTCGAGCGGGTGAAGGAGGCGATGACCACGCTGTGGTGGGTGGCGGAGGGCCACCGCCCGACGGTGGAGGAGGCGGAGCAGCGCCTCGTCCACCTCCGCGAACACGGTCCGACGCCGTACGCGTTCACGCTGAGGACGTCGTTCCCGCCGGTGGCGGAGTGATGCCCCGCGGTCGGCGTACGGGGACTACGGCTGCGCGCCGTCCTTGATCGCCTGCTCGACCTCCGAGACCCGCGCCTCCTCCTCCACCGCGAACCGCTCGCGGTCCAGCTGCTCCGCGATCTCTTCGTCCTGGGTCATCAGCAGGTCCAGGTTGGAGTTGCCCATCTCGAAGACGCCCATGTCGAGATAGGCCTTCTGCAGACGCTCTCCCCACAGCCCGATGTCCTTGACACACGGCACGATCCGGCTGAACAGCAGCTTCCGGAACAGCGCCAGGAATTCGGACTGCTCGGAGATCTCTTCGGCCTCCTTCCTGGCGATGCCGAAGTTCTCCAGGACCTCCACCCCGCGCAGCCTGTCGCGCATCAAGTAGCAGCCCTCGATGACGAATTCCTCGCGCTCGCGCAGCTCCGCGTCGCTGAGCTGCTTGTAGTAGTCGCGCAGCGCCATCCGCCCGAAGGCGACGTGCCGGGCCTCGTCCTGCATGACGTACGCGAGGATCTGTTTGGGCAGCGGCTTGTCGGTGGTGTCGCGGATCATGCCGAACGCGGCAAGGGCGAGGCCCTCGATCAGGACCTGCATGCCCAGATACGGCATGTCCCAGCGGGAGTCGCGCAGGGTGTCCCCGAGCAGCCCCTGGAGGTTGTCGTTGATCGGGTAGAGCATCCCGACCTTCTCGTGCAGGAAGCGGCTGTAGATCTCGGCGTGCCGGGCCTCGTCCATGGTCTGGGTGGCGGAGTAGAACTTCGCGTCGAGGTCGGGTACCGACTCCACGATCCGCGCGGCGCACACCATCGCGCCCTGCTCGCCGTGCAGGAACTGGCTGAACTGCCAGGAGGTGTAGTGCCGGCGCAGATCGCCCTTGTCCTTCTCGGTCATCTTCGCCCAGTGGCGGGTGCCGTAGAGGTTGAGCACCTCGTCGGGGGTGCCGAGTGGGTCGTACGGATCGACCTCCAGGTCCCAGTCGATCCGCGTGGCGCCGTCCCACTGCTTGTCCTTGCCCTTCTGGTACAGGGCGAGGAGGCGCTCGCGGCCGTCGTCGTACTCCCAGCTGAAGCGTGCCGCACCGGAGGCCGGGACCTGCCAGAGAGAGCTTTCGGGGGCGTTTTCGTAGAGGTCGTGCGTCGACACTGACGGCTCCTTCGCCTCATATCCCGTACATCTAAGGACACTTGGCAGGCTCACACGTTGGTAGACGAGGAGTCAACAAGTCGTGCGTGAGGGATTGACGGGCTTACTGACAGGCAGTCTCATAAGGGGCAACCTTTGGTAACCCCCATCACGAGGTGCCCTCAGCCATGACGACAGTGACCGAACGCGACGTGCAGCTGCTCCGCGACGCACTCGGCCCGCTCCGGGACCGCGAACAGGTCGCCGAGCGCCTGCTCGAGTCCTCCGCCAAGCACTCCTTCGACCCCGACAAGGAGCTCGACTGGGAGTCTCCCGTCGAGGACGGCAAGTGGTTCTGGCCACCGGAGCTGGTCTCCCTCTACGACACCCCCCTCTGGCACAGGATGTCCGAGGACCAGCGGATGGACCTGGCCAGGCACGAGGCCGCCTCGCTCGCCTCGCTCGGCATCTGGTTCGAGATCATCCTGATGCAGCTGCTGGTCAGGCACATCTACGACAAGTCCGTGACCAGCAGCCATGTGCGGTACGCGCTCACCGAGATCGCGGACGAGTGCCGGCACTCGATGATGTTCGCCAGGATGATCCAGAAAGGCGGGGCGCCCGCCTATCCGGTGCCGCGGGTCTACCACAATCTGGCGCGTGTCCTGAAGACCGTCTCGACCACGCCGGGTTCGTTCGCGGCGACGCTGCTCGGCGAGGAGATCCTCGACTGGATGCAGCGACTGACGTTCCCGGACGAGCGCGTCCAGACGCTGGTGCGCGGTGTCACTCGCATCCATGTGGTCGAGGAGGCGCGCCATGTGCGGTACGCCCGCGAGGAGTTGCGCCGCCAGATGGTGACCGCGCCACGCTGGGAGCAGGAGTTCACGCGGATCAGCTGCGGCGAGGCGGCGCGCGTCTTCTCCGTCTGCTTCATCAATCCGCAGGTGTACACCAACGTCGGGCTCGACCGCCGCAAGGCGGTCGCGCAGGTCAGGGCGAGCGGGCACCGGCGGGAGGTGATGCAGTCGGGGGCGAAGCGGCTGACGGACTTCCTTGATGACATCGGGATGTTGCGGGGGGCGGGGCGGAGGCTGTGGAAGAGCTCGGGCCTGCTGGCGTAGGTCGGGTCCGGTCCGGTTCGGTGGGTCCGGCCCGCTCCGGTCCTGTCCTCGAACAGTGCGGTTACGCTGCGAGCATGACCAGTCCCGCTCCCGTGACCCGTGCGTACCGACGGCTCAGCGTCGAGGAGCGCCGTACGCAGCTTCTCGCCGCCGCACTCACGCTCTTCGCGCACCGGCCGCCGGACGAGATCTCCCTCGACGACGTGGCCGGGGCGGCGGGGGTCTCCCGGCCGCTCGTCTACCGCTACTTCCCCGGCGGGAAGCAGCAGTTGTACGAGACGGCGCTGCGGTCGGCCGCCGACGAGCTGGAGCTCTGCTTCGCCGAGCCGACGGCGGGACCGCCGACCGAACGGCTCGCCCGGGTGCTCGACCGCTACCTCGTCTTCGTCGACGAGCACGACGCCGGGTTCAGCGCGCTCCTGCGCGGCGGGAGCGTCGCGGAGACGTCCCGTACGACCGCGATCGTCGACGAGGTGCGGCGGGCCGCGGCCGAGCATGTCCTGGTCCATCTCGGGGTGACCCGTCCGGGACTGCGGCTGCGGATGATGGTGCGCACGTGGATCGCGGCGGTGGAGGCGGCGTCGCTGATCTGGCTGGACGAGGGGAAGCAGCCGCCGTCCGACGAGCTGCGCGACTGGCTGGTGGACCACCTGATCGCGCTGCTGGCGGCGACGGCGACGACGGACGAGGAGACGGCGTCGGCGGTGAAGGACCTGCTGGCCCGGGAGGTGCCGGGGGGTCCGGTGGGGAGGCTGGCGCGGGGGGTCGGGCCGGTGGTGAGCGGAGCGGAGCACTTGCTGTAGGGGACCGCCGACTCGGCCCTGACCGTAAGTGCGGGCTCAGAGGCGTACGCGGTAGACGATCGGAGGGCGGCCGGTCCGGCCCGGCTGCCGGCTGCCCGTCGGTACGGCCACACCCGCCCGCTCCAGGCGCTTGAGGATGCGGCGGGCGGTGCGCTGCTGGACGGCGAGGTGCTCGGCCACCAGGTGCGCGGTGATGCCCTCCTCCGGATCCTTGGCGGCCAGTTCACGCAGCCTGTCCAGCGTCTTCGGGTTCAGTCCGACGCGGCGGGCGAGCGTCACCGTGCTCTCCGGGCCGGCCGCCGGTCCCTGTGATGCCGTCCCGGAACGCTCCTCGTCTATCACGATGTCGACGTCGTCGGTCATGCAGACCACCCCGGCCACCGCGCCCACCGAGCGGGCCCGGTTGACGGCGCGCCTGGCCAGCGACTCGGCCTCGGCGGCGGTGCGGCCGAGGCCGAAGCCCACGTGGGCGGTGCCGTGCCGGGCGGCGAGGTCGTCGAGGAAGGGGAGCCGGGTGAACTGCTCGCTCACCTTCTCCAGTACGCCGCGGGTGGTGACGACCAGCCGCTGCCCGTCGGGAAGATCGGCGAGGCTGCCGCCCAACACCCGCAGATCGGCGGACAGTTCCCGGTCGGCCGCCGGGAGATCGATGATGCCGAGGGCGACCTGGGCGTCCCCGCTGTGCGCTCCGGCCGTGACGAGCACGAGGGCCTGGAGTGTCGAGCGTATGGAATGCCGGGACGGAGCGAGACGTACGGCGTGCATCTCGTGGTCGAGCAGTTGGAAGGCCGGGCCGAGGCAGGTCAGGGCGACCCGGGTCCCCTTCCTGTCCCGCGCGGCGAGGTGGAACTCGGCGAGGTCCAGCGAGGTGAGCCCGGGCCGGTACGGCAGTACATGCACATGCTCGGTGGGGAGTTTCGCCTCGGTGAGCGTCTCCATGACCTCACTGCGGCGCAGGGTGTCGATGGAGATACGGGAGACGTCGTGACCGAGGCGGAGCAGTTCGACGAGGGCCCGCAGCAGCGTCGCGCCGCCGTACGGGATGTACATCGCGGGGCGGTCGACGAGGCCCGCGGCCGCGGCGAGCGTATGCGGCACGACACCGGTGAAGAGCAGGGCGTCCACGTCCGGCCCCACCCTCCCGACCACCTCGAGGGTCTCGTCCTCGTGCCGGCAGGGAAGGGCCACCAGCCGGTCCGCTCCGGCCGAGCCGCCGACCGCGACCACCTTGTCCACGAGGTCCTCGGGACCGATCACGCCGACCGTGATAGCCATCGGCCGGTCTCCGTTCTTCTGGAGTGTTCTGGGGTACCTCTGGACGGGCCCGCAACCGCGGCCGCCGCCCCGGATCCTACGAAGCTCCGAGTCGCCCCGGCAGACACAGGGTTGACGACCGGAAACAGCGGCCCTGATTTCGGCCCAGGCCAGAACCTCAGGCTTGCGGAGAGGGTAGTGCCCCGATGCCCGAACGGGAAATGCCGCTGCCAGGAGTTCTCGACCCGCACGGCCGCACCTTCGGCGAGGAGGAACGGGCCGCGGTCCTGCCCGTACTGGACTCGGCGGTGCGATGTGCACGCCCATGTGGGCCGCCGGCAGTTCCACCTGACCACCGGGGTCGCCGTGCTGACCGCGCAGGGCCGCACCTCCGTGCGGCCCTGCCAGTTCGTGCCGACGCTGCCGCCGGCTCATCCGTACGGGGTCAGCCCTCCAGTTTGGGCTCGAGTGCGGCGGAGACCATGTCGAAGATGCCCCAGTAGCCCTCGACCCAGCCGCTGTCGGGCAGCCCCGTGCTGGTGCTCACGTGGGTGAACGCCTCGACGCCGACCCAGCCCTGGAACTTTCCGGAGTCGTCGATGACCTGAAGCATCGGGCGGGGGTGCGAGTTGTACTTGTAGCAGGGCTGTCCCTGGGCCAGGGACTGGCACCAGTACTCCTCGGTGTTGCGCCGTCCCCCGCCGATCTCGGCGATGTAGCGCGCGCGGTCCTTGTCGGTGCCGGCGCAACTGGTACCGGGCTGCAGCCAGCCCATGCACGGGCTGCCGTTGCACTGCTTCCACGGGTTGGCGGCAGCACCGAACGACCAGGCTCCGCCCGAGCCTTCACGCCCTACGATGCCGACTCGGGTTTTCGGGTCGGCCGACGACGCCTTGGCCACGACGAAAGCGCCCTTGTAGGGCTGTGCGTTGTAGCGCGGGTCGGTGATCAGCTGGCTCATGGTGGCCCGGCTCTCGCGTCCCAGCGAGGCGTTGCTGCCGTACCCGACACCGAAGTTGGCGGTGTAGCTGGAGAATTCGCCCGGTGCGGGAATCGTCACGTTCCAGTTGTCCGGCTTGCTGTACGGGCCGTAGAACGTGGGGCTGGTGATACGGGCCGCGCCGCCGCCGGCCAGGCCGGCCTCCACGTTCCAGTACTCGGTGAGCGGATCCGTCAGCGGGGTGCCGGCCGCGTTCTTGGTCCACGTCACGGCGAGCCGGCCGTCGCTCGCGTAGCCGAAGGTGCCCTGGTAGCCACCCGTCGGATCACCCTTGTACCCGTCGACCGTGCGGACGGCACACGTGGGAACGCTGCCGCCGCAGTCGGCCGTCATCGCGTCCACCCGTACCGGCTGGTCCCGCTGGTGCCAGTACCAGTAGTTGGTGGTCACCGTGCCGTCGGTGTTGAAGACGTAGTACCCGAGCCGCACCCAGTTGCGGTAGTTGTTCTTCGACGCCAGGTCCATATGACCGACCGAGACGACCCAGTTCGCCTTGCCCCCGGGCAGGGGCTCGGCCGCCTGCGCCGGGCCCGCCGAAACCAGCATCGACATGAGAACAGCGAACACCGCGAGCAGCGCCCCGGCCGTCCTCTTCGCGACGTCTCTCACCGCGTGCGTCAACAGAACTCCACTCCCCCAAGGCGCACACACGGTCCGGGTACCGGCCGCCGATGTGCGCTGTTCTCGAAATACAGACCCTGACACTTCTCTTTACCCGAAGCCCACGATCGGGTTCACGGCCATGCGCTCCTCTCGTTCGCGACGCCGCCGTGAACCCATCCGCGGGCTTCGGGTAATAGAGGGTGGACCCGACCGACAACAGACACGAGAGACCGCGTGAATGGCTCATCTGGCAGACCCGACGAGGATGCCTCGATCATCGCCGGCTCCCTGGAGCAGCCCGAGCTCTTCGGCGAGCTGTACCACCGGCACGCCGCCGACATCCATCGGTATGCGGCCCGCCGGCTCGGCGAGTGCGCGGCCGAGGACATCACCGCCGACACCTTCCTGGCCGCGTTCCGCACGCGGGCGCGCTACGACCTCGCACGGCCGAACGCCCAGCCCTGGCTGTACGGCATTGCCGCCAACCTCATCGGAAAGCAGCGCCGCACCGAAGTACGGGCGCTCAGGGCACTGGCCCGCACCCACCACGACCCCGTGGCTGAATCCTGGACCGACCGCAGCGACAGCCGCGTCGCGGCCCAGGCCGCGCAGGGTCCGCTCGCGGGCGCCCTGGCAGGCCTGTCGGCGGGTGACCGGCATGTACTGCTGCTGGTCGCCTGGGCGGACCTCGGCTACCAGGAGGTCGCCGAAGCACTGTCCATCCCGGTGGGCACGGTGCGCTCCCGCCTCAACCGGGCCCGCAAGAAGGTCCGCATCGCTCTCGGCGGCGTGGACCCCACCCTCGTACGCGACTTCCAGGAGGTGGCCGGCCATGGATGAGATGACAGCAGTCCGGCAGCTGCGCGCCGACGCTCCCGTACCCGACCGCGCCCGGCTCACTCCGGCCCGGCAGCGGCTGCTGGACGAGATCGCCAGGCCGCAGCGCAGGCGCGGCGGGTGGAAGCTCGCGGCGGTCGGCGCAGCGGCCGCGGTGACGGCGGCCGCCCTGCTTTCGGCACTGCCTCTGAGGCAGGAGAACGCCGCGTCCGCGATGCCCACACCCCGGCCGCACCAGTGGGTCCACCAGAAGGTCCGGTGGGACACGTGGCAGTGCGGCACAGGCGCCAGCACCTACGGCTTCAGCGAAGCGGGCTCGTTCAATCTGGGGCCCTCTTCGCAGCCGTGCGTGGCGAAGCCCGCGAAGCCGCTGTACCAGAACAAGTGGATCCGCTACGACGGCGGAGCGCTTGCCACGCCGGACGAGAGCTCGGAGGACCCGGACGACGTGGACGTGTGGAACGGCCGCTATCAGGGAGGGTGGGAGATGCTCCCACCCCTGTCCTCGGACGCCCTGATGGCCGACCTCCCCGACGACCCGGACGCCGCGCTGACGATGATCCGCCGGCGGTCCATCCCCAGCCGGCTCGTGAGCACGCCGCGCCTGACCCAGGCCCAGCGCGACTTCGCCGAGATCGTGGAGGTCCTCTCCGGATCCCCCGTCATCGCGCCCGAGAAGGCCAGGACCATCTACCGGATCATCACCGGTCTTGGCGGAGTGACCCAGCCGATCGAGGTGACCGACGGGGCAGGACGGGCAGCCATCGCGATCGGCATCGACGGCAACTTCCGCGACTACTCGTACGAGCGCAACGGCGTGCAGGTACTGCTCGACCCGGAGACCTACGCCTACCAGGGCGTGCGGTACGTGGCCGGAATCGGCTACTACGTGGGCGGCAAGGCCTCGGGGGGACCCTTCGTGGCGAGGGGCACGGTGATCGCCACGGCCACCCGGGTCTCAACCGACATCGTGGACAAGGCCGGCCGGCGCCGCTGAACCGGTCCCCGGATGAGTCGTCCTCCTTCGCGAGCTGCGCCAGGCAGTCCACCACCGCTTGCCGTTGCGTCACGGGCAGCCCCGGCCCGTACGGGTCACACGCCGGCCTCGTCCGCCGGCCTCCTGCGCGTGGCCGCCTCGCTCAACGCCGGCGCGCCAGCAGGTCGTCGGCCGCCTTGGCCGCCGCGTCCAGGGCCTCCTTGGGGCTCTTCCTGCCCGTCAGCGCCGCCTGGACCTCCGGCGCGAGCAGCCCCATGAGCCGGCGCGCGGCCGGATTGGGCTCACCGGGGAAGACGTTCGCCAGGGCCGCCTGATACTGCTTCGCGTAGGGGGACTCGCTGGGCACCGTGACGTCCGTACGCGGCGAGAAGTAACCGCTCGCCCGGCCCAGGGACTTGATCTGCTGCGGCTGCGTCATGAAGGCGAGGAAGTTCTCCGCGCCCGCCGTGTTCTTGGACTTGGCGTTGATGCTGAGGGCGCCGGGGATACCGAACGCGACCTCCTTGGCCGGGCCCCTGAGCGGCCCGCCCACCAGGACGTTCTCGGGCCCCCAGGTCTTCGCGGCCAGATCGGCGTCGGAGAGGACGACGGAGTAGCCCATGGCTGCCTGCTGCTTGCCGAGTGCCTGGTCGGCGAGCAGGTTGGTGTTCGTCATCGACGACTTGGGAACCGAGCCCGCCTTGTAGAGGTCGGTGAGGAAGGTGAGCGCCTCGACACCCTCAGGGGCGTTGAAGGCGACCTTCTTGCCGTCCTTCGTGAAGACGCTGCCGCCCGCCTGCCAGAGCAGCGGATAGAAGTTGAGGTTCAGCGAGGCCTCGTTGCTGGCGGAGTAGTCGAGGAGGGCGACGCCGTTCTGCTTCAGCTTGGGGGCGGCAGCCTTGATCTCGTCCCAGGTGGCGGGCGGTGTGGTGATACCGGCGGCGGCCAGCAGCTTCCTGTTGTAGATGGTGGTCGTGACGGTCTGATAGATCGGCGCGCCGTAGATCCTGCCGTTCTGTTTCATCGCGTCCGTCGTGGCGGGCAGGAACTTGCCGATGCTCTCCTTGAGTGCCCCGTCCACCGGGCCGATGGCGCCACTGGCGGAGAACTGGGGAATCTGGTCCGGCGTCAGCAGGACGACATCCGGGCCCTTTCCGCCGCCGAACGCCGTGGCGATCTTCTGGTCGCGGTTCTCCCACGGCTGCTGCTCGATGGTCAGCGAGGTGCCCGGCTGCGCCTTCTCGAAGGCCTTCTCGATGCCGTCCCAATAGGCCGCACCGGCCTTCGGGTCGGCGATCACCGGGTACATCCAGACGGTCAGCTTCTTCGAGTTCGAGCCGCCGTTGCTCTCCTCGCAGGCGGAGAGCGACGCGGCGAGCATGAACAGTGCGAGAGGTGCGGTGGCGCGCTTGAAGCCTGTCTTCAATGGGGGCCTCCGGAAGGCCTGATGAGAAGGGAACACTGAGCTCCGCTGTTTCGGCCCGGGCCGAAACTAGTCGCGCGAGTCTTGGCCTGTCAATGACATCAGTGTCGGCGAACCACTCGGAACAGTTCGACGCGACGGTTCAGAGAGGGACCGCCGTCACTGTGAGCACACAGCTTCCTGTGCGCAGCTCACAACGAGCGCCGGTTCATCGTCCTCCACGACGGGATTGGCACCGTGGTCAACGTGCCGTCCATGCTCACGTCATGACCATTCACCGGACGGCGCGCGCGCCCGGTGCGGGCGGCGTGGTCGGCCTGCGTGAGACTTGCCCCTGTGAAAAGCGAGAACACCCCCTTTGTGGGCGGGCCGCTGGACGGGCGCGTGCTGCCGGTCCTCGTCGGGCCGACAGGCCATCCGCCGAAGTGGTACGAGATCCCCGTGCCGAACGCCGACGGCGGCCCGCCGACGGTGCACGCGTACCGGCGCGTCCCGTCCGGCTACAGCAAGCGCCTCGGGCTGCAGCGCGGCTGGAAGTACGAGTACGCGCCCGGGGGCGTGGAACGGCGCGCGCTGAAGTGGCCCTGGTCGAAGCCGAACAGCGCGCCATAAGATCGCGGGGACCGTGCCGCCAGGGGGGATGCTCGCGATGGAGCCGCTGCAGCAGGACGATCCGCACCGGATCGGGCCGTTCACCGCGCTCGCGCGCTTCCGGGAGTCGGCGGTCAGCGTCCACTACCTGGCGCGGGGGGCGGACGGCGCGACGGCGGTCGTGTCCGTGGCCCGGCCCGAGCTCGCCGCGCTGCCGGCGTTCCGGCGCCGCTTCCAGTCGGAGACGCGGCGGACGGAGCGGCTCGCGGGCGGCTGGGTGGCGCCGATCGATTCGAGCACGGACGGGCAGGCGCTGTGGACGGCGAGCCCGTACGTCCCCGCGCTGACCCTGCGTGAGGCGATCGCGATCGCCGGGCCGTTGCCGGAGCGGGCGGTACGGATACTGGGCGCGGCGCTCGCGGAAACGCTGTCCCGGGTGCATGCCGCGGGGGCGGTGCTGCACGGGCTCGCGCCCGACACGGTGCTCCTGGCGGCGGACGGGCCGCGGCTCACGGCCTTCGGGGTGCTGGGCGCGGCGGCGGTCGCGGAGGCGCACCCGGACGGGCAACTGAGCGTGAAGCTGGGCTATCTGACCCCGGAACAGGCGACGGGCGCGAAGCCGGGCCCGGCGTCGGACATCTTCGTACTGGGCCTGCTGCTGGCGTACGCGTCGACGGGCACGACCCCGTTGGCGGACGCGGACCGCATCACCCACGGCGAGCCGGACCTGGACGGCGTCCCGGGCGAACTGCGCCCGCTGGTGGCGCACTGCCTGGCAAAAACCCCGGACGACCGCCCTTCGGCGGGCACGGTGGCGGCGGAGCTGGCCCTGGAGGGCGCGGCGGCACTGGCCCGGGACGGCTGGCTCCCGCCGACTCTGGTAACGGCGTTGGAGGCCCAGTCGGCGAGGGTGACGGCGCTGGCGGAGGGTGCCACCAGCAGTCCGCAACGGGCCGGCGGCGGAGCCGCCGTGGCCCCGGGCGGCCCAGCCCCGGGCAGCAGCCCGGACACGCTGCTCATCAACCGCGGGATCGGCGGCGGTATGCGGGGGGACCGGGTCACCTCGCAACTCGCCCTGCCGGCCGCGCGGAGCCCGCAGGGCGCGCCCGCCCTCGCTCCCCTCCGCCCACACCCTCCGGCCACACCCTCCCACCGCGCCCCAGCAGCCCGCCGTACCCCAGCCCGCCGTACCCGGGCGCCGCGCATTGCTCACCGGGGTCGTTGCCGGCGTCGTCGGGCTCGCCGTTGGCGGCGGTGCCGGGTACGGCCTGGCCCCCGGGGACTCGGACAAGACACCCGCCACAGCCGCGCCCGCGCCTAAGCGCAGCCCGATCGCCGGGCTGCCGCCGGTGCCCGTGTGGAAGTACGAGCATCCCGCGGAGGCCGGGCAGTTCAGTGCCTCCGTTCATCAGGGCCGCGTGCTCGTCCTGACCGGCCGGGAGCAGTCCGCGGGGATCGACCTGCGCACCGGGCGGCCGCTCTGGCAGCGCACCCAGGCCGCGGCGCTCTCCCGCGCGCTTCCGGTCGACGGCGAGCTCTGCTTCGTCGACGCCCCCGACGCGTTCCTGTGGATCGCCGTGCGGGACGGGCAGGTCAGACACAGGGTCGCCAAGACCACACTCGCGGGGCCCGGCGAGACCCTGACCCTCACGGGCACTGCGGGCTGGGACGGAACAACGGTCTGGATGACCGGGCGGGTCAAGAAGGGCGCCGCCCTCCTCTCGTACCTCTTCGCGTACGACCTCGCCGCCCGCGAGTGGCTGTGGCGCACGCCCGTCGCGGCGGGCGCTCCCCCGGACGGCCCGCAGTACGACGTGGTCGCCGTCCGCCCCGCCGACATCGTCGTACGGCAGGACGCGCGCACCATCACGCCCGCGCAGCGGACCGCCGCCAAGGGCACGTCCGTGCTGTTCGCCTTCGACCGGAAGACGGGCAAGAAGCTCCGGTCGTTCCGGCTCGCCGGCGTCCATCCCTCCGCCGCCCTCGTGGGCGACGCGTCGGACAGGCTGTTCGCCTCCTCGGCCGGCGAGCTGCACGCGTACAACAGCCGTACCGCCGCACGCCTGTGGCGAGTGGCTCGGGCCAAGGCGGCACCGGGCGAAACCGGGGTCTTCGCGTTCGGGAGCGGGATCCTCAGCGGCCCCATGCTGTACGCAGCCAACCGCCACCAGGAGGTCGCCGCGGTCGACACTGCGAACGGCCGGCAGCTGTGGCGCCGCTCCACCGAGGCACCCGCTACGAGTGAGATCCCGGGGACTGCCTTCAGCGGCAGCGGGCGCACGGTGCTCGCGTACGACAGCGTGCAGCTCACCGCCTTCGCCGCGCGCGACGGCAAGCGGCTGTGGAAGTTCCAGGAAGCGGGCGCGGAGGACAGCGGCACGGACGCACCTCGCTACAGGCCCCTGACCGGCGGCAGCGGCCGGAACCTCGTCGTCCGGCGGGGCAGGACCTTCTACGCGCTGCCGGTCGACTGACACGCCGCCAGATCCGCGTGCTCCGCCTCGACGAGTGACCGTATTGCGCTGAATCGACCACTCGCGGGGCGGTCCGGCCGGCGCCGTCGCATGATCGGCCTTGAGGTGGACGGCCGGCCCACCCCACAGCCGGAGGTGATGAGGTGTCAGGCAGAGTGCTCCGCTCGGTCTGTACGGCGGCGCTGGCCGCCGTCACGGCGCTCGCGGCGGTGCCGGCGCCCCCGGCCACCGCAGAACCCACCGCCGAACCCACAGCCGAACCCTCAGCCGAACCCTCGGGCCGGCCCGGCCAGTCCGCCGTCTCCACCGTCTCCACGATGCTGACCAACCTTCAGACGCTCTACCGCCAGGCCGAAGAAGCCGGCGAGACCTACAACGCGACCGAGGAACAGCTCAGGACACAGCAGGCCAGAACCGCCCGGCTCGCCCGCGACCTCGCCAGGGCGCGCAACGCCGTCGTCATGAGCCGGGGTGACGCGGGGCGGCTCGCCCGCGAGCAGTACCAGGGCAGCTCCGAGCTCTCCACCTACCTCCAGCTGCTGCTCGCCCGCAACCCGCAGCAAGCCCTCGACCAGGACCATCTGATCGAGCGCGCGGCCACCGGCCGGCTGGCGACCATGGCCCGGCTCGACGTGGGCGCGAAGCGGGCGGACACACTGGCGGCCGAGTCCCGCAAGGCCCTCGCCAAGGAGCAGGTCCTCGCCGCGAGGCAGAAGCAGGCGCGCGACAGAGCCACCTCGCGGCTGAAGGCGGTCGAGGCGCTGCTCGCCTCGCTCACCACCGAGGAGATCGCCGGACTGGCCGCCCAGGAGCAGTCCGACACCGCCGAGGCCCAGGAGAAGCTTCTCGCCACGGGCGTGCTCGACGGCAAGCGCACGCCGTCCGAGGAGGGCGTGCGAGCGCTGGACTACGCCGTCGAGCAGGTCGGCAAGCCGTACCTGTGGGGCGCGGAGGGCCCGGAGTCCTACGACTGCTCGGGGCTGACCTCCCAGGCCTGGGCGAGTGCGGGGCGCTCCATCCCTCGTACGTCCCAGGAGCAGTGGGAGGAACTCCCGAAGGTGTCACTGGACCGGCTCCGCCCCGGTGACCTGGTGATCTACTTCCCCGAGGCCACGCATGTGGCGATCTACCTGGGCGACGGCATGGTCGTCCAGGCCCCGCGCCCCGGCACCCGCGTCAAGGTCTCCCCGATCGCGGCGAACCCGCTGCTCGGCGCGGTACGCCCGGACCCGGCCGGCAGCCCGCTGAGTACGTACACCCCGCCGCGGCTCCCGGACGGAGCCACGGCGGGGCCGGACACCGGCTACTCCGGGACGGAGGATCCCGATGCCCCGGACGCCGAGGACACCTCCGTCAGGTAGGCGTCGGTCAGCGCCGGGTCGTAGAAGAAGTTCTCGAAGTCCGCGGGGTTGTTGAAGCCGTTCGCGAACCGGTCGGCGACCGGCTGGAGGCCGCCCGCCGCGCCGATGAGGTTGAGTACGTGCTCCGGCGGGACGCCGAGCATCGCGTTCGTCCACTTGGTGACGTGCTGCGCGGTGTCCCAGTAGCGGTCGAAGGTCGACTGCATCCACGCCTCGTCGAAGGGCCGGTCGCCGTGCTCGGTGATCGAGGAGAGGTACGCGGCGGCGCACTTGGACGCCGAGTTGGAGCCCTGGCCGGTGATCGGGTCGTTGGCCACGACGACATCGGCGACCCCGAGGACGAGTCCGCCGCCCGGCAGGCGCCCGATGGGGTTGCGCACGGTGGGGGCGTACCGGCCGGCGAGCGTCCCGCTTCCGTCGGTCAGTTCGACCTTGGTGGCGCGCGCGTACTCCCAGGGCGTGAACCTCTCCATGAGCTCGAGGGTCAGGGAGAGATGCTCGGCGGGGTCCTTGATGCCCTGGAAGGCATCGAGCGGCCCGCCCGGGATGCCTTCCCAGAAGAGGATGTCGGCGCGGCCGGTGGTGGTGAGGGTCGGCATCACGAAGAGCTCGCCGACGCCCGGGACGAGGTTGCAGCGGACCGCGTCGTAGTCGGGGTGCTCGGGGCGCGGGCCCATGCCGTGGACATAGGCGACGGCCAGCGCGCGCTGCGGGGCGTCGTACGGGGAGCGGGACGCGTCCCGGCCGAACATCGAGACGAGCTCGCCCTTGCCCGCGGAGACCATGACCAGGTCGTACGTACGGGAGAAGAAGTCCAGGTCGGACACTGCCGCGCCGTGGATGACGAGCTGGCCGCCGCGCTGGGCGAAGGTCTCCATCCAGCCGGCCATCTTCACGCGCTGGTCGACGGACTGGGCGTAGCCGTCCAGCGTGCCGACCCAGTCGATCGGACGGGTGGAGTCGGGCGCGGCGACGGAGACGCCGAGGCCCTCGATACGCGGGGCCTGGGACTCCCAGAAGTTGATGCCCAGGTCGCGCTCGTGCTGCAGCGCCGTGTGGAACATGCACTGCGTGGACATGATCCGGCCGGACCGGATCTCGTCCGCGGTGCGGTTGGACATCAGGGTGACCTCGTAGCCCTGCGACTGGAGTCCGAGGGCGAGCTGGAGACCGGACTGACCGGCTCCGACTATGAGTATCTTCCGCATCGAGGGAGTCTCTTTCGTCAGTTCAGGGCGCTTTTCAGGGCTGTGCGGCTATGCGCGGCGGCTAGGGCGTGGCTTCGAGGGCGTGGGCGCACAGCGCGAGCAGCGACTCGATCACCGTGATCCGGTTCCGGGCGTCCATGATCACAATTGGCACGTGCGGCGGCACCGTCAGGGCCTCGCGTACGTCCTCGGCCTCGAACGGCTCCGAACCCTCGAAGTGGTTGACGGCGACGATGTACGGCAGCCCCGAGCTCTCGAAGTAGTCGAGCGCCGGGAAGCAGTCCGGCAGCCTTCGGGTGTCGGCCAGCACGACCGCGCCGATCGCCCCGCGCACCAGGTCGTCCCACATGAACCAGAAGCGCTGCTGTCCGGGCGTCCCGAAGACGTACAGCACCAGATCGTCGTCGAGGGTGATCCGGCCGAAGTCCATCGCGACGGTGGTGGTGAGTTTCTCGGGCGTGGCGGAGAGATCGTCGGTCTCCTCGCTCGCCCGCGTCATCAGCGCCTCGGTCTGCAGCGGCGTGATCTCGGAGACCGCCCCGACGAAGGTCGTCTTGCCGACGCCGAAACCGCCCGCGACCACGATCTTGGTGGCGATGGGGGCCCGGGTGTGGTCCAACTGCCAGGCCCGCGGCTCCTCTTCGGGCTGCGGACGGGACCGGGCGAGGAGCGTGTCAGAGGCGGCGGAGTCCACTCAGCACCCTTTCGAGCAGCGCGCGGTCGGGCTGGCCGGAGCCGTGCCCGGTCCCGTACACACGGATCTTTCCCTGGTCGGCCAGGTCGCTGAGCAGCACCCGGACGACACCCAGCGGCATCTTCAGCAGCGCCGATATCTCGGCGACGGTACGCATACGGCGGCACAGCTCGACGATGGCCCGCAGTTCGGGCATGACGCGCGAGGAGAGATCGCCGTTCGGCAGTTCCCTGCGCTCGGCCGGTGCTTCGAGCGCCGCGACGAAGGTCTCGACGAGCAGCACATGGCCGAAACGGGTGCGGCCGCCGGTGAGTGAGTACGGCCGGACCCGGGCGGGGCGTCGGCCGTCGCCGCGCACCGGAAGTCTGGGGGGCGTCACTGGGCGCTCTCCATGGATTTGCGCAGTTCGCTGCGGAGTTCGGGGGTGAGGACATGTCCCGCACGACCGACGAAGAGGGCCATGTGGTAGGCGACGACGCTCATGTCGCAGTCGGGAGCGGTGTTCACTCCGAGCAGCGAGCCGTCACTGATCGACATGACGAAGACGCTGCCCTCCTCCATCGCGACCATCGTCTGCTTGACGCCGCCGCCGTCCATCAGCTTCGCGGCACCGATGGTGAGGCTGCCGATTCCGGAGACGATGGTGGCGAGGTCCGCGCTGGAGCCCTTGGGGCCTTCCCTGCGGTTGTTGGCGGCCGATCCGCCCTTCTGCGCGGGGTCGGAGGAGAGCAGCAGCAGTCCGTCGGACGACACGACGGCGACCGAGCGGGCCCCTGGCACCTCCTCCACGAGATTGCTCAACAACCAGTGCAGATTGCGGGCTTCGCTGCTCAGGCCGAATGTGCCGGTCGCAGTCAACTGCGTGCCTCCTCGACTGTGTCCCCCGCTTCTTCTGTTGTTGTACGTGTGTGCTCTTCGTGTCCGGCCTGTTCCGCGATCTCCGCCTCGGCGTCGCGGCGGCCGTCCTTGGCGCCCTGGTGGAAGCCGCCGAGGCGGCGCCGCAGGGCGTCGGCGTCGACGCTTCCGGTGCGCTCGCCGGGGGCGGCGGTGGCGGGCTTGACGACCTTAGGGGTGCGCTTGGGCAGGCCCTTGCCTGTGACGCGCTCCCACCTCGGTCCGGTCGACGGCTCAGGGTCGGGCTCGGGCTCGGGCTCCGCGTCCGGCTCGTGGTGCGCTTCGGGCTGAGGCTCGGGCGCCAATGCCGACTCGGGCCGAGGCTCGGGCGCCGGGTCCGGCAGCCGCATCGCGAACGTCTCCTCGTCGACCCCGTTGCCGGTGGTCTCCGGGTCGCCGTCCGCCGTCCGCTCGTGCGCGTCCGGCTCCGCCTCGCGGATCGCCTGCTCGGCGGCCACCACGAGCGGGTCCACGAGCGGGTCCACCAGGGGGTCCACGAGCGGGTCCACCGGGCGGTCCAGCGCGCGGCGAGAACTGCCCGGCAGCGCATTGGAGTTGGCCTCCGCCACCGACCCGGGCAGCTGCAGCGTGGGCGCCGCCCCCGCCATGGTCACGGAGTGCGACTCGGCCGCCGGCGGCTCGGCGGGCAGCAGTGCCTTCGTCAGCACCACGACCGCCGTGACCCCGCCCTGCTTCTGCTCGCGCAGCTGGATCCGTACGCCATGACGCGCGGCCAGCAGCGCGGCCACCCGCAGTCCTAGCCCCTCGCCGTCCCGGCCCGCCCGGGTCTCGTACGCCTCGGGCTCCTCCAGCCACGCGTTGAGCTCGCTCATGCGTCCGGCGGTCATCCCGATGCCGGTGTCCTGCACGGAGAGCATTACCTCGCCGCCCTCCAGCAGCCAGCCGGACAGCTCGACCTGGGCGTCCGGCGGCGAGAAGGAGGTGGCGTTCTCCAGGAGTTCGGCGATCAGGTGGCTGAGGTCGTCCGCGGCGAAGCCGGCGACCTGGGCGTGCGGTGGCAGGGACTGGATGACGACCCGCTCGTACCGCTCGATCTCACTGACGGCCGCGCGCAGTACGTCGACGAGAGGTACCGGTCCGGCGTGCCCCTGCCCGTGCTCGGCGCCCGCCAGGACCAGCAGGTTCTCGCTGTGCCGGCGCATGACCGTGGCCATGTGGTCGAGCTTGAAGAGCGTGGCGAGCCGCTCGGGGTCGGGCTCGCGCTCCTCCAGCTTCTCGATCACGCTGAGCTGCCGCTCGACCAGGCCGAGCGTGCGCAGGGAGAGGTTGACGAAGGTGTGCTGGACGGTGTGGCGCAGCCGTTCGAGATCGGCGGTGATGTGCTCGGTGCGCTCCTGGAGTTCGACGCGGCCGGCGGCCAGTTCCGCGGCCAGCGCGTCGCGGGCGTCGACCAGCTCCGCGCGGTCGCGCTCCAGCCGCTCCGCCCGTACGCCGAGGTCCCGCAACTTGCCGTGCAGGGTGTTGAGGGACCGTACGACCTGTGCGAACTCGTCGTTGCGGCCGGTGAAGCGGACCGGCTCCTCCCCCTCGGGGGCCGCCGCGAGACGGGCCGCGCCGATCCGCAGGACGGCGAGCGGGCGGGTGAGCGTACGGGCGACGGCGCTGGACACGCCGATGGCGACGATCAGCAGGCCGCCCAGCAGCGCGATCCGCACCTCCAGCGCGGTGACGTCGTCGTCGCGCAGCTGCGCGAAGCGCTCGGTCTGGCCGGAGGCGAGGGAGGACTCGGCGCCACGCATCTGCTCGATGCGGGCGGTGAGCGAGGACTCGAGCTTCTCGCGGTTGGACTTGCGGTCGCCGGGGGAGAGCTCGGGCTGGTCGGTGAGCCGGGCGAGGTAGAGCTCGGCGGTCTTGACCTCGGGTCCGGTGACGGTGGCTGCCAGCTTGTCGCGGGCGCCCTTGGCGGCGGCCTGGTCGAAGTCGGCGAGCGCGGCGAGTTCCCGCACCCGGGACTGCTGGGCGGCGGCGCTCAGCGCGTTGCGCGTAAGGTCGTCCGCCCCGTCATCATCGCCCTCGTCCTGTACGGGGAGTCCGGTGATCGGGTCGTAGGCGGGGGTGCTCTCCTGCCGGGGCACCGAGAGCGCGGCGAGCAGCAGCCCGCGGGTGGCCGAGGCCTGCTCGACCGCGAGGCCGAGAGCGGCGGGCGCGCGGCTACGGTCGGCGGCGCGTGGAGGGGTCTTCTCGGCGAGCTCGTCGGACAGGGCGTGCAGGCTCGCGATGACGGCGGAGTAGGCGCGGTGGGCCTCGATCGCCGTGCCCTTGCCGGTGAGGGCGCTGCGGCGGACGGAGGGGACGGTGGCGAGGCCGCGGCGCAGCTCGGCGTGGTCGGCCAGGACGCTGCCGCCGAGCTCGTCGATCTCGTCGATCTGCCGGTCGACGCGGGCGCCGCGGCTGGCGGAGATCTCGCGACGGTCCTCCTTGTCGCCCTGCTGGTCGTCGCGGCCGGCCGCGATGTACGCGCTGACCTCGTCGCGCTCGTCGGCGAGGGAGTGGGCCAGGGTGACGGCCTGGCGGTTGAGCCCGGCGAGGGTGACCAGGCTCTGGGAGTCCGTCAGTTCGGCGGAGGTGGCGAGGATGCCGGGGGTGCCGGCCGCGATGACGACCAGGCTGACGGCGGCGACACCGGCGACGAGCCGGGTGCGTACGCGTACGGCGCGTCCGCGCGCGGCGGGGCCGGGCGTCGTGTCCTGCGGGGCCTGTGGGCCCTGTGGGACCGGGGTGGCCAGGGGCTGGATGCCCGGGGTTTCGGAGGGCGTGCCGCCTTTGCCCCGAGGCCGCTTCTTCTGCACCGGTGCTCGCAATCTTGCTTGACTCGTCCACCCATGAATCAGAGATGACGACCGGTCACACGCGAGAGCCCCACCCCTGGTACGGCTTACGACCATTCCAGCGCTTTTGGGAGGGAGGCGCACATCGGCCGCTCCGCCACCCGAACGAGTGAACAGCACTCAGGAGTTGGCAAACAACTCGCCTCTGCGGCCGGCGCGCTGCTTCACGGGCAGCGGGCTGGATCTTCCGGCCGGGCTTTGGCAGGATGCGCGCCCGCAGCTTCGCGATGGTGCGCCTCCAAGCCGCGAAAACCCCCCTGACCTGCTGGTACGGGCCGATTACGCGCCCACCCGGGCTTCGTGAAGGAGTCATGCAGACTGGGGATCATGCGTATCGAACTTGCCACCGTCCCAGGCACTCCCGAGCGCCCCAACGAGGACTGGGTATCCGTGGCCCTGCCCGCCTCGGGACAGGGCGGAACGCTCGTTGTCCTGGACGGTGTGACCCCTCCCAAGGGCGACGACGGATGTGTGCACGGGGTGCCGTGGTTCACCGCTCGGCTCGGCGGCGCCCTGGTCGAACTGTCCGGTTCACGACGGGATCTGACGCTGACGGAGATCCTCGCCGAGGCAGTCCGGCGCACCGCTGATACCCACCGTGGGACCTGTGACCTTTCTCACGTGCGCACGCCTCAGGCAACGGTGGTCATGGCGCGTTGGGGCGCCGCGGCGGACGCCGTGGAGCATCTGGTGCTCTCCGACTCGACGCTGCTGCTGGAATCGCCGGGCGGCCGGGTCCGTGCGGTGCTGGACGACCGGATCGACCGGCTTCCCCGTGAATCGCTGCTCACACACGCCTCGGCGGACGCCCTGCGCAACGCCGAGGGCGGGTTCTTCACCGCGGCGGCCGACCCGGGGGTGGCGGTCCGCGCGGTGACGGGCAGTACACCCCGCGCCGAGGTGCGGGCCGTGGCCGCGCTCACCGACGGGGCGTCCCGCTGGGTCGACATGTTCGCGGAGGGCGGCTGGACCGAGTGCCTGGCCCTGCTCCGCAAGGAGGGGCCGCAGGGGCTGATCGACCGGGTCAGGGCGCTGGAGGAGTCGGCGAAGGAGCGTACGGCGGTGATCCGCTGGAAGCTGCACGATGACGCGGCGGCGGTTTTCGCGGAGCTCTGACCCGGTCAAGCCCGTTGGGGTCACCCCGGACGGAGTCCGGGGGGAGATTGAGGACGGAACGGCCACCGGAGAGGCCGGCTCAACTTCCCGCCCGCGCGTTCAGCTGGTGCAGCAGCCTCGCCAACTCCGCGATCTCGCCGCGATCCCAGCCCGCCAGCTTGCTCACATACCTGTCGCGGCGCGCGTCCCTCACCCGGCGGAAGCGCACCACGCCCTCGCCGGTGAGCCGGACGAGTGAAGCCCGTCCGTCGGCCGGATCGGGTTCGCGGGCGACGAGACCGAGGCCTTCCAGGGCTCGAAGCTGTCGGCTCATGGTCGCTTTGCCGACACCGAAGTAGCCGGCGAGCTCAGTGGCGCGCTGCTGCCCGGCCTCTTCCAGCCGTACGAGAAGGCCGTACGCGGCCGGCTCCAACTCGGGGTGCACCTCGCGCGCCATCTCGCCCGACGACGCCCGGGCCCGGCGCAGAAAGACCGCCAACTCCCGTTCCAGGGCAAGGAATACGTGCTCCACACCATTCCCACCCTTGGGGTCCGCTTCACTTCCCGTACCGCTTTCGTGCACGTCAGCACCCCTCGCGCGCTTTCCGGATTCTGAGAGTTTCTTTCGGCGGCAGCCATCACCGCAGCTCGGCCAGTATTTCGCAGGCGTAGACCAACGGCAGCACCCTGCCCCTCTTCCACAACCGGGTTCTACGTACGTAGCGTCATGACTGGCATGTCCACACCATATGGCCGCCACGACATGTCGATACGTCGTCAGATCCCCCCCACCGAGGTCTTCGGAGGCACGCTATGCCCGTGCACAGATCCGGAACGACCGTTCCCCTCACGTCGTCGGGGAGACCCCGCTGCTCACGTCTCGCAACAGCAGTCGGCACTCTCCTCGCAGTCATCTCCCTCCTCCTCACCCTCCCCGGCGCCGCCGGCGCCGCCGACACTCCCCCGCGCGGCTCGGCCCACCTGGGCATGGGCGTCATCGCCCACGACGGTCAGGGCGGCCTTCCCCCCGCCTCCCGCGCCGTCGCGACAGAAGGCGTGGACGTCTCCAGCCACCAAGGCAACGTCAACTGGTCGAGCCTGTGGAGCAGCGGTGTGAAGTGGGCCTACGTCAAGGCCACTGAAGGCACCTACTACAAGAACCCCTACTTCGCGCAGCAGTACAACGGCTCGTACAACATCGGCATGATCCGGGGCGCGTACCACTTCGCCACCCCCGACACCGCGACCGGCACCGCGCAGGCCGACTACTTCGTCAACAACGGCGGCGGCTGGTCCCGCGACGGCAGGACTCTGCCGGGCGCGCTGGACATCGAGTGGAACCCGTACGGCGACGCCTGCTTCGGCAAGAGCCAGTCCGCGATGGTCACCTGGATCCGCGACTTCCTGAACCGCTACAAGGCGCGCACCGGGCGCAACGCGGTCATCTACTCGGCCACCAGCTGGTGGACGCAGTGCACGGGCAACTACAGCGGCTTCGGCGCGACCAACCCCCTGTGGATCCCGCGCTACAACACCACCCCGGGCACGCTCCCGGCCGGCTGGGCGTACCACACGATCTGGCAGTACACCTCGTCAGGACCGATCGTCGGCGACCACAACCGCTTCAACGGCGCGTACGACCGCGTCGTGGCCCTCGCCAACGGCTGAGCACCCGCAACAGCACACCGCCCGCCTCGCGCCCCGGTCGGTCACGACCAGTGCGCGGGGCGGGCCAGCGCCGGCGGCAGCCTGGTGTCCGCGTCGCCCCTGGCCGCATTGAGCTGCGGCTGGGTGAGGAAGATGCAGCCGGTCAGATCGGCGCCCGACAGGTCGGCGTCCCTGAGGTCGGCCCCGATGAGATCGGCCAGCCGCAGATCGGCGCCGGTGAGATCGGCGGCGATGAGATACGCGCCCCGCAGACTGGCGCCCCTGAGGTCCGCGCCCTCGAGCCGCGCCCCCATGAGGTCCGCTCCCCTGCGGTCCTTCTTCCTGCGCCCGGCCCCGGCCCGGACCAGTTCGCTGGTACGGAGCAGCAGCACATTGACCTCCTGCCGGTGCGCGGCCACATCCAGCTCGCCGAGTGCTTCGGGACCCAGTTCGGTGAGCCGCCCGATCGTGTCGAGCAGCCGCCGGATCTCGCCGTGGAGCGAGCGGGCGGGCCGCAGCGTCAGCGCCTCGGTCAGATACCAGAGCAGCTCATGAAGCTGCCGTACGACCGGGAACACCCCGAACATCCCGAACATGCCCTGTGCCGTCTCGGGCGCCTGCCGCCAGTCCTTGCCGCCGAAGGTGACCTGCGAGACCTGCTGCCCGGCGCCGAAACAGTCGTACACGGTGCAGCCGGGGAAGCCGCTCTGCCGCAGCCTGGTGTGGATGCCGCAGCGGAAGTCGGTCGCCAGGTTGGGGCAGGGCTTTCCGGCGTCCTTGCTGATCGCGAAGTCCGCTGACGCCGAGAAGGGCAGTGCCACACAGCACAGCCCGAAGCAGTTCCCACAGTCGGCCCGCAGCTCACGGTCCTCGCGTTGTTCGGTCACGCTGTCCATTGTGCTGTGCCTTCCCGGGGGACGCCCCCGAACCCCCGGCGCACGGGCGCCGGGGGTCCGCTCTCTCACAGAGAGTTCACTGCGGCCGGATCAGCCGCAGAGTCCCGCGGGGCGCTCCCGGGTGACCAGATCGGTCCAGCCCGTCGTGCCGTCGATCCAGACCACCTGCTTGCCGGAGACCGCGGCCGGGGAGAGCTGCTCGCCACGGTTGCACGAGACCCGCTCCCTGCGCGAGCCGTCGGTCGTCAACTGCCACAACTTGGGCAGGCTCTCGTTGCGGAGCTGGAAGCCGGGCAGCACGCTGTTCACGGTGACCGCGTCCTCGGAGGCCGTGAGGTCGAAGGGCAGCAGCGCGCCCGGCTTGCTCTCGGGGCTGATGTCCACCGTGCCGGTGCCGTCCAGGCCCGAGCGGTGGACCGCCATCTGGCCCTCGTCGTTCAGGTTCTCGTCCACCAGCGAGAAGACGTAGGTGGAGTTGATGCCCGTCTGGCCGAGGGACTGCGGGTCGCCGAGCTGCTGGGTGAGCGTCGACTTCCCTGTCGTCAGGTCGAGGACCTCGACGCCCAGCTTGTACTCGGTGGGGTCCGGATACAGCTTGGCGTAGGCGAGCTTGCCGTTCTTGATGGCGGGAAGCGCGGTGAGGACGTCGAAGCCGCCGCCGTCCGCGAAGGCCGGCTGACGGTCACCGGGGCGCAGATATCCGACGTGCCGGTCGCCGAAGATGCCGAAGCTCTCGAAGACGACGACGCCGTTCTCCACACGCAGGCCGCCCACATCGGTGACCGAGGTGTACAGCTTCTTGATCGGGCCGCCCGCGATCGGACGGGACAGGATGTCGAGGCTGGTCGTCCCGTACGCCGCCCAGACGACGGTCTTGCCGTCGGTCGCCGGATACACGTGGTAGCGGCCGTCGTTGGGGCTCATCAGCTTCGGAGCGCCCTTGCCGTCCGTACGGCCGGCGTAGACGGAGTACGGCTCCGAGCCGTCGTCGTTCGACTGGGACGCGGCCCACCAGCCGCCGCCCGCCTGGGCTCCGGTGCCACCGGTGTTGATCTTGCCGAGGAGCTGGTCGGAGTCGACGCCGAGCGCGTCCTCCCAGCCCGGGACGATGCCGTGGGCGTTGAAGGACCGCTTCACCGCGGTCAGCTGCTTCGCGCTGACGCCGAGGTCCTTGGCGGCCGCGAGGACGGCGTTACGGCCGTCGGTGAAGCCGTCGAGCGGTGTCATGTACTCGGACAGCGCCTTGTACACGATCTTGTCGGCGAGTTCCCCGCCCACGTCCTGGCGCAGGTCCCACAGCGCGCCGGAGAAGATGGTGGAGTTGAGGTGCACGCCGCCGTTGTCGGTGGAGAAGGCGACGCCGAGGAAGTTCTTCGACGTGCTCGCGCCGTCGTTCATGTTGCGGAAGGCGCAGGCGCGCGGAGCGGTCGTACGGCAGAGGTCCTCGCCGACCAGACCGGAGTCCGGGTCGTCCATGGAGGTGCCGGACGCCGCGGTGTCGATGGCGTTGCCGAAGTAGTCGGCGAGCGCCTCGTTCAGCGCGCCGGACTGGCCGGCGTAGACGAGGTCGGCGGTGTTCTCGACGACGCCGTGGGTCATCTCGTGGCCCACCACGTCGAGGTCGGCGGAGAGCGGCTTGTACTCCTCGTCGCCGCTGCCGTAGACCATCTTCTGGCCGTCCCAGAAGGCGTTGACGTACGGGAACCCGAACTCTGTCACGCCGACCAGGGAGTTGACGGTCATGCCGCGGCCGTCGAGGCTGTCGCGGGCGTGGTTCTTCTTGTAGTAGTCGTAGACCCTGCCGGCCGCCCAGTGCGCGTCGACCGCGCCCGACTCGGTGGCGTCCTTGCCGAAGTCCTTCTCCGGGTGGCTGAACTCCTTCAGCCCGCCCGGCCAGGTGCCGGCCACCTCGCTGACATCGCGGTCGCGCGCGTCCCAGGTGGTGAGGGTGTTCTTGGTGGAGTCCCGCATCCGCGAGGAATCGACCATCAGGTACTTGCTCGCGGTGGTGTCGAGGTAGAGGTCGAGGTCGACCTTGGCGCTGTCCAGCTTGAGGCCGGTGCCCTTGACGCCGGGGGCGGCCGGGTCCGCTGCCGCGCTCGCGGCAGCCTTGGGAGCGGCCTGCGGGGCCTTGCCGGGCGGTGCCGTCTTCGGTGCGGCGAGGGTCTTGATGCCGCTGAACTGGAGCACGGGGAAGCCGGCGCCCGCGTCGATGTAGACCTGCTGCAGCACCGGTTCGCCGGTGGCGGGATTCGTACCGCGCACGGTCACGTGGTACGCGAGTACGCCTTCGCCGCGCGGGATGACCACGAGGCCGCCCGCGGTGCCGCTGAGCGCGGCCGCCTTCGCGGACTTGGCGCTCGTACCCCCCTTGCCGCGTACGGCGTCGGCCTTGCTGAGCGTCTTGCCGCCGAGGCGGGCGGCGGTGGCCGCGACCGCGCGGCGTACCGCGACGTCCTTGCCGACACTCGCCCTGGTGCCGGCCCTCAGACCGGTGAAGTACTTGCCGGAGGTGCCGGTGACGACACGCTTGCCGCCCTTGGACTCCATCCGCACGACGTACTGGCCGCCGAACACCGGGATGCCGTGGTGCTTCTGCTGAAGCCTCACGGTCTCTTCCGCGCCAATCCTGACGCTCTGCAGTGGCGCGAGATCGCGCCTCGCGTCGGCGATCCTGTAGCGGTTCTCCTTGGCGTCGAGATGGCCTCGGGCCGCGTCCGCGGGGCTCGCCTTGGCGTCTGCCGTCTCACGGATGCCTTCGACGAGCGCCGGGGTGGCGGTCGCGGCTCCCGGAAGGATGTCGCCGGGTGGTGCGGCGGCCGGCGGCGTTGCCGCCTGGGCCGGTATCGCGGTCAGCAGCAATCCTGCCGCCGCGAGCAGTGCGGCGAGACCGGTCCCCCTGGTCATGCCCGGTCTCTGTGTGCTTGTCCTGAGCTTGCGCACAGTACGTACCCCTCCCACGTGCTGGTCAGCCGTAAAGGTGGTCATGGCCATGCAACCGGTGGGACGCCAACCGATCAATGTGGTCGGCATGTTGACAAGTGGACACGCACACTTGTGTGGCGCGTGAAGGCGGAGTGAGAATCCGACGCATGAGCGAGGGGGAACTGCACACCCTCGGCCTGGGGAAGGCCGAGGAGTGCGCCTACGAGGCACTGCTCAAGGAACGGGCCGCCGGGGCCGAGGAGTTGGCAAACCTGCTGGGACTGCCGCGCGAGCGTCTTGACCGGGCGCTCGGCCATCTCGTCGAGCACGGACTCGCGCTGCCCGCGATCGAGGGCGGACTGCCGCACCCGGCCGCACCCGCGGCCGCCATCCGTACGCTGATCCACCGCCGTCAGGCCGAACTCCACTTACGGTCGGCGGAGTTGGAGCGATTACGGATGAGCGCGGACCAGCTCGCGGGCCGGCTGATGTCCGGGTCGCCCAGCGCCCCCGAGGGCGGCATCGAGGTGGTGACCGGACTGCGGGCGATCGGCGAACGGGCGGAGTATCTGCTGGCGTCGGCCGAGCACGAGGTGGCGATCCTGGACCGGCCGCCGTATGTGAAGGGCCCGCACGGGGACGGCGGCTCCCGCTCGCCGGCGCTCGATATCGACGCCCTCCTGGACCGGGGAGTGGAGGTGCGGACCGTACTGGACCGGGACGGCCTCTCCTATCCCGGCCGGATGCGCTCGCTGACCACCCTCGCCGAACGGGGTCTGCGGGCGCGGGTCGCCACCGGAGTCCCCACCAAACTGATCGCCGTCGACCGGCGGATCACCCTCCTTCCGCCGAGCGACGCGACCGACCCGACGGCCTCCGCGCTGGTGATCGGCGACGCCCTGCTGCGTAACGCGCTGGTGCCGCTCTTCGAGACGGTCTGGGAGCGGGCCACTCCGCTGGGCTGTTCGGGCAGCGGCGGCGGCTCGTTGCCCAAGGCGCAGAAAGAACTGCTCGGGCTGCTCGCCGCGGGCCTCAAGGACGAGGCGATCGCACGCCGCCTCGGCGTCCATGTGCACACCGCGCGGCGCAGGATCAGCCGGCTGCTCGAGACGCTGGGGGCCGAGACCCGCTTCCAGGCGGGGGCGCAGGCGACACTCCGGGGCTGGCTGGACGGATGAGCGTGCGTGCCAGGGCACGCGAGCCCGGCAAGATCCGAAGGACACGCCCTTCGGGCGGCAACCGGGCAAGATGGCCGGATGACGTGGCACAGCCGTACGAGCCGAAGCAACAGAGCCAGTGGAAGCGGCGGAAACAGCCGCACGAGCGGCACCGGCGGCACGATCAGAGGACTCGTGTGGCCCGCCCTGGCCGTGCTGGCCGTCGCCCTGACCGGCTGCGCCGGGCCCGCGTCCTCGGCGACACCGCCGCCCAGAGCCACCGGCTCCCCCGGGTCTCCCGGCGTGCGGGCCGCAGCGCCCGATCCGCGGTCCTCGGCGACGCCCTTCGCCGGGGCCTCCTCCGTCGGCGTGCTGATCAACGAGGACGGCGACCACTTCTGCACCGCGAGCGTCGTGGACAGCCCGAAGGGCAATGTCATCGCCACCGCGGCGCACTGCCTCCAGGACGCTGGCGGCGGGCCGTCCTTCGAGCCGGGCGATCTGGAGTTCGCGCCGGGGTTCTCGGGCAAGGGCAAGGGGACGTATCCGTACGGACGCTGGAAGGTCGGCGCCATCCACCTCGACGACCGGTGGACGGACGACGACGAGGACTCGGAGGCGGCCGACTACGCCTTTCTGACGCTGGCGCCGGACGCGAAGGGCCGGCAGGTGGAGAAGGTCGTGGGCGGCGCGGTCCCCGACTGGTCCTCCCGGCCCGAGCGCCGGGTCACGGTCGTCGGCTACCCCAACGCGGCGCACAACCCCGGCAACCGGCCCATCGCCTGCACCACCGAGGCCCGGCCGGACGAGGAAATTCCGGGGACGCTCGTCATGGAGTGCGCGGGCTTCTGGGACGGCACGAGCGGCGGCCCCTGGCTCGCGGACTACCGGGACGCGAAGCATCAGGGCCGGCTCATCGGCGTACTGAGCGGGGGCGACACGGACAGCGAGTCGACATCCTCGCTCTTCGACGACCATGCGCGTGAGCTGTACGAACAGGCCGCGGGCTGAGTGGACTTGCCGGGGTCCTGCGGACAGCACTCGGGCCCGGCGGTGTGTGTCACACCGCCGGGCCCGTGAGCGTGGCCCCTGAGCCGGGCCCGCGAGGCGGGCCGAGCTTCGGCCGTCAGACCGTCAGGCCGCCGCCGCCACCGGCACCTCGGCCGGTGAGAGGGCGATCTCCAGGACCTGGCGGACATCCGTCACCGGGTGCACCTCCAGCGTGTCCAGGATCTCGGCCGGGACGTCGTCCAGGTCCGCCTCGTTCCGCTTCGGGATCACGACGGTCGTGATGCCCGCACGGTGCGCGGCAAGCAGCTTCTGCTTCAGCCCGCCGATCGGCAGCACCCTCCCGGTCAGCGACACCTCACCCGTCATCGCCACATCCGTACGCACCTGGCGTCCGGAGAGCAGCGACGCGAGCGCCGTCGTCATCGTGATGCCCGCGCTCGGGCCGTCCTTGGGGACCGCGCCCGCCGGGAAGTGGATGTGCGCTCCCCGGTCCTTCAGATCGGCGACCGGCAGCTCCAGTTCCGCGCCGTGCGAGCGCAGGAAGCTCAACGCGATCTGCGCGGACTCCTTCATGACGTCGCCGAGCTGACCGGTCAGGGTCAGTCCCGCCGCGCCCGTCTCCGGGTCGGCCAGTGAGGCCTCGACGAAGAGGACGTCGCCGCCCGCGCCGGTGACGGCGAGGCCGGTGGCCACGCCGGGCACCGCGGTACGGCGCTCGGCCGGGTCCTGGGCGGACTCGGGCACGTGGTGGGGCCGGCCGATCAGCTTGCGCAGTTGCTCCGCGCCGATCGTGAACGGCAGCTCCTGTTCGCCCAGTTCGTGCTGGGCCGCCACCTTGCGCAGCAGCCTGGCCACCGAACGCTCCAGGTTACGGACGCCCGCCTCCCGGGTGTACTCGCCCGCCAGCTTGCGCAGCGCCGAGTCCTCCAGGGTCACCTCGCCGGGCTCCAGGCCGGACCGCTCCAGCTGACGCGGCAGCAGGTGGTCCCGGGCGATGACGACCTTCTCGTCCTCGGTGTAGCCGTCCAGGCGGACCAGCTCCATACGGTCGAGCAGGGCCTCCGGGATGGCCTCGATGACGTTCGCCGTGGCGAGGAACACCACGTCGGACAGGTCGAGTTCGACCTCCAGGTAGTGGTCCCGGAAGGTGTGGTTCTGCGCCGGGTCCAGGACCTCGAGCAGAGCCGCGGCCGGGTCGCCGCGGAAGTCCGAGCCGACCTTGTCGATCTCGTCGAGCAGGACGACCGGGTTCATCGAGCCGGCCTCCTTGATGGCGCGGACAATACGGCCCGGCAGCGCGCCGACGTACGTACGCCGGTGGCCGCGGATCTCCGCCTCGTCCCGTACGCCGCCGAGCGCGACCCGGACGAACTTACGGCCCATCGCGTGCGCGACGGACTCGCCGAGCGAGGTCTTGCCCACGCCGGGCGGGCCCACGAGCGCGAGCACCGCGCCTCCGCGCCGCCCGCCGACCACTCCGAGCCCCCGGTCGGCGCGCCGCTTGCGCACCGCGAGGTATTCGGTGATCCGCTCCTTCACGTCCTGCAGGCCCCAGTGCTCGGCGTCGAGGATCGTCCTGGCGCCCTGGATGTCGTACTCGTCCTCGGTGCGCTCGTTCCACGGCAGTTCGAGGACGGTGTCGAGCCAGGTGCGGATCCAGGAGCCCTCGGGCGACTGGTCACTGGAGCGCTCCAGCTTCTCGACCTCCTTGAGGGCGGCTTCCCGCACCTTCTCGGGGAGGTCGGCGGCCTCGACGCGCGTCCGGTAGTCGTCGGACTCCTCCTCGCTGTCCCCGCCGTTGATCTCGCGCAGCTCCTTGCGTACGGCTTCGAGCTGGCGACGCAGCAGGAACTCGCGCTGCTGCTTGTCGACGCCCTCCTGGACGTCCTTGGCGATGGACTCGGCGACATCCTGCTCGGCGAGGTGCTCGCGCAGCTGCTCGGTGGCGAGCTTGAGGCGGGCCACCGGGTCGGCGGTCTCCAGCAGTTCGATCTTCTGGGCGGTGGTCAGGAACGGCGAGTAGCCGGAGTTGTCGGCGAGCTGCGAGACGTCGTCGATCTGCTGGACGCGGTCCACGACCTGCCAGGCGCCGCGCTTCTTCAGCCAGTTGGTGGCGAGTGCCTTGTACTCCGTGACGAGCTCGCTGACCGAGCCCGGCAGCGGGTCGGGCGCGCTCTCGTCGATCTGGACACCCTCGACCCAGAGCGCGGCTCCGGGGCCGGTGGTGCCGGCGCCGATCTTCACGCGGCCGCGGCCGCGGATGAGCGCGCCGGGGTCGCCGTCGGAGAGCCTGCCCACCTGCTCGACGGTGCCGAGCACGCCGGTCCCGGCGTACGTGCCGTCGATACGCGGAACAAGGAGCACCCTGGGCTTGCTTGCACCACTGGAGCGGGCGGCGGCCTGGGCGGCCTCCACCGCGGCTCGTACATCGGTGTCGGACAGGTCCAGCGGTACCACCATTCCGGGCAGCACGACCTCGTCGTCGAGCGGCAGCACGGGCAAGGTGAGCGATGTGGACGTCGAAGCCATGATCTCCCCTTCGGCAGTCAAGTTGAGCTATGTGGACTCAATGCATGACGCCGCCGAGATGTTCCCCGAGGCCTGTTCGCCGTCAGCGATCAGCTCTGAGCGATCAGCTCTCGGGGGACCTGGTCCCAGGGCCTGTGCAGCCTCTTCCTCAACCCGTCGGCCCGATCGGCCCACCCCGGGCGATACTGCGCGCATGCGACCGATGACACGGACCCGGCTCTGGTGCGCTGCGGCGGGTGTGCCGTTGGCCGTCGCCCTGACGGCGGGGTGCGCGGGCGGTGATGCCGGGCCGGCAGGCCGCCCCGCGCCCGCCCCTTCGGCGTCGGCGAACCCCGCTCCCGTGCAGCCGCTGGTCGAGCTGACGGTCACCGGCGGCTTCGCGGGCGTGCGCAATCGGCTGCTGGTCCAGGACGACGGCACGTACAGCACGTCCTCGAGGACCGGGGCGGTACGGACCGGCCGGATGAGCCGGGCCGAACTCACCGAGCTGCGCCGGGCGCTGGAGAAGGCGGACTTCGCGCACCTCCCCCGCGAGGCCACGGGCAGCCCGGTCGCGGACGGCTTCAGCTACCGGCTCACATACGCCGGTCACACCGTCACCACCGACGACACGACACGGCTGCCGGGCCTACGCGAGGTGTTCGCCGCGCTCCCGGACGGCTGACGCCTTCCGCCGCGAGGCGCTGCGTACCAGGGGCCAGCAGGCGATCCCGGACAGCAGCGCCAGCGGATGGCCCCAGTTGGTGAGCGGATCCGTGAAGGCCAGCAGGTCCTGGAGGAGCATCAGGGACACGAACCCGAGCAGCGTCCCGCGCAGGACCGGGGTGAGCAGTCCGGCCAGGGCGCCGATGCTCGCCATCAGGCCGAAGCTGATGCCGTAGTCGAGGCGGTGCAGCGAGCTGACGGGCAGGTGGCCGGCCACCACGGAGAGCCCGACCGGGATCTCGGTGGCGAGCGTCGCCGCCACATGACCGCCCAGGAAGACGCCGGCCGTGCGCCGGCCACCGATGCGGCGCTCCAGCGCGGTAAGTGTGAAGAAGAAGGCGACGGCGTACGGCGACATCAGTCCGCCCGCCACCCACAGCGCGCTGGCGCCGAGAACGAGCAGGGGCGTGTCCGCCAAATGGGCGACATCCGTGCTGGAGCCACGAAGCAGCGCGGAGACCGTCGCCGGGTCGCCGTAGTCCGCGAAGAGCGAGGTGGCGAGCAGCACGACGATGTAGCCGAAGGTGAACGGAGTCCCGGTGGGCGTCGGCAGCAGCTGGACGAGCCGCCGCCACGCGGGCCGTCCGACCTGCGGGGCCGCCGGGACGGGGGCGGCGACGGAGGCCGTGACCACCGGCGCCGTCGGCCGGGGCGTCCGCTGGGCCGGAATACCACCCAGCAGCTCCTGGCCCGTGGCCCGGTCTCGCGTAGTGAGCTGATCCACCGCGTGAGGCCCCTTTCATCAAGCCCCCGGACAACCCCCACCCAACGCGATCACCCTCACCCCCGTCTATGACCTGCGCCACACGAGGCAACCTTCGTACCGCCTCGGGCGTCGTGCCCGCGTCAGGTCGCGGCGACCCGGGCCGCGAAGAGCCCGCAAACCATTTGTCCCACTCGCCCCATCCCGCGAGGATGGCCACCCGTACGCGTCCCGCCAGCCGCCCGGAGGCCACCGCCATGCCGCTTCAGACCGAGCGCACCCTCACCCTCGACCGGCGCGAGGGGCCCCACGGCGAGGTCGCACTGCGGCAGCGTGGCGAGCACCACGAGATCATCGCCAACGGGTGCTTCCTGATGGACACCTCCGACGGCCGCTCCGAGCGGCTCCTCGTCGATGCCGCCCTCGACGCGCTCGGCGACCGTCCCGCGCCGTCCCTGCTCATCGGCGGCCTCGGCGTCGGCTTCTCCCTCGCCCGCGCCGCCGCCAACCCCCGCTGGCGGCATATCGCCGTCGTCGAGCGCGAACAGGCGATCATCGAGTGGCACCTCACAGGGCCCCTCGCCGCGATCTCCCGCGACGCCCTCGCCGATCACCGCAGCGTGATTCTGCACACGGACCTCGTCGCGTACCTCCGCACCACTACGCACCGCTACGACGCCCTCTGCCTGGACATCGACAACGGACCCGGCTGGACCGTCACCGACGACAACGAAAACCTCTACTCACCGGCCGGACTAGCCACCTGTCAGGGCCGGTTGGAGCCGGGCGGAATCCTCGCCGTATGGTCCGCGCAGCCCTCGCCCGCTTTTGAGGATGCGTTGCGGAATGCCGGATTCAGCGGGGTTCGGACGGAAGAGATCCGGGTTGCCCGAGGCGTACCGGACATGGTCCACCTCGCCGTTCGCCCTGCGTAGCCGGGACGCCGCCAATGCCCTTACGCTGCTGACCTACACACGGGATCTACCTCAGCATCCACATCAGCATGCAGCTCGCGAGAACGCGTACAGGGGCGGGGCCATGGAGCAGACACACACCACGCACAACGGAGGAGCGGCCACGCCCGGCGCCCAGCGCCGGGTGCTGGTCGTCGAGGACGACGCGACGATCGTCGATGCCATCGCCGCCCGCCTCCGGGCGGAGGGCTTCGTGGTGCAGACAGCCGTGGACGGCCCCGCCGCCGTCGACGCCGCCGAGGCCTGGCAGCCCGATCTGATGGTCCTCGACGTGATGCTGCCGGGCTTCGACGGCCTCGAGGTCTGCCGCCGCGTCCAGGCGCAGCGCCCGGTCCCGGTGCTGATGCTCACGGCGCGCGACGACGAGACCGACATGCTGGTCGGCCTCGGTGTCGGCGCGGACGACTACATGACCAAGCCGTTCTCGATGCGGGAGCTCGCGGCCCGGGTGCATGTGCTGCTGCGCCGCGTGGAGCGGGCCGCGCTCGCCGCGGTGACGCCGCGCAGCGGGATCCTGCGCCTCGGCGAGCTGGAGGTCGACCACGCCCAGCGCCGGGTCCGGGTGCGCGGCGAGGACGTACATCTCACGCCCACCGAGTTCGATCTGCTGGTCTGCCTGGCGAACACGCCGCGCGCCGTCCTCTCCCGCGAGCAGCTGCTCGCGGAGGTGTGGGACTGGGCCGACGCGTCGGGCACCCGTACCGTCGACAGTCACATCAAGGCGCTGCGCCGCAAGATCGGCGCCGAGCGGATCCGTACCGTCCACGGCGTCGGCTACGCCCTGGAGACGCCGGCGCCATGAGTCGGCGGCCCTTCGGCAGGCTGCGGAACCGGCGGAGCGGAACGAACCGGCGGAGCAGCGCGCGGTACCGGCCGCGCCCCGCCACCATCTCGATCTCCATCAAGACCAAGCTCGGTTCGCTCGTCGTCGTCTCGGTCTTCATCACCACCGGTCTGCTGCTGGTCGCCCTGCGCACCGAGACCGAGCTCCGTTTCATTACGGTCTTCTCGGTGATCGCCACCCTCCTGATCACCCAGTTCGTGGCGCACGGCCTGACCGCCCCGCTCGACGAGATGAACACCGTCGCCAAGGGCATATCGCACGGCGACTACACCCGGCGGGTACGCGGCGCCGACCGCCGTGACGAGCTCGGGGACCTCGCCTCCACCATCAACCGCATGGCCGACGACCTGGAGGCCGTGGACCAGCACCGCAAGGAGCTGGTCGCCAATGTCTCGCACGAGCTGCGCACCCCGATCGCCGCGCTGCGCGCCGTGCTGGAGAACGTCGTCGACGGGGTCTCCGCCGCCGACCCCGAGACGATGCGCACCGCGCTCAAGCAGACCGAGCGCCTGGGCCGTCTCGTCGAGACCCTGCTCGACCTCTCCCGGCTCGACCACGGCGTCGTACCGCTGCGGGCCCGCCGTTTCGAGGTGTGGCCGTACCTCTCCGGTGTGCTCAAGGAGGCCAATCTGGTCGCCGCCCAGCGCGGCCTGACCTCCGGCTCCGGCAACCACACGCGCACGGACGTGCATCTGCACCTGGACGTGTCGCCGCCCGAGCTGACAGCGCACGCGGACGCCGAGCGGCTGCACCAGGTGGTCGCCAATCTGATCGACAACGCCGTCAAGCACTCCCCGCCGCACGGCCGCGTCACGGTACGGGCCCGCCGCGGCCCGCAGCCGGAGTCGCTCGACCTGGAAGTCCTCGACGAGGGCCCCGGTATCCCGGAGCAGGAGCGCTACCGGGTCTTCGAACGCTTCAACCGCGGCAGTGTCCTCTCGCCGCACGGGAAGGGCAGCGACGGCGGTACGGGCCTGGGCCTGGCGATCGCGCGCTGGGCGGTCGATCTGCACGGCGGACGCATCGGGGTGGCCGAATCATCCCGGGGCTGTCGCATCCAGGTGACCCTTCCGGGCATCCCGTCGGCGCGAGGTTGACGTCGCGATTGACGTAGGGTTCGAACCGGAAGCACGCATTCTGCGTGTACGTAGTCGGACGCGGTCATGACGCGGCAGGAAACAGGCACGGACAGCGCCTGTACGCCACCGGAAGGCCGCGAAGGGTGCGAGCCGGGTGGCCGCAGCCGCGCTGTGGTGTTCCCGCTCGAAGCGGAACCGCGCTTGTTTCCCGCCATTCCAAGCCCCGAAACCCGCCTTCCGGTGTGACTTGCGCGACGATGGCCCGCCCGGCCTGCACCTCTCGGCCGGGGAGGCGTAGCCTTTATTTCCGCTGTCCATCACCTTGTGAAGCGGAAGAGGGCGGTTGCCGCCGTGTCGTCTCAGTCCCCCAGTAACTCGAGCATCTCGACCGACCAAGGCGGGCAGGGTAAGAACCCTGCCGCCGCGTTCGGGCCCAATGAGTGGCTCGTCGACGAGATCTACCAGCAGTACCTCCAGGACCCCAATTCGGTCGACCGTGCCTGGTGGGACTTCTTCGCCGACTACAAGCCGGCGTCCGCGTCCGGTACGGCGGACAAGCCCGTCGGTGCCGCAGCCGCGGGGGCTGCGGTGACCGCTACCCCGGCCGACGCTCCGGCCCAGGCCCCTGCCCAGGCACCGGCCGCCGCTGTTGCCAAGCCGGCCGCGGTGGCTCCCACCGCTCCGGCCGCACCGGCACCGGCCGCATCCGCACCGGCTGCACCGGCCACCCCGGCTCCGGCCCCCGCCGCCCAGCCGGCCGCGGCCAAGGCGGCCGAGCCGGCCCCGGCCAAGGCCGCGCCGGCCACCGAGGCGCCCGCCGGACCCGAGTACGTGACGCTGCGCGGCCCCTCCGCCGCGGTCGCGAAGAACATGAACGCCTCGCTGGAACTGCCCACGGCCACGTCCGTGCGCGCTGTCCCGGTGAAGCTGCTCTTCGACAACCGCATCGTCATCAACAATCACCTCAAGCGCGCCCGCGGTGGGAAGGTCTCCTTCACCCACCTCATCGGGTACGCGATGGTGCAGGCCCTCAAGGCCATGCCGTCGATGAACTACTCCTTCGCGCAGAAGGACGGCAAGCCGACGCTGGTCAAGCCCCCGCACGTCAACCTGGGCCTGGCCATCGACCTGGTGAAGCCCAACGGCGACCGCCAGCTCGTCGTCGCGGCCATCAAGAAGGCCGAGACGCTCAACTTCTTCGAGTTCTGGCAGGCGTACGAGGACATCGTCCGGCGCGCCCGCAGCGGCAAGCTCGGCATGGACGACTTCACCGGAGTCACCGCCTCGCTGACCAACCCCGGCGGCATCGGCACGGTCCACTCCGTGCCCCGCCTGATGCCCGGGCAGGGCCTCATCATGGGCGTCGGCGCGATGGACTACCCGGCCGAGTTCCAGGGCACCTCGCAGGACACCCTGAACAAGCTGGGCATCTCCAAGGTCATGACGCTGACCTCGACGTACGACCACCGGGTCATCCAGGGCGCCGCCTCCGGCGAGTTCCTGCGGGTCGTCTCCAACCTGCTGCTCGGCGAGACCGGCTTCTACGACGAGATCTTCGAGTCGCTGCGCATCCCCTACGAGCCGGTCCGCTGGCTCAAGGACATCGACGTCTCCCACGACGACGACGTCACCAAGGCCGCGCGCGTCTTCGAGCTGATCCACTCCTACCGGGTCCGCGGCCATGTCATGGCCGACACCGACCCGCTGGAGTACAAGCAGCGCAAGCACCCCGACCTCGACATCATCGAGCACGGTCTGACGCTGTGGGACCTGGAGCGCGAGTTCGCGGTCGGCGGCTTCTCCGGCAAGTCGATGATGAAGCTGCGCGACATCCTCGGCGTACTGCGCGACTCGTACTGCCGCACCACCGGCGTCGAGTTCATGCACATCCAGGACCCGAAGCAGCGCAAGTGGATCCAGGACCGCATCGAGCGCGGGCACACCAAGCCGGAGCGCGAGGAGCAGCTGCGCATCCTGCGCCGCCTCAACGCCGCCGAGGCCTTCGAGACCTTCCTGCAGACCAAGTACGTCGGTCAGAAGCGGTTCTCGCTGGAGGGCGGCGAGTCCGTCATCCCGCTGCTCGACGCGGTCATCGACTCGGCCGCCGAGTCGCGCCTGGACGAGGTCGTCATCGGCATGGCCCACCGCGGCCGCCTCAACGTCCTCGCGAACATCGTCGGCAAGTCGTACGCGCAGATCTTCCGGGAGTTCGAGGGCAACCTCGACCCGAAGTCGATGCACGGCTCCGGTGACGTGAAGTACCACCTGGGCGCCAACGGCACCTTCACCGGTCTGGACGGCGAGCAGATCAAGGTCTCGCTGGTCGCCAACCCCTCCCACCTGGAGGCCGTCGACCCGGTCCTGGAGGGTGTCGCCCGCGCCAAGCAGGACGTCATCAACAAGGGCGGCACGGACTTCACGGTCCTGCCCGTCGCCCTGCACGGTGACGCGGCCTTCGCCGGCCAGGGTGTCGTCGCCGAGACGCTGAACATGTCCCAGCTGCGCGGCTACCGCACCGGCGGCACGGTCCACATCGTCATCAACAACCAGGTCGGCTTCACCGCCGCCCCGGAGTCCTCGCGTTCGTCCATGTACGCGACGGATGTGGCCCGCATGATCGAGGCGCCGATCTTCCATGTGAACGGCGACGACCCGGAGGCCGTGGTCCGCGTGGCCCGCCTGGCCTTCGAGTTCCGCCAGACGTTCAACAAGGACGTCGTGATCGACCTCATCTGCTACCGCCGCCGCGGTCACAACGAGGGCGACAACCCGCAGTTCACCAACCCGCAGATGTACAACCTGATCGACAAGAAGCGCTCGGTGCGCAAGCTCTACACCGAGTCGCTGATCGGTCGCGGCGACATCACGCTGGAAGAGGCGGAGCAGGCGCTCCAGGACTTCCAGGGCCAGCTGGAGAAGGTCTTCGCGGAGGTCCGCGAGGCCACCAGCCAGCCGGCCCCGGCCCATGTCCCGGGCGCCCAGCCCGAGTTCCCAGTGGCCGTCACCACCGCGATCTCCCAGGAGATCGTGAAGCGGATCGCCGAGTCCCAGGTCAACATCCCCGACCATGTCACCGTCCACCCGCGCCTGATGCCGCAGATGCAGCGTCGCGCGGCCTCGGTGGAGGACGGCACGATCGACTGGGGCATGGGCGAGACACTCGCCATCGGCTCGCTGCTGATGGAGGGCACCCCGGTCCGGCTCTCCGGCCAGGACACCCGCCGCGGTACGTTCGGCCAGCGCCACGCGGTGCTGGTGGACCAGGAGACCGGCGAGGACTACACCCCGCTGCTGTACCTCTCCGAGGACCAGGCCCGGTACAACGTCTACGACTCGCTGCTCAGCGAGTACGCGGCGATGGGCTTCGAGTACGGCTACTCGCTGGCCAGGTCCGAGGCGCTGGTCATGTGGGAGGCGCAGTTCGGTGACTTCGTCAACGGCGCGCAGACCGTCGTGGACGAGTTCATCTCCTCCGCCGAGCAGAAGTGGGGCCAGACGTCCGGCGTCACGCTGCTGCTCCCGCACGGCTACGAGGGCCAGGGCCCGGACCACAGCTCCGCCCGCCCTGAGCGCTTCCTGCAGATGTGCGCGCAGAACAACATGACTGTCGCGATGCCGACCCTGCCGTCGAACTACTTCCACCTGCTGCGCTGGCAGGTCCACAACCCGCACCACAAGCCGCTCATCGTCTTCACCCCGAAGTCGATGCTGCGCCTGAAGGCGGCGGCGTCGAAGGCGGAGGAGTTCATCAACGGCGGCTTCCGCCCGGTGATCGGCGACACCGCGGTCGATTCTGGAGTGGTGGACCCGAGCGCGATCCGCAAGGTCGTCTTCTGCACCGGCAAGGTCTACTACGACCTGGACGCCGAGCGTCAGAAGCGCGGCAACACGGACACCGCGATCATCCGCCTCGAGCGCCTGTACCCGCTGCCGGGTGCCGAGCTCCAGGCCGAGATCGCCAAGTTCCCGAACGCCGAGAAGTACCTGTGGACGCAGGAGGAGCCGGCGAACCAGGGTGCGTGGCCGTTCATCGCGCTCAACCTGATCGACCACCTGGACCTGGCCGTCGGCGCGGACGTCCCGCACGGCGAGCGCCTGCGCCGCATCTCGCGGCCGCACGGTTCGTCCCCGGCGGTCGGCTCGGCCAAGCGCCACCAGGCGGAGCAGCAGCAGCTGCTCAACGAGGTCTTCGAGGCCTGAGCGGTCGCCTGACCGGTTGACCGGTTGTACGTCACCAAGGGCCCGGCCCCGCGCGGTGAGCGCGGGACCGGGCCCTCCGGCGTGTCCCGGGCGCGTTCCGGCCTCAGGTGCCTTCCGGCCTCAGGTGCGTTCTGGCCTCAGGTGCCTCCGACGCGTCGAGCCTGGTCAGCTCCTCGCGGATGAGACCCGCGGCCTCCGGGTCCGCCCCCGCCGCCATCAGCATGAGCAGCACCGCCCGGTGCTCCTCCGCCGCGCGCTCGGGGCCTGCGGTGCGCTCCAGGCGGGTGGCCCTCATCCACTGGGCGGTGACCGCCCGTTCGAGGAGATCGCCGGAACCCGGCTCGGCGGCCGCACGGCGGAAGTGCCCGGCGGCGTCGCCCAGCCCGGCTGACGACTCGGTGCGCCGGGCCAGGAGCGCGGATGCCAGCGCCCGGTACCACCAGGCGTAGGCGGCCAGTTCGGCGTTGCCGGCGGCGCGGGCAGCGGCGCCCAGGGTCCAGTCCGCCTCGTGGAGGTCGGCGGCCGCTTCCTCGGCCCGGAAGCGCTCGATATAGGCGTGGCCCAACAGGGCCCTGCGGAGCGGTAGTTCGGGGTCTCTCCCGTGGGTCTCGTCGATCGCCCCGCGCAGCGCCCGTACGGCCGCGTACACATCGACCGCCGCGTCCTTGTCCACGCCCCGCTCGGTCAGCTGCCTGCCGAGCGAGGTGAGGACCACGGCGCGGCGCGGATCGCCCGGGGGCAGCAGCGGCAGCGCCGAGGTCCAGGCGGCGATCGCCGAGTCGCGGTGGGCCCAGCCCCCGGTGGACGCGTACCGCTGCTCCAGGATGCGGGCCATCCGCAGCAGACAGTCGGCCTCGGCCTCCTCGTCCTTGCCGACGTGCTGGCGGGCCTGGTCGAGGGCCTGGAGGATGCGCAGCCTGCCGTCCTCGTCCAGGTCCTCGTGGGCGAACTCGATGGCGTCGGCGTAGTCGAGCCAGGCGCGGCAGAGCTGCGCCTGCGGGACGGCGTCCCAGTCGAGGCCGTCGATCCCGGCGTGCAGATCCTTGTCGGCCCGGTCGGCGAAGGCACGGGCGGCGATCCGGCCCTCCTCGTCGGCGACCCTGGGGACGGGGCCTTCGCCCCGGTAGTGGCGGGCCAGTTCGAGCAGCAGCCCGCCCTTGACGAGCAGCGCGGACTCCCTGCTCTCGGCCGCCAGCAGCAGCTGTACGACGGTGAGCGCGATCTGCAGGGTCTCGGTGAACCAGTCCTCGGGCCGGACGGGCCCGCGCAGCGCGTACGGCGCACCGGTCACGGCCAGACGCCGCAGCACCCGGACCCTGACCGCGGCCGCCGACTCCCTGAGCGCACGGGAGCCCTCCGTCCTCGGGGTGCTGTCGGTCAGTTCGGCGAGGCTGGTGTCCGCCGTCGACAGCAGAATCGCCGCCATCAGGCCCGTGTCCACCGGTTCCGCCGCGGCCTGCACCCGGACCCACTCCGGCATCAGCCGGGGGCTGAGCCGGCCCGCCGCCATCTCGTCCGCCATCGCCTCCAGGACCAGCGCCAGTGTCAGATGCGCCTGCGGCTTCCCGGTGATCGCGTTCTGCGCTGCGTCCAGAGCGTCGCGCAGATCCTCCGGGAGCGGGCGCACCAGCCAGCGCCGCAGCAGGGCCTCGGCCAACTCCCCGTACAGCACGGCCCGTTCACCGGCGCGCCGTTCGGCCTGGGTGGCCGAGCCGAGCAGCCGGACGCCCGCGTCCAGATCACGTACGGTCCCGTACTCGCCGAAGTGCGCCAGACAGGCGCGGGCCTGTGCGACCAGTCCGGCCGGACCGTCGCCGGGCGGACCGCCGGGCGGTGCGGTCGGTCCCGCTCCGCCGAGTCGGCGCAGGACCTGGGCCGACACCTGCGCGAAGGCCCACAGGCCCCTGCTGTCGGGGGCTCCGGAGACCGCCGGCCTCGGGTCGACGGAGCCGGTGAGGAAGGCCGCGGCCATGGCCGGGAAGTTCCGTACCGTACGCCCGTAGCGCGTCTCGACATACTCGGAGCAGTGCTTGAGCACCAACGCCGCGTTGCTCGCGCCCAGTTGGCCGAGCAGCTCCTCGCGCACACCGGCCAGGAAGGTGTACGAAGGCCCGTCCTCGGCCGGTCCGTGGTCGTCCCGCTTGAGCAGCCCGCTGAGCAGCACCTCCGCCAGTACGTCGGGGCCGCTGCGCACCAGCATCGCGCGCTGGACGAGCTGCATCACCGGGAGCACCAGCGGCACCGCGGAGAGATAGACCGCGAGCTGCGCGGCGGCGGGCGACGCGGTCCTGCGGAAGGCGCGCACCCGCTCGCCCGCGTCGATGTCCTGCGCCGTACGGGTCCGGCCCGGGGCCGGTTCCTGGCGGGCCCTGACCTGTCCGGCCGCCGCGTTCAGCGACTGTCCGGTGGCGCCCGCCACCAGCCGGGTCCAGGCCTCGAAGGAGGACCGGCGCAGTGCGAGCACCGGCACCGGGATTCCCCACTCGGGCCCGCCGTACAGCGGGTTGAACTCCAGCCGCCCCGCCGGCCCTTCGCGCCGCCGCAGCAGTCCGGGCCGCGCGGGCAGATGCGTACGCCGCCACATGCGCTGCGGCAGCGGCTGCACCACGGCGACCGGCGCGGTCGACGCCCAGATGTGCAGCAGCCGCTGCATACGGCCACTGCGCCACATGGGACCCGCGCAGTCGCTGAGCACCAGGGTCAGCTGCCGCCCGGTGGGGTCGCCGAGCTGGGCGGGGGCGGGCTCGCCGTCGCGCAGGTGGTGCACGGCCACCTCGCGGAACGCCCCGGCCCGCTCACAGACCTGCCGCAGCTCGTCAAGTGCCTTGTCCCATACGACGTTCGACGAGGAGACGTCCATGACGAGCGCGAGGCGCGCCTCGCGCCGCCGTACCGCGTGCAGCACCGGCACCACCAGTCCGGTGTCGGCGGCCCCGTCGGCCGTCGCGACCTCGTCGAGCTCGCGCCGGATCAGGCGCATGGGCGGCCGGTACCGCTGCAGGGGCCGCAGGGCGCGCTGCAGCGCGAGCGGGTCGGGGAGTGCGGCTGCGGCAGGCACGGGCACCGTCCGCAGACCGCTGTCGGATACGCCTCCGGGCGCGCCGTCGGTCTGCGCGGGCCCGAACAGCTCGATGCGGGTGTGCTGCGCAGGGCGGGGCCTCAGCGACGAGGGCGCGGGCGCTTCCATGCTCCCGGCGGGAGAGGGATCCGCGGACTTCGGACCCACGAAACCGGGCGGCTCGGCGCCCGCGCGGCGGGAAGCGGCCGCGGGTACGAAGCGGGACAGCCACAGCGCGTCCGCCAACTCCTCTGCGGTCGGCTTCAGTTCCGCCTCACGCAGGCGCGCGACCAGCGCGGTGAGGGGAGCGGGAGCCGCGTTCACGTCATCACCGCTGCCGGGTGTCGAGAGGACGTATCAGCAGCTCGGCTATCTCCTCGCGGCGTCCCGGCTCCTGGCGTACCGCGTGCTGGGTGAGGAAGATCGCGTTCAGCAGCTGGTCCGTGGGGCGCAGCTCGCCGTCGCCGTCCTCGCGCGTGAACTGCCCGATCAGATCGAGGTTCCGCTCGTCCGCACCGGCCCCGAAGTGCGCCTGGACCATGGCGGCGAGCCGCTCGTCGCGCGGCGGGTCGAGGTGCAGATGGATACAGCGGCGCAGCAGCGGGGCCGGGAAGTCACGCTCGCCGTTGCTGGTCATCACCACGAAGGGGAAGGCGTGACAGCGCACCCGGCCGTCCCGCACGGGCACCCGGCGGCCGTCGTCGGTGAGCACCCGCACCTCGTCGTGGCCGGGCCGGTCGGCCATCCGCTCCAGCTCGGGGAGCGCGAACTCCCCCTCCTCCACCACATTCAGCAGGTCGTTGGGAAGATCGATGTCGCTCTTGTCGAGCTCGTCGATGAGCAGCACGCGGGGCCGCTCGGCGGGCAGCAGGGCGGTGCCCAGCGGCCCGAGCCTGATGTACCTGCCGATGTCGTCGGACTGCCGCTCGGCGAGCTGCGCGTCCTGGAGCCTGCCGATGGCGTCGTAGCTGTACAGCCCGTCCTTCAGCTCGGTGCGGCTGACGATGGGCCACTGGAGCACGCGGCCGAGGCCGAGTTCGTACGCGACGGAGTGCGCGAGGGTCGACTTTCCGGAGCCCGGTTCGCCGGTGACGAGCAGCGGACGCCTCAAGTAGAGGGCGGCGTTGATGAGTTCGAGCGTCTCGGCGTCCTGCGCGGGCGGGGCCGCGACGCGCGCGCCGAGCCGCCGGGTGGAGGAGCTGTCGATGGGCGGCGCGGCGCCGGGCAGCGGCTCTCCGGAGAAGGCGCGCCAGGGGGGCGGCGGCGGAAGCTGCCGGATCCGATCGGGATCCGGTGCTCCGACGCCTCGGTAGATCAGCCAGTCGTCCATCGCTCGCTCCTAGGGCGTGCCCGGTCGGCGGTCGGTGGGGGTCGTGGCGGACCACGTCGGGTATGTACCCACCGCCCTGGTGTCCCAGTGCTCGGAGTCCCCGTGCCCGGGGCGGCTCCTCATGGGGAGTCCACAGGTCCGTTGTCGTCGGCGGGCAGAGGGCGGCTCGGGTCGTCGTAGAGCATGGCCACCCCCTCCGCCCAGTGCCGGCTGTTCCTCGATCCGCTGATGTCGTCCCTGATACGGCGCAGGCGGTCCGGGAGCTCCATCGCTCCCGCGGTCTGTGCGATCAGTGCGGCCGCGCCCTGGTGCACGTCCTCGCAGAACTCCGCACAGCCGTTGTCGGGATGGCCGTCGGTGTGCCACAGGGCGATGCCGTGTCCGGCCTGCAGTGCCATGCCGATGGCTCTTCGTCCCACCCCCCTGCCTGCGGGCCGGCACAGGACGGGTACGGCGGACGGCGGCATCTCCTCGAACTGACGGGGCCGGGGGACCTGCCGCTGCGGCGGGGTGCGGCAGGCGGTGAGCGCCTCGGCGGCCAGCATCCCCGCCCAGCGGCGCAGCCAAACGGCGTCCGGTTCCCCTCGTCTGGCAAGGTCGCGCAGCACCACCATCCGCCGTACCCCGACATACGCCGGATGGTGCAGCCTGGCCATCTCCGTGAGCTGCCACCGGTGTACGGCGGTGTCGAAGTGGTCGGCGGGCAGGGCGACTTCGAGCGGGGCGGGGGCGCCGGGCGAGTCGACGGAGGCGAAGACCTCGTCCAGCGGGCCGCGCAGCCTCTGGACGAGCAGCTCGGGCGCGATGCCTTCGCCGGTCTGCTCCTCGTGCAGCGGCTCGTTGACGTCGCGGCCGTCGTCGACCCGTATCCGCCAGTAGAAGCGGGCGGGCCGGGCGTCGCAGACCGGCTCCAGCTCGACGATGACGACGGCGGACCCGTCGCCGGGCCGCGGATAGCGGACGACGACGCGGTCCTGCCCGTCGGGGCTGCGCGGATGTACGAGTCCGGGCGGCAGCGTCGCCTGGGTCACCACGGTGTGCACGATCCGGGGCACGTCCTGGAGCCGGCGGGCCACCCAGTCGCCGAGCGGCGCGGCGTCGGCGCCGCGGCTGCGCTCGTACTCGACGACCAGCTGGAGGTAGTGCAGCGCGGCGATGGCGGCGACGGGCTGCCCGGCCTCGTACAGCAGTCCGTGCCCGTCGCGCCAGATACGCGGCGGCAGCTGCCCGGGGGGCGGGGCGACGCCGCCGCGGGCCTTCTTGGCAAGCTCGGCGACGGGGCGGATACCGGCCGGCGGGTGTACGCCGGCGAGCAGGAAGAGTGCCTCGCGCCGGTCCTCGGGGCTCCACTGGTCGCCGCCGGTGTGCACGCCGGCGCCGGGGAGCTGGTGCTGGCGCTCGATCCAGTTGTGCCCGGTGACCTTCGGGGACTGGCCGTGCCAGCGGTCGTGCGCGGCCATGACGAGCTGGTATGCGGCTCCGAAGCGGCGCAGAGCGGTGGCCGCGATGGCCATGCCGCCGTCGCGGCCGACCCGGCGTGACTTGAGGATGCCGACGACGGCGCCGGTGTGGGCGTCGAGCACGGGGGAGCCCGAGCCGCCCTTGGGGAACTCGGCCTCTGGCCGGAAACGCATGCCGTAGTCGTCGTCGAAGCCGTTGATGCGGGCGGCGGCCTTCCAGCGGACGGCGCGTTTCGCGGCTTCGGCCTCGGCTCCGTCCTGCTGCTCGGGCCGGTAGCCCTGGACGATGCCGCGGCCGCCGGGGTACTCGGTGCGGTCGGTGAGCCAGACGCACTCGTGCTCGACGTCGGGCTCGATGAGCCGTACGAGGGCGAGATCCTGCTCGACGGGCACGCGCTGCTCGGCGCGGGGCTCGCCGTCGAGCAGCCAGCAGGAGAGCTGCGCCTCGACGGGCTCGCCGCCGTTCACTTCGCTGCCGCGGAGGTGGAAGACGCGGGCCCGGTCGCCCTTGAGGTGGGGCGCGAGGACGTGCGCGCAGGTCAGCACCCACCCGGGCGCGACGAAGAAGCCGCTGCCCCACATGGTGGCGGGGTTCTGGCCCTGGTCGGCGGGGGTGAGGTGGACGGTGGCGGCGCGGGTGAGGGCGTCGATGAAGGAGTCGGAGTCGGTCATGAGGTGGGGGGTTGGGGGGCGGGGTCCGGCTGCGGCACCGGGTCCGGCTGGGGCTCCGGGTCCGGGACCGGCCGCCGCACCGGCTCCGGGTCCGGGTCCGGCTCGGCCTCCGGCTGATCCTTCAGCTTCCAGGTGAGGGTGACCTGGACGGATGCCTTGGCCTCCCCCGCGGCGAGTACGGCGAGGGCGACCCCGGACTTGGCGGTGAGCTCGACGCCGAAGGTGACGCTGGCCTCGTCCGGCCCGGCGGCGGCCGCGGCCTCGAGCACGGAGGCGCCCACCTCGGAGATCAGCCGCTCGAGCTGCTGGACCTTGGCGGTGACGTTCTCGGCGAAACCGACGTCCTCGTCGTCCTCGCCGTATCCACCGCCGGTGGTGGTGGACAACCGGGCGAGCACGACCGCTCCCCCGGGTAATTCGATCTGCTGGACGCGTCCGTTCATGGTTTCCCCCGTCTCCACGGCCAACTCACGTCTGTGGGCGACGACGTTACTGGCCAGCATGGTTGCAGGGGAGAGTCGGAAGTCGCCGTAATCTGGAGGGGTAGACCCCGTCCGCACCAGGAGCATGTTTTGTACTTCACCGATCGCGGCATCGAGGAGCTGGAAAAGCGACGCGGCGAGGAGGAGGTCACTTTCGAGTGGCTGGCCGAGCAGCTGCGTACTTTCGTCGACCTCAACCCGGACTTCGAGGTCCCGGTGGAACGCCTGGCCACCTGGCTGGCGCGCTTGGACGACGAGGACGAGGACGAGTAGGGGGCTAAGCGGCCCCGGGGAAGTCCGGGCGGCGTCGCGGGCCGATGGCCGTCGCCTGGCTGCGTTGTCGTCAGTCGCCGACGCTCCGCGTGGACTCCTTCCTCCGCCTTGCCAGACTCGGCCCTCGACCCGCTCCTTCACCCACCCCGACTTCCCCGACACCGCTTAGGGCGGGGGGCGCGCCTGCGCGGCGCGAAGCAGCCGCGAGCGGGTGGGGACCTACACCCGCGAGGCCCCGCCCGCCCCGCCAGCTGTCGTACGCCAGCCCCAGCACCCCGTGCCCCATCAGCACCGCCCCGCCACCACCCATCCCCGCCCCCGCGCGCTCCCCACACCGCCAGTGGGATCCCCGCCGCAAGCTCGGCCGCGCTCAACAGGCGGGCCTTCGGGCCTCGGAGCCAGGGCCCGAGCGCGCTGTCCTCGACCACGTCCAGTTCCGCCCGTACCGCATCGCGCCAGCCCGACCACTCCACCGCCTCCGCCCCCTGCGCACGCGCGACCGAGCGCAAGCGGTCCGCCGGTTCACCCGGCGTCAGGCCCGTCGGCAGCGCCACACCCGCCCGCGTCAGGACCGCGATCAGGCCGACCAGCCGGGCCCGCGCGTCCGACTCCGGATCCGGCCGCGTCAGCGGCTCCAGCGCCTGCAGGTCCAGTACGGGATCGAGCCCGAGCCGCGCGGCGAACGTCCGCATCGCCTCGTCCTCGCCGGCCGGCGTCCCGTCCGCCAGCCAGACATACCCGACCGGCCTGTGGAACCCGGACGCCAGCGTGAATCCGGCCCGGTCGCCGTCCCACCACAGCGCCAGCACCGGCCAGTTCGCGCCGACGGCGAGCGCCGTGGCCCAGCCCGACAGCACCCGGTCGACCGGCTCGCCGCCGTCCAGCCAGGGTTTGCCCTCCGGGACCAGGACGCTCCACTCCTCGCCGGCCGGGGCGAGCAGCAGCGGCTCACGCAGCAGATGGACCGGGGTCCGTACCGCGGTGGGCTCGGCCCGGCACAGCAACAGCGCACCCTCGGATGTCGCGTTCATGGCCCATACGCTAGGCCAGTTTGCCCCGCTATGACGTCGTACGCCCGATCCCTGGCCACCCGCTACTCCGCCATCACGCTTGACATCCCCCAACCGCGATATATCGTGTTCTTCACCAGACGCGATATGTTGCGTCGCAGCCGGCCCAGGGAGGTCGCACCATGGCAGATTCGACGTGGGAAGCCGCCGAGCCGAAAAAGCTCACCTTCGACGACCCCGTGACGGCGCTCAACGTGCGCATCGTCAACGGAACGGTCAACGTCGTGGGCACGGACGAAGGTTCCGCCCGCCTGGAGATCTCCGAGATCGAAGGCCCCCCGCTGCTGGTGACCCAGCAGGGCTCCACCCTCACCGTCGCGTACGAGGACCTGCCCTGGAAGGGCTTCCTCAAGTGGCTCGACCGCAAGGGCCGGCGCCGTAGCGCGGTCGTCTCCCTCGCCGTGCCGGCCGGCACGGCCGTCGAGGTCGGCGTCATCAGCGCCGGGGCCTTCGTCTCCGGCATCCGGGGGACCACCGCCGTACGCGGCATCAGCGGCGACGCCACGCTCGTGGGGCTCTCCGGCGCGGTGCGCGCCGAGACAGTCTCCGGGAGCCTGGAGGCCCAGTCCGTCACCGGCGATCTGCACTACAAGTCCATCTCCGGCGATCTGACCGTGATCGAGGGCGCGGGCGCCCGCGTGCAGGCCGAGTCCATCAGCGGCGACATGGTCATCGACGTCGACCGGGCCGGGAAGCCTACGGACATCCGGCTCACCACCGTCTCCGGCGAGATCGCGATCCGGCTGCCGCACCCCGCGGACGCGCAGGTCGAGGCGAACACCGCGAGCGGCGCGGTCTCCAACGCCTTCGAGGACCTGCGGGTCGGCGGCGGGTGGGGCGCGAAGAAGATCACCGGCACGCTGGGCGCGGGCACGGGGGCGCTCAAGGCGACGACCGTCTCGGGCTCGATCGCGCTGCTGCGCCGACCGCCGGCCGATTCCGCGGAGCCCGCGGAGCCGGTAGAACCGACGGAGCCCACGGAGCCGACGGAGCCCCCGGACGACGAACCCCGCGACTCCGCCCCCACCGGAAAGGTGCTCTGACATGCCGCCCGTCTTCGCTCATGGCCGACTGCGTCTTTACCTGCTGAAGCTTCTGGACGAGGCCCCGCGCCACGGCTACGAGGTGATCCGGCTGCTCGAGGAGCGCTTCCAGGGCCTGTACGCGCCTTCGGCGGGAACGGTGTACCCGCGACTGGCCAAGCTGGAGGCCGAGGGTCTGGTCACCCACGCCACCGAGGGCGGCCGCAAGGTCTACTCGATCACCGACGCGGGCCGCGAGGAACTGGCCGGGCGCAGCGGCGAGCTCGCGGACCTGGAGCTGGAGATCCGCGAGTCGGTCTCCGAACTGGCCGCGGAGATCCGCGACGACGTGCGCGGCGCGGCGGGCAAGCTGCGCAGCGAGATGCGCGCGGCAGCGACGGAGACGCGCCGCTCCTTGGAACCGGGCGACTGGGACTCGGCGTTCGGCGACAAGGAGGCGTGGCGGGCCGCGAAGGAGGAGCTGCGCAAGGCCAGGCAGGAGTGGAAGGAGCAGGCACGCCGCGCGAAGGACGAGTCACGCCGGGCCCGCGAGGACGCACAGCAGGCGCGCCGCCAGGCCAAGGAGGCGCAGGAGACGGCCCGCCAGGAGATGCAGCGGATCGCCAAGCAGGTGCAGGACCAGGTGCAGGACCACTTTGCGCGGGGCGACTGGCCGACGGGCGTACGGGAGGGCCTGTCGGAGCTCAGCACGCAGCTCGGGGGCCTGGCGCGAAGCACGTCCTGGCCCCCCTACACCAAGCCGGAACCATCGGGCACCGAGCCGGAACCCTCGGATGCCGAGCCGGAACCCTCGGACGTCAAGCCGGAACCGTCGGACGCGGACCCGGAATGGGCGAAGGACACGATGGACTCGGGCAACCCGGCGCGTGACCTGGACCGGCTGCTGGACCGCTTCCGCGACGACATCAGGGACGCGGCGCGGGACAACGGCGTGACGGAACAACAACTGGCCGAGGCGCGCCGCCACTTGTCCACGGCAGCGGCCCACATCGCAGCGCTGCTGCGCAAGCCGGGGTCCTGAGGCGCGGGGCGCGGGTCTCACGGGAAGGGCCGGGGTGGGGAACGAACAGCGCCCCACCCACCGGCAGCACCCCACCTCACCCCACCCCGCCGCCCCGCCCCCGAACATCGCCCTCTCCACCGCCTCGTACGTCGCCCCGTGCTCCGCCAGCACATCCGCCGCCACCCCGGGCCGCGCCGTCAGCGCCAGCAGCAAGTGCTCGCCGCCGATGTGACGGTCGCCGCGGCCCAGCGCAATGCGGAGCGACTTCTCCAGGATGCCCTTCGCCTCCAGGGTGAACGACCGGTGCCCCGCCCACCACCGCTTCGACTTCTTCTCCACCTGCAACGCGCCCTGCCCATGCGCCTCTTCGACCCTCGAGACGATCTCCGTCACATCGATCCCGAAGCCCGCCAGCGCATCGGCGTCCGCCTTCGACAGACCGCCCCGCCGCCGCGCGTCCGCCAGCGCGTCCTCCACCGACCCGCGCCGGTCCATGATCCCCAGCGCCGCGAACGCGAACGCCGTCCGCGTCCCCTCCTGGTCGAACATCGCCAGCAACAGGTGCTCATCGGTGACGGAGTCCGCACCGGCCCGCTCCGCGTGTTCTACCGAGCCCGTCACGACATCCCGCGCGTCCTTGGTGAAACGCTCGAACATCACTGCCTCCCGTATTTCTTGTGTACGGCCTGCCGGCTGACGCCCAGCTCGGCCGCGATCTCCTGCCACGACCAGCCCTGGTTACGGGCGCTGCGCACCTGCACGGCTTCAAGCTGCTCAAGGAGTCGCCGCAGCGCGGCGACGGCCCGCAGCCCGACCCGCGGGTCGCGGTCGCCCGCCCGCTCGGCGAGATCGGTTGCTTCGGTCATGCTGTCAACCTACATTGACAGTTGTCCACAGTCAACCCAGGTTGACATCAAGCCGCGTACCGTGAATCTCGTGATCGATTTCCGTACGTCCGCACCCGTGACCGGCAGCCTCGATGTCCAGTGGCACGCCGGCTGGCCCTCGCCCAAGCACGACCCCGCTCCGGAGATACAGGTGCATGCGTATTCCGAGCACACCCTGATCCTCCGGCAGAACAAGTCCGTGCACTTCGAAGCGCCGTTCCTCTTCCTGCTGTTCGGGAACGAACGAGCGCTGCTGCTGGACACCGGCGCGAGCGCCGACCCCGCGCACTTCCCCCTGCGGGCGACCGTGGACGCTCTGATGGAGCAGTGGCTCACCCGGAATCCACGCGCGGAGTACGGGCTGGTAGTGGCGCACACCCACGGGCACGGGGATCACATCGCGGGCGACCCCCAGTTCGCGGACCGCCCGCACACGGAGGTCGTCGGGCCATCGACGGCCGAGGTGAAGGGCTTCTTCGGGTTCGAGGACTGGCCGGAGGGCCGCGCCGAGCTGGATCTCGGCGGGCGGGTGCTGGATCTGCTGCCCGGGCCCGGCCACCAGGAGGCCGCCGTCGTCTTCCACGACCGGCACACGGGTCTGCTGCTGACCGGCGACTCCCTCTACCCCGGCCGGCTGTATGTGCAGGACGCGGCCGCCTTCACCGCCACCGTCGACCGCCTGCTCGCCTTCTGCACGACCACACCGGTGACCCACGTCCTCGGCTGCCACATAGAGATGACGACCACGCCGGACGTGGACTACCCCCGCGGCACCACCTATCAGCCGGACGAGCCCCCGCTCCAGCTGACGACCGCGCATCTGCGTCGCGTACGCAGCGCCCTCGCCGTGCACGACGGGCCCTGCGGCGACTTCATCCTGGTGTACGAGGAGTGACGCCGACAGTGACCGTGACCGTGATCCGCGCTCCCGGCCGGGCGAGTACGCGCACCAGGCAGGACCTGCCCGCCGCCACCGTCCGGGTGCTCGTCCACGCCGGGCCGTCCACCGCGATACGCCAGCCGGCCGCGTTCGGCGGCAGCGAGATCTCCGTGGCGTCCGGCCGCCGGGACGCCCGGTACTCCAGGCCGTATGTCCCGGTCGCAGGGTCGTACGCGTCCGCGCCCACCCGCCCCGCGACAGCTGCCGCGTACGGCGCGGCGGTCTGTTCCTTGTTCGTACGGAAGCGGCCCCGGCCGTCGACCGCGCAGTACCCGGTCCCGTAGCACCACACATAGCCGGCCCAGCCGGAGCTGTAGCGATGGAGGGAGGCCAGCGCCTCGCGGTAGAAGCGGGGCATGTTCGGAAGGGAGTTGTTGAGCGGTCCCCACTCCCCCACCACGACCGGGATCTTCTGCTCCTTGGGGTACGCGGTGACGGCCGCCTCGTACGACTCGATCCAGCCCGCCGCCGGATCGTAGTCCGCGCCCGCCTCCATCGCCGCGTTGTAGAAGTGCGGGGCGTAGACGACCTTCGGGTCCTTGATCTTCCCGAGGCCCGTGGGGACTCCCTCACCCACGATCGGAGTCGGCTCGACGAAGACCCAGTTGTCGTCGTCGGCCGAACGGACCGCGTCCGCAAGGCGGTTGTACATCGGTGTCAGCTGATCGCGCTCGATCCGGCGGGCCGCGGTGGGCAGATCCTCGCCCGTGCGCAGCTCGCCCATCGGCTCGTTGATCAGGTCGTAGCCGAGGACCGCCGGGTGGTGCTCGAAGCGGTCGGCGAGTACTCGCCACATCCGTGCCTGCGCGTGGCGCAGGTCCTCGTCCTCGTAAAGGTGGGTGAAGGCACGCTGCACGGCCGGTTCGAAGTACTCGGAGAACCAGTCGTCCGGGTGCGGGGTGAAGGGCAGCCCGTCGGTCCGGGTCGCCCACTCGGGGATGCCGCGATGCCCGAAGGCCGGGCCGAAGACATCCTGGTGCGCGTCGATCAGCACCTGGATGCCGTACCGCTCGGCCCAGTCCAGGATCCGCTCGGCCTTGCGCAGATACGTCTGGCTGTACCGGCCCTGCCGGGGCTCGAGGTCGTCCCAGAAGATCAGCAGCCGGGCGAAGTTGAAGCCCTTGGCACGCATGTCGCGGAAGTGCTTCTCGGTGATGGCGGACAGTGCCTGCTCGCCGCGGTTGGACTTGTCCTCGACGTTCCAGCCGCGCAGAGTGAGTGTCCGGCCGCGGTCGTCGGTCAGACGCGGGATGCCACCCGGGTCCGGGGAGGTGAAGTCGGCGGCGGCAGCCGGAGAACCCGCCACCAGCAGGAGACAGCAGCCGACCAGTACCGGGATCGTTCGGCGCGTACGCATGGGACGGATCCCATCAGTACATCTGACGGTCCATCAAGAGGGCGTCAGGACGACCTTCCCGAAGAGGTCGCCGCCGGCCATCCGCTCGAAGCCGTCCCTGGCCCGGTCCAGCGGCAGCACCTCGTCGATCACCGGCCGTACCCCCGTCACCGCGCAGAAGGAAAGGAGGTCCTCCAGTTCATCCTTCGTACCCATCGTCGAGCCGACGACCTTGAGCTCCAGGAAGAAGATCCGCGTCAGCTCGGCGTGCGAGGGGCGGTCACCGCTCGTCGCACCCGAGATGACCAACGTGCCGCCGGGCCGCAGAGACTTGACCGAATGCGACCAGGTGGCGGCGCCGACCGTCTCGATGACGGCGTCCACACGCCGAGGCAGCCGCGCGCCCGGCTCGTACGCCTCCTCGGCACCGAGCTCGACGGCCCGCTTCCGCTTGGCCTCGTCGCGGCTGGTGGCGTACACCCGCAGGCCCGCCGCCTTTCCGAGGACGATCGCGGCGGTCGCGACACCGCCGCCCGCGCCCTGCACGAGGACCGAGTCCCCGGGCCGTACGCCTGCGTTGGTGAACAGCATCCGGTACGCGGTGAGCCACGCGGTCGGCAGACAGGCGGCCTGCTCGAAGCTGAGCTCCTTCGGCTTCGGCAGGACGTTCCAGGACGGGACCGTGACCTGTTCGGCGAAGGTCCCCTGGTAGCGCTCGGTGAGGATGGAGCGGGGCTCGTCCGGGCCGACGCCGTGCCCGGTCTGGCCGATGACGGAGTGGAGCACCACCTCGTTGCCGTCCGCGTCGATGCCCGCGGCGTCGCAGCCGAGGATCATCGGCAGCTTGTCCTCGGCGAGGCCGACGCCCCGCAGCGACCAGAGGTCGTGGTGGTTGAGGGAGGCGGCCTTGACGTTGACGGTGGTCCAGCCGGGGCGCGCCTCGGGGGCCGGGCGTTCGCCCAGCTCCAGGCCGTTGAGGGGCTGGTCGCGGTCGATGCGGGCGGCGTAGGCAGCGAACATGACCTTGAGAGTAGGGCGGCCCGCCGCGAGACGGAACCACGCACCGATGTGACACGCGTCCCGCCTGATCCACCCGTTCGGAGGAAAGCCCGGAACCAATCTCGTGCCGGAACCCCGTCCACCCCGGGCCCGCAACCGAGACGGGCCGCGCCGCACCCCTCGAACCTCAAGGGGTACGGGTACGGCCCGTCCACGTACAACCGGACAAACGCGTCAGCGGCGCGCCACGCCCTCTGCCCGTGCCGCCGCCGCCACCGCCGCCGTGACGGCCGGCGCGACCCGCTCGTCGAACGGCGAGGGGATCACATAGTCAGCGGCCAGCGCATCGCCCACCACGTCGGCCAGCGCGTTCGCCGCCGCGATCTTCATGCCCTCGGTGATCCGCGACGCCCGCACCTGCAGGGCACCCGCGAAGATCCCTGGGAACGCCAGCACGTTGTTGATCTGGTTCGGGTAGTCGCTGCGACCCGTCGCCACCACCGCGGCGTACCGGTGCGCGACATCGGGGTGCACCTCCGGGTTCGGGTTGGCCATCGCGAAGACGAAGGCACCCTTCGCCATCGACGCGACCGCCGCCTCCGGCACCGTGCCGCCGGAGACGCCGATGAAGACGTCCGCGCCGGCCAGCGCGGTCTCCAGCGAGCCGCTCAGCCCCGCCCGGTTCGTGATCTCCGCGAGCTCCCGCTTGACCGAGGTCAGGTCCTCGCGGTCGCGGCTGACGATGCCCTTGCGGTCGGCCACGGCCACATCGCCGATCCCCGCCTCCAGCAGGAACTTCGCGATGGCCACCCCCGCCGCACCCGCGCCGGAGATGACGGCGCGCAGCTCACCCAGACCGCGCCCGGTCAGCTTCGCGGCGTTGCGCAGCGCGGCGAGGGTCACCACCGCCGTGCCGTGCTGGTCGTCGTGGAAGACGGGGATGTCCACGCGCTCCTGGAGCTTGCGCTCGATCTCGAAGCAGCGGGGCGCCGAGATGTCCTCGAGGTTCACTCCACCGAAGGACGGCGCAAGCCGCACGATCGTCTCGACGATCTCGTCCGTGTCCGTCGTGGCGAGCGCGATCGGCACCGCGTCCACGCCACCGAACTGCTTGAAGAGGATGGCTTTCCCCTCCATGACCGGAAGTGATGCCTCCGGACCGATGTCGCCGAGTCCGAGCACCGCGGTCCCGTCCGTCACGACGGCGACGACCTGCGACTTCCAGGTGTACTCGTGGACGAGCTCGGGCCGCTCGGCGATCGCGCTGCACACTTTGGCGACACCGGGTGTGTACGCGAGGGACAGGTCGTCCTTGTCGCGCACCGGCACCGTGGCCTGGATGGCCATCTTGCCGCCGCGGTGCAGCGCAAAGGCCGGATCGAAGGGCTCCTCGGGAGCACCCTCCGTACCGCTTTCCCTGTCGCTGCGAGGATTGACGATCTCCGCTGCCATTTGGTTGACCCCTTAAGTCTTCATCTGTTGAGGGTGGCCACTCCTGGTTGAGGAGGGGTGGGCGGGCACCGCGTCCGTGCCCCGCCTCAGCGGTTGGCCCGCCTGGCAGGGGGAGGTACGTACGCGCGGGCGCGCCGCACACGCGCCCTGAGCCCCGGATGAGGGGTGTAAACGTCCTTCTTACCCGACCGACGGCACCGCCGACGAGTCGATATCCACTCGGTGGCATGACTCATGACCGAATATCGTGACAAGTCCGCTACGCACCATGAAAACCGCCCAGAACGCAGGGCGGACAGGAGATCTTCCGGTCGGAGGAAGGCATACCAGTGAAAGGTCCGGTCTTGATGTACCGGCCCGCTGGGCTTCGGGGGTGACCCGTTACCCGATTTTGACATGCCTGGCCCCCTGTTTGGGCTAGTCCGAATGGCAAGATGCCGAAAACACTCAAGGTCGCGACACTCGAAGATGAGTACAAAGACCGAAATGGCAGCTCCCTCACCCGCCGGAGGATCACGACCATGACCGCACGCAACACCTGTCGTACGACCGCAACCAGGGCCCGGATCGCCGCGGTCGGCGCGATCGCGGTCGCCGGCTCCCTGATGCTCACCGCCTGTGGTGACCAGACGACCTCGGGCTCCAACGAGACCGACAGCACCACGGCCAGCAGCGCCGCGCTCTTCGACAAGCTTCCGAAGAAGTACCAGGACTCCAAGGTGATCAAGGTCGGCACGGACGCCACCTACGCTCCGATGGAGTACGAGGAGGGCGGCAAGATCGTCGGTATCGACCCCGACATCGCCGCCGCGCTCGGCAAGGAACTCGGCGTCAACTTCCAGTTCACCAACGGCACCTTCGACGGCCTGATCTCGTCGCTGAACACCGGCCGCCAGGACGTCGTGATGTCCGCCATGAGCGACACCAAGGCCCGCCAGGAGGGCCTCGACGACAAGGGCAAGAAGGTCGGAGAGGGCGTCGACTTCGTCGACTACTTCACCTCGGGCGTCTCGCTCCTGGTCAAGAAGGGCAACCCGGACAAGATCGCCACGCTCGACGACCTGTGCGGCAAGAAGGTGGCCGTCCAGCGCGGCACGATCTACGAGGACACCTTCAAGACGCAGGCCACCAAGTGCAAGACGGACGGCAAGGGCACGCTCGCGATCGAGGCGTTCGACACGGACGCCGAGGCCCAGACCCGTGTGAAGTCCGGCGGCGCCGTCGCCGACCTCAACGACTTCCCGGTCGCCGCGCACATCGCGAAGACCGCGGGCGGCGGCAACGACTTCGAGGTCGCCGGCGACCAGACCGGCGCCGGTCCGTTCGGCATCGCCGTCGACAAGGACAACGCCCAGCTGCGCGACGCGCTCAAGGAAGCCCTGGACGCGATCATCAAGAACGGCGAGTACAAGAAGGTCCTGGAGAAGTGGGACGTCACGAACAGCGCCGTCACCGAGGCGACCATCAACGCCGGTAAGTAGTCCCTGGCGTCAGCCTCAAGCGTTTCACTGAAGGGCAGTCACTGTGACTGACAAGTTCGACAAGACGCCCGCCGACGAGCCCCCCAGGGACCCGGCGGTCGTCAAGGTGGCATCCCACCCTGAGCAGATCAAGGCCATCCCGGTACGGCACTGGGGCCGCTGGATCAGCGGTGTCGTCGTTGTGGCACTGCTGGCCCTGCTGGTCTATTCGTTCTCGCAGGGCGACGTCAACTGGGACACCGTCGGGGACCTCATCTTCGACCCCCGGATCGTGACCGGCATGTGGCACACGCTGTTGATCAGCGTGCTGTCGATGCTCATCGGTCTGGCGCTGGGCGTCCTCTTCGCGGTCATGCGACTGTCGAAGAACCCCGTCACCGGTGCGGTGGCCTGGCTGTACATCTGGTTCTTCCGCGGGACCCCGGTGTACGTGCAGCTGCTGCTGTGGTTCAACCTCGCGCTGATCTTCCCCGTCCTGAACCTCGGGTTCTACAAGGACGAAATGGTCGACGTGATGACCCCGTTCATGGTCGCCCTGCTGGGTCTGGGCCTGAACGAGGGCGCCTACATGGCCGAGATCGTCCGGGCCGGCATCCAGTCGGTCGACGAAGGCCAGACCGAGGCATCCCACGCCCTGGGCATGTCCAACAGCAGGACCATGCGCCGGATCGTGCTCCCGCAGGCGATGCGGGTGATCGTGCCGCCGACCGGCAACGAGTTCATCAACCTGCTGAAGACCTCGTCCCTGGTCTCCGCCGTGCAGTACACGGACCTGCTGCGCGCCGCGCAGAACATCGGCTCCACCTCGTTCGCGGTGATGGAGTTGCTGCTGGTGGCCTCGGTCTGGTATCTGGCTCTGACCAGCGTCTTCAGCGTCGGCCAGTACTATGTGGAGCGGCACTACGCACGCGGCTCGCTACGTTCCCTGCCGCTGACCCCGTTCCAGAAGATCAAGGCGAATCTCACCCGGTTCCGCCGTCCGGAGGTGGCCCGATGAGCGTCCAGCCCATGGTCAGGGCCGAAGGCGTCCACAAGTCCTACGGCCTGGCTCACGTCCTCAAGGGCATCGACCTCGAGGTCGCCCCCCGCGAGGTGTTCTGCCTGGTCGGCCCCTCCGGGTCCGGCAAGTCGACGTTCCTGCGGTGCATCAACCACCTGGAGCAGATCAACGCCGGCCGGCTCTCGGTCGACGGTCAGCTGGTGGGCTATCGCCAGAAGGGCGACAAGCTCTACGAGCTGAAGGACAGCGAGGTCGCGGCCCAGCGCCGGGACATCGGCATGGTCTTCCAGCGCTTCAACCTGTTCCCGCACCTGACCGCGCTCGCCAACGTCATGGAGGCGCCGATCCAGGTCAAGGGCGAAGCCAAGGCGGTGGCCCGGGAGCGGGCCGAGCGTCTGCTGGACCGGGTCGGGCTGGGCGACAAGGGCAAGCACTACCCCACCCAGCTCTCCGGCGGCCAGCAGCAGCGCGTCGCCATCGCCCGTGCGCTGGCGATGGAGCCGAAGCTGATGCTCTTCGACGAGCCCACCTCCGCGCTCGACCCGGAGCTGGTGGGTGAGGTCCTTGACGTCATGCGCGGCCTGGCCGAGGAGGGCATGACCATGATCGTCGTTACCCATGAGATGGGCTTTGCCCGCGAGGTCGGCGATGCGCTGGTCTTCATGGACGACGGCGTCGTGGTCGAGTCCGGCCACCCCCGCGACGTCCTCTCCGACCCCCAGCACGACCGCACCAAATCCTTCCTCTCGAAGGTCCTCTGAGCGGTAGGAGCGGGTTGGCGATACGCGAGAGGGCGGTACGGACTTCGAGTCCGTACCGCCCTCTCTCGTGGTCCCGGACCCCTATTTGAGCGCGAGCAGCAGGGTGTCGGAGGGCGAGGCCCATACGGCCCGGGCCTCGGCGAACCCGGCCGTACGCAGCGTCTCGGCGTGCCACTGCGGCGACGGCATGTCGCCGTCGGCGTGCTCGCCGTAGATCTGGTAGCGCTTGGCCGTCGGCCCGGCGAGTACGGGGTCCTTGGCGGCCAGTGCCCACCAGTCGGCCCAGTCGAGCGCGCCGGCGGCCTTGGCTCCGTCCATCTGGGCGTGGCGCTGGGCCCGCTCGGCGGCGTTGATACGGGGAGTGGCGCCGTCGATCATGTGGTCGGCGTTCATGAAGACACCGCCCTCACGGACGACCCCGGCAAGCTGCCCGTAGAGCGTGGCGAGCGGCTCGCTGTGCAGCCAGTGCAGCGCGGTGGCGGTGAGTACGGCGTCGTACTGCTCGTACGGCAGCTTCCGCACCCACTCGGGGTCCTTGAGGTCGGCGGTGACGAAGGTGACGCGGAGGTCGCCGTCGAAGTACCCCTCGGCGATGGTCAACAGGGCGGGGTCCAGATCGACCCCCGTACTGGTGGCCTTCGGGAACCGGGTGAGCAGCCGGTCCGTGATACTTCCCGTACCGCACGCGAGATCCAGCACCCTCGGCTCGGGGCCCACCAGGGCCCCGACCATGTCCAGCATCACCCGGAACCGCTCCTCGCGGTCGGGCATGTACCACTCCTGCTGCCGGTCCCAGCTCTCCTGCCAGGCCCGCCAGTCGGCGCCCGTCACTGTCTCCGCCACCGGAACCCTCCCGTTAGTAATACCCTCGAAGCATCAGCAGCTGTTACGTCGACATTAGACTGCCGCGGTAAGGACTACAAGTGGAACTGGCCTATTACTCGGACTACGCCGTGCGCCTGGTCAACACCGAGGAGCCGGCTCGCAACAAGGACTCCCTCACCTCGGTCGAGGCCATCCGCGAGCTCTTCGGTGAGTCCTCCCAGGCCGCACGCCGTGCCACGGACGCGGATGTCACCCGTTTCCGGTCCGTACGGGGCCGGCTCCGCGCGGTCTTCACCGCGGCGGACTCGGGCGACGAGACACAGGCCGTGGACCTGCTCAACTCGCTCCTGCTGGAGTTCCCGGTCAGCCCGCAGATCTCGGGCCACGACTTCCGGGACGAGGACGGCCGCCCGAAGTGGCACATGCACCTGGCCGAACACCCCTCCAACGCGACGGCGGGGTACGCGGCGATCGCCGCGATGGGCCTCGCGTTCCACCTCACGGAGTACGGCGTCGACCGGCTCGGCCTGTGCCAGGCGGCACCCTGCCGCAACGCCTACCTCGACACCTCGACCAACCGCTCCCGCCGCTACTGCTCGGACCGCTGCGCGACCCGCGCCAATGTGGCGGCCTACCGCGCCCGCAAACGCCTGGAGGCGGAACGGTCGGTGAGCACGGGCCGTACGGCCGAAACCGCCCATGAGACGAGCCCGCGCACCGAGCGCTGATCCTCCGCGAACGGGCGGTATCTGCCGCGCACCCGCCCCAGCAGCAACTCATGGGGCACGGTGCCGAACACCCGGCTGTCCCCCTCGGCCCCCGGATTGTCCCCGAGCACCCACCAGCCGTCCTCGCGCCGCTCGACGAGCCGCTTGACGATGAGCAGGTCCTGTTGCAGCGGATGGCGCAGTACGGCGACATCGCCGGCCTTCACCTCCGCGCCGTAGTGCACCAGCAGTTGATCGCCGTGTCTCAGCGTCGGGTACATGGAAGGACCTGTCACTTCGGCGACCCCGAACAGCGCTCTCGGCTCCCGCCCCTGCTCAGTCATACGCCACCTCCGAGTCCGTCGGTATGTTCGGCCACCGGTCCCATACTGACCCTGGACTTTTGTCCTAAGCCCTAGGGGGCACCCGCGAAAGCACGCCTCTCACGGAGTAATGTCCCACCTGAGAAGACGATCACGAGGAAGGACAGCTCAATGCTCTCCCGCCTGTTTGCCCCCAAGGTGAAGGTCAGCGCTCACTGCGACCTGCCCTGCGGTGTGTACGACCCGGCCCAGGCCCGTATCGAGGCCGAGTCGGTCAAGGCCGTCCAGGAGAAGTACCAGGCCAACGAGGACCCGCACTTCCGGGCCCGCGCCACGGTCATCAAGGAGCAGCGCGCGGAGCTCGCCAAGCACCACGTTTCGGTGCTGTGGAGCGACTACTTCAAGCCCCCGCACTTCGAGAAGTACCCGGAGCTGCACCAGCTGGTCAACGACGCCCTGAAGGCACTGTCGACCGCGAAGGCGTCGACGGACCCGGCGACGGGCCAGAAGGCGCTGGACTACATCGCCCAGATCGACAAGATCTTCTGGGAGACGAAGAAGGCCTGACCTTCACCGGTCACCTTTCCGGCACGACCGACAGCACTCGGCATCCGCGCGGAGCCGGGTGCTGTTGGCGTCTTTTCCGGTCACTGAGCCCGCTGGTCGCCCGACGCCGCGGCTCCGGCTCTCCGGCCGTGCAGGACCACCATCGCCGTCACGGCCGCGGCCAGCAGCCCCAGTGCGAGCAGCGCGGGCATCAGGACCACCACCGCGCCCGCGGCCAGGCAGCCGAGGCCTCCGACGATGAGGACCGCGGATCTCCGTCCGGTGGTGCGCAGCACGATCGCCGCTGCCGCCAGCAGGAACACACCCACGCCTCCGGTGAGCGCCCAGGCCACCAGCCCGTGCAGCGGCTCGGACAGGTCGTAGTGCGAACTGTCGGCGACCTGGTGGAGCACCGTCTTCATGCCCAGCGCGGTGAACACGATTCCCGCGACGAGCGGCAGATGCAGGAACGTGTACGCGTCGCGCGCCAATCGGGTGCGGTCATCGCCCTCCAACACGGTCAGCCGGTGCTCGGCGGCCTCGCTGATCTGACGGAAGTACACGCGCCACAACCCGGCGACGACCAACAGGCCCGTGGCGGCCGCGGCCAGCACCGGCCAGGAGATCGGCAGACCGGACACCCCCACTCCGATCGCGACGATCGACTCGCCCATGGCGATGATCACGATCAGACCGTGCCGCTCGGCGAAGTGCCCGGGCGAGGCGACCCGCCAGCCCGATGACCCGGTGACATAGATCCCGACGTAGTCGATCACGACCGCGCCGAGCCAGAGGAGTGCCTGCGTGAGACCGGTGAACGCGCTGCCGATCAGCAGCAGTACGAACGGCGGCGCAACCGACAGCAGCGCGGTGCGGCGCAGCGTGACATGGAGCGCCTCGTCACCCGGACTGGAGATCCAGTATGTGACCAGGTGCAGCAGCCGGACCGCGCCGTAGCAGAGGACGAACACCAGTGGCGCGTACAGGCCGCCAGGACCGTCGTCGTACACCTCCGGCACGGTCAGCGAGACGATCAGCACCACCGCCATGACCGCGACCAGCACGGCGAACATCGCTCCGGAGTCGGCCCGCACCACGTTGCCCAGCCAGGCGAAGCAACACCAGCACCACCAGAGCAGGGCGAGCACCACCGTCGCACCGAGCATCCGCAGGGCCGTCGGGTCGGCCGCCATCAGAGCGGTGACCTGCGTGATCGCGTACACGAACACCAAGTCGAAGAACAGCTCGGCGGGCGTCACCCGGTGACCGCCTTCGGTGGCGATCATCCGGGAATGGTCTCTGCCTGTTGCCACGAGCTCTCCCCCTGCGCAGCGCATCACACTGATCGGCCGACTACGCGCGGAAGAATACGCGGCGAACTACTTGATCATCTACGGGAGTTGACGCAGCGTTGCGCCCGAAGCACGGTTCGAAGCGTGAGGGGCGCCCCGCCACGGACGGCGGGGCGCCCTTCCGCTCTCGGCGGAAGTCGGCCGGAAGTACACGGAAGTGCTTGGGCCCGCGGGCGGGGCCGTGAATCCTGGCCATGGACACACCGGAGCCAGGAGGACCTTGTGACCGAAGAGACGCACAGGCCGGACGGACGTGCCGGGACGCTGTACGAGGCCGTGGGCGGCACGGACGCGCTGCGGCGGCTGAGCAACACCTTCTACGACGCCGTCCTCGCCGACCCGCTGCTCGCCCCCGTCTTCGCCGACTTCACCCCCACCCATATCGAGCATGTCGCCGTCTGGCTGGCCGAGATCTTTGACGGACCCGCCCGCTTCACCGAGGAGCTCGGTGGCCACCAGGCCCTCCTCCGCGCCCATCTCGGGCTCGGGATCACCGAGGATCAGCGGCTGCGCTGGATGGAGCTGATGGCGGACGCGGTGGCGAAGGAGCTCCCGGACGACGAGCTGCTGCGCCGCCGCGTGGTGGAGTACTTCGACTGGGGTACGAAGATCGCCCGCGCAGTCTCGGCCGACCCGCCGGGCACGGACCTGGGCGACCCTGGTCCGACGCCGCGCTGGGGCTGGGACGGGGTGCGCTGAGGGCCTGGAAGGCGACGCCTCGCACGCCTTCTAGGCGCCCACGGGTGCGGGCATGCCCAGCTCCGCGCCGGGCGGCAGCTGGCGCCGGACGCCGTTGAGGGCGTCGCCGAAGTCGCCGCCGGCGACTCCGTATTCGTACGCGGCACCGCCGTAGTGCAGGGTCAGATTGAGGTCGGCCCGGTCGAGTGGCCCGCCGTCGGGCTGCGGCTCGCCGAGCGTCAACAGACAGCTGAGCGTGGCTTGCTGGACCGTGCCGTCCATCTGGACGGGCAGCGGTATGTCCCATTCCAGTACGCAGGAGGACAGCGCCCCGCTCAGGCCCACGGGCTCCAGGGCGGCGAATGTCGCCCCCTCGTACTCAACGCCCCTGATGCGCGTACGCAATTGCTGCGCGCGCGCCACGATCGTGACCGCTTCCGCGCCCAGCCGGTCGCGGTACCAGCCCGCCCAGACTTCCGTCGACTCCGATGACATGGCGCGGACTGTAGCGGTACGACTGCTTCCGCTGAACAGCCGGGATGCGTTAGGCCCTGTTCTCGGCGTCCGGCTCCTTGCCGGGTCCGGGGGCGGCCTCCTCACCCGGCTTCTCGGCCGACTGATGCGCCGCCTTCCTGCGCGGCCACCGATACGGCTTCTCGACCACGTCCTCGGCGTGCCTGGCGCAGTCTGGATTACGGCAGGGGCCCGGGCCCCACACGGGGATGTACGCCCCTAGCGTCTTGCGTCGTTTGATTACCGTGCCGACAGGCTGTCCGCAGGCGGGGCACACATTCTCCTCGGCCTGCGGGCGGCGGACGGTCCGGCGTCCTTCGCTGCCCATACCGCCAGGATATGGCGGTATGGGCAGGCCCGGACAGCCCTGCGGTCACAGCTTCCTGCGATACTTCCTGACGATCACGCCATTGTCGAAGGCGCGCACCGAGTCGAGCGCGAATTCACCGATGCCGAACTCCGCGGCGAACATGGGCATTCCCGCGCCGAGGATCACCGGATAGGTCTTGATGACGAGCTCGTCGACCTCGTCCATCAGCTGACCCGCGAGGTTCGCGCCGCCGCAGAGATAGATTCCGAGCCCGTCCTCCTGCTTGAGCTCCCGGATCCTGGCCACCACATCGCCGGAGACGATCTCCACATGCGCGTCCGGCGACTCCTTTATGCTCCGGGACGCCACGTACTCCCGCAGATGCGCGTACGGGCTGGTGACCTTGATGTCCAGCGCGAGGTCATAGCTGGCACGGCCCTGGATGATCGTGTCGTACTCGCTGTTCGGCACGTCGTCGACGCCGAAGGCCCGGCGGGCCATGGTCGGCAAGGTGTCCGGGCATTCCGTCCTGAAGTACTCGAGGAAGTCCCCGGTCACGAACGGCATGAAGAAGTCCGCCTTGCCGTCCGGGGCTCCGATGAAGCCGTCGATCGACGCGGCGATGAAGTAACTGAGCTTTCGCAAGCCGGTCCTCTTTGTCATGGGGTGATGGGAACGGGCCGCCGGACGCGGGAATCCCCGTCGCGACCACTCCAGTCATAGTGCTCCATCTGTAGTGGTGTCGCAAGGCTTTTCCCGAGGAAGGAAGCGGATGCTTCAACTCCGGCGCGGCTCCCGCCACATGGGCCACATCGGCGGACCCTCCGGCAGCTCCACGGCTGTCCCGGCGAAGACGAAGCCCAGCCAGAGCATGGCCTCAGCGGGTGCGGCGGGTGACGAATTCCGCCAGTGCCAGCAGATCGCCCGCCGCCGCCAGATCCGGGACAGCGCGGGAGAGCTCGTGGACGGCACGCGCCATCCGGTCGGCGGCCTGCAGCTGCGCCCAGTCGCGGCCGCCCGCCCGGTCGACGGCCGCAGTGGCGCGGCTGACGGCCGCGGCGTCCATGGGACCGCCGTAGAGCTCGGCCAGCTCGGCGCCGGCCGGGGTGCCGGAGGCCAGGGCCGCGACGACGGGCAGGGACTTCTTGTGGGCGGCGAGGTCGGCGCCGACCGGTTTGCCCGTACGGGCGGGATCGCCCCAGATCCCGATCAGATCGTCGATGAGCTGGAAGGCGAGCCCAGCCTCCCGCCCGAAGGCGTCCATGGCCGCGGCCTCCTCCTCGTCCGCACCCGCGTACAGCGCGCCGAGCGCGCACGCACAGCCGAGCAGCGCCCCGGTCTTGGCCATCGCCATGCCGAGGCAGTCCTCCAGGGAGACCTCGTGGGGCGCACGCTCCTCGAACGCGCAGTCCGCCTGCTGTCCCGCGCACAGCTCGATCACACAGGCCGCGAGCCGCTCCGAGGCCGCGGCGGCCGCCGGGTGCCGGTCCTCGGCGAGCAGCCGCAGCGCGAGGGCCAGCATCGCGTCGCCCGCGATGATGGCGTCCGGGGTGCCGAAGACCGTCCAGGCGGTGGGGCGGTGCCTGCGGGTGGGGTCCTCGTCGATGACGTCGTCGTGGAGGAGCGTGAAGTTGTGCGCCAGCTCCACGGCGGCTGCCGCCCGTACGGCCGGCTGCGGATCGCCGCCCAGCGCCCGGGCTGCGGCGAGGACGAGCGCGGGTCTGATGGCCTTGCCCGCCGAACCGGCGGCCGGGGTGCCGTCCGCGTGCTCCCAGCCGAAGTGGTACATCGCGACACGCCGCACGGAACCCGGCAACGACTCGACACTCGCGCGCAGTTGGGGGTGGACGGTGGTTCTGGTCCGTTCGAGGAGTGCGACAGCCTCGCGGCCCTCGACGGTGTCCGACATGGTCAACTCAGTGGTCCTTTCCGGATGATGGGCCAACGCCGAAGGCCGATGTCGGGGGCCGATGTCGGGGGCCGATGCCTCGGGCCGATGCCTCGGTCGGGGCACGGGCAGGAGCCGGGGCCGGGGGCGCGGCAGACACCGCGCCCCCGGCCGCGCCGGTTCACCGCCAGCGGCTGACCTCGACGTTCTCCAGGACGCCCAGCGCGTCCGGCACCAGCACCGCCGCCGAGTAGTAGGCCGTGACCAGGTACGAGATGATCGCCTGCTCGTCGATGCCCATGAAGCGCACGGACAGGCTGGGCTCGATCTCGTCCGGGATACCGCTCTGCTGGAGTCCGATGACGCCCTGATCGGCCTCGCCCGTACGCATACAGATGATCGATGTCGTACGGGCGTCGCTCACCGGGATCTTGTTGCACGGGAAGATCGGCACACCGCGCCAGGCCGGCACATGATGCCCCGCGACCTCCACGCTCTCGGGGACCAGACCCAGCCTGTTGCACTCGCGCCCGAAGGCGGCGACGGCCCGCGGATGTGCGAGGAACAGCTTCGACCCGCGCCGCCGCGAGAGCAGTTCGTCCATGTCGTCGGGGCTCGGCACACCGTCGTGCGGCTGCAGCCGCTGCTCGTAGTCGCAGTTGTTCAGCAGTCCGAACTCGGTGTTGTTGATGAGCTCGTGCTCCTGGCGCTCGCGCAGCGCCTCGACCGTCAGACGCAACTGCTGCTCGGTCTGGTTCATGGGCTGGTTGTAGAGGTCGGCGACGCGGCTGTGGACCTTCAACACGGTCTGGGCGACGCTCAGTTCGTACTCACGCGGCGCCGCGTCGTAGTCGACGTACGTGTGCGGTACGACGGCTTCGCCGATGTGGCCGGCGGACAGATCGATCTCCGCCTCGCCGTACTTGTTGGTCCGCTGCTGGGGCAGGGCGGCGAGCCCGGCCAGATGCTCGCGGAGCGAGTCGGCGCGCTCCGCGAGGTTCAGCACATCGTCCCTGGTCAGCACGAGCACGGTGCACGCGGTCGCCGCGCGCGCCGTGTACTCCCAGGAGGCTTCCCGGTCCACCAGCGCCGCCTCGCCGAAGTACGCGCCGTCGGCGAGGACTCCGAGCACCGTCTCGTCGCCGTACGGACCGGCGCCGATCTGCTCCACCCGGCCGTGCGCCAGCAGATAGATCCGGTCCGCGGCCGAACCCGAAGCGGCCAGCACCTCGCCCGCCGCGAATCTCCGCTGTTCGCAGCGGTTCGCCAGCTCGGTGAGCACCGCCTCGTCCTCGAACTCCCGCAGCGCGGGCAGCTCGCCGAGCTCGGCGGGGATGACCGCGACCCGGTTCCCGGTCTGCACGAACGTCACGCGCCCGTCGCCGACCGAGTAGCTGAGGCGACGGTTCACCCGGTACGTACCGCCCTGCACCTGCACCCACGGCAGCATGCGCAGCAGCCACCGTGAGGTGATCTCCTGCATCTGCGGGGCGGATTTGGTGGTGGTCGCAAGGTTCCGGGCGGCGGCCGTCCCAAGACTCTGCTGCTGGGGCGTCTGCTGCTCGCGCGCCTCGTCGCCGACGGAACCAACCGAACCAACCGTCATAGGACTCCCTCTCGATCATGGGTCTGACCTGCAGCGGGAAGCCTTTCAGCACAGTGAGTACCGGCGCCATTACACAAATGAGTGGGACTGGATCGAGCGGAGTGGGGAAGTGTCCGGATCGGCTCGCACGCCGTGCGAACGGAGGGTCCCTCCACGGGAGTTCGGGTACAAGCACCTTGCGGACCATTCCGCACAGACCCCCTCACACCCACAAGGAGACGGCCATGTCCCCACCCATGTCCGCGAACAGCTTCCTCACCGCCCTGCTCAGTGAGGGGCTGACGGTCGTCCAAGTCGGCGAGTGGCGCACGCACAACCGCAACCACATGGGCCCCTGGGGCCCGGTCCACGGCGTGATGATCCATCACACCGTCACCAAGGGCACTGCGAGCACCGTCCGTATCTGCCGGGACGGCTACGCGAGCCTGCCGGGACCGCTGTGCCACGGCGTGATCACCAAGGACGGCACTGTCCATCTGGTCGGCTACGGCCGGGCCAACCACGCCGGGCTCGGCGACGACGATGTGCTGCGGGCCGTCATCGCGGAGAAGGCGCTGCCCCCGGACAACGAGGCGAACACCGACGGAAACCGCCACTTCTACGGCTTCGAGTGCGAGAACCTCGGCGACGGCGAGGACCCGTGGCCGGCGCTCCAGCTGGAGGCGATCGAGAAGGCCGCTGCGGCGGTCTGCCGCCACCACGGCTGGACGGCCCGCTCGGTGATCGGCCACCTGGAGTGGCAGCCGGGGAAGGTGGACCCGCGGGGCTTCACGATGACGTCGATGCGGGACCGCATCCACGAGCGCCTGAAGTGAGCGCCTGACAGCGAACGTCCGGCGGCGAACCTCCGGCAGCGAACGCTCGGAGCAGACGTCCGGGGCGACAATGGCCGGGTGAACGCGCTCGACCTCAGCACCCTGCACCCGCGCCTCCCCTCCCCTCTCCACGAGGCGGAGGACGAGCGCTTCACCCGCCACGGCGTACGCCTGCTGCTCAAGCGCGACGATCTGATCCACCCGGACCTCCCGGGCAACAAGTGGCGCAAACTCGCCCCGAACCTCCAGGCGGCGACGGGCCGGCCACTGCTGACCTTCGGCGGCGCCTACTCCAACCACCTCCGCGCGACGGCGGCCGCGGGCCGCCTGCTGGGCTTCGGGACGATCGGCGTGGTCCGCGGCGACGAACTGGCCGCGCGCCCGTTGAACCCGTCCCTGTCCCAGTGCGCGGCCGACGGCATGACGCTGCATTTCGTGGACCGCTCGACGTACCGCGCGAAGGACGACCCGCGGGTCCTGCAGAGCATCCTGCGGGCCGTGGGGAGGGGCGGCGTGGAGGACGTCTACGTCGTCCCCGAAGGCGGCAGCAACGCCCTCGCCGCCCAGGGCTGCACCGCCCTCGGTCACGAGCTGCGCGAGGCCGCCGATGTCGTCGCCATCGCATGCGGGACCGGCGGGACACTGGCCGGCCTCGCCGCCGGGCTCGGGCAGGGGCAGCGCGCCATCGGATTCCCGGTCCTCAAGGGCGGCTTCCTCGGTGACGCCATACGCGCCCTCCAGCGCGAAGCCTTCGGCGGCCCCGCCGGGGACTGGTCCCTCGACGAGCGTTTCCACTTCGGCGGATACGCCCGTACCACCCCCGAACTCGACGCATTCGCCGAGGACTTCGAGGCCCGCCACCATCTCGCCGTCGAGCGCCTGTACGTCGCCAAGGCGCTGTACGGCCTCACGGCGCTCGCCGCCGGGGGCGCCTTCCCGCCCGGCACCACCGTCGTCGCCGTCATCACCGGTCAGAGCGACTCGTCGCGGTAGCCCGCCGCCTCCTCCAGGTCCAGCCGGCGCAGCAGCGTACGCATCATCTCGTCGTCGATCCGCCGCTGGTCCCGCAGCTGTACGAACACCTCACGCTCGGCGTCGAGCGTCTCCTTCGACAGCCGCCGGTACATGTGGTCCGCCGACTCCCCCGTCACCTCGTTCGCCGCCCCGAGCCGCTCCCACACGGAGTTCTTCCGCCGCTCGAGGACGGTCCGCAGCCGGTCCGCCAGCGGCTGCGGCAGTGTGTTGTGGTCCTGCGCCAGCAGCTCCTCCAGACGCCGCTCCGCCGCCTGCGAGGCCTCGCTCTGGGCCTGCGCCTCGGCCAGCGTCTCCTGGTACAGATCCCGTCCCGGCAGCTTCAGCGCGCGGATCAGCGCCGGCAGCGTGAGCCCCTGCACCACCAGGGTCCCGATCACCGTCGTGAACGTCAGGAACAGGACCAGGTTCCGCGCCGGGAAGGCTTCGCCGTCCGCCATGGTCAGCGGAATGGAGAAGGCGATCGCCAGCGAGACGACGCCCCGCATCCCGGCCCAGCCCACGATCACCGGCGCGGTCCAGTTGGTGTCCGGCTCGCGGGTCCTGATCCGTTTCGACAGGCCGCGCGGCAGGAACGTCGCCGGGAAGACCCAGACGAACCGCACCACCACGACGGCGATGAACACCCCGACCGCGTACCAGACCACCTGGCCGACGCTGTAGCCGCCGAGGTCCTTGAGCACGTACGGCAGTTGGAGTCCGATCAGCGCGAAGACCGTGGACTCCAGGATGAAGGCGACCATCTTCCAGACCGCCTCCTCCTGCAGCCGGGTCGCGAAGTCGACCTGCCAGGAGCGGTGCCCGAGATAGAGCGCGACGACGACCACGGCGAGCACTCCGGACGCCCCGACCTGCTCGGCGGCCGCGTACGCGACGAAGGGGATCAGCAGCGAGAGCGTGTTCTGCAGCAGCGCTTCCTTCAGATGCGTACGCAGCCAGTGGATCGGCACCATCAGCACCAGCCCGACGGCGATGCCGCCGATGGCGGCCAGCGCGAACTCCTCGATGCCGCCGGCCCAGCTCGCGCCCTCGCCGACCGCCGCGGCCAGCGCCACCTTGTACGCGGTAATCGCGGTCGCGTCGTTCACCAGGGACTCGCCCTGCAGGATCGTGGTGATCCGGGTCGGCAGGCCGAGCCGCCGGGCGATCGCGGTCGCGGCGACCGCGTCCGGCGGCGCCACCACCGCGCCCAGCACGAGTGCGGCGGTCAGCGGCAGATCCGGCACCAGCAGATAGGCGAGGTAACCCACAGCGACGGTGGCGAAAAGGACATAGCCGACCGAGAGCATCGCCACCGGCCGCAGATTCGCCCGCAGATCGAGGTAGGAGGCGTCGACCGCGGCCGTGTGCAGCAGCGGCGGCAGCACCAGCGGGAGCACGATGTGCGGGTCGAGCGTGTAGTCGGGCACCCCCGGCACGTACGCGGCGATCAGGCCTGCCGTCACCAGCAGCAGCGGCGCCGGTACCGGTGTCCTGCGGGCCGCGCCGGCGATCACCGCGCCGGCCGCGATCAGTGCCACCAGTGGCAATGCGTCCATCTCGCCCTTACCTCACGTCGTGCGTCAGCCGCGTCGTAACCTGGCAATCATGAGCGAGTGTCCGCACGTAGCAGAACTGCCCCACCCCGAACCCGCACCGCTGAGTGAGACCTGCCCGGAGTGTCTGGTGACCGGCAGCCACCCCGTACAGCTGCGGCTCTGCCTGGTCTGCGGCCATGTGGGCTGCTGCGACTCCTCACCGTCACAGCACGCGAGCGGGCACTTCAAGGACTCGGGACACGAGGTGATGCGCAGCTTCGAGCCGGGCGACAGTTGGCGCTGGTGCTTCGCGGACGGTTCGATCGTCTGACGTGTGGGTACGTCAACCCTCCGCCGGATGCTCTTAATTGGGCTCCGCAAACCCCTAGCCACTGTGTGTACTCATAGGCTTACCATGAGTGACAGTCATCGGCTGGGGTCCCGGCGACAGGGCACTATGGATCGCGATAGCGTCGCCGGGCCAGTACCGGCTACGTACTGAATACGTAGCGACGGCTTCGGGATCTCCCCTCCCGTAGCCCCGAAAGAGCTTGTGCCACCTTGGAGGTGAGGGTGTCCCAGATCGCAGGCGAGCCCGGGACCCAGGACTTCGTGGAAGTCCGGCTGCCCGCTGCGGGTGCCTACCTGTCCGTGCTGCGTACGGCCACGGCCGGCCTCGCAGCGCGCTTGGACTTCACCCTCGACGAGATCGAGGATCTGCGGATCGCGGTCGACGAGGCGTGCGCGATTCTGCTGCAGCAGGCCGTTCCCGGCTCCGTCCTCAGCTGCGTCTTCCGACTCGTCGAGGATTCGCTCGAGGTCACGGTCTCGGCCCCCACGACCGACGGCCGGGCGCCGGAGCGCGACACCTTCGCCTGGACGGTGCTCTCGGCGCTGGCGGGCAAGGTCGACTCGACGGTCGCTGACGACCGTACGGTCGCCATCAGCCTGTACAAACAGCGCGGCGCGGGACCCGGGCCGGCGTGAGGAACAGGGACGGGGGCGGTCCTGTGCGGGACGAGGAGCACGGACCCAGGGTGCTGAGCGCGCCGGCTGACATCCCGGAGCAGCAGGCGCGGCCCCACCCGGTGGACGGACTTGACGGCCAGACGGCCGCGGCGGAGCAGGCGCAGGCAGAGCGGGCGGACCGTATGAGCGAGCACGTGCACGAGCAGAAGCAGCACGATCCACATGACCGCAGCGGGGCGCGGGCCATGTTCATCGAGCTGCGCAAGCTGCCGGAGGGGTCGGCGGAGCGGGCGGAGATGCGCAACCAGCTGGTGCGGATGCACCTGCCGCTGGTGGAGCACCTGGCGCGCCGCTTCCGCAACCGCGGCGAGCCGCTGGACGACCTGACGCAGGTGGCGACGATCGGCCTGATCAAGTCGGTGGACCGGTTCGACCCGGAGCGCGGTGTCGAGTTCTCGACATACGCGACACCGACGGTCGTCGGCGAGATCAAGCGCCACTTCCGCGACAAGGGCTGGGCGGTACGGGTGCCGCGCCGCCTGCAGGAGCTGCGCCTGGCCCTGACCACGGCCACGGCGGAGCTCTCGCAGCAGCACGGCCGCTCGCCGACGGTGCACGAGCTGGCGGAGCGGCTGGGCATCTCGGAGGAGGAGGTCCTGGAGGGCCTGGAGTCCGCGAACGCGTACTCGACGCTCTCCCTCGACGTCCCCGACACGGACGACGAGTCCCCGGCGGTGGCGGACACGCTGGGCTCGGAGGACGAGGCCCTGGAGGGCGTCGAGTACCGCGAGTCACTGAAGCCGCTGCTGGAGGATCTGCCACCACGCGAGAAACGGATCCTGCTGCTGCGCTTCTTCGGCAACATGACCCAGTCGCAGATCGCGCAGGAGGTGGGCATCTCCCAGATGCACGTCTCCCGCCTCCTGGCCCGCACCCTGGCTCAGCTGCGCGAAAAGCTCTTGGTGGAGGAGTAGGGACCCGGGCCGGGGGACCCGGGGGCGCCCGCTTGGCCGCGGCTCCGGGGGGGGGACCCCACAACCTCAAGGGCGGGCGGGTGGGAAAGCTCCCGCCCCCGGCTACGCGTCCCGCGCTGGGGCCCGGATTCCGAGGGCCTCCGTCGTCGTCGGGTTCACCAGCAGCACCAAACCCGTCAGCGCGACCGCCGCCAGTGCGATGCCCAGCGGGATCAGCGCGCCCGACGCGCGCAGCAGCGTCCACGCCGGGATCAGCGCCATCAGGTGCGTGATGATCGCCGGGCCCCGGCTCCAGCTGCGCAGCCGCAGCAGGCCCCGCGCCGCGGCCAGCGGGATCGCGGCGAGTGCGATCAGCGTCACTCCGCCCATCTCCGCCTGCGCGGGACTGTCCGGCCGGCCCAGCAGCCCCATCACGAGCATGTAGACGCCGCCCGCGGCCAGTGCCAGGCCTTCCAGAGCGGACACCGCGGCAGCGGCGCTAAGGCGGGCAGGGCGGGGGGTCTGGTCATCGCTCACCCATGCAGGGTAGCCCTCGGACCCGGCCCTGGGCTGGGCCCGGTACCTCCCACTAGGTACTCTGCTGCGCATGCGCGCACTTCTCGTGATCAACCCGGCAGCGACCACCACCAGTGCGCGCACCCGTGACGTACTCGTCCACGCCCTCGCCAGCGAGATGAAGCTGGAAGCCGTGACGACGGAGTACCGCGGACACGCCCGTGACCTCGGCCGCCGGGCCGCCGAGTCCGACGACATAGACATCGTCGTGGCCCTCGGCGGCGACGGCACCGTGAACGAGGTCGTCAACGGCCTCCTCCACCACGGCCCGGATCCCGACCACCTCCCCCGCCTCGCCGTCGTCCCCGGCGGCTCGACGAATGTCTTCGCCCGCGCCCTCGGGCTGCCGAACGACGCCGTGGAGGCGACCGGCGCGATCCTGGACGCTCTCCGTGACGAGACCGAGCGGACGGTCGGCCTCGGACTCGCGGCCGGCACCCCGGGTACGGAGGACGAGGGGGTCCCGTCCCGCTGGTTCACCTTCTGCGCCGGACTGGGCTTCGACGCGAGCGTGATCGGCCGGGTCGAACAGCAGCGGGAGCGCGGCAAGCGGTCCACGCACGCCCTCTATATGCGCCAGGTGGTACGCCAGTTCCTGGACGAGCCCCACCGCCGGCAGGGACCGATCACCCTCGACCGCCCCGGCGAGGACCCGGTCAGCGATCTCGTGCTGTCCATAATCTGCAACACGTCTCCCTGGACCTACCTGGGCAATCGCCCGGTGTACGCGTCCCCCGAGGCCTCCTTCGACACCGCCCTGGACGTCGTCGCGCTGTCCAAGCTGTCGACCCCCGCCGTGGCCCGCTACGCCACCCAGCTGCTCACCTCGACCCCCGAGCGCGGACCGCACGGCAAGCACGCGGTTACTCTCCATGACCTGACGGACTTCACCTTGCATTCCAAGGTTCCGCTCCCGTTCCAGATGGACGGTGACCACCTGGGACTGCGCACCAGCGTGACGTTCACAGGCGTACGCCGTGCACTGCGTGTGATTGTGTGAGCGGAAGGGCCGAAAGTCCTTTAACTCGAACGTATGGGCTGGGCTCCACCCCATGGAAGTACGGCTGTGACCTAGTCGACACCGAGGAATCAAAAAAAAGTTTCCGGAAGGGGTTGTATCCGCCGCCGAGGTTTGCGAATCTCTACATGGCGATCGGGACGGCCCGCAGCATCGGCCCCACAGACCGCCAGAACCCCTCCTAAGAACCCAGGACCACACCGGGTAACCGGCAGTCGGCCCTTCCCTCGTGGGGGGATTCGTGAAAGCGTTCACATTCACAAGCAACCTGCATGTAATACCAAGGAGAGGTAGCAGCCATGGACTGGCGTCACAACGCCGTTTGCCGCGAGGAAGACCCCGAGCTCTTCTTCCCCATCGGCAACACTGGTCCTGCGCTGCTGCAGATCGAGGAAGCCAAGGCCGTCTGCCGTCGCTGCCCCGTCATGGAGCAGTGCCTGCAGTGGGCGCTCGAGTCCGGCCAGGACTCCGGCGTCTGGGGTGGCCTGAGCGAGGACGAGCGCCGTGCGATGAAGCGCCGTGCCGCTCGCAACCGGGCGCGTAACGCCAGCGCCTGACGCCCCTGATACGAGCCTGACGCCCGGCGGCGCGTACAGCGAGTACGCACTCACCGCCCCCGAGCCGCAGCGCGCAGTACCCCCGATGCGCATAGCACGCACCAGAGCTTCGAGCCCCGGACCGTTCCATGGTCCGGGGCTCATCGCTGTCCCGGGGCTCGCTGTCCCGGGGCTCATCGCTGCCGGGCGCGCTACTTCTCGCCCTGTACCGGTATGTCGAGGACGACGCGGGTGCCGCGCCCCGGTGCCGGGGCCGGGACCATGTCGAAGGTTCCGCCCAACTCTCCCTCCACCAGGGTCCGTACGATCTGCAGACCCAGATTGCCGGCCCGCTGCGGGTCGAAGCCCTCGGGCAGCCCGCGGCCGTCGTCCTGGACCGTGATCAGCAGCCGGCCGTTCTCCGCGCGCTGATCACTGCGTACGGCCGCGACCTCGACCGACCCCTGCTCCCCCGGTGCGAAAGCGTGCTCCAAGGCGTTCTGCAGCACCTCGGTCAGGACCATGGAGAGCGGCGTGGCGACTTCGGCGTCGAGGATGCCGAAGCGGCCCGTACGGCGGCAGTTGACCCCGCCCGGCGAGATCTCGGCGACCATCGCGATGACCCGGTCGGCGATCTCGTCGAACTCGACGCGCTCGTCCAGGTTCTGGGAGAGCGTCTCGTGGACGATCGCGATCGAACCGACACGCCGTACCGCCTCGTTGAGCGCCTCGCGGCCGCGCACGGAATCCATCCGGCGGGCCTGGAGACGCAACAGGGCCGCGACCGTCTGGAGGTTGTTCTTCACCCGGTGGTGGATCTCCCGGATGGTGGCGTCCTTGGTGATCAACTCGCGCTCGCGGCGTCGGAGTTCGGTGACGTCGCGCAGGAGTACGAGGGAGCCGATCCGGGTGCCCTTGGGCTTGAGCGGGATGGCGCGCAGCTGGATGACGCCGCCGTTGCCCTCGACCTCGGTCTCGCGGGGCGCGTAGCCGCTGGCGATCTTCTCCAGGGCCTCGTCGACCGGGCCGCGGGAGGGGGCGAGTTCGGCGGTGGTCCGGCCGAGATGGTGGCCGACCAGGTCGGAGGCGAGGCCGAGGCGGTGGTACGCGGAGAGGCCGTTGGGGCTCGCGTACTGGACGACGCCGTCCGCGTCGAGCCTGATCAGTCCGTCGCCGACGCGCGGCGACGCGTCCATGTCGACCTGCTGGCCGGGGAAGGGGAAGGACCCCGCGGCGATCATCTGGGCGAGGTCGGACGCGGACTGGAGGTAGGTGAGCTCCAGCCGGGACGGGGTCCGTACGGTCAGCAGATTCGTATTGCGGGCGATGACGCCGAGGACGCGGCCCTCACGGCGTACGGGGATGGACTCGACCCGTACGGGAACCTCCTCGCGCCACTCGGGGTCGCCCTCGCGCACGATGCGCCCCTCGTCGAGCGCGGCGTCGAGGAGCGGGCGCCGGCCGCGGGGAATGAGATGGCCGACCATGTCGTCCTGGTAGGAGGTGGGGCCGGTGTTCGGCCGCATCTGGGCCACGGAGACATAGCGGGTGCCGTCGAGGGTGGGGACCCACAGAACGAGGTCGGCGAAGGAGAGGTCGGAGAGCAGCTGCCACTCCGAGACCAGCAGATGGAGCCACTCGAGGTCGGATTCACTCAGGGCTGTGTGCTGGCGTACGAGGTCGTTCATGGAGGGCACATCTGCGAGCGTACCTGTGTGCCCTGGGGGGTGAACCGGTGCGGCTGTCCGCCCATGGTGGAGGATGGACTCGCAACCAATATCCGCAGACGGATGGACAGCGGAGAATGGTCTAGTCCAGAATGATGGATGTTTGATTGCTTGAAGCTTCCATCCTCCCCGCACAGGAGGGTGGGAACGAGGCCCCGGCGCTCTCTGCCCTGACTGCGTCGAGACCTCCCACCCGGCCGCGCGGGACCGCACATCCGCCGGCCGGAGAAACTCCGGGCTGCGGTGCCCGACGGGCCGAGGGTCCCGTCGCGGCGCCGCGGCCCGCGGGTGTTTCCGGGGGCCGTCGCGGCGGGTGTTCGTGGGGCCGCAAAGCCCCCGTCCCACCCCGTCAGCGAGTCTCCGTCACCTTTGCCAGCGCCCTCGGCGCGTCCGGGTCCTGGCCCCTCGCGATCGTGACCTCGTACGCCAGCAGCTGCAGCGGCAGGATCTCCAGGATCGGCTGGAGTTCCTCCGGGACGCCGTCCGTCGGGAGGACGAAGCCCGCAGAGGCCGCGTCGACCTGGGACTGGGGACCGATGACCACCAGGTCCGCGCCGCGGCCGCGGAGGCGGTCCAGGACCGGCTGGAGCGCCTCGCCGCCCTTGCCGTCCGTCACTACGGCGATGACCGGGGAGATGTTGTCGACCATCGCCAGCGGGCCGTGCAGCAGGTCCGCGCCCGAGTACGACAGGGCCGGGATGTAGCTCGTCTCCATCAGCTTCAGTGCGGCCTCCTTCGCCGTGGGGTAGCCGTAGCCCCGCGACGTGATCACCATGCGCTCGGCGAACCGGTAGCGCGAGGCGAGTTGCCGTACCTCGTCCTGTCGGGAGAGGACGAGCGCGGCCAGTTCCGGGAGTACCTTCGCCGCCGCGCCGTCGCCGCCGCGCAGGCCCTCCACCAGGAGGTAGAGCGAGAGCAGCGACGCCGTGTACGTCTTCGTCGCCGGGAGCGCCTTCTCCTGGCCGGCCAGGATGTCGATGTGGAACTCGGAGACCGCGGCCAGCGGCGAATCCGGGTTGTTCGTGACCGCCAGCGTGATCGCGCCGGCCTCGCGCGCCGCCTTGGCCGAGGCCACCAGGTCCGGTGAGCCGCCCGACTGGCTGACCGTGATGACCAGCACGTCGGTCAGGTCGGGCCGTGCGCCGTACGCCGTCGTCGTGGACATGGAGGTCAGCCCGCAGGGCAGTCCCAGCCGGATCTCGAGCAAGTACTTCGTGTACAGCGCGGCGTTGTCGGACGTACCGCGCGCGGCCAGCAGGACAAAGCGCGGGCTGCGCGCCGCGATCGCCGACGCCACCTCGCGGATCCTCGGCGCGCCCTCCTCGAGGATGCGCCGGAGCACCGCGGGCTGCTCCGCCATCTCGCCGGACATGATCCGGCCCGGACGCTCACTCGGCATGCTGGGTGCCTCCATGTGGCATTCCTTGTGCACGGTCCACGTCGGTCAGGCCCCGGCGCCCTTGCCGGCGATGACCTCCGCGGCGGCCCGTCCGCAGACGCGGGCGGCGCCATGGGTCGCGATGTGCAGGGCCCCCCTCGGCTCCGCCCGGTCGACGCCCATCTCGACCACGACAGTGTCGGGCCGGGCCGCGATCAGGGCGTCCAGAGCGTCCGCCATCCAGGGGTGGCGGTGAACGTCGCGTACTACAGCGACGATCCTACGATCCCCCGCAACGCCCAGCACATGTGCGAGCAAAGGGGAGGTTCCGGCCTCGCCGGAGTAGGTGTCGGACGTCGTGCCCGGCAGCAGCACGGCCAGCTCCGCCGCCACTCCCCACGGAGTCTCGTCACCCACCGCGATGTTCGCGACCGGAGTGAACGCGGCCACATACGGGGCACTGGTCGGCGGTGTGTACGGCCGCGTCCCCGCCGTCACCTTCACCGCCCTGCGCGCCGCGACAAGACCGATGTCGGTGCCGGGCACGGTCCCTCCCCCCGGCCGCGCGGGGGGGAGGGAAGCCGCGCCCGGCTCCGCCGCAGCCCCCCTGGCCCGCCGTGTCCAGTCGGCGAGAGCGCGTACCCTCGCCGCCGCGTCGGCCAGCCGCTCCTCGGGCAGTTCACCGTCCCGTACCGCCGCGACCAGCGCGTCACGCAGCCGCAGCACGGTCGCCTCGTCGGCCAGGCCGCCGCCGACGCAGATCGCGTCGGCACCCGCGGCGATCGCGAGGACGGAGCCACGCTCGATGCCGTACACCGCCGAAATGGCCTGCATCTCCATGCCGTCGGTGACGATCAGGCCCTGGTAGCCCAGCTCTTCGCGCAGCAGACCGGTGAGGATCTGCGGGCTCAGGGTCGCCGGGCGGTTCGGGTCGAGTGCGGGAAGCAGGATGTGCGCGCTCATCACCGCTTTGGAACCCGCCGCGATCGCGGCGCGGAAAGGCACCAGCTCACGGGCGTGCAGCGTGTCGAGATCCACATCGATCCGGGGCAGCGCGTGGTGCGAGTCCACATTGGTGTCGCCGTGCCCGGGGAAGTGCTTGGTACAGGCGGCGACTCCGGCGGACTGGAGGCCTTCGACGTACGCGACGGTGTGCCGCGCGGCGAGGGCGGTGTCGGCGCCGAAGGACCGCACACCGATGACCGGATTGTCCGGGTTGGAGTTGATGTCGGCGGACGGCGCCCAGTTGAGGTCGACACCGCACTCGGCGAGCCGGCGGCCGAGCTCACGGGCGACGGCCCGGGTGAGCTCCGCATCGTCGACCGACCCCAGCGCGCAGTTGCCCGGGAACGAGGAGCCGGTGCGCACCTCGAGGCGGGTGACGTCCCCGCCCTCCTCGTCGATCGCGACGAGTACGTCGTCCCGCTCGGCCCGCAGCTGTGCGGTGAGCGCGGCCAGTTGACCCGGCGAGACGATATTGCGCCCGAACAGGCCGACGGCCGAGAGGCCTTCACCGATCCGGCGCAGCAGCCAGTCGGGTGCCGTGGTGCCGAGGAAGCCCGGCTGGAGGACGGCGAGGGCGTCGCGGGTCAGGGTGTCCGTACTGCGTACGAGCGTCGTCATGGGCGCTGTTATCCCTTCACCGCGCCGTCGGCCAGACCACTGACCGCCCTGCGCTGCAGGAAGACGAAGAGGACCAGAATCGGGATCGCGAACAGAGTGGAGGCGGCCATGGTGGCTCCCCAGTCGTCGCCGAACTGGGTCTGGAACTGGGACAGCCACAGCGGCAGCGTCTGGTACTCCGCGTCCTTGTTGAGGATGAGCACCATCGGGAATTCGTTCCACGCGGTGATGAAGCCGAAGAGCGAGGTCGACATCAGACCGGGCGCGAGCAGCGGCAGGATCACCTTCACGAACGCCTGCCGGCGGGTGCAGCCGTCGACCATGGCCGACTCCTCCAGCTCCTTGGGCACGGCCGCGACGAAGCCGCGCAGCGTGAGCAGGGTGAAGGGCAGCACCATGACCATGTAGAAGAGGGTCAGCGGGATCAGGCTGTTGAGCATGTCCGCGTCGCGCACGATGAAGTAGATCGCGATGACCATGACTTCCCACGGGGCCATCTGGGCGACCATGAAGCCGACGATGAAGCCCCGGCGGCCCTTGAAGCGCATCCGGGCGAGCGCGAACGCTCCCGCCAGCGCGAGCACCAGGGAGAACACCACAGCGAGGACGGTGACGGTGAGCGAGTTGCCGACGAGCGTCCAGAAGTTGTCGGCGTCCACGGCCGTCTTGAAGTGCTCGAAGGTGATGTCCACCGGGAACCAGACCGGGTCCTCGGAGACGATGTCCGGGGTCGGCTTGAAGGCCGTCGCGAACATCCAGTACACGGGGAAGACGAAGCCGATGACGAGTACGACGGCCGTCGCGTTGGGCCAGATACGGCCGGGCAGTGAGCGCTTCACAGCTCGTCCTCCCCTTGCTTGAGAACGATCCGGAGGTAGTACGAGGTCATGCCGAGCAGGATGAGAATGGTGAGCAGCGAGATCGCCGCGCCCATCCCGTAGTGCTGGTTGCCGACGCCTTCGACGAAGGCGTACACGGGCAGGATCTCGGTGAGCCGGTCCGGACCGCCCTGATTGATCGCGAATACCTGGGCGAAGGCCTTGAAGACCCAGATGACTTCGAGGAACACCGTCGCGAAGAGAAACGGCCTGAGGTACGGCAGGGTCACCGAGGTGAAGCTCTTCCAGGCGCCGGCGCCGTCCAGCGAGGCTGCTTCGTAGAGCTCCTTGGGGATGGTCGTCGTCGCGGCGTACAGGTTGATCGCGACGAACGGGATCGACTGCCAGACGATCAGGACCGTGATCACGAAGAAGGTGGAGAGCTGGCTGCCGGTCCAGTTGTACTCCGCCATGGAGTGGAAACCGGCCTTGTCCAGCACCCAGTTGACGACACCGAACCGCGCGGCGAAGAGCCACTGGTAGACGGTGGTCGCGGCGATGACCGGCATGGCCCAGGCGAGCACCAGGCCGATGAGCAGGGTGACCCGCATCCGCCGGCCGAGGCGCGCGAGCAGCAGTCCGACGAGAGTGCCGAGCACCATGATCAGGACGACATTCACGCCGGTGAAGGCGATCGAGCGTCCCGTGACCCGCCAGAAGTCCGAACTGCCCAGGATCTCCTGGTAGTTGTCGACGCCGTTCCACTCGGTGAGATGCTGGATCAGCTGCCGCATATTGAGGTTCTGGAACGACAGCAGCGCGTTCTTCACCATCGGCCAGCCGAGGAACAGCACGGTGACGGCCACGGGGGGCAGCAGCAGCAAATAGGGCGCGAGTGCGGCCGCTCTGCCGCGCGCCGGGGGTTCGCCCGGACCCTCGAGGGTCGTGAGTACCTCCGTCGGGCCGGAGGGCGGCCGTTCGGTCTGCACGGTCATGCTCGCCATCTCTTCCTAGGCGCTACGAACCAGGCGCTGTGAAAACGCAGTCGGCTGCCAAGGGACGGACTCGCGTGGGAGTCCGTCCCTGGCAGCGCACCCTTACTGCTTCTGCGCGAGGCGCTTGTTGAACTCGGCCTCGACCTGCTTGGCAGCGTCGGCCGGGCTCTTACCGTTCAGGACCGCCGTCAGGTAGGTCTTGATCGGGTTCGGCGCGTTCTCCACCGCGGCCCACTCGGGGATCAGCGGGGTGGTACCACCGACCTTGGCGGACGGAGCGGCAGCCTCGGCGACCGCGTTGCCCGTCAGGTTGGAGTTGAGCGACTCCTTGTTCGGGATGACGCCGTTCAGCTTGGCGAGCTGGCCCTCGAACTTGTCGGAGAGGGCCAGCTTGAGGAACTCCTTGGCGAGATCCTGCTTCTTGCTGCCTTCGGCGACGGCGAGGTTGGAGCCGCCGAGGAAGACACCCTCGGGCTTGTCGGCAGTCTCACCGGGGATGGTGAAGTAGCCGATCTCCTTCTCGATGGCCGGGTTGGCCTTGATGGCGGTGCCGGCTTCCCAGCCCATGCCGATGAAGGCGCCGACGTTGCCCTTGGCGAAGACGTCGGCCTGCTGCGGGGTGGCCTCGTCCTTGTCCTTGGGGGCCTTGGAGTAGGCCTGGTACTTCTTGTAGAGCTCGGCGGCCTCGGCGATCTTGGGGTCGTCCAGGTTGGAGACCCACTTGTCGCCGTCCTTCTTCACGAGCTCGGCACCCTTGCCGATGGTGAGGCCGTCGAAGAAGTACCAGTTCTGGCCGGGCAGGTACAGCGGCTCCTTGCCCTTGGCCTTGATCTTGTCGAGCGCCGCGAAGAACTCGTCACGGGTCTTCGGCGGCGCGGCGATGCCCGCCTCCTTGAAGACCGCCTTGTTGTAGATGACCACGCGGTTGGCGAAGTACCAGGGGGCGGCGTACTGCTTGCCGTCCACGACCGAGGCCTTGTTCAGGATCTCGGACCAGTCCGTGCCGATCTCCTTCTTGAGCTCGCCGAGGTCGGCGAGGCCGCCGGTCTTGGCGTACGCCGCGGTCTGGGTGTTGCCGATCTCGAAAACGTCCGGTGGGTTCTCCTCGGACAGGGCCGTGGTCAGCTTCTGCTGAATGCCGTTCCACTGCTGGACCTCGAACTTGACCGTCGCGCCGGTCTTCTTCTCGAACTCGGCGCTGAGGTCCTTCTGCCACTGGTCCGGCGTCGAGCCGTCCATCGCCCAGACCGTCAGGGTCTGGCCCTTGAAGCCGTCGGCCCCCGCCTTGTTCTCGCCACCGTCGTCCGAGCCACACGCGGCAATACCGACCATCATGCCCGCGACGCCTATTGCCGCGATGAGCTTGCGCTTCACGCCACCCTCCTCAGGGATGCTGCAACCCCCCGCCCACCGCAAAGACATACGGAGACATGCGCCGAGTACTGCTCGTGGGGCTGGGACCTGGTCTTTAATGGTTTAGACCAGTACTCGGAGCTTGGCCTAGACCTTTAGGGGTGTCAAGGGTGTATAAGAAGGGCTGTCGCCTCCGTTATCGGACCGACACCTGAGGGAGGGCGACGACCCGTGACCGGACCGTGCCACCATGTGAGCCGCGACAGACGGAGGAGCCGGTGACGGCAGCAGCATCGGGAAGGCGGGCCATGACCACGGACGGGGGCGGCACGGAGGCCGAGGGCGGAGCGGTGACCCGTACCGCGCGTGTGCCCAAGTACTACCGGCTCAAGCGCCACTTGCTCGACATGACCGAAACTCTCCCGCCCGGCACGCCGGTGCCGCCGGAGCGCACGCTCGCCGCCGAGTTCGACACCTCGCGCACGACGGTGCGGCAGGCGCTCCAGGAACTGGTCGTCGAGGGCAGGCTCGAGCGGATCCAGGGCAAGGGCACATTCGTCGCCAAGCCCAAGGTCTCACAGGCGCTTCAGCTCACCTCGTACACCGAGGACATGCGGGCCCAGGGCCTCGAGCCCACCTCGCAGTTGCTGGACATCGGGTACGTCACGGCCGACGACACGCTGGCCGGGCTGCTCGACATCTCGGCGGGCGGACGGGTGCTGCGGATCGAACGGCTGCGGCTGGCGAGCGGTGAACCGATGGCGATCGAGACGACGCACCTGTCGGCCAAACGCTTCCCGGCGCTGCGCCGCAGCCTGGTGAAGTACACCTCGCTCTACACGGCGCTGGCGGAGGTGTACAACGTCCGGCTGGCAGAGGCCGAGGAGACGATCGAGACCTCGCTGGCCACCCCGCGCGAGGCCGGGCTGCTCGGTACGGACGTGGGCCTGCCGATGCTGATGCTCTCGCGCCACTCGCTGGACGCGCAGGGCGAGCCGGTGGAGTGGGTCCGCTCGGTGTACCGCGGCGACCGGTACAAGTTCGTGGCGCGGCTGCAGCGGCCGCAGGACTGACCCGGCCGACGGCCGGCTGGACGGAGGCGCGGGATGCTCGGGCGCGGGACGCTGAGCGGCGGGCTGCGGCGGGCCGCCGGCGCGGTGCGGTGGTACGTGCGGGAATTGATGGACGAGTCGGCGTACGGCAGATATGTCACGCATGCCCGCTCGCGCGATCCAGCCGTGTCCGTGCTGTCCCGGCGGGAATTCGAGCGGATGCGGACGGACCGCCAGGAGTCGGACCCGAGTGGGGGATTCCGCTGCTGCTGAGGGCGGTTGAACGCGAAAGCGTTGTCGTACCGATATGCGGACGGGGGGTGACGCTGCACGAAACGCTCGCCTAGATTTCCTGCGCATTACAACAGGTGATCAGCGAGGGGACGGTTGCACCATGCCAGAGCCGGAAGCACCACCGAACACAGCGCGGAGAGGCCTCGCTCCGAAGTCGATCGTCATATGGTCGCTCGTCGCGCTCGTGGGCGCGGCCGGCTGGGCCGTGCTCGCGCTCTCCCGCGGTGAGGAGATCTCGGCCGCCTGGATGCTCGCGGCCGCACTCGGCTCGTACGCGATCGGCTACCGCTTCTACTCACGCTTCATCGCCCATCGCGTACTGAAGGTCGACAAGACCCGGGCCACCCCGGCCGAGCGGCTCGACAACGGTGTCGACTTCCACCCCACCGACCGCCGGGTGCTCTTCGGGCACCACTTCGCGGCGGTCGCGGGCGCGGGCCCGCTGGTCGGCCCGGTCCTCGCCGCGCAGATGGGCTATCTGCCCGGCACGATCTGGATCATCGTCGGCGTCATCTTCGCCGGCGCGGTCCAGGACATGGTGACGCTGTTCTTCTCCACGCGGCGCAACGGCAAGTCGCTGGGGCAGATGGCCCGCGACGAGATAGGACCGTTCGGCGGGGCGGCCGCGCTGATCGCGGTCTTCGCCATCATGATCATCCTGCTCGCCGTGCTGGCGCTGGTCATCGTCAACGCCCTGGCGCATTCGCCGTGGGGCGTCTTCTCCATCGGCATGACCATCCCGATCGCCCTGCTGATGGGTGTCTACCTGCGCATCCTGCGGCCGGGCAAGGTCACCGAGGTCTCGCTCATCGGCGTCTCGCTGCTGCTGCTCGCCATCGTCGCGGGCGGCTGGGTCGCCGAGTCGTCGTGGGCCGACACCTTCACGCTGGAGCCGGGCACGCTGGTCATCTGGATGGTGGTGTACGGATTCTTCGCTTCCGTACTCCCGGTCTGGATGCTGCTCGCGCCCCGCGACTATCTCTCGACCTTCATGAAGGTCGGCACCATCGTGCTGCTGGCGCTGGGCGTCGTCATCGCCCTGCCGACGCTGAAGATGGACGCGGTCACGGAGTTCGCGAGCCGCGGCGACGGGCCGGTCTTCGCCGGCTCGATGTTCCCCTTCGTCTTCATCACCATCGCCTGTGGCGCGCTCTCGGGCTTCCACTCCCTGGTCTCCTCGGGTACGACCCCGAAGATGATCCAGAAGGAGACGCAGATCCGGATGATCGGCTACGGGGCCATGCTGACCGAGTCGTTCGTCGCCATCATGGCGATGATCACGGCCTGCATCATCGACCCCGGCCTGTACTTCGCGATCAACTCCCCCGCCGGTGTGGTCGGAACCACGGTCCAGTCGGCGTCCGAGGCGGTGGCCGGCCTCGGCTTCACCATCTCGCCCGATGCACTGGCGAAGGCCGCCGCGGACGTCGAGGAGGCCAGCCTGCTGTCGCGTACCGGCGGTGCGCCGACCTTCGCGCTCGGCATGTCGGAGATCTTCTCGGCCGTCATCGGCGGCGCAGGGATGAAGGCGTTCTGGTACCACTTCGCGATCATGTTCGAGGCGCTGTTCATCCTCACCACGGTGGACGCGGGCACCCGGGTCGGCCGCTTCATGCTCCAGGACATGCTGGGCAACGTCTACAAGCCGTTCCGCCAGGTCAGCTGGAAGCCGGGCGTCTGGTTCGCCAGCGCGGTCGTCGTGGGCGGCTGGGGCTACTTCCTCTGGGTCGGCGTGCACGACCCGCTGGGCGGCATCAACCAGCTGTTCCCGCTGTTCGGCATCGCCAACCAGCTGCTGGCCGCCGTGGCACTGGCCGTCTGCACCACGCTGCTCATCAAGTCCGGCCGCCTCAAGTGGGCCTGGGTCACCGCGGTTCCACTCGCCTGGGACGCCGCCGTCACGCTCACCGCGAGCTGGCAGAAGATCTTCTCGGACGACCCCCGGGTGGGCTTCTTCGCCCAACGGGACAAGTACCAGGCGGGGATCGACGCCGACAAGGTGCTGCCACCCGCGAAGACGGTCGACGACATGCACACCGTCGTCACCAACTCCACCGTCGACGGCGTGCTTTCGGCCCTCTTCGCGATTCTCATCATCGTGGTCATCGCCGATGCGGCCCGGGTCTGTTTCAAGGCCGTCCGCAGCCCGGAGGGCATACGGCTCTCCGAGGTCCCGCACACCGAGTCCGAACTGGTCGCCCCGGCCGGCATGTTCCCCACCCCGGAGGAGAAGGCCGAACTGGTGGCGGCCGGGCTGGGGGCCGGAGGCGGCATCCGCAAGGAGCCCGCCCACGCCCCGGCCGAGGTGCCGGCCGGGACCGGCTCGCCGTGATGGCCGGACTGCGACGCGCCGCGGACCGGGTCCGCTGGTACGTGCACGAGCTGTCCGGCGAGGCGGTGTACGACAAGTACGTCGCCCACACGAGGTCCTGCGACCCGGCCGCCGAGGTCATGACCCGGCGGGAGTTCGAGCGCAGCCGGATGGACGCACGGGAGGCGGATCCGCGCGAAGGGTTCCGCTGCTGCTGACCGGGTGACCTACGACGGGCAACCGGGGCTCCGCCCCGGACCCCGCGGCTCAATCGCCGGCGAGGCTTGAGTTGCCGGCGCACGACGCGACACACAACATGTGGGGGCTGCTTCATCCAGCGGCCCCCACATGTATGCTCATGCTCGCTGTCGACGCAGGGGAATCCGGTGCGAATCCGGAACTGTCCCGCAACGGTGTGATGTGGTGCGCTTTGTCGTGCCCCGCCAGTCCGAGGACCTGCCGACGGTGCACCCGGCTCGACCGAACCGGGTGCCGAGACGTCCGGGCCTCGCGGTTGGGCCGGTGGACGCGGTGAGCCGTCCCCCGTGGCGTGCGCCCGTGCCCCCAACCCCCGTCGGCCCAGAGCCGAGCGAGGGAGAGCCCCACGTGACCATCGCGCCAGCCGATCCGGCTTCAGGCATCTTTGAGCAGCAGGTGGCCGACGGCCCCGGGACCGCGCTTCTGCGGACCCTGACCGATCTCACCGCCGATCTGCCGGACACCGACCCGGGACGGGTCGCCGCCGCCGCGCTGCGCGGCCGGCACGCCGGATCGGACGCGGCCGAGCTCCGGAGCCTGGCCACCGACGCTGCCGCGGGGCTGATCTCCGAGGACCCGGCCTACTCGCGGCTCGCCGCTCGTCTGCTGACCCGTCATATCGCAGACGAGGCAGCCGGACAGGGCGCGGTGTCGTTCTCCGCCTCCGTCGCGGTGGGGCACCGTGAGGGTCTGATCGCCGACCGTACGGCCGAGTTCGTGACGCTGCACACCGCACGCCTCGACTCCCTCATCGACCGGGCCGCCGACGACCGCTTCGGCTACTTCGGGCTGCGCACCCTCTACAGCCGCTACCTCCTCCGCCACCCGATCACCCGTCAGGTGATCGAGACGCCCCAGCACTTCATGCTGCGCGTCGCCTGCGGGCTCGCCGAGAACGACAGCACCCGCGCCCTGGACGAGGTCGCCGCCCTGTACGGCCTGATGAGCCGACTGGACTACCTCCCCTCGTCCCCCACGCTCTTCAACTCCGGCACCCGCCACCCGCAGATGTCCTCCTGCTATCTGCTGGACTCGCCGCTGGACGAGCTCGACTCGATCTACGACCGCTACCACCAGGTGGCGCGGCTGTCGAAGCACGCGGGCGGCATCGGCCTCTCCTACTCCCGTATCCGCTCGCGCGGTTCGCTGATCCGCGGCACCAACGGGCACTCCAACGGCATCGTCCCGTTCCTCAAGACCCTCGACGCCTCGGTCGCCGCGGTGAACCAGGGCGGCCGGCGCAAGGGCGCCGCCGCCGTCTACCTGGAGACCTGGCACTCCGACATCGAGGAGTTCCTGGAGCTGCGCGACAACACCGGTGAGGACGCCCGGCGTACGCACAATCTGAACCTCGCGCACTGGATCCCGGACGAATTCATGCGCCGCGTCGAGGCCGACGGCGACTGGTCGCTGTTCTCGCCTGCCGATGTGCCGGAGCTGGTCGACCTGTGGGGCGACGAGTTCGACGCCGCGTACCGCAAGGCGGAGGCCGCGGGTCTTGCGCAGAAGTCCATGCCGGCCCGTGAACTGTACGGCCGGATGATGCGGACGCTCGCCCAGACGGGCCAGGGCTGGATGACGTTCAAGGACGCCTCGAACCGCACGGCCAACCAGACCGCCGAGCCGGGCAGGGTCGTCCACTCCTCGAACCTGTGCACCGAGATCCTGGAGGTGACGGACGACGGGGAGACGGCCGTCTGCAACCTCGGCTCGGTCAACCTCGGTTCGTTCGTGCTCGCGTCGGGAGACATCGACTGGGAGCGGCTGGACGAGACCGTCCGTACGGCCGTCACCTTCCTCGACCGCGTCGTCGACATCAACTTCTACCCGACCGAGCAGGCCGGCCGCTCCAACGCCAAGTGGCGCCCGGTGGGCCTGGGCGCGATGGGTCTCCAGGACGTCTTCTTCAAGCTCCGCCTGCCCTTCGGCTCGCCCGAGGCGAAGGCGCTCTCCACGAAGATCGCCGAGCGGATCATGCTCGCCGCTTACGAGGCGTCCTGCGAACTCGCCGAGCGCAACGGCCCGCTGCCCGCCTGGTCCCAGACGCGTGCGGCCCGTGGCGTGCTGCACCCCGACCACTACGACGCCGAGCTCAACTGGCCGGAGCGCTGGGACGCGCTGCGCGCCCGGGTCGCGTCGAGCGGTATGCGCAACTCCCTGCTGCTCGCCATCGCGCCGACCGCGACCATCGCCTCGATCGCCGGTGTGTACGAGTGCATCGAGCCGCAGGTCTCCAACCTCTTCAAGCGCGAGACGCTGAGCGGTGAGTTCCTCCAGGTCAACGGCTACCTGGTGGCGGAGCTGAAGAAGCTCGGCGTATGGGACGCGCAGACCCGTGAGGCGCTGCGCGAGTCCAGCGGTTCGGTGCAGGGCTTCAGCTGGATCCCGGACGAAGTCCGCGCGCTGTACCGCACGGCGTGGGAGATCCCGCAGCGCGGCCTGATCGACATGGCGGCGGCCCGTACGCCGTTCCTGGACCAGAGCCAGTCGCTGAACCTGTTCCTGGAGACGCCGACGATCGGCAAGCTCAGCTCGATGTACGCGTACGCCTGGAAGCAGGGGCTGAAGACGACGTACTACCTGCGCTCCCGCCCGGCGACGCGCATCGCCCGCGCCGCTCAGTCCGCTCCCATCCCCGTGCAGCAGGCCTCCGCGCCCGACGCCGACGCGATCGCCTGCTCTCTCGAAAACCCCGAGTCCTGCGAGGCCTGCCAGTGATGACCACCCCGAACGCCGAAAAGAACCTCCTCGACCCGGGCTTTGAGCTGACCCTCCGTCCGATGCGCTACCCGGACTTCTACGAGCGCTACCGCGACGCGATCAAGAACACCTGGACCGTCGAGGAGGTCGACCTCCACTCCGACGTCGCCGACCTCGCCAAGCTCACGCCGGGCGAGCAGCACATGATCGGCCGCCTTGTCGCCTTCTTCGCGACGGGCGACTCGATCGTCTCCAACAACCTGGTGCTCACGCTCTACAAGCACATCAACTCCCCCGAGGCGCGGCTGTATCTTTCGCGCCAGCTCTTCGAGGAGGCCGTGCACGTCCAGTTCTATCTGACGCTGCTCGACACCTATCTGCCCAACCCGGACGACCGGGCGGCCGCCTTCGACGCGGTCGAGGAGATTCCCTCCATCCGGGAGAAGGCCCAGTTCTGCTTCAAGTGGATGGACTCTGTCGAGAAGATCGACCGGCTGGAGACGAAGGCCGACCGCCGCCGCTTCCTGCTGAACCTGATCTGCTTCGCGGCCTGCATCGAGGGCCTGTTCTTCTACGGCGCGTTCGCGTACGTCTACTGGTTCCGCTCGCGCGGCCTGCTGCACGGCCTGGCCACCGGCACCAACTGGGTGTTCCGGGACGAGACGATGCACATGAACTTCGCCTTCGAGGTCGTGGACACGGTCCGCAAGGAGGAGCCGGAGCTCTTCGACGACGCGCTCCAGCAGCAGGTCACCGACATGCTCAGGGAGGCCGTGGAGGCGGAGCTGCAGTTCGGCCGAGACCTGTGCGGTGACGGGCTGCCGGGGATGAACACCGAGTCGATGCGCGAGTACCTCCAGTGCGTCGCCGACCAGCGCCTCACGCGGCTGGGCTTCGCTCCGGTGTACGGCTCGGAGAACCCGTTCTCCTTCATGGAGCTGCAGGGCGTCCAGGAGCTGACGAACTTCTTCGAGCGCCGTCCGTCCGCGTACCAGGTGGCGGTCGAGGGCTCGGTCGGCTTCGACGACGACTTCTAGACCCCGTAAAACGCCCTTCGGCCCTCACCTCAAACGCCGGCAACTCCAGCCCCGCCGGCGTTTGAGGAGCAGGGCTTGGGACGGATCCCCACCATGAGCCTCGATGCAGGCGCGGGGTCCTGCGCGGAGACCCGCCGCTGCGTCCGACGCTGCGCGGCCCGACGCAGCTGGCGGTCGATGACACGGTCCCTGGCGAACCCGACGAACGAGGGAAGCGTGATCAGCGCGAACAGGGCGGCTACGAAGAGGTAGCTCAGGAATGTGTTCATGTCCTTCACTGTCGTCCTCTCGGCGCAAAGAAGTCAGTGGCAGGACTGTCAGCAACCATCGAATTACTGCCACACTGGTTCCATGCTGAAAAACGTGGCTGCCGTCCTGCTGGACGAGGTGCATCCCTTCGAGCTCGGCGTCGTCAGCGAGGTGTTCGGCCTCGACCGCGGCGACGACGGACTGCCCGTCTACGACTTCGCCGCGGTCTCCGCCGAGGGCCCCACCCTGCGCACGCACGCCGGGTTCACGATCAGTACTCCGTACGGCCTCGAACGGCTGGAGGAGGCCGATCTCATCGCCATCCCCACCGGTGGCTCGTACGAGGTTCGCGACTACCCCGAGGAGCTCCTCGACGCGCTGCGACGCGCCGTGGACCGCGGCGCCCGGGTGCTCAGCGTCTGCACCGGCGCGTTCGTCCTCGGCGCCGCCGGACTGCTCGACGGCCGCCACTGCACCACCCACTGGCGGCACACCCAGGCGCTGGCCCGCCGTCATCCGCGGGCGCTCGTCGACCCCGATGTGCTGTACGTCGACGAGGGTCCGGTGATCACCTCGGCCGGCACCGCGGCGGCGATCGACGCCTGCCTCCATGTCGTACGCCAGGAGCACGGCCCCGAGATCGCCAACCAGGTCGCCCGCCGGATGGTGGTGCCGCCGCACCGCGACGGGGGCCAGGCGCAGTACATCGAGCGCCCGCTGCCGCGCACCTCGTGCGACACGGTCGGCGACGTCCTGTCCTGGATGGAGCGGCATCTGGACCGTGAGTTGACCGTCGAGCAGCTCGCCGACCGGGCGCACATGTCGCCGCGCACCTTCGCCCGCCGCTTCCAGCAGGAGACGGGCACCACTCCCTACCGCTGGCTGCTGCGCCAACGGGTGCTGCTGTCACAGGAGTTGCTGGAGTCGACCGACGACACGGTGGACGCGATCGCCGGCCGCGCCGGATTCGGCAACGCGGCCGGCCTGCGCCATCATTTCCTCCGTACGCTCGGCACCACGCCGAACGCATACCGCCGCACCTTCCGGGGGCCGGTGCGCGGGGTCGCCTGATCGCATCCCGCGGTCAGAGATCGGACACCGCGGTCAGATACCGCAGCTCGATGCCGACCAGAAGCGGCTCGCGCGGTGGTCGACATGCGTGTGGTCGCTGTGGCCCGGGTATCCCGGGCCCAGGATCCCGTTGAAGCCGTGGCTGCGGGCCTGCTGCGCCAGCTTGCACAGGGAGTGCGGGCCCGCGCCCAGATCCGCCGCGTCGCCGTACAGATGACGGCTGCCCGCCGCGCCGCCGACGGCGTCATTGCAGGCCTGCGAGCGGAATCCGCTGGTCACGGTGACCGGCTGGTCGCCGAGCGCATGCCGCAGAGCCTCCAGTTTCCACATCGTGCGCAGCGCGTTGGACTTCGCGGTCGCCGCGCTCACCGCCCCGCCGGCCCAGGTGCTGTTGCAGTCGTTGAGCTCGCCGTAGCCGAAGTGGACGGGCGTGCAGTCGTCGTCCTGGAGCGCGTAGAGCTTGGAGAAGGTGGCGGGCCCCGCGACGCCGTCGGAGCCGAGTCCGTACGCCGACTGGAACCGCTTGACCGCCGCGGTGGTCGCCGGACCGTAGTCGCCGTCGATGGCGAGCACGCCGCCGGAGCCCGGATGCCCGGCGACCCGGATCTGCAGCTGGGTGACATCGGCGCCGTTCGCCCCTTGGGAGAGCGTGCGCGACCAGGTGTAGCAGCCGTCCGCCTGGGCGGTGCCGGCCGTGGCCACGACCCCGGCCAGCGCTGCAGCCATGAGCATGACAAATGAGAGAAGGAATCGTGAGGTACGCCGGAACATCGGGCCTCCATACGGTGAGAACCGTGAGAGCGGTGTACCGCAGAGACTGACGGGACGGTCGACGCGCGTCAACAGGGTCTCGTGGGGCGTCATTTGTCCGCCCAATGACGGCGGCGGGACCCGCTCCCGGGGAGCGGGTCCCGTCGCCGCGAACAGCTCAGAGGTTCCGGCGGCTCAGAGGTTCGGGACCGTCTCGTACCGCGGCGTGCCCTCTTCCATCTGCCGCAGCGCGTCCTTGCGGTCCCGCTTCGAGAGCCGGTCGATGTACAGGTAGCCGTACAGGTGGTCCGTCTCGTGCTGCAGGCAGCGGGCGAAGTACCCCGTGCCGCGCACCTTGATCGGGTTGCCCTCGGCGTCCTGGCCGTGCACCACCGCGTGGTCGGGGCGGGCCAGCGAGGCGTACGCCGTCGGAACGGAGAGGCAGCCCTCGTTGGCGTCGTCGAGGACGCGCAGCTCCGGCGGCAGCTCCTCCAGGACCGGGTTGCAGACGACCCCGGTGTGGCGCGCGCCGTCGTCGTCCGGGCAGTCGTACACGAAGACCTTCAGGTCCACGCCGATCTGGTTGGCGGCCAGGCCCACGCCCTCCGCCGCCTTCTGGCTGGCGAACATGTCGTCGATCAGCGCGGCGAGCCTGTCGTCGAACTCGGTGACGTCCTTGCACTCCTTGTGCAGCACGGGATTGCCGACGACCGTGATCGAGCGCGCAGTGCCGCGCTCGCGGTACGCCAGCTCGCGCTCCTCGCAGTCCTCCGTGTCGACGACGAAGCCGTCGTTCACCTGCTCGTCCGTCTGCTGCTGCGCCATGTCCGCTTCTGCGCCTTCCTGAAAACCCGAATCCGACCCGTACAGCCTACTGGCCAGGAATCAGCAGACTTCCTCGAGATCCCGCCACTCGCGGGAGTCGGGGCTGTCGGCGACCCAGCCGTCCAGCAGGCCCCGCACGAGACCGGCGGGGGCCGCGATGCCGCACTCGCGCTCCGGGGACCACATGTCGCCGGCCGTGCGGTGGCCCAGCGGCCCGGGGTGGCCGGGCTCGCTGTGGTCGTGCGGGTCGAGGTGCTCGCCCTCACCCTCGGCGCTGGGCATCCGGCTCTCGGAACAGGACCGGCACAGCAGCCGTACGGACGAGGACCAGTCCTCGGCGGCGAATCCGGCGTCGGAGGCGAGCCGCTCCAGGGCGTCCCGGTCGGCCTCCGTCGCGGCCTCGAGGAGGACCACCCAGGTGGGAACGGGCGAGGGAGCCCAGAGCTCGATCTCGTCGAAGACGGGGTAGGAGGGGCCCGCGGTGGTGGTGCGCTCGCCGTGGGGCACGCCGTCGTGCAGGACGACCTCGCCCCAGCGGCGCCCGGAGGACGGCAGCGGGATGGAGAGCACTTCTATCCGTGCCGGGTCGAGCCTGCGGCCCCACACCACCTCGGCCTCGCCCTCGGGCGAGAGGCGGACGGCGGCGCTGCCCAGCTCCATGCCGACCGGCTCGCCGTTGGCGGCGGCCGCGCCGGGCACCTTGAGTCCGTACGCCTGCCAGGAGCGACGGGCCAGCGGCCAGTCCTGCAGGGCGGTGGCGGCAATCCCGACGTTCCACCAGTCGGGGGCGCCGGTCTCCTTGTCCAGCAGCGCGACGGCCCGCAGGCCGGCGGCGCGCGCCTGCTCCCAGTCGTGCCGGAACTTGTGCAGCAGCGCCAGGTTGAACCAGGACTCGGAGAGCCAGGGCTCAAGATCCGCCGCCCGTGTCAGGAGCGCTCCCGCGTCCTCGTACCGGCCGTCGCCGATCAGCGTGAACGCGCGGTCCGTGGCCTGCCGCCACGAGGCGGAGGGCCTATGCCGTACCTTCCCGAAGATCCTCACGATTCCCGCCTGCCGGTCGCTCGGGCCTCTGCCCCCGGACACCCTCTTCTTCGCATCCAACCATGCCCGGTCACAGGCTCGCTCATTACCCATGGGTTACCCAGGTGGGACCGGGGCCAGACCGCCTCGTGCGAGGACTCTGGCAAGCGATTCCACAACCTCCGGCTGGTAGTCGTGGCCGGTGCCGAGCCGCAGCCGTTCGAGTGCGGTGAGCGCACCGCCCGCTGTTCCTCCGCTTCCCCCGGCCAGATCGTCGTATGCGTTGACGGCCCGGACGATCCGGGCGGGGAGCGGCTGCTCGCGGTACGGATCGGCCTGCCGCTCCACGACGACGGCGACGGCCGCGGGGACGCCGGTCTGGCGTACCACCGCGCCCCCGAGCAGGGCGATCCGGCGCTGTTCGGCGACGGGCAGGGGGGCGGTGGCCCCGTCCGGAACCGGATCCACGAGGGAGAGCTGCCCGATGTCGTGCATCAGCGCCGCGTACTCCAGAACCGTCAGATCGGGCCCGGAAAGCCCCAGCTCACGCCCGACGGCGGTGCTGAGCGCCGCGACCCTGCGGGCGTGACCCGGCTGGGTGTACCCGGCGATCTCGGTGGCCCGGGCGAGGGAGGCGATGGTCTGCCGGTAGGTGGTCCTGACGGCGGCGTACCGGCGGAAGGACAGCTGGGTGAGGAGGAGCGGTACGCAGAAGACGGGCAGCGCCCAGAGCCCGGCGACGGCGACGGAGAGGGCCATGACGGCTCCGGTGGCGCAGACGGCGGAGCCGATGCCGAGGAGGGCTCTCAGCTCGTCGCGGAGGAGGGGCCCGTACGGATAGCGGGTGCGGGCCCGGAGCATCGCGGCGGCGAGGACGGCGTCGCAGAGGGCGGTGAGGACGAGCAGCACGAGGAGGAATACGGCGTAGTACACGCCGTGCCCGACGGCTTTGCCCAACTCCCCGGAGTTGTAGAGCGGCTGAAAGCACACGGCGGCGAACCCTACGGTCAGCACCCGCCGCGCCACATGATCGAGCGCGGGCCCGCTCCCCCGCGCGACATGCGGTACGGCCCCGGCGAGCGCGGCCGCGACGACGACGGCGACGACCTGAAGCACCCCATGCGTGGTGGGCTCCCCCGCACACTCCCCGAGCAGCGCATACGCCAGCGCCCCGGCGGCCCCGAGCGGCGCGGGCTCCCGCTCCCCGGGCAGCGCACCCCACCGGGCGAACTCCCCGACGGCTATCAGAGCTCCGAACGCAAGGGCGTTCCCGGGCTGTTCCACGCCGAACCAGAGCGTCCACGCGAGCCCGCCGGCGGTGAGCAGTGCGGCGGCGGTGTACACAACGCCGACAACGAGCCCGGTGGGCCGTGTCACGCCGCACCTGCTGAGGTGGCAGGGGCGGTTGGTGCCCGGCGCTCCGGTGGCTCGCACACCACGGTGGCGCCGCAGGCCACGGCGGCCCGCGGGCGACAGCGCGAACCCGCCCCCCCCGGCCCCCGGCGCGACGCGCCCGCGCCCGCCACAGGCCGGGCGATCCGCCCCCGGGGGCCGGGGGGCCTGCCCCTGTTTCGGGAAGGGGCGGGGTGGGGAAACTCCGCCCTCACCCCGGCCCGCCGCCCGGCGCCCGGGCCCCCCCGCGCCACCACCCGCACCGGTTGTGGCGGGACGTTTCGCGCGGCGCCGGCGCTGCGCCCGCCTCGTCCGCCGTCACCGCCGTCTCCCATCCGTGCCGCTTCAGCGCCCGCGCCAGGGCCCGCACCATCTGCGGGTCGAACTGCGTCCCCGCGCAGCGCCTCAGCTCCTCCAGCGCCTCCCCCACCGGCCGCGCCCGCCGGTACGACCTCGTCGAGGTCATCGCGTCGAACGCGTCCGCCACCGCCACCACCCGCGCGAACTCCGGGATCTGGCCCCCGGCAAGCCCGTACGGATACCCGCTCCCGTCGAGCCGCTCGTGGTGGTGCAGGATCGCCGCCCGTGCCTCCCCCAGGAACCCGATGCCGCGCACCATCTCGTGCCCGTACTCCGGGTGCAGCTCGATCACCCGCCGCTCCTCCGGAGTCAGCGGTCCGTCCTTGCGCAGCACCCGCGTCGGCACGCCGAGCTTCCCCACGTCGTGGAGGATCCCGGCGAACCGGAGCACCTCCAGCCGCCGCTCGTCCATGCTCAGCTCGCGCGCGATCAGCACCGACGCCCGCCCCACCCGCTCGCTGTGCCCACGGGTGTACTTGTCCTTGAGGTCGACCGCCTGCACCAGCGCCCGGATCGTCGCCTGATGGGCCGCGCGCTCACGGTGGTACTGCGCGAAGATCCAGCAGGAGATGTACATCGGCAGCAGTACGAAGAGCGCGGAGAGCGGCCCGTACGGGCTGCGCCACAGCACCGCCATCATCAGTCCGGCCAGCCCGTGCACACAGTGCGGCGCCAGCGAGCGCAGCAGCAGCCCGCGCCAGGCGGTCCGTACGGGCACTCGCTCCGCGGTGGCGAGGATGCCGCCGTCGAGCGCGGTCAGCACCAGGCAGAAGGCGAGCGCCCCGGCCGCCGCCGGTACCAGCGCGTACGGAAAGTCCGGCGCTCTCAGCGTCCGCGCCCCGTCGAGCAGCAGATACGCCTGCGCCGCGCCCCAGGTCGCCAGCGCCGGCTGCGCCGCCCGCCAGATCCGGCGTACTGCGGCAGGGCGCTTGTCCACCCGCCCCACCAGCGCGCCGGGCACGGCGACGAGCGCGGCCGCGGCGGGCGGCAGGAGAAACGCCGCCGCGAGCAGTACGGGGAAGAAGGATCCGGCGCCCACCGGCACCGAGCCGCCGAGGTAGCGAGACCGGGCGGGCATCTCGCACACCGCGTACAGCCCGGCCAGCAGCAGCACGCTGCTCCAGGGCACCGCGGCGCCCGGACGCAGCAGAGGCAGCGTGCACGCCGCAGCGCACAGCACCGCGCACAGAATGTACGCGCGTGCCGCCGTGGGTATGGCTCTCACTGCCCAGCCCTCTCCTCAAATCGAGGGCCAGGCTAGCGAGTTGAGGGGTGCACGGCGGGCTGAAGCCGGCTATTCGCACCTACGGGTGACACACGCCGTATACGCGGGGGACAACTGCGCGAGACATGCACGAAAGAAAGAAGAGGTGCGCCGCAGACAAGAAAGGTGCGCCGCGACAACCGCGGCGCACCTTCGAGTCTGCTGACCTGTGCCGTGCCTACTCGGTGGCGACGCCCGGCAGCTCCGCGCCGGCGACCGTCACATCGTGGTCGGGCACGGCCTGCCCCGACCGGATCAGATCGATGCGCCCCATGACCTTGGCCCGCAGATCGGCGGGCACATCGTCATGTCCGCAGCACCGCTTGACCAGCTTCTTCACGGCCTGCTCCAGACCGTACTTCTCCAGGCACGGTGAGCACTCCTCGAAGTGCACCTCGAACTTGGTGCAGTCGCTGTCGGGCATCTCATGGTCGAGAAACTCATAGAGATGGTCCAGGACCTCTGAGCAGTCTGTCTCGTGCGGCTCTCCGCAGCTCATGAGCCTGAGCCTTTCGCGTCGTTCGACTCTCCTGCACCGGCCGGGACGAGCCCGCGGTCACGGGCGTAGTCCTCCAGCATGCCGCGCAGTTGACGGCGGCCACGGTGCAGTCGGGACATCACCGTACCGATGGGTGTTCCCATGATGTCCGCGATCTCCTTGTACGCAAAGCCCTCTACGTCGGCGAGATAGACCGCGATGCGGAACTCTTCGGGGATCGCCTGGAGTGCCGACTTGACGTCCGAATCCGGCAGATGGTCCAGCGCCTGCGACTCGGCGGAGCGCAGCCCCGTGGACATGTGCGACTCGGCGCGTGCGAGCTGCCAGTCCTCGATCTCCTCGGCGGCGCTGCGCTGGGGCTCGCGCTGCTTCTTGCGGTACGAGTTGATAAAAGTGTTCGTGAGAATCCGGTACAGCCACGCCTTGAGGTTCGTGCCCTCGCGGAACTGGTGGAAGGAGCCGTACGCCTTGGCATACGTCTCCTGCACGAGATCCTCGGCATCGGCCGGATTGCGCGTCATGCGCAGCGCGGCCGAGTACATCTGGTCGAGGTAACCGAGGGCGTCCCGCTCGAAGCGGGAATTGCGCTCGGCGGTCGTCTCCTCGGACTGCTCCGCCTGGCCGTCGTCGGTCCCTGCGTCGGTCCCAGTGACCGGACCCACCTCCTCCAACGATGTCGCGAGGCCCAATGCGGACCCGCTCGAATCGGAGGATAGACGACGATCCGCTCCGCCCGCCGCCCGAGCAGGGACGGTCTTTGCCGCGGAAAGCACCGTCCACTCCAGGTCAGCGGCGTGCGAGCGGCTCGGGCAGATGGTCGAACCCATGCGTGGGACTCCCTACTCCATGCTCTGTCTAATGTCGTTCCGACACCCCCCACAACAGTGGTAAACGGCTCATCATTCCCGTAGCCCACGGGCCCACGCGGCGACCGCGTCCGTGATGATGCTCACGACCTCGGTCTCCCGCATTCCCGCCCGTTTGGGCACGGCGAACCCGTGATCCCCGTACGGGACTACCACCAGCTCGTAGGCGCCGTCGGGGAACTCCTCGGGCTTCCCGAAGGGATCGTTGCCGCCCTGTACGACGAGGGTCGGCACCCCGGCTCCGAGGAGCTCCTCCGCACGGGACTTCTCGGGCCTGCCGGGCGGATGCAGCGGGAAGCTCAGCGCGAGCACACCGACGGCACCGAGCTCCTGAGCGGTCCGGCAGGCGACCCGCGCCCCGGCACTGCGCCCACCGCTGACGACGGGCAGCCCCGGCTTCTCGAGCAGCGGCCAGACGCCGCGCCACCCCACATCGAGGGTCTTGGGCGCGGGCGCCACCTTCTTCCCGGCCACCCGCCACGGCTGCTCCACGAGCGCAACGGTGACCCGGTCCGCGGGCAGCACTCCCGCGATCCCCTGCAGATCCCGCGCTCCGATCCCGCCCCCGGCCCCGTGACCGAGCGCAAGCACCAGCTGCGCCCGCTCGGCCGGGTACCAGGTGACGCGCGCGTCACCGGCGGCTGTCTCCACCATCTCGATGCGACTCACGAGCCCCATCCTGCCGCTCTTGCGGCCCGGGAAGCCTCTCCCACCCCGCACAACGCCACCCCGCGGTCAGAACAGCGTCCCGACCTCCGGCGCCGCCAGCTCCTCCAGCAGCTCAGGCCCGTTGTTCCGCACATTGCTCACGGCCGTCGTCACCGGATACGCCCTCATCAGCCCACCCGGCGGCGCCTCCAGCATCCCCCGCAGCTCCTCCACGTCCGTCCTGGACGGGTCCAGCCACGCGTCCCACCGGTCGGGCGTCAGCATCAGCGGCATCCGCGGGTGGATGTCCGACAGCGAACGCGGCCCCTCCGCGGGCGCCACGCCCAGCGGCCCCGTCTCCGCCTCCGTCGTGATCACCGAGCACGTCACCCACCACGCCTGCGGATGCTCGTCCGCCAGCGTGCGGTCGCGCCAGAACTCGTACAGCCCCGCCATCGCGAAGACGGACCCGTCGGACGGGGTCACAAAGTACGGCTGCTTCCGCGGCCGCTTCTTCTTCCCCTCGACCTCGAGTTCCCGCTCCGTGACCCCGGTCACCCACTCGTAATAGCCGTCCGCCGGAAGAATGCACCGCCGCGCGGCGAAGGGCCTGCGGAACGACGGCTTCTCGTGCAGCGTCTCCGCCCGCGCGTTGATCATCCGCGCCCCGCCCTCCGGGGACTTCGCCCACGAAGGCACGAGTCCCCACTTCAGCGCCCGCAGCTGGCGAACCGGACTGCGGTCCTCGGCGTCCTTAACAGGGCGCTCGAGAATCGCGTAGACCTCCTTCGTGGGGGCCACGTTCCAGTCGGGCGCCAGCGTCTCCTCCGGCTCCCACTTCTCGACCTCGAAGAGTCCCGCGAGATCCTCGGGCCTACGACTCGCTGCATACCGTCCGCACATAAGTGCCAGACTGCCACTCCCGCCCGCCGCCCGAGGAGCCGCCCGAGAAATGGCCAGCACCGACCCCGCCCCCATCCTCACCAGCTCATCCTTCAGCAGTCTGTGGGACCGCGTCTTCGGCGCTCAGCCCGTTCCCGACGAGTGGCTCGTCATCATCACCGGCCTGGTCGCCCTCGGCGCCGTCATACCCCGCCCCCTCTGGCGCCTCTCCCGCAACGCGATCACCATCGCCCACGAAGGCGGCCACGGCCTCGTCGCCCTGCTCACCGGCCGCCGCCTCGACGGCATCCGACTGCACTCCGACACGAGCGGTCTCACCGTCAGCGCCGGCAAGCCGACCGGCCTCGGCATGATCCTGACCGCCGCCGCGGGCTACACCGCGCCGCCGCTGCTCGGCCTCGGCGGCGCCTGGCTGCTCGCCGCGCACCACATCACGCTGCTCCTCTGGCTGGCCACCGCGCTGCTCCTCGCGATGCTGGTGATGATCCGCAACGCGTACGGCGCCCTCACCGTGATCCTCACCGGTGCCGCCTTCCTCCTGGTCTCGTGGCTGACAGAGCCCGAGGTACAGGCCGCCTTCGCCTACGCCGCCGTCTGGTTCCTGCTGCTCGGTGGCGTACGACCGGCCTTCGAGCTCCAGTCCAAGCGCCGTCACGGCGGGGCCCCGGACTCGGACGCCGATCAGCTCTCCCGGCTGACCCATGTGCCTGCCGCCATGTGGCTGTTCCTCTTCCACGCCGTGTCACTCTGTTCACTGATCGGCGGCGGTCGCTGGCTGCTCGGCCTCTAGGGCCTCTCGGGACCGGGAAAGCGCCGCTACCGCGCCTCTACCATCCTCCGATTACGCCCCGGTTTCGCCATATTTGATCAAGATCTGGCTCTTCGTCGAGCCACTAAAGTGATGGCCATGACCGAAAGCTCCGTGCACCCCGCCCTCTGGCCCGCCCCATCTGCGACCGGAGCCGTCGAAGCGACGGTCACCGTGCCCGGATCCAAATCGGTCACCAACCGGGCGCTGGTGCTCGCCGCTCTCGCCGCCGAACCCGGCTGGCTGCGCCGCCCGCTGCGCTCCCGCGACAGCTTCCTGATGGCCGAGTCGCTGCGCGCGCTCGGCGTCGGCATCGAGGAGGGCGTAGGACCCGACGGCGAGGGCGAGACCTGGCGCGTCATCCCCTCCGGTCTGCACGGTCCCGCCACGATCGACGTCGGCAACGCCGGTACGGTGATGCGCTTCCTGCCCCCCGTCGCCGCGCTGGCCGACGGCCCGGTCCGCTTCGACGGCGACCCCCGTTCGTACGAGCGCCCGCTGGGCGGCGTGATCGACGCCCTGCGCGTGCTCGGCGCCAGGATCGACGACGACGGCCGCGGCTCGCTCCCGATGACGGTGTTCGGCAGCGGGGCGCTGGACGGCGGCCCCGTCGAGATCGACGCCTCCTCGTCCTCCCAGTTCGTCTCGGCCCTGCTGCTGTCCGCGCCGCGCTTCAACCAGGGGGTGGAGGTACGGCACATCGGCGGCAGGCTCCCCTCGATGCCGCACATCCGGATGACCGTCGACATGCTCCGCGCCGTCGGCGCCCAGGTGGACGAGCCCGAGACCGGCGGTGAGCCCAATGTCTGGCGGGTCTCCCCCTCCGCCCTGCTCGGCCGTGACCTGACCGTCGAGCCGGATCTCTCCAACGCCCAGCCGTTCCTCGCGGCCGCGCTGGTCACCGGCGGCCGGGTCACCATCCCCGACTGGCCCGAACGCACCACCCAGCCCGGTGACGCGCTGCGCCGGATCTTCACCGAGATGGGCGGCTCCTGCGAGCTGACGGACGGCGGTCTGATCTTCACCGGCTCCGGCCGTATCCACGGCATCGACGTCGACCTCGGCGAGGTCGGCGAGCTGACCCCGGGCATCGCGGCGGTGGCGGCGCTCGCCGACTCCCCCTCCACGCTGCGCGGCGTCGCCCATCTGCGCCTCCATGAGACGGACCGCCTCGCGGCTCTCACCAAGGAGATCAACGAACTCGGCGGCGATGTCACCGAGACCGAGGACGGCCTCCGTATCCGCCCGCGCCCACTGCACGGCGGCGTCTTCCATACGTACGACGACCACCGCATGGCCACGGCCGGCGCGGTCATCGGCCTCGCGGTCGACGGCGTACAGATCGAGAACGTCGCGACCACCGCCAAGACGCTCCCCGATTTCCCGCGGATGTGGGCCGGAATGCTCGGGGCCTGAGGACATGCGCCGCTACGGCAAGAACCCCGACGAGGACGACATCCGCGTCCGCCCCAACCGCAAGGGCAACCGCCCGCGGACCAACATCCGCCCCAAGCACGAGGACGCGGTCGAGGGCATGATCCTCACCGTCGACCGGGGCCGGCTCACCTGCCTCGTCGACGACCGTGTCGTCATGGCGATGAAGGCCCGCGAACTGGGCCGCAAGGCGGCGGTGGTCGGCGACCGCGTCGGCATCGTCGGCGACCTCTCCGGCGAGAAGGACACCCTCGCCCGCATCGTCCGTATCGAGCCGCGCAAGTCCGTCCTGCGCCGCACGGCCGACGACGACGATCCGTTCGAGCGCGTGGTCGTCGCCAACGCCGACCAGCTGGCGATCGTGACGGCTCTGGCCGACCCCGAACCACGGCCGCGGCTGATCGACCGCTGCATCGTCGCGGCGTACGACGGCGGGCTCACGCCGCTGCTTGTCCTGACCAAGTCCGATCTGGCCTCGCCGGACGAGCTGCTGGAGAAGTACGGCGCGCTGGGCGTCCCCCACATCGTCACCACCCGCGACGAATTCGTTGACGGCGTCGCCGCCGAGCGGGTCCATGAACACCTCAAGGGCCGGACCACCGTGTTCGTCGGCCACTCCGGCGTGGGCAAGACGACCCTGGTCAACGCCCTCGTACCGCCTGAGCGCCGACGCAGCACCGGCCTGGTCAACGCGGTCACCGGCCGCGGCCGGCACACCACCACCTCCGCGCTCGCCCTGCCGCTGGCGGACAAGGAGGGCGGCTGGGTGATCGACACCCCGGGTGTGCGTTCCTTCGGGCTGCACCATGTCGATCCGTCCCGGGTGATCCTCGCCTTCCCCGATCTCGTACCGGGTACGGAGGGCTGTCCGCGCAACTGCAGTCATGACGAGCCCGACTGCGCGCTGGACCAGTGGGTGGCCGACGGGCACGCGGATCCGGCGCGGCTCGACTCACTGCGGCGGCTGCTCGCCACTCGGGAGCGACGCGAAGGCGACTGACCCACCGACGTTTGCGGCCCGCGGATGCTGGTAAGTGCATACTCGCACCAGAGCCCGACGAAGCAGTCACCGACCGATGCGGGAGGCAGGGACCATGGCGTGGCTGCTGGTGGTGGTCGCCGGGCTTCTCGAGACGGGCTTCGCGGTCTGCCTCAAGCTGTCGCACGGTTTCACCAGGCTCTGGCCGACGATCGCCTTCGCCAGTTTCGCGCTGGGAAGCTTCGGGCTGCTGACGCTCGCGCTGAAGAAGCTCGATGTGGGTCCCGCGTACGCCGTGTGGACCGGCATCGGCGCCGCGGGAACCGCGATCTACGGAATGGTCTTCCTCGACGACCTGGTCTCCACCCTCAAGATCGTCTCGATCTCGCTGGTGATCATCGGCGTCATCGGTCTGCAGCTCTCGGGCTCGTCGCACTGACCGCGGCCCGCACCAGTACACCGAGCTCCTCACCGACGGGCGCGCTCACATAACCGACGGGCGCGCTCACATAGGAGAGCGCGAGCCGCACGGCCAGCTCGCAGCGGTGCGCCAGATCGGCCGACTCCTCCTTCGCACGGCCGTCGTGACGGCCCGGGACCAGCGCGGCGATCGAGCGGTCCCGTACGGCCGCGACCAGCTCGGCCGGGGCTGGCAGCCCGACGTCCGCGCGGCGCTGGGCGGGCACTCCGGACATCGCGGCACCGCGGCGGGCGGGCTTGGGCACTGGCAGCCGTTCGCCCCAGCAGCCTGTGAGCAGGGCCCGCAGCAGCGGCTTCGCCCTGGCCTCTTCGACGGTCCACTCGGCGACCGCCACCAGCCGGTCCGCTGCCGGGGTCCGTTCGGCGAGCACCCGCTCCACGCCATGGAGATAGCGGTCGGCCTCGCGCCGCACCAGCGCGCGGGCCAGGCCGTCCTTGCTGCCGAACTCGTTGTAGAGGGTCTGCCGGGAGACCCCGGCGGCGGACGCGACATCGACCATTCGCACCCCTGACCAGGGCAGGTCTGCGAGCGCCGCGAGAGCGGCGTTCAGTAGGGACTCTCGCGCTGTAGGCATCGTCGCCTCCCAGGCCGTGCGGCCCTGCGCACAGAGTTGACGCGCGGCCCTCCGGTGTCAATAGCCCTGCCGGACAGGGACCCGGGATGGGCCGCAACAGCCCCGATAGAGTGACGACCATGCCCGACTACCACGATGATCTGCGTCTCGCCCATGTCCTCGCGGACGCCGCGGACGCCGCCACCATGGACCGGTTCAAGGCCCTGGACCTCAAGGTGGAGACCAAGCCGGACATGACCCCGGTGAGCGAGGCCGACAAGGGGGCGGAGGAGCTGATCCGCGGGCAGCTCAAGCGGGCACGGCCGCGGGACGCGATCCTCGGCGAGGAGTACGGCATCGAGGGCACCGGCCCCCGCCGCTGGGTCATCGACCCGATCGACGGCACCAAGAACTACGTACGCGGTGTGCCGGTGTGGGCGACGCTGATCTCGCTGATGGTGCAGGGAGAGGGCGGCTACCAGCCGGTCGTGGGTGTGGTCTCGGCCCCGGCGCTGGGCCGCCGCTGGTGGGCCGCGCAGGGCGGCGGCGCGTACACGGGCCGCAGTCTGACCTCCGCGAGCCGGCTGCGGGTCTCCAAGGTCGGCCGGATCCCGGATGCCTCGTTCGCGTACTCGTCGCTGACGGGCTGGGAGGAGTCGGGGCGGCTCGACGGGTTCATGGACCTGACCCGGGCCTGCTGGCGCACGCGCGGTTACGGCGATTTCTGGCCGTACATGATGGTCGCCGAGGGTTCGGTGGACATCTGTGCCGAGCCGGAGCTGTCGTTGTGGGACATGGCGGCGACCGCGATCGTGGTCCAGGAGGCGGGCGGATCGTTCACCGGTCTCGACGGACGCAAGGGTCCGCACAGCGGCAACGCGGCGGCGTCCAACGGCCTGCTGCACGAGGAACTGCTCGGCTATCTCAACCAGCGGTACTGACCGAGTGGTACGGATCCCCGGGCGCCGAACGAGCGGTACTGACGGCTTCGTACTGGCCCAGGGGCGCTGACCGGGCAGTTTCGGTTCACCCGCGCCGACGGGCGCATACACCGATTCCATCAGCTTCCGCGCGCCGCCCAACCGGCGGCGCGCGCCCCCTTGCTGCCGCCCCGCAACACTGCGACTCTGAGAGTCCCCCCACTTGTGAACTTGTGAATCGGTTCCCGAACGGCCGATCCACCAAGGAGGTGGCTCCATCAATGCTCGTCCGTGACGCCATGAGCACGGTGGTCCTCACCATCGGACCCGCACACACACTCCGCCAGGCCGCCCGCCTGATGGCCGCCCGCCGTATCGGCGCAGCAGTCGTCCTCGACACCGACGCCGGCGGGCTGGGCATTCTGACCGAGCGCGACATCCTCACCTCGGTGGGCTTGGGACAGGACCCCGACCTCGAGATCGCAGGCACCCACACCACCACCGACGTCGTATTCGCCGCGCCGTCCTGGACGCTGGAGGAGGCTGCGGAAGCCATGACGCACGGCGGCTTCCGGCATCTGATCGTGCTCGACAACGACGGGCCCGTCGGCATCGTCTCCGTACGCGACATCATCCGCTGCTGGGCTCCGGCCGGGCGGCACCCGGCGACCCTGGCCGGCTAGGCCCTGTACGGCCCCACCTGCCGAGGCTCGCACGCGCTGGTGCGCATACGAGAGGGCCGGACCCGCTGGACAGGGATCCGGCCCTCGTATTCGGCGAGCAACCATCAATTGAGGAACCCCTACGGCGAGCAACCACATCCGCGAGAGCGGCGGCGGTTCGGCCGCAAAGGGGGGTCAGCCGCGGAGTGCCTGGACCGCGGTCTCGAGCCGCTTGCCGAAGTCACCGTCCGCCTGACGGAAGTTGTTGACCGCGCGCTCGGCGATGTCGTCGCGGGACACCTTCGAGATGAACCCGGCGAGGTTCTCGATCAGACGGCCCTTCTCGTCCTGCGACATCAGCCGGTAGAGGTTGCCCGCCTGCACGAAGTCGCTGTCCTCGGCGTGGCTGGGGGCCTCGTGAGTGCCGGTGCCGCCGGTGACTGCGGTCGACTGCCACAGCGGCTTGTCCGTCTGGAACGGGCCGCCGAAGCTGTTCGGCTCGTAGTTCTTCGCGCCCTTGTGGCGGCCGTCGTACAGGAAGCCGTCACGGGAGTTGGTGCGCGCCTCGGTGGCGTGCGGGCGGTTCACCGGCAGGTGGTCGGCGTTGATGCCGACGCGGTAGCGGTGGGCGTCGCCGTACGCGAAGAGACGACCCTGGAGCATCTTGTCCGGGGACGGGCCGATGCCCGGCACGAAGTGCGCGGGGCTGAAGATCGACTGCTCGACCTCGGCGAAGATGTTCTCCGGGTTGCGGTTGAGCTCCAGCTTGCCGATCTCGACCGGCGGGTAGTCCTCGTGCGGCCAGACCTTGGTCAGATCGAACGGGTTGAAGCGGTAGTTCGCCGCCTCGGCCGCCGGCATGATCTGCACCTGCACGGTCCAGGACGGGAAGTCGCCGCGCTCGATGGACTCGCGCAGGTCGCGCTGGTGCGAGTCGGCGTCGGCGCCGGCCAGCAGCGCGGCCTCGTCCGAGGTCAGGTTCTTGATGCCCTGGTCGGTCTTGAAGTGGTACTTGACCCAGAAGACCTCGCCGGCCTCGTTGTTCCACTGGTACGTGTGCGAGCCGTAGCCGTTCATGTGGCGCAGGGTCGCCGGGATACCGCGGTCACCGAAGAGCCAGGTCACCTGGTGCGTCGACTCGGGGCTCAGACCCCAGAAGTCCCAGACGTTGTCGGCTTCCTGCGAGCCCGTGTAGGGGTCGCGCTTCTGCGTGTGGATGAAGTCGGGGAACTTGATGGCGTCCTTGATGAAGAACACCGGGGTGTTGTTGCCGACGAGGTCGTAGTTGCCCTCTTCGGTGTAGAACTTCAGCGCGAAGCCGCGGGGGTCACGCACCGCGTCCGCCGAGCCGAGGTTGCCCGCGACGGTGGAGAAGCGCAGGAACGTCTCGGTCTGCTTGCCGACCTCGGAGAGGAACTTCGCACGCGTCCACTGGGACACGTCGCGGGTCAGCGTGAAGGTGCCGTACGCGCCGGCGCCGCGTGCGTGCACGATGCGCTCCGGGATGCGCTCACGGTTGAAGTGCGCGAGCTTCTCGAGAAGAGCCTGGTCCTGGAGCAGAACCGGCCCGCCGACGCCCGCGGTCTCGCTGTTCTGGTTGTCGGCAACCGGCGCGCCGGCCTCCGTGGTGAGCGGTCCCTGCGTCACGTGCGCCTCCTGCGTCATTCCTGCAAGTCCTGTCCCTTGGCGAATGCCGATATCGATCCTACGATGGACTTTGTCTAAGTCAAGCAGACATCCAAAGTCACACCCGTTCGGGATCTGGTTCTCCTCACTGTTAGGCTTGTCCTTATGAGTGACCTGTTGGAACGACTTCGCGGACGCGGCTGGCGCCTGACGGCACAGCGGCGCGTCGTGGCCGAGGTCCTCGATGGCGACCATGTCCACCTGACGGCCGACGAGGTGCATGCCCGCGCCGTGACGAGGCTCCCCGAGATCTCCCGGGCGACCGTCTACAACACCCTGGGTGAGCTGGTCAGCCTCGGTGAAGTACTCGAGGTGTCGACGGACCGCCGCGCCAAGCGGTACGACCCGAACGCGCACCGCCCGCACCAGCACCTGGTCTGCGCCCAGTGCGGCGCGATCCGTGACGTCCACCCGTCGGGCAACCCGATGGCGGACCTCCCGGACGCGGAGCGCTTCGGCTTCACGATCTCCGGCGTGGAAGTGACGTACAGGGGCACGTGCCCGAACTGCGCGTCCGCCTGACACAAACGCTTGGAAGGTCCCGGCGCCGATCAAGGTCCGATCAAGGCGCCGGGGCCTTCGTCGTACACGGGAGCCGCGCGCGGAGTGCGCGTACGACGAAGGCCCGGATCCTGATGGATCCGGGCCTTCGTCTTGCAGTAGCGGGGACAGGATTTGAACCTGCGACCTCTGGGTTATGAGCCCAGCGAGCTACCGAGCTGCTCCACCCCGCGTCGGTAAACAGAACCTTACGTCACGCCACCGACCAGCGCAAATCGATATTCATCTCGCTACGACGCCCCTTGGCCACCAGGAGCTCACGCCTACGCCGTGAGCTCCTGGTGGAGCGCCTCGCGCAGCCGCGCGGCCCGCTCCGAAACCTCCGCCGGACCCAGCTCGACGGCACGCGCGCACCACCGCTGCCCTTCGGTCAGCTCACCCCTGCGGGCGGCGAGCAGCGCGAGGCGCAGCGCGGCGCGGCCGTGCCCCGCGCGCGCTGCACGAGCCCACCACAGGGCAGCCTCGCGCTCGTTGCCCTCACGGGCGAGAAGCAGCCCGAGGTTGAACGCACCGTTACGGCTGCCCGCCTCCGCCGCCTCCCGGTACCAGCGGGCGGCGTCGGTCATGTCGCCACGGGCTGCGGCGAGCATGCCGACCCGCACCTGGGCACGGCGGTGCCCCTGCTCGGCGGCGCGCTCGTACCACTCCTCGCACTCGCTCTTCTCGGCCATCGCCTCACCGAGCGCGGGCGGCCCCGGCGGCGGCTGCCGGGAGTCGAGCACGGTGGCCAGCCGGAAGGCGGCCTCAGCGCTGCCACCACCCGCCGCGCAGCGCAGATGACGCTCGGCGGCCTGCTCGTCACCCTCCCTGAGCAGGGCGATGCCGACCTGGAGGGCGGCCTCGGTGTGACCGGCGGCGGCTGCCCGCTCGTACCACCTCAGGGCCGTACGGTCGTCGTCCCGGCCGACATGGAGGATGCCCAGGTTGAACGCGGCGTCGACGCTGCCGGCCTCGGCGGCCTTGGAGAACCAGGGCTCGGCGCCGGTCGCGTCGCCGGCCTGCAGGAGCAGTACGGCGAGCGCGTTGGCGGCCTCGCGGTGCCCCGCGTAGGCGGCACGGCGGTACCACTGCTCGGCCTGCGGCGTACGGTCCTGGGCGGCGCACAGCAGCCCCAGGTTGTACGCGCCGTTGACGTCACCCGCGTCCATGGCGGCGCGATACCAGCGCTCGGCGGTCTGCTGCTCCCCGCGGGCGGCGTGCAGCGCGCCGAGGGCGTTGGCGGCATTGCCGTCACCGTCCTGCGCGGCACGCAGCCACCACACGGCTGCGCTCTCCTCGTCGCCCGCGTCCCGGAGCAGGAACCCGAGCGCACAGGCGGCGCGCGCCTCTCCGTCCTTGGCGGAGGTGAGGTACCAGCGACCGGCCTCCTTGAGCTCGCCGCGCTTCTCGAGGATCGCGCCGAGGTGCAGCGCGGCCCGCCGGTGCCCACGCGCGGCGGCCTGCTGGTACCACTGCGCGGCCTCGTCGAGTACGGACAGCTGGGGCCCATCGGCGGCGGCCGCGTCGGCAGAGCTCGCGCCACCCTGACTGCCCGCGCTGCCCTGACTGCCCGCGCCACCCTGACTGCCCGGGCTGCCCGTACGACCCGCCTCAGCACCGGCAGAACTCACGTCGTTACCCGTACGCTCGGCGACGGCCGGGCCCGCAACGCCCACTCCGTCCGCTACCGCCGCACTGGCGTCACCTCGACCGGCGCGGCCTGAGGCAGCCTTACCACCGTTGCCGCGACCCACCCGCACGGAGGCAGCCGGACCAGCGACAGCGGCACGCCCCGCACCCGCACCACGGCCCGCGCGTCCCATCACCAGGCCCACGTCCCCGCCCTCGCGCGCCTCCTCCGCCGCCCGGCGCTCCAGCGCGCGGGCGAGCCGGTACGCCGCCTCGCGGTGCCCCTGCTCGGCAGCCGCGCGCAGCCAGCGCTCCGCGCCCGCATCGCTGCGGTGCTCCAGAAGATCGGCGAGGGCGTACGCCCCCAGCGCGTGCCCCTGCTCGGCGGACTGGCGCAGCCAGTACTCCGCGGCGGGCTCGTCGCCGCGCTCACGGAAGTGACGCCCCAGCGCATGCGCCGCGGCCGCGGAACCGGCGACGGCGGCGATACGCCACCACCCGGCGGCCTCATCGGCGTACCCACGCTGGTGGAGAAGGACACCCAGATTGTTGGCGGCGGCGCGGTCGCCCTCGGCGGTCGCGGCACGCAGATAGGGCTCGGCTCCGTCGAGGTCGCCGCGGCGCAGCAGCAGCGCGCCGAGCACGCTCATCGACGCGGTGTCGCCGCCGTCGGCGGCACGCCGGTGCCGTGCCTCGGCCCCGGCGGTCTCCACCGAGTCGGCACTCGCACCGCTGCCGGAACTGTCAACGTTGTCAGCGGCGTCGGCAGAAATGGTCGCATCTGCCACGTTTCCGGCATGCCGCCGCACAAACCGCCCTGTCTCCAACAGAGTTGCCCTGTCCCCCATAAATTCCATCGTCGCACCACCTGCAACCCGCGTACACCTGGTATACCGCAGCCAGTGAGGTCACTTCAGCGTTTTGTCGACATGCCCACAGAGAGATAAGTCAAACACGCTCGACCCCAACTCGCCCCACCCGGCACGCACTTCACACAAGCCGCACATACACACGAAGAGGACCCGGATCCTCAAAGGATCCGGGCCCTCTTCTTTTTCAGTAGCGGGGACAGGATTTGAACCTGCGACCTCTGGGTTATGAGCCCAGCGAGCTACCGAGCTGCTCCACCCCGCGTCGTTGTGTTGCAACCGTACCACGACGCGGGATGGCCCCAGCTCAGCAGCCCTAAGGGGAGGTCGCCGGACTGGGCTTGGCCTGCGCGGCCGCGGCCCGCTCCAGGGCGTCCTGCAGCGCGGACTGCGCCCTGCCGTACGCCTCCCAGTCGGTCGGCTTCTTGTCCAGCGCCGCCTCGGCATCGTCGTACGCCTTCTGAGCGTCCGCGATGGCGGCCTTCAGCGCCGCGTCACCCGTCGCCGGCGGCGGCTTGGTGGTGTCGCCCGGTGGCGGTGTCGTCACCGGTGGCGGTTCGGCGACGTTCTGTTCGAAGACCGCGTTGAGCGCCTCCGTGAGGCTGTCCTTGAAGACCGGTTTGCCTCCGCCGTAGGCGACGGCAATCTTCTTCAGCAGCGGGTAATTCGCGCTGCCGCCTCGTGCGTACACCGGCTCGATGTAAAGGAACCCGCCGTCGAGCGGCACCGTCAGCAGGTTGCCGTACTCGATGTCCGAGTCGGTGCCTCTGAGGTCCCTGACGAAGGTCGCGACCTCCGGCACACCGTTGAGCTCACTCTGCACCTGTTGCGGTCCCTGGACCGTCTCGGTGACTCTCAACAGTCTTATCGTGCCGTACTTGTCGCTGTTGGCATCGGCGTCGACCGCCATGAACGCACCCAGGTTGGGGCGTCCGGCCGGTGTGAACGTCGTCGTCAGCGAGAACTTCTGTGCCGTGTCCCCGGGCATCTTCAGGCTCAGGTAGTACGGCGGGACGGCGCTGGTGTCCTTGTTCGTCGGGTCGTCCGGCACCTGCCAGGCGTCACTGCCGCTGTAGAACTGCTCCGGCTCCGTGACGTGGTACCGGGTGAGCAGCTCGCGCTGCACCTTGAACATGTCCTGCGGGTACCGCAGATGGGCCTTGAGCTCCGGCGAGATCTTGTCCTTCGCCTTCACCGTGCCCGGGAACGCCTTCATCCAGGTCTTCAGCACCGGGTCCTTGGTGTCCCACTGGTACAGGTTGACCGTGCCGTCGTAGGCGTCGACGGTGGCCTTCACCGAGTTGCGGATGTAGTTGACCTGGTTCTGCTGGGCGACGACCGCGCGCTGATTGGTGGTCAGCGAATCGGCTGTGGTGTCCCCCAGCGTCGTACGAGAGGCGTAGGGGTAGCCGTTGGTCGTGGTGTACGCGTCGACGATCCACTGGATGCGGCCGTCGACGACCGCCGGGTAGGCGTCACCGTCGATGGTCAGCCAGGGGGCGACGGCCTCGACGCGCTCCTTGGGCGTGCGGTTGTACAGAATCCGCGAACCCTCGCCGACAGCTCCCGAGTAGAGGATCTGCGGCTCGCTGAAGGCGACGGCGTACGCCGCGCGGTTCAGCGGATTGGAGAGGTTGACCCCGCTCTTGCCCTTGTAGCTGGTGGTCTCCTCGCCGTTCTTCTCGTAGTCGAGCTCCTTCTGCGGACCGCCGACGATGGAGTACTGCTCGGTCTTCTCGCCGTAGTAGATCCGCTGCTCGTACTTCCCGAGCTGGCCGCTGGTCGGCAGCCCGGACTCGGTGAAGTCGGGTGAGCCGACGGTGCCCTTGTCGGGGTCCGTGATGGTGTTCGTGCCCTTGGCCGCGATCGCGCCATAGCCATGGGTGTACGTGAAGTGGTCATTGATCCAGTTGCGCTTCTGGATGCCCTTGATGTTGAGCTCGCGCAGACCGATGACCGTGTCCTGCGGCTTGCCGTCGGGGCCGTTGTACCGGTCGACGTCCAGGGTCGCGGGGAACTGGTAGTACTTGCGCTCCTGCTGGAGCTGCTGGAAGGCGGGCGAGACGACGTTCGAGTCGACCAGGCGGTAGCTGGCCGCCGTCGGAGCCGCGTCGCGCTGCTGGGCCTTCCGCTTGGGGTCGCCCTTGCCGGAGTAGTCCTCCGGCTTGGCGCTTTCGATGCCGTACGCGAGCCGCGTGGCCTCGATGTTCTTCTTGATGTACGGACTTTCCTTGGCCTGCTCGTTCGGCTGGACCTGGAACTTCTGCACGATCGCGGGGTACAGGCCGCCGATGAGGATCGCCGACAGGACCATCAGCCCGAAGCCGATCACGGGCAGCTGCCAGGTGCGGCGCCAGAGCGTCGCGAAGAACAGCAGGGCGCAGATGACCGCGATGCAGAAGAGGATCGTCTTCGCCGGGAGATAGGCGTTGGCGTCGACGTACCGCAGGCCGGTCCAGTTGCCGGTGGCCTTGAAGTCGCTGGACTTCACCGCGAGGCCGTACCGGTCGAGCCAGTACGCGACGGCCTTGAGCGAGACGAAGACACCGAGCAGCACCGACAGATGGCCGGTGGCCGCGCCCGTCGCCCGCGCGCCGGGGCTGGTGATGCGCAGCCCGCCGTACAGATAGTGGGTCAGCGCGGCCGCGATCAGCGAGAGCACGGCGGCCGCGAAGCCGAAGCCGAGCAGGAAGCGGTACCAGGGCAGGTCGAACGCGTAGAACGACACGTCCATGCCGAACTGCGGGTCCTTCTGGCCGAAGGACACACCGTTGACCCACATCAGCCAGGTGCGCCACTGCCCGGTGGCGGAGGCTCCGGCGATCAGCCCGACGAGAGCGGTGATCGCGAGGAGCACCCACTTCTTGTACGGGGCGATGCCCATCCGGTAGCGGTCAAGACTCTGCTGCTCCAGCGACATCGCGCTCAGCGGGGGCCGCAGCCTGTGGGCGAGCCAGATGTTCACACCGACAGCCGCGGCCATCAGCAGCCCGAAGACCGCGAACAGTCCGACCTTGGTCCACAGGGTGGTGGTGAAGACAGAGGAGTACTTGACCGAGCGGTACCAGAGCCAGTCGGTCCAGAACCCGGCGAACATGACGAACGCCATGGCCAGGACGGCCAGGACGCCCAATGTCATGAGCAGGGTACGGACTCGCCGGGACGGCCGGCCCACTCTGATCCGTGGCCCGGTCGGGCCTCCGCCGCGGTCCGGCATCTGGAAAGCCAACGTGCGCACCTCGAAGTTCGCGGTCGTGTGAATCGGGCCCCGCGATCGTAGAGCCCACTGATGCAACTTACTGAGGCTTTACCTAGTTCCCGTCTCGGGCCCGGAAGGAGGCAGGATATTGGCCATGTCCAACGTTTCCCCTTCCGGCCCCCCGATGGCCGCGAGCCCGCTGACCCGTGCCGTGCTCGAAATCGACGAGTACGCGTCCGGGCTCGGCTGGGATCAGCCGGCCAGGCTCTTCGCCCTCGTCGACACCGCACGCCTGCGCACCCAGGAGCCGGGCCTCGCGGCCCAGCTCGGCCTCGACGGCGATGAGGCGGGCGCGCCGCTGACCCCGATCGAGCAGGATGAAATCCCCTCCAACACGGCGCTGGACGAGTTCCTCGCCACGATCGCGTGGCCGGATGCGGTGGTCGGCTGCGCGCTGACGGTGGAGCGCCTGATGCTCCCGCCGTCCGCCGAGTCCTCCGTCCCGGACGGCCTCGACGACAAGGCCCTGGCCAAATGGGTCGCCGCCCACCCGAACCGCCAGGAGGTCCGCATGACGGTGGCGGTCCTGCGCGACGGCGCACGGGAGTCGGCCCTGCGCCTGCGCGAGAAGGACTCCCCGAAGGAGGTCCTGACAGGCTCGGCCCTGGTCCCGGGCCTGGCGGAGGCGCTGTCGGCGACCTTCGAGGCGTAGGAGCCGCGCCTGGACCGCCGCGCCCACCGGGGCCCGGCGGTCCGCCGCGGGCGGTACTGCCCCCGTCAGCTCGACGCGCAGCTCGGCAGACCCGCCGTGTCCCCCGACCGGATCCTCTCCAGCGACTGCTTCGCGTCCGCGATTGTCTTCACCTTCACCAGCGTCAACCCGTCCGGAATGTCCGACGTCGCCGCCGCGCAGTTCTCATTCGGCGTCAGGAAGTACTCCGCGCCCGCGTTCCGCGCGCCCACCAGCTTCATCTCGATGCCGCCGATCGGCCCGACCTCCCCCTTGTCGTCGATCGTCCCCGTGCCGGCCACGAACTTCCCGCCCGTCAGGTCCTCCGGCGTGAGCTTGTCGACGATGCCGAGAGCGAACATCAGGCCCGCGCTCGGACCGCCCACGTCCGCCAGGTTGATGTCGATGCCGAACGGGAACGTGTGGTCGGTCCCGGCCTGGATACCCACAATCGCCCGGTCACCCTGGTCCGACTTCACCGTGGTGATCGTGACCTTCGCGGTGTTCTCGGGCTCCTTGCCCGCCTTCTCCGCCGCCGCCGCATCCTTCGCCGGCACGATCGTGAAGACGACGTTCTCGCCGGGCTTGTGCTTCGTGACCAGCTTCGCGACGTCCGCCGGTTCCTTCACCGGCGTACCGTCCACCGCCCGGATCACGTCGCCCGCGTGCAGCCGGTTCTCCGAAGGCGTGTCCTTGATGACCGTGGAGACCACGACCCTCGCCTTCACCGGGATCTTCAGCTCCTTCAGCGCAGCGACCTTCGCGCTCTCCTGCGACTGGCTGAATTCCTCGGCGTTCTCCTGCGTGGACTGCTCTTCCGTCTTCCCGTCCGGATAGAGCGTGTCGTGCGGCACGACCACGTTGTCGTGAGCCAGCCACCCGTACACCGCCTCGACGATGTTCATGTTGTAGTCCGCGCCGGTGACCCTGACCGTCGTCATATTGAGGTGACCGGTCGTCGGGTAAGTCTTGCGGCCGGAGATCTGCAGCACAGGTTCACCACCGGCCGCGCCGAGAGTGTTCACCGTCGGCCCGGGCGACATCTCCGAGTACGGCACTTTGATGAACACCCCTGCGCAGAGCAGCGCGATGAAAATGAGCGTGGAGGCGAGCATCGTCGCGGTGCGGCGTGGCATGGAACGACAGTACGGGACGGGTCTGTCACAACACCGTCCGGGCCGGTCCGTACGTGGCAACTTGGCAACTGCGTACGGTCGGCGGTGGGGTCACACCCGGGTCATGCGGCGTCGGTACCGGAGTCGGCTTTCTCCATCGCATCGCGGAACCGCGCATATCCGGCAAGCTCGGCCACGTCCCCGGTGGTCCGGTTCCGTGAAGCCCAGCCTCCCCATATCGCAGCACCGACGGCAGCGAAAAGCGGAATCAGCAACCAAGCGAGTGCTGCCATCGCAAACCTCCCTACCCCATGAACGAACGCAACTGAGTGATCAGCAGATTAGTCATCTGCCGGTTCAACGCTCACGGCAGGGGGGCGGTTACGCAAATCGGGGCCGGTAGGGACTGACCGGGTTTCAGAAGGCCTCAGCAGGCCCCGACCCACTCCTCCGTGCCGTCGGAGAACTTCTGGTGCTTCCAGATCGGCACCTCGTGCTTGAGGTCGTCGATCAGCTTCCGGCAGGCCTCGAAGGCCTCCCCGCGGTGCGGGCAGGACACGGCGACGACGACCGCCAGATCTCCTACCTCCAAGTCACCCACACGGTGGACAGCGGCCAGCGCCCGCACCGGGAACTGCGCGGTGACCTTCTCGGCGACGCGGCGCATCTCGGCCTCGGCCGTGGGGTGGCAGGAGTACCCCAGGGTGTCGACATCCGCGCCGCTGTCGTGGTTGCGCACGGTGCCGACGAAGAGCGCCGTACCGCCGCTCGCGTCGTCGCCGACGGCCGCGAAGACCTCGTCGACGGAGAGCGGGGTGTCGCGGATCGCGAGCAGCCGGATCGGGTCGCTCGCGGCTTGCTCGCCGGGGTGGTCGTACCTGCTTGCCATGCCCTCCATCGTGCCGTACCGCACTGACAGCGCGGAATAGCGATTTCGACCGGTCGGGGCCGCCCGTCGTTGGAGCCTCCTACATACGGCGCCGCGCCTTGCGGGCGCGCCGCACCAGCGCGGCCGTACCGAGCAGCGCCACCGTCGCACCGGCGGCGCCCGCCGCCGTGGCGTCCTTGCGGCCGAGGCGACGGCCGGCGACGGTATGGCGGCCCTCCACCTCCTCGAGCAGCGCCGAGAGGACCTCCTCATTGGTCCACTGGGGACGCCAGCCCGCGTCGTGGAGGCGGCTCACGCTGACCACCCAGGGATGCATGGTGTACGCCAGATCCCCGGCCGGGGACGGTGTGAGGCCGATCCGGTGGAGCCGGGCCGCGGCGCCCAGAGCGACCGCCGAGGGGAGCTCCATCCGGCGGATGCCACTGAGCTCCTCGACCTCCTCCTGCTCCAGCCAGCCGTCGCAGCCGACCGCGAGCTCACCGTCGACCTTCTCCAGCGCGGCGTACTCGAGCGCGCTCACCAGGTCCTCGACATGGCAGAACTGCCAGGTGGGACGCGATCCGGCGACCACAAGGAGACGCGGCGACTCGAAATAGCGGGTGAGGGCGGTGTCAGTACCGCCCACCAGGACGGCGGGTCTTACCACCGTGACGCTGAGCCCAGGGTGGGCGCGGGGCGCACGGCGGCCCAGACGCTCGATCTCCAGCAGGTCACCGACGCCCGTCGCCTCGGCGGTGGCGCGCAGCTCAGCGTCCTCGGAGAGCGGGATGTCGTTGTCGGGCAGCGCCCCGTAGACCATCGCGGACGTGCACAGAACGACCCGGTGGACGCCGGCCGCGGCCGCCGCCGTCAGCACGGTCTGCGTACCGCGCACGTTGTACGCCGTACGGGCGGCGGAGTCGGTCTCCAGGTCGAGATCGAGCGCCAGGTGCACCACCACGTCCGCGCCGCGCAGCTTCTCCGCGATGGCCGGATCGCGTACGTCGAGGATGTGCCACTGCGCCTCGGGGACCTCGCCCCGGCGCTCGTCGATCGCGACGACCTGCTTGACCTCCTCGGACGCGGCAAGACGCCGTACGAGCAGGTCACCGACGCCGGAGGCGGCGCCGGTGACCGCGACGACGGGACCACGGGCGGCGGACCCTCGGCCCGAGGTCTGGGTTGAGCGGTTTCGCGCTGCGCGAACCTGCGGATCTGGGGAACTCACCAGGCGTCTCCAGCGGTTGTCTTCAGTACGTACACGAATGACGCGTGCGTACCAGGTGGCGTCCATCCTGCCGCAGGCCAAGAGCCGGCGGAGCACCGAGCCCATATGCGGGCCCGGATGTCTACGCTGGGTGTTGTTGTCGGGCAGTCGCCGTCGGCAGGAAGCCGACGGCCCTACGAGCCGAGGAAACCCGTGAGTGACACCCCATTCGGATTCGGCCTTCCGCCGGAGGAGCCGGAGAACGGCGACGAGGGCAAGAAGAAGGATCCCGCCGGAGGTGGCCAGGACTCCGGCGGGCAGTTCCCGGGGAATCCATTCGGGTTCGGTTCCGGGGAAGGCGGCGCGGACAATCCGTTCGCCGCGATGTTCGGCTCCCTGAACCCGAACGACCTGGGCGCGGCCTTTCAGCAGCTCGGCCAGATGCTGAGTTACGAGGGCGGTCCCGTGAACTGGGACATGGCCAAGCAGATCGCCCGCCAGACGGTCTCGCAGGGCACGCCGGACGGCACCAAGGACGAGAGCGTGGGCCCGGCCGAGCGGACCGCGGTCGAGGAGGCCGTGCGTCTCGCCGATCTGTGGCTGGACGGAGCGACCTCGCTGCCCTCCGGCGCGAGCACCTCCGTGGCATGGAGCCGCGCCGAGTGGGTCGAGGCGACCCTCCCCGCGTGGCAGCAGCTCGTCGATCCGGTCGCCGAGCGGGTCGGCCTGGCGATGGGCGATGTGCTGCCCGAGGAGATGCAGGCCATGGCGGGCCCGCTGATCGGCATGATGCGCTCCATGGGCGGTGCGATGTTCGGCCAGCAGATCGGCCAGGCCGTGGGCGTGCTGGCGGGCGAGGTGGTCGGCTCGAGCGACATCGGCCTGCCGCTCGGCCCGGCCGGCAAGGCCGCGCTGCTGCCGCTGAACATCGAGGCGTTCGGCAAGGACCTCGGGGTGCCGAAGGAGGAAGTGCGGCTGTATCTGGCCCTGCGCGAGGCCGCCCACCAGCGGCTCTTTGCCCATGTGCCGTGGCTGCGCTCGCATCTGTTCGGCGCGGTCGAGGCGTACGCACGCGGGATCAAGGTCGATACGACCAAGCTGGAGGACGTGGTCGGGCAGTTCGACCCGACGCACCCGGAGCAACTGCAGGAGGCTCTCCAGCAGGGCATGTTCCAGCCGGAGGACACTGCGGAGCAGAAGGCGTCGCTGGCCCGCCTTGAGACCGCGCTCGCGCTGGTCGAGGGCTGGGTGGACGCGGTGGTGCACGAGGCCGCCTCGACCCGGCTGACGTCGGCGGACGCCCTGCGAGAGACGCTGCGCAGGCGCCGGGCATCCGGTGGTCCCGCCGAGCAGACCTTCGCGACACTGATCGGTCTTCAGCTGCGTCCGCGCCGACTGCGGGACGCGTCCCGGCTGTGGGCCTCGCTCACCGACGCGCGGGGCGTGGACGGGCGCGACGGCCTGTGGGAGCACCCCGACATGCTGCCGACGGCCACCGATCTGGACGACCCGGACGGCTTCGTCCACCGTGAGCAGCTCGACTTCTCCGAGATCGACAAGATGCTCGGCGAGGCCGCGGGCGGCGGCGCCAAGCCGAAGCTCGAAAAGGACGACCTCAAGAAGGACGGCCTGACGAAGGACACCCCCGAGAAGGACGACAAGGGCGACGGCGACGGCGACAAGGACCGGTGAGCCTGTTCGACGATGCCGTACTCGTGCTGAAGACCTACGAGCAACAGCAGGAGCTGCGTCAGCTCTATCTCGACCATCTGGCGGCGCATCCGGACGGGATGTGGAAGGCCTGCGAGGCGGGGCATGTCACGGCGAGCGCGCTGGTGATCGATCCGGAGCGCGGCCGGGCGCTGCTGACGCTGCACAAGAAGCTCGGCATGTGGCTGCAGATGGGCGGCCACTGCGAGCCGGGTGACGCGACGCTGGCCGCGGCGGCGCTGCGCGAGGCGACGGAGGAGTCCGGGATCCGCGGGTTGACGCTGCTGCCCGGCGGTCCTGTGCGGCTGGACCGGCATGCGATTCCGGCGCCCTGCCACTGGCATCTCGATGTGCAGTACGCGGCCCTGGCCCCGCCCGGGTCGGTCGAGGAGATCAGCGAGGAGTCGCTGGATCTGCGCTGGTTCGCCTACGACGAGGTGGCGGGCGTGGCCGACGATTCGGTCGTACGCCTCCTTGAGCGCACGCGCGCGGCGCTGTAGCCGGCAGTTCATCGGTAAGGGGCGGGCTCCAGAGAGCCCGCCCCTTACCTGTGCGCTCCGCCGGGTGTCAGCTCCAGGCGTTGTTCTGGTTCTGGGCGTGTGCGCCCTGCTGGCCGATGCCGTACTGCGCGCGCAGGCCTTCCCCGATCTGCGCGCCCTGCGGCGGCATGACCTCACTGGGCTGGACGAGTGCGAAGCCCTGGCCGAGGAAGCTGAGCTCCCAGCCCTCGCCGGTGTTTCCGCGTCGCCGCCGTACGCCGGAGGAGTGCGTCTGAGACTGCATCTGCACCCGCAGGGCGGAGGACCAGGCGACGATCGCGTCGGCGTCGACATTGACGTACTTGTCGGGCGTGACCTGCATCATCAGCGGCTGGCCCGAGGTCATCAGCGCGACCTTGCCCCGGCCGGAGATATTGAGCTGGTACTTGCCGGAGCCGGAGATTCCGTACTGGCTGTCCACCGCGATGACCTCGGTGTGCAGCGTGGAGTCGAGCGCCAGGACGTAGGCGCTGTCGACGGTCATGCCCTCCTGGTCGACGTCCACGACGTGGATGTACTGCGCGAGGTTGGCGAAGTAGACGGTGCCCTGCCCGGAGCAGCGCATCAGATCCAGGCCCTCACCGGTGTTGGCGCGGGCCCGCCGCTGGCCGTTCGACTGGTACTCACCGTCGAAGTCGACAAGACCCTGGTACGCGACCATGGCGCCCTTGCGGGCGAGGATGTCGTCCTGACCGGTGAGCGAAACCCGCAGCAACTGCGGGTTCTGCACGATGTACCGGTCCTGGGACTGCTGCTCCGTGTAGCTGAAAAGCGGACTCTGCATGGTGTGTTCTCCCTCCCCCTCAGCGCCGGATCCGCAGGCGGTCGGTACTGTCCTCGCTCGGCTGTACGACGACGATGCCCTGGCCCGAGAAGGCCATCTGGTAGGCCTCTCCGCTGCCCCGCCCGATCAGCGAGGAGGCCTTGAGGCTGCGCTTGCCCTTCACCTTGAGGTTCGGGGACCAGGCGACAAGGGCGTCCGGGTCGACGTACGTCTCGTCCTCGCCACGACCGCAGTCGACGACGATCGGCGTGCCGCGCGAGGTGAGGGCCACCCAGCCGGTGCCCGCGATCTCGACGTTCCACAGGCCCTGGCCGGTGAACTTGGCCAGGCCCTTGACCCGCTCGACGCCCCACTGAAGGTGAGCGTCGAAGGCCAGCAGATTGGTGCCGTTGACCGAGAGCGAGTCGTTGTTGAGGTTGATGACGACGACATCCGCGCCGTAGTCGGCGAGGTAGAGCAGTCCGTCACCGGAGCACTTCATGATGGGCGCGCCCTCGCCGGTCACCCACTGGGAGGCGATCTGGCGGACGGCGGGCGGGTTGGGCTCGTACTGGACGAAGCCCTCGTAGGCGACCATCGAACCGGTGCGTGCGTACAGGTCCTGGCCGGTGGCCATGGCGACCTTCAGCATGGTACGGCCGTGGTTCTCCATCCGGGCCGCGATCGGGGTCGGGGCGAAGCCCGCGAGTTGCTGGTTCATTCTTCGGGCTCCCTCAGACCTCGTACGGCTGGACGACGATGAAGTTGCCGGGGGCGCCCCGGAACTGAAGGTTGACGGTCTCTCCGCTGTGTCCCGGGTACGCGTTGCGGCGCAGCCGGACCTGGCTGGAAAGGATCACCTGGGACGCGGCCGACCAGGCGACGACGGCATTGCAGTCGGCGAAGGTCGTCGGTGTGACCGGCAGAACGACGGGGATGCCGTGGGTCTTCACGACAACCGTGCCGGTGCCCTGGAACATCATCGTGAACAGAGCGCCGCCGGGGATGCCGTGGCCCTCGATCCTGCGGACCTCGTGCTGCAGCGACTCGTCGAAGGCGAGGACGTTCTCCGCGGAGACGCAGATGCCGTCGCCCTGCAGCTCGATGGAGTGCAGATGCGAGCCGTCCTCGGCGAGGAAGACCTGGCCGCGTCCGGAGCAGCGCATCAGCTGCATCTCCTGGCCGGTGGCATTGCCGACGATACGGCCGGCGAAACCGGCGCTCTTGTAGCTGAAGTCGACCTTGCCCTGGTACATCACCATGCTGCCCTGGCGGGCCAGGACGGGAGCGCCGCCCATGGTCAGATCGACCCGCATGAGCTGCTGGTTCTGCGGAGTCCAGCGCACGCCGGTGGGAGTCTCGCGGTAGGGCTGCAGGGCGGCTTGCAGGCCGGCGCCGGCCGCAGGCACTCCCTGAGGAACGCCCTGCGGGACACCGCCCGGGGGCATCCCCGGCTGCTGCCCGTACGGGGACGGGGCCTGCTGTCCGTACGGCGACGGCGCACCGGGCGGCTGGACCTGCCCCGGGACCTGGCCGTACTGCGGCTGCTGGGGCGGCTGTCCGTACGGGGAAGGGGCGACCGGCGGCGGCACGGTGCCGCCGGGAGGTGCCATCGGTGCCGCGATCGTCGGCGCGGCATGCATCTGCGGGTTCTGCTGATGGGGCGCCTGGGCAGCCGGAGCCCCGAAGGCGGGCGCGGGCTGCGGGGCTTGGGGAGCCTGCGGCATCTGAGGCGCGGCCGGCGCGCCGAACGCCGGGGGCGCGGCGGCCTGCGGGGGCGGCGCGAACGAGGGCGCGGCACCCTGCGGCTGCTGGGCGGCAGGCTCCTCGGCGACCTCGCCGCCGAAGTTCTTCAGCAGCGCGTCGAGACCGCCGTCGAAGCCCTGGCCGATGGCGGCGAAGCGCCACACGTCCTTCAGATAGAAGTCGCCGAGCATCACCGCGCGCTCGGTGGTGAACTCCGAGCCGGTGAAGGCGTACCGGACGACCTCCTCGCCACCCGCGACGATGCGGATGTACCCGGGGCCGACCTGGGACATCTGTCCGGCGCCGTCGATCGTGGCGGTGAAGGAGAGCCGGTGAATATTCGCCGGAATGCTGTCGAGAGTGACACGGAACGACTCGGTGTCACCGGACTGTGCGCCGAGCAGCTGGATGGACTCCTCGGGTGACTTCGGCTGGTTGAAGAAGATGAAGTACCGGTCGTCGGACAGCTGCTCGTTGGGGTCGAGTCCGAAACAGCTGATGTCGAAGGTCAGCCCTGGAGCGCCGATCTGCACACCTACGTACAGATCCGTTCCCGGCGTGAGATCACTGATCTTGGCCTTGTGGCCGCGTTGGAATTCCCTGGCCATGCGTAACGACCGTCCCCCATCCCGAAATGTGAATGCGTCGCGCCAGGCTAACGGCTGGGGCTGACATTGAGCCAAGCCGGTACACATTCGGTACAGGACCGTCGACAGTCACTCTTCGCGTGCGGCGGGCAGATGCGGCAAGCGGTCGGCCGCGACAACTCCCTCGAGATAGCCCCTGGCGCGTTCGGTCCGCGGGTACGCCTCCAACAACCGCCAGAAGCGCGGACCGTGTCCGGGCACCAGCAGATGGGCCAGTTCATGGACGAGCACATAGTCGACGACGTACTCCGGCATCCCCTGAAGGCGGTGGGAGAGGCGGATGCTGCCCTCCGCAGGGGTGCAGGAGCCCCAGCGGGTGTTCTGATTCGTCACCCATCGCACGGATGTCGGTCTTGCGCGTCCGTCGAAGTACAGGGCGGACAAGCGCTCGGCGCGCTCGGCCAGTTCGGAGTCGCCGAGAATCCGCTTGCTCTCCTGGGCAGCGAGCTTGTCGAGCATGACGCTGACCCAGCGCCGCTCCTCCGCCTCCGACATCCGGGCGGGGATGAGCACGATGGTGCGGTCACCCTCCCGATATGCGGAGACGGTCCTGCTGCGCCGGGCGCTCCTGCGGACCTCGACCGCACTCGTCCCCGATCCGCGGGGCGGGCGGCTTGTCGCGCTGCGCTGTTGACTTCCCGCGCTGTGCGGTGGGGTCTCCCCAGCGACGCGAGGGGAAGGGTCGACGGACACGCCCCGACGTTACCCGCTGTCAGTGGGGGAAGTCCCGCCTCCGGGACGGTTCGATCTTGATCCACTCCACGGCGTGCACCATTTGAACGACTAATGCCCGCACCTGTGGATAACTCTTCACAGCTTCCGACGCCGCCGGGCATTCTGACAACAGATCAGAGGAGAGATGGAAGTGGACAGGGGAAATCGATATGCATCCGATGATGAAGCCTGCCTTGAAGCGAGCATGGCGGGAGCGACAGACCGTGCAATTCGGGGTGACCCCCGCGCATGCGGTGATGGTCGGTCCGGTGGACACCGCGACCGGTGCCCTGATCGAGCTGCTGGACGGGACACGGGGAATGCCTCTGCTCCGCGAGGAGGCACGGGCGATGGGTCTGCCGGAGGGACAAGTGGACGCGCTGGTGAAGCGGTTGACGGCGGCGGGCCTGCTCGACGATCCGACGGCCGGTGGAGCCGCGGCCGATGCGTTACGGAAGCGGGCCGGCGCCCTCGACCGACTACGCCCCGATCTGTCCTCCCTCTCCGTGGTCCATCCGGAACCGGGCGGCGGGATACGGCGCCTGGCGGCCCGCCGGGCCATGCGTGTACAGGTACAGGGCGCGGGCCGGGTCGGCGCGACGGTCGCGGCCGTGCTGGCGGCCTCCGGGGTGGGCCGGGTCGAAGTGCTGGACGGCGGGTGTACGGAGCCGTGGGACGTGGCGCCCGGCGGGCTGCCGGCCGAGGCGGTCGGCGAACGGCGGGAAGCGGCGGCCCGGCAGCTGGTGCGGCGGTCCGCACCCGACCGGCCGCCACGCGCGGCCGAGTCGGTGGCGGCCCCGGGCAGAGGCGAGCCCGCTCTGTCCCTGGTCGTCGTCGCCCCACGGGACGGACTGGCGGCCTACGCCCCAGATCCGGCCGCCGCCGAGGACTGGATCGCCACGGGGACACCTCATCTGTATGCGGGAGTTGCGGAAGCGACCGGCGTGGTGGGGCCGCTGGTGCTGCCCGGCGGCACGGCCTGCGCCGGCTGTCTGGAACTGGGCAGGGCGGGGCGCGACCCGGGGCGGCCCAGGCTGCTGGCACAGTGGCGCTCGGGCCGCCGACGCGCGGTGCCCACCTGCGATGTCGCCCTCGCCACGGCAGTGGCGGGGGTGACGGCGGCGCACGCCCTGTCCTTTCTCGACGGGGAACTGCCGGCAAGTACGGGGGCCCGGTGGGAAGTGTCGCTGCCTCTGCTTGACTGGCGATCGGAGAGGATCACGCCACACCTCGACTGTGTCTGCAGCGCGGTTGGGAAGAGTGAGAGGGAGCACACCGCGGGGATCGGGCCGGCGCACGAGACAATGGCCGGGTAACGATCGTCAACGGAGTAATGCCGTAAGGCACACGCGGCACGGCTGTCTGGGATTTGGAGGGGCGTATGTCTGATCTTCCCCGGAAGGCGGTCACCCGGACCGCCAAGCTGGCCGCACTTCCACTGGGCTTCGCGGGGCGTGCCACGTGGGGTCTGGGTAAGCGGATCGGCGGCAAATCCGCGGAGATCGTGGCCCGGGAGCTTCAACAGCGCACGGCGGAGCAGCTGTTCAAGGTGCTCGGCGAGCTCAAAGGCGGTGCGATGAAGTTCGGGCAGGCGATGTCCGTCTTCGAGTCCGCGCTGCCCGAGGAGGTAGCCGGCCCCTACCGAGCGGCCCTGACCAAGCTTCAGGACGCGGCGCCCCCCATGCCGACACGCACGGTCCACGCGGTCCTTGAGGAGCGGCTCGGCAAGGACTGGCGTGAGCTGTTCCTGAACTTCGAGGACAAGCCCTCCGCCGCTGCGTCCATCGGCCAGGTGCACCGGGCGGTGTGGCACGACGGGCGCGAGGTCGCGGTCAAGGTGCAGTACCCGGGGGCGGGGGACGCGCTGCTGTCCGATCTGACGCAGCTCAGCCGGTTCGCCCGGCTGCTGGGTCCGCTGATTCCGGGGATGGACATCAAGCCGCTGATCTCCGAGTTGCGCGACCGGGTCTCGGAGGAGCTGGACTACGAGCTGGAGGCGCAGGCCCAGCGGGAGCATGCGGCGGAGTTCGCGTCCGACCCCGATGTACTGGTGCCCGATGTGGTGCACCAGAGCGACCAGGTGCTGGTGACCGAGTGGATCGACGGGATCCCGCTGGCGGAGGTGATCGCCGACGGCACGGCCGAGCAGCGGAACCGGGCGGGGCAGTTGCTGGCCCGCTTCCTCTTCTCGGGCCCGGCCCGTACGGGGCTGCTGCACGCGGATCCGCACCCGGGGAATTTCCGGCTGCTCCCGGAGGAGGACGGTGAGGGCTGGCGGCTCGGGGTGCTGGACTTCGGCACCGTGGACCGGCTGCCCGGCGGACTGCCGCAGACCATCGGGGACTGTCTGCGGATGACGCTGGAGGGCGAGGCCGAGGAGGTCTACGAGCTGCTGCGCCAGGAGGGCTTCGTCAAGGAGACGATAAAGCTCGCCCCGGACGCGGTGCTCGAGTATCTGCTGCCGATCATCGAGCCCGCGGAGGCGGAGGAGTTCACCTTCTCCCGCGGCTGGATGCGTACCCAGGCGGCCCGGATCGCCGATATCCGCTCCCCCGCACATCAGCTGGGCAAGCAGCTCAACCTGCCGCCCTCGTATCTGCTGATACACCGCGTGACGCTGAGCACGATCGGGGTGTTGTGCCAGCTGAACGCGACGGTGCGGCTGCGGGACGAACTCGATTCGTGGCTGCCCGGATTCCTGCTGGAGCAGGAGGAGGAGGCGGGTACGCCGGTGGAGGCTCAGGCCTGAGCGGAGACCGCCGCGCTCTCACACCGCGACGTCACCACCAGTCCGAGTCGAGCCTGCCCTCGATCGCTCTGATGTTGGTGCGTGCGCAGTCATCGCAGAAGTAGCGGCGGGTGCCGTTCTCCACGGAGCAGGTCCAGGTGGGCGGTGTCCCTCCGGCGATCGCGCCGCAGCGGGAACACACGATGCTCTCGGCACCCGGCTGTGCAGGGTGATGAGTCTGGTGCTGGTCCACGTCGTGACGATATCCCCGTACGGGACCGGCCGCAGGGACAACGCACCGCGGGGACCGGTCCGTTCGGACCGGCCCCCGCGGGCTGGAATGTGCGGCCAGCGCATGTGCGGTCAGTGCACGTGCGGTCAGTGCATGACGGCCATGGCCAGTGCGCGGCGGGCGCGCAGCGACACGCGCTCGGCGCGGCGCTGCATCCGCCGGGCGGCGATCAGGCGCACGGCCTGGCGTTCCGCGTCGGCTTCCCGCAGGCGATCGTGCATATGCGCACGCGCCATGGCTTCTGGGATGAGTTGCATCTCACGGGTCCTGTTCTGACGCGAGGCGGTCGCGCCGATGGTGGTGACAGCTGAGGTGGCGGAGCCGGACGGCTCGCTCGTGGAAGGGGTCATTGGGGCCAGCTTCTGGGGATCGTGCGTGACGGGTCGGTCGATGGTTCCGATGGCATTCATGCCGCAACCGGGTTCTTGCGCGGGCGACCACGCGGCCGCTTCCGGGCGACAACGACGCCCTGGACGAAGAGCTCGCCGCCCCAGACGCCCCACGGCTCACGCCGCTCCTTGGCGCCCGCGAGGCAGGCCTCCATCAGCGGGCAGGTGCGGCAGAGGGACTTGGCGTACTCGACATCGGCCGGCGACTCGGCGAAGAAGACCTCAGGGTCGTAGGAACGGCAGGGGACGGGCACGCCGAGGTTCTCGATGGCGTCGTCGAGCGCGGAGAGCGCAGTGAGCGGAGTCAAGGTGGAGTCCTCCGTGAGGGCGGGCGGGGCGATCGTCTCGGAAGGCGGTACGGACGGGGCGTGCGCTTCGAGTTGCACGGTGGTGTCATTCCTCGTCTGGTCGTTCCGGCCTGTTGGCCGGTTGGCGGCTGGTACCGGGTGTCGCTTGTCCCGAGGCCCCTTCGCTCCGTCGTCCCCGTTTCGGGGAAAACAGAAGGGCCGCGGATCCCGGGTGGGGTTCCGCGGCCCTGAAGGCGCCGGCCTGATGGTGGATCAGGCTGGATCACTCCAGGGTTCGAGCCCACGGAAGGCCCACATCGTGTGGTGCTGCGTCGTCTGCTTCTTGGCGCCGGCACTGGCCGCTGCAAAGGCATAGGCCCGAGCCTTTGCCGCTGCTACTGCTGCTTCCAGTGCCTTGGTCGGTCGCTCATTGCGCTCCAGGACGGGGAGACCGCCCAGGCCGGAGACCGGAAGCACGGCGGAGATGCCGGACACACCGGTGCCGTTGAACGCCGCGGAGAAGCCGAACGTGCAGGCGGAGACGACCGAGCGATCGGTCATTTTGGCGGTGCTGATGAAGCTGGTCTCGATGCTGATCACTGGAATCGCCTCCTCTCGGCGTCTAGAGGACCGGCCGGGGCCGATCGCGCGTATTCGGATAAGTACAGCACGAGGACAGGGCTTCAGAGAAGTCGCTGTTCCCGTGGTTAAGAACCTATGGGGCCTGCTGGGGCGGGCGCAAACTATTTTTTCGACGAGTTTGTATCAGTCCTCTTCGTCGGCTCCCACAAGGTCCTGACCTGCGCAGATGGTCAGGACATCGGCTCCGAAACGCTCGAGCTTGCGTCCACCGACGCCGGAGATACCAGCCAGCTCGCCCTCGCTGCCCGGCACGGCCTCGGCGATCGCCGTCAGTGTCTTGTCGGTGAACACGCAGTACGCGGGCTGGCCCAGCTCCTTCGCCTGCTCCGAGCGCCACTCGCGCAGGCGCTCGTACAGCGCCTCGTCCATGTCCGAGGGGCAGTCCTCGCAGCGCATCAGTTTCATCTCGCCGGCGTCCGTGAGCGTCTTGCCGCAGACGCGGCACAGCACCGGGCCGCGTCGCTTGCGACGGCCGCCACTACCGCGTTCGATGCCGCCGCCACCGCTGGCGCTGCGGGCGCCGGGGGCCGCCGAGCCGGGGCGCATCCCGTTCAGGAAGCGGGTGGGCCGGCGGGAGGCGCGGCCGCCGGGCGAGCGGGAGAGCGCCCAGGAGAGGGAGAGATGCAGACGGGCACGGGTGACGCCGACATAGAGCAGCCGGCGCTCCTCCTCGACCTGCTCATCGGTCTTGGCGTAGGTGATCGGCATCATGCCCTCGGTGAGGCCGACCAGGAAGACGGCGTCCCACTCCAGGCCCTTCGCCGAGTGGAGTGAGGCGAGGGTGACGCCCTGGACGGTCGGGGCGTGCTGGGCGGCGGCGCGTTCGTCCAGCTCGGCCACCAGATCGGAGAGGCTCGCCTCGGGCTTGACCCGTACGTAGTCCTCGGCGAGAGCGACCAACGCGGCCAGGGACTCCCAGCGGTCACGCACCGCTCCCGAACCGGCGGGGGGCTCGGTGGTCCAGCCCTTGGTCGAGAGCACCGCGCGGACCTGGGAGGGAAGGCCATCGGCGTCGTCGAGCAGGGAATCGTTGCCCCCGGCCCGGGCGGCACCGCGCAGGGCGACGCCCGCTTCCCGTACCTCGGGACGGTCGAAGAACCGCTCGGCGCCGCGCAGTTGGTACGGGACACCGGCGTCGGCCAGCGCCTGTTCGTAGACCTCCGACTGGGCGTTGATCCGGTAGAGCACGGCGATCTCGCCGGCCGGGACGCCTGCGGCGATGAGGTCACGGATGCGGCGGGCGGTGCCCTCGGCCTCGGCCGGCTCGTCCGCGTACTCCGTGTAGGCGGGCTCGGGGCCGGCCTCGCGCTGCGAGATCAGTTCGAGGCGGTGCTCGGCGGCGCGGCCCTGGGCCTGGCTGAGCAGGCCGTTGGCCAGATGGACGACCTGGGGCGTGGAGCGGTAGTCGCGGACCAGTTTGACCATGGTCGCGTCGGGGTGGCGGGTGCGGAAATTCAGCAGGTGGTCGGGGGTGGCGCCGGTGAAGGAGTAGATCGTCTGGCTGGCGTCGCCGACGACGCAGAGGCTGTCCCGGTCGCCCATCCACAAGTCGAGCAGCCGCTGCTGGAGCGGACTGACGTCCTGGTACTCGTCGACCACGAAGTGCTGGTACTGGCTGCGGATCTGGTCGGCGATGTCGTGCCGGTCCTGGAGGATGCCGACCGTGAGCAGCAGCACGTCCTCGAAGTCGATCAGCGCGCGGTCGCGCTTGAGCTGCTCGTACATCCCGTAGACCTGGCTGATCTCGGCCGGGTCGCGCGGGGCGTCGCGGTGCGACTTGGCGACCGCTGCCGGGTAGTCGGCGGGCACGGTCTGGGTGACCTTGGCCCACTCGATCTCGCTCGTGACATCCCGCAGCTCATTGCGGTCGAGCCGGATACGGCAGCGGGCGGCCGACTCGGCGACCAACTGGACCTTGCGCTCGAGAAGCCGGGGCAGCTCGCCGCCGACCGCCTTCGGCCAGAAGTACTGGAGCTGGCGCAGCGCGGCGGAGTGGAACGTGCGCGCCTGAACGCCTCCCGCGCCGAGCTGCCGCAGCCGCCCTCGCATCTCGCCGGCGGCACGGTTGGTGAAGGTGACGGCCAGCACACTGGCAGGCTGGAGTATTCCCGCGCGCACGCCGTACGCGATGCGGTGGGTGATGGCGCGCGTCTTGCCCGTGCCGGCACCTGCCAGCACACACACCGGACCGTGCAGGGCCGTCGCGACCGCGCGCTGCTCGGGGTCGAGCCCGTCGAGCACCGCGTCCGCCGACTCGGGGACCTGCGGGAAAAGAGAGGAATGCGTTGCTGCTGTCACACCGCCATGCTGCCAGGTCGGTCGAGGTGGATGCGGCCGTTGTCCACAGGGGGTGGGGCGCAGTCGTACCAATGCGGGAATGGTGGCCAGGCCACGTACGTTCTACGCGGTGCCATTACGGATTCAGCGACGCAAGCGACACACAGGAGAGCGAGAGACCATGCAGGGGACTGTGACGATGTACAGCACCACTTGGTGCGGCTACTGCCGTCGGCTCAAGGGCCAGATGGACCGCGAGGGCATCGCGTACACCGAGATCAACATCGAGCAGGACCCGCATTCCGCGGCCTTCGTCGAGAAGGCCAATGGGGGCAATCAGACCGTCCCGACCGTGCTCTTCCCGGACGGTTCGACGCTGACCAACCCCTCGCTCGCCCAGGTGAAGCAGAAGATCAGCGTCTGAGCGAGATCAGCGTCCGAGCGACTGAGCAGCCGGGCTGCTACGCGACATCTCCGGGCTTCGGGAGCGGCTTGCCGTACCAGAGCTCGATGAGGCGGGCCGCAATCGAGATCCCATAGGGAGGCAGCACCTCCCCGGACTCGAAGGCGGCCCGCAGGTCTTCCCGGGAGAACCAGCGCGCCTCGTGGATCTCCTCGCCGTCCACGTTGATCTCGGACGAGGTCGCCCGCGCCATGAAGCCCAGCATCAGGCTGGACGGGAACGGCCAGGGCTGGCTGGCGATGTACTCGACCTCGCCGGTCGTGACGCCCGCCTCCTCCCAGACCTCGCGGCGCACCGACTGCTCGATCGACTCGCCCGGCTCCACAAAGCCCGCGAGCGTCGAGAAGCGGCCCTCGGGCCAGTGCACCTGGCGGCCCAGCAGCGCGCGGTCCTCCTCGTCGGTGACGAGCATGATCACGGCAGGGTCGGTACGGGGGTAGTGCTCGGCGCCACAGGCCTGGCAGCGGCGGATGTGGCCCGCGGCCGCGATGACAGTGCGCTCGCCGCAGCGTGAGCAGAAACGGTGCAGTCGCTGCCAGTTCTCCAGCGCCACGGCATGCGCCAGCAGCCCCGCGTCGCGCGGGGAAAGCAGCAGTCCGGCCTCGCGCAGACCGGCCGGGCGGGCCGACTGGTCGATACGTCCGGGGAGGGCGTCCTTCTGGAGCGCGAAGTAGCGCACTCCGTCCTCGTCCGTGCCCAGGAAGTAGCGGTGGGTCTCGGTGACGGGGGCCTCGAAGGCGGGGGTCATGACCAGTTCGGTGCGGCCGTCGGGGGTGTCGTCGATCAGCGCCTGGCCGCCGGAGACCACGAAGACCCGGGTCGACGGGTGGCTCCATGCCGCCGCCAGCCAGGCCTCGTCGAGGCGGTGGTGGGCCTCACGGTCGATTCCGCTATGCGCGGTCAGACCGATCGGGCGGTGCGTGGTGCCGTTGCCGATGGTGCTCACAGGTACTTCCAACTCCCCCGGATGGATTGGTTTTCAGGTCAGCGGAGTTCAGCGTTTCCAGCGGAGGGCGGCGGCGAGGTCGCCCCACAGGTGGGCAGTCGTCTCCACGCCCTTGAGGAGCAGGTCCAGTTCGACCTTCTCGTTGGGTCCGTGCCAGCCGTCGGACGGTACGGAGATGCCAAGGAAGAGCACGGGGGCGTCCAGCACGTCCTGGAGGTCGGCGGCCGGTCCCGAGCCGCCCTCGCGGGTGAAGCGGATCTTCTGGCCGTCGAAGGCGCGGCCCATGGCCCGTACGACCGACTGCAGCGCGGGGTGGTCCAGCGGGGTCAGACAGGGGCGGGTCGATGCGCCGAAGCTGAGCTCGTGGCGGATGCCGGCGGGGACACGGGCCGCGACCCAGTCGGTGATGGCGCGCTCGACCTTGTCCGGGTCCTGGCCCGCGACAAGGCGGAACGTGAGCTTCAGCTGGGCGGACGAAGGGATGATCGTCTTGCCGCCGGGGCCCTGGTAGCCGCCGCCGATGCCGTTGAGTTCGGCGGTCGGGCGGGCCCAGACGCGCTCCAGCGTGGAGTAGCCGGCCTCGCCGAGTGTGCCGTGCGACTTGGCGGTGTTCAGCCAGGAGCCCTCGTCGAAGGGCAGCTCGGCGAAGAGCTCGCGCTCGGCGTCGGTGAGCGGCGCGATGCCGTCGTAGAAACCGGGGATCGTGACCTGTTCGTCCGCGTCGTGCAGCGCGGCGACGAGGCGGGCGGCGACGGTGGCCGGGTTGGGCACCGCGCCGCCGAACGAACCGGAGTGGATGTCCTGGTCGGGGCCGTACAGCTCGATCTCGCAGTCCGCGAGGCCGCGCATGCCGGTGCAGACGGTGGGGGTCGTCTCGGACCACATGCCGGTGTCCGAGACGATCACGGTGTGCGCGGCGAGGCGGGCGGCGTTGGCCTCGACCAGGGCGCGGAAGTTCGGGGATCCGGACTCCTCCTCGCCCTCGATCAGCAGCTTGAGGTTGACGGCGGGGGCGGTGCGGCCGGTGACGGCGAGGTGCGCCCGTACGCCCAGGGTGTGGAAGAAGACCTGACCCTTGTCGTCCGCAGCGCCGCGGCCGTACATCCGGCCGTCGATGATCTGGGGCTCGAAGGGGTCGGTGTGCCAGCCGTCCTCGCGGGCGGCGGGCTGGACGTCGTGGTGGCCGTAGACCAGGACGGTGGGCGCGTCCGGGTCGCCGGACGGCCACTCGGCGAAGACCGCGGGGGCGCCGGGCGTGGGCCAGACCTCGGTGACCGGGAAGCCGGTCTCCTTGAGCTTGGCCGCGAGCCAGTCGGCGCTGCGCCGTACGTCCGCCGCGTGGTCGGGCTGGGCCGACACGGACGGGATGCGCAGCCAGTCGGCGAGGTCGTCGAGGAAGGCGGCGCGGTGCTGCTGGATGTACGTACGGACGGCGCTGTCCGGGGTGTCGCTCATGCACTTGAGCCTAACGGGCCCGGGTTGCTGCCTCGTCGGCCGTCTCGCCCAGCAGGATGCGCTCCAGCTCGGCGCGGCCGGGCAGGGGGTCGGGGCGGACGATTTCGCCGCTGCGAATGTAGACGAACGCGGCGTTGACGGCTTCGAGGGGGAGGTCGTGCTGTTCGGCCCAGGCGAGGCGGTAGACGGCGAGCTGGAGGGGGTCTGCGGTGCGCGTACGGCTGGTCTTCCAGTCGACGATCTCGTACGCCCCTGTCGCGTCGTCGCGGTAGACGGCGTCGATGCGGCCGCGGATCACCCGGCCCGCGAGGGTGAGCTGGAAGAGGGTTTCCACGCGGTAGGGGGTGCGGCGGGCGTACGGGGTGCGCTCGAAGGCCTCTTTGAGCGCGGCCAGATCGCGCTCGTCCGCGATCTCGGGGTCGTCCGCGTCGCCGCCGGGAAGCTCGTCGGGGCCGAGCATCGGGAGCGGGAGCTCCTCGAACCGGGACTCCACCCAGGCGTGAAACCTGGTGCCGCGGCGGGCGGCGGGCTGTGGGGCGGGCATGGGGCGGGCGAGCTCCTGGGCGAAGCCGTCGGGGTCGGCGGCGAGACGGAGCAGCTGGGAGGCGGTGAGGGAGGGCGGCACGGCTACGTCGCGGACGGTGGCGCGGGTACGGCGGAGCTCCCCGGCGAGGGTGTCGAGGTCACGGTCCCAGGAGGCGATGGTGCGGGTGTCCTCGGGGGCGGTTGCTTCCCCCGGCCCGCCCCGTCCCTCAACCGGGGCTCCGCTTCCCTCAACCGGGGCTCCGCTTCCCTCAACCGGGGCTCCGCCCCGGCCCCCGGGAGAAGTGGGCACAGGGGCGGACGGCCCCGCACCCCCGGCAGCGCCGGCTTCGCGGCGCTGGTGCGGCAGGTCCGCCGGCGGGGCGTCCTCTTCCCACTCCGGCTCCGGGGCGTCCGGGTCCCATGGCGGCTCGTCGTCCCAGGGCTCCCCGTCCAGGTCCTCCGGCTCACCCGGGTCCAGGTCCTCCGGCCCACCCGGGTCCTGGTCCTCCAGGCCGGCCGGGAGCAGCGTCAGCGCGTCCAGGTGCCTCAGCACCTTGTCCGCCGCCTCGCGGCGGCGGGACAGCGAGGTCGCGTCCAGCGGAAGCGGCCAGGCCTGGTCCCCCGCCGTCTCCCGCAGCGACGGGTTCTCCGCGTCCTCCTCCGGTTCGTCCGCCCAGACCTCGATCTCGCCGAAGCCCTCCGCGCAGTGGTCGTACAGCGCCCGGAGGAACGCCGACGGGCCACGTCGGCGCTTCTGCGTCGGGCCCCACCAGTGGCCCGAGCCCAGGAGCAGCGAGCGGGGGCGGGTGAACGTGACGTATCCCAGGCGCAGTTCCTCCGTGTGCTGGTGGTCCTTCATCGAGTCCTTGAAGGCCTTGAGCCCCTTCGCGTCCCAGGACGGAACGTCCGGAAGGGTCGCCGCGTCGCCGCGCAGCGCGTGCGGCAGGACCTTGGACTGGGAGGTCCATGCCTCGCGTGCCTGATCGTTCGGGAAGTGTTTGGTGACCAGGCCGGGGACGGCCACGACGTCCCACTCCAGGCCCTTGGACTTGTGCGCCGTCAGGACCTTTACCGTGTTCTCGCCGCCCGGCAGGGCGTTGTCCAGGCCCTTCTCGTACTGCGCGGCGGTACGCAGGAAGGCGAGGAAGGCGAGCAGCGAGGCCTCCCCGTCCAGCGCCGCGAAACCGGCCGCCGTGTCGAGGAAGTTGGCGAGGGTCTCGCGGCGGCGGGCTGCCAGGGCGTGCGGGGACGCCGAGAGTTCGACCTCCAGGCCGGTGGTGGCCAGGACGCGGTGCAGGACGTCCATCAAGGGGTCGGCCAGTGAGCGGCGCAGATCGCGCAGTTCCGCGGCGAGGCGGGCGAAGCGGATCCGGGCCTCCGCGGAGAACGGCAGGCCGTCGTCCTCCCCACCGGCGGACTCCAGGAAGGTGTCGAGCGCGTCGGCGAGCGAGATGACCTCGGCCGGGTCGGTGCCCTCGACCGCAGCAGCCAGCCGCTCGTCCGGATCCTTCCCGTCGGCCGGGGTGCGGTGGACCAGGAGGCGGGCCCGGCGGCCGAGCAGCGCCAGGTCGCGCGGGCCGATCCGCCAGCGCGGTCCGGTCAGCAGCCGTACGAGAGAGGCGTTGGCGCCGGGATCCTGCAGGACCTCGCACACCGCGACCAGATCGGCGATCTCGGGCAGGTGGAGCAGCCCGGAGAGGCCGACGACCTCGACCGGGACGTCCCGGGCGACCAGCGCGCCCTGGATCTCGGGGAAGTCGCCCGCCGTACGACACAGGACCGCGATCTCGCCGGGCTCCTTGCCCGTACGCACCAGATGGGCGATCGAGTCGGCGAGCCACTCGATCTCCTCGGCGTGGGTGGGCAGGAGGGCGCAGCGGACCATGCCGTCGCGCTCGGCGCCGGGGGCGGGGCGCAGCGCCTCGACGCCCTGGTGCATCGCGCGCAGCGGGGCAGCCAGGCCGTTGGCGAGGTGCAGCAACCGGCCGCCGCTGCGACGGTTCTCGCTCAGCGAGAAGCGGGTCGCGAGGCGGTCGTCGGGGTACGCGAAGTGGGTGGGGAAGTCGTCCAGGTTGGCGACAGAAGCGCCGCGCCAGCCGTAGATCGCCTGGCAGGGGTCGCCGACCGCGGTCACCGGATGGCCGGTGCCTTGGCCGAACAGGCCGGACAGCAGCAGTCGTTGGGCCACGGACGTGTCCTGGTACTCGTCGAGCAGGACGACCCGGAATTCGTCCCGCAGGATCGTGCCGACCTCGGGGCGGGTGAGCGCGAGCTCGGCGGAGAGTGCGATCTGGTCGCCGAAATCGAGGAGGTCGCGGGCTCGTTTGGCCTCGCGGTAGCGGACGGTCAGCTCCAGCAGTTCACGGCGCGCGGCGGCCGCCTCGGGGACCTTGCGCAGCTCGGCGTTGCTGAGCCGGGCGCTCTGAAGGGTGCGCAGCAGTTCGGCGTCGTACGCGGCGAGCTGCTCGGGACGTACGAGATGTTCCGCGAGCTCCGCGTCGAGCGCGAGCAGGTCGCTGACCAGGGACGGGAAGGATCGGGTCAGCGAGGGATACGGCCCCGGCGCCTCGCGCAGCACGCGTGCGGCGAGCTGATAGCGGGTGGCGTCGGCGAGCAGACGCGCGGTCGGCTCCAGGCCTATGCGCAGTCCGTGGTCGGTCAGGAGCTGCCCGGCGAAGGCGTGGTACGTGGAGATACGGGGCTCGCCGGGCGGGTTGTCCGGGTCGATGGCGTCGGGGTCCGTCACCCCCGCCCGTACGAGAGCTTTACGGACCCGCTCGGCGAGCTCGCCCGCCGCCTTGTTGGTGAAGGTGAGGCCGAGTACCTGCTCGGGGGCGACCTGGCCGGTGCCCACGAGCCACACCACGCGCGCGGCCATGACCGTCGTCTTCCCCGACCCTGCTCCGGCCACGATGACCTGCGGGGCGGGCGGCGCGGTGATGCAGGCCGTCTGCTCCGGGGTGAAGGGGATGCCGAGGAGCTCGTTGAGCTGCTCGGGGTCGGTGATGCGTGCGGTCACCTCAGAGAGGCTAACGGGGACCACTGACAGCGATGTTCCTCGTCGGCCGCAACGGCGTCGGCTTCGGCCGGAGCACGTCAGCCGCCGGCACCCGCCCCGGCCGCGGCGGCGGATTCGAGGCCGACGTTGCCCAGGTCGACGACCTCGTCGGCCGGCGGGGCCACGGCCTTCACCGGCCTGTTGTGTTCGGTGAAGACCATCGTGCCGGGGCTGTCGCCACCGGCCTTCACGACCTTGAGGAGGTAGGGCGGGCCCTCCTCGGCCACGTACATGGTGATCGTCGCGCCGCCCGGCTGCTTCTTCACCAGCGTCGCCGCGGGCTTGCCGCCGACCTCGGCGTCAGGGCCCTTGGTCATGCCCTGGCGCTCGGCCTTGTTCTTGTCCATCTCGGCGATCATGGCCCTGAGGTCGCAGAGGTCGTCCATGTCGTCGGAACTGCCCGGCGGGACCTTGATCCAGCGGCCCTTCAGCAGGTCGGTGACGCTGTCGGACCCCGCGCCGAGCGAGGCCTCCCAGAACTTGTCGTCGCCCTTCAAATACATGACCTTGCCGACCTGGCGGAGCTCGGCGCTGCCGCCCTGCATACCGAGCCTGCCGGTGCAGGAGCCCTTGGCGTCCACGGCGAGGTCGACGGTCAGCTGTTCACCGTCGCTGTCGACCCGGCCCGCCATCCGGACCGACCGGGCGGCTTTCGTTGAGGCGACCGCCTTGTCGGCGATCTGGTCCGCGGTGAGGCCGCCGAACGGGTCACCCGGCGCCTTCGTGGCCGGGGCGGCCACCGCCTGCTTCTTCTCGGAACTGCCCTTGGCCTTGACCTCGCCGCCCGCGGCGCAGCCCGCAGGACCGGCGATCGCGGTCGCCCAGACCACCGCCGTGACCAGGGACTTCCGTTGGGCCGCCATGTCTGTCTCCTCGTACATCACGTGGTTCGACGCACGGCCCTTCCTGACCTGTGCCACAGCGCCGCTCACTCCACTATCTGGCGGCCTTCCGGCTGCGCGCTGCACGACGCCCGGAAGGTGCAGTGGGTGCAGTGCTGCCCGGTGGTGGGCGTGAAGCGTTCGTCGAGTACGCGTCCGGCGGCGGTGGCGAGCAGATCACCGACCCACTCCCCGCTGAGCGGTTCCTGGGCCTGGATCTTGGGGAAGTCGTCACCGCCCTCCTTCTTGGGGGCGGGCTGGCGCAGCTGTACGAGTTCGGCGCCGCCGGGCTCGGGGCGGTGTCCGTCGAAGGCCTCGTCGAGCGCGCCCTCGCGCACCGCGAGCTGGTAGACGGCGAGCTGGGGGTGGCGGGCGACCTCGTCCCTGGTGGGCGCTTGCTTGCCGGTCTTGAAGTCCACGACGTAGGCGCGGCCGTGCTCGTCCTGCTCGACGCGGTCCATGGAGCCCCGGATGCGTACCTCGTACTCCCCCGCTTCGAGCGTCACGTCGAAGTCGTGCTCGGTGGCGGCGGGGGTGCGGCCGCCGCGGTCCATGACGTGCCAGCGCAGGAAGCGTTCGAGCGCCACGCGCGCGTGCTCCTTCTCCTGCTGCGATTTCCAGGGTGCGTCGAAGACGAGCGCGTTCCAGACGGAGTCGAGGCGCTCCATGAGGACGGCGAGGTCGGCGGGGGTCCGTCCGGACGCGACCTCGTCCGCGAGTACGTGGACGACATTGCCGAAGCCCTGGGCGGCGGTGGCGGGGACGTCGGCCTTCACCTCGCGCCCCAGGAACCACTGGAGCGCGCAGGTGTTGGCGAGCTGGTCCAGGGCGCTGCCGGAGAGGGTGACGGGCTGGTCCCGGTCCCGCAGGGGAAGCCGGCTCTGCGTCGGCTCGTACAGGCCCCACCAGCGGTAGGGGTGCGCGGCGGGGACGAGCGGCTGGCCCTCGTCGTCGGTGAGCGCGGCGAGGCGGGCGAGACGGTGGGCGGCGGCGTCGCGCAGCGCGCCGGTCGCCTGCGGGTCGACAGTGGTGGCGCGCAGTTCGGCGACGAGTGCGGCGACGGCGAGAGGGCGACGGGGGCGGCCGGTGATGTCCTTCGGTTCCGCGCCGAGTTCGGTGAGGAAGCGGGAGGGCTGGTCGCCGTCGTCGGCGGGGGCCTTGACTGCGGTGACGACGAGGCGGTCGCGGGCGCGGGTGGCGGCGACGTAGAAGAGCCGCCGCTCCTCGGCGAGGAGGGCGCCGGGGGTCAGGGGCTCGGCGAGGCCGTCGCGGCCGATCCTGTCCGCCTCCAGGAGCGAGCCGCGCCGTCGCAGATCGGGCCAGAGGCCTTCCTGTACGCCCGCGACGACGACGAGGCTCCATTCGAGGCCCTTGGAGCGATGGGCGGTCATCAGGCGTACGGCGTCGGGGCGGACGCTCCTCTTGGAGAGGGTGTCGGCGGCGATGTCCTGGGCGTCGAGCTCTTCGAGGAAGTTGAGGGTGCCGCGGCCGCCGGTGCGTTCTTCGGCGCGGGCGGCGGTCTCGAAGAGGGCGCAGACGGCGTCGAGGTCGCGGTCGGCGTTACGGCCGGCCGCGCCGCCGCGGAGGGCGGCGCGCTCGAGGCGCTGGGGCCAGGGGGTGCTGTCCCACAGCTCCCACAGCGCCTCTTCGGCGGTGCCGCCGCCTTCGAGGAGCTCGCGCGCCTTGCGCAGGAGCGCGCCGAGCCGCTGGGCGCCGCGGGCGTACGCGGGGTCGTGCGCGACGAGGCGCTCGGGCTCGGCGAGGGCGCGGGCGATGAGCTGGTCGGAGGGCGGGGGCAGGCGGTTGCCGCCTGCGCGCTCTTCGTCGCGGAGGGCGCGGGCGAGGCGGCGGAGGTCGGCGGTGTCCATGCCGCCGAGGGGGGAGGTGAGGAGGGTGAGGGCGGTTTCGGTGCCGAGCCAGGGGGCGGGGGTTACGGAACCGTCGTCGTCGGCGGCGCCGGGTGACGCCTCCGCCGACCCCGCGCCCGCCTGGTGCCCGGCCTCCGGGGTCGTCGGCGCACTCGGCTCCGGGGCGGCCTCCGGGGTCGTCGGCGCACTCGGCTCCGGGGCGGACTCGCCTCCCTCGCGCACCGGCCGGGTCGCCGCCGTTGCCACCGCGCGCAGGGCCGCGAGCAGGGGGGAGACCGCCGGTTCGTGGCGCAGGGCCACATCGTCGCCGTCGATTTCCAGGGGGACGCCCGCCGATGTGAGCGCGCGGCGGAGCGAGGGGATCGTGCGGGCACCCGCACGGACCAGGATCGCCATCTCGTGCCAGGGGACGCCGTCCTCCAGGTGGGCCCGGCGCAGGATGTCCGCGATGTTGTCGAGTTCCGTGGAAGCCGTCGGGAAGGTGTACGTCTCGACCCTGCCGCCCTCGCGGACGGCCGCCAGGTCGCGGTGCGCGCGGACCTTCTCGGAGGGAAGGCGGGGCAGCGGCATCCGGAGGGTCAGCAGCCGGGTTGCCTCCAGCAGGGCGGCGCCGCTGCGGCGGGACGTCGTCAGGACCGCCACCGGCGAGGGCCTGCCGTCCGCGTGGCAGAAGGTGTCCGGGAAGTCGAGGATGCCGTTCACGTCCGCGCCGCGGAAGGTGTAGATCGACTGGTCCGGGTCGCCGAAGGCGACCAGCGTCCGGCCCTGGCCGGCCAGCCCTTGGAGCAGTCGTACCTGCGCCGGGTCCGTGTCCTGGTACTCGTCCACGAACACCGCGTCGTACGGGGACGCCAACCGTTCGGCCAGCAGGACCGCGCGGTGCACCAGCTCCGCGTAGTCCAGGACCCCCTGCATGTCCAGAACGTCCAGGTACTCCGCGAGGAAGGACGCGGCCGCCCCCCAGTCGGGCCGGCCCGTGCGCGCCGCGAAGCGGGCAAGGGAGTCCGGGGCGAGGCCCAGCTCCCGGCTCCGCGCCAGCACCGCCCGAACCTCGTCGGCGAAACCCCGCGTGGTCAGGCACGCCCGCAGCTCGTCCGGCCACTGATGGCGTGCCGCCCCCTCGCTCTCCAGGTCGAGCTGGCCCGCCAGCAGCTCCCGTACGGCGACGTCCTGCTCGGGACCGGACAGCAGCCGCAGCGGTTCCGAGAACAGATCGGCGTCCTGATGCGCCCGGACCAGGGCGTAACAGAACGAGTGGAAGGTCGTCGCCTGCGGCGCCTGCCCGCCGCCCAGCCGCCGCGCCATCCGGTCGCGCAGCTCCACCGCCGCCTTGCGGCTGAAGGTGAGCACCAGGATCCGCTCCGGATCCACGCCCTTGGCCACCCGCGCGGCGACCGCCTCCACCAGCGTCGTCGTCTTTCCGGTGCCGGGACCCGCGAGCACGAGCAATGGGCCGTGACCGTGGTCAACCACAGCGCGCTGAGTTGCGTCCAGGAGAGGGGGATCCACGTGGCCCGGCGGAGTACGCACGAGTCGGTACGCGCCCGGGGTCCTCCCCCTGCGCCCTTGCGGGCGCGGGGGGACCCCCTGCCGTACCTGTTGCTGGTACGGCGTACGCCCGGTGGTGGAGGAGGAGCTCACGTGGTTCGCCGGTCCTGGTGGGTGTGCTGGTGGTGATGGAGTGCTGCCTGCCGCGCGCCGACGACGCTACGCCGGTGCGGGGCTGGGACGCAGCGGATCAGTGGCTCGGCGGGTGTAGTCCGTGCGGTCCTCGCAGCGCCCGCGCCGATGGGCGGAGGCTGTCATATGTGTGCGCTGTCGCGCGCACCACCCTCGCCGTCCCACCGCGCGCGCTTCATGTCGAGCCGCGGCACATGGCCCTCGGCGCTGCGGGCCGCCCGGCGCAGGGGCGTGCCCTCCGTGCGGTAGTGAGCCAGGGCCCTCAGCTCATGGCCGGGCAGCAGTGTGCCGTCCGAGCGCACCACACGCCACCAGGGCACCGCGCCGCCGTACAGCGCCATCACGCGGCCGACCTGGCGCGGCCCGCCCTCGGCGAGCCACTCCGCGACATCCCCGTACGTCATCACGCGGCCGGGCGGGATCAGCTCGGCGACCTCGAGCACCCGCTCCGCGTACTCCGGCAGCTCATCCATCCGACCCATCCTGCCGCACGCCACCGACAACGCCGCGGACGGCGAGCGGACCAGGCACAGTGGGCAGTATGGGATCGGAGAGGCGAAGGGGCGCATCGTGGCCACCTCACATCCCCGCAATGCACCCTGATGCCCCCCTCTGTCGTCCGGTCGTGCCACCATCATGCGGGCGGTGACTGGTGATACGAGATCAAGAAGAGACCGAGACGGCGAAGGAGCAGGGCGTGCAGCCTCAGCAGGCGGCGAGCACCCCTGACTCCGAGTCGCACCCGGACGCCCCCGTTCCGCAGAGCGATGCGACCGCCAAGACCGGGGCCTCGGATTCAGAAGCCTCGGATTCAAGCGCCAGGACCGGGGACGGCGACGCAAGCGATGCGACCGCCGCGTCCGGCGGGAGCGAGAGGACCGGAGCCTCCTCCGACGGGAGCGAGATGACCGGAGCCTCCTCCGGCGCGAGCGAGAAGACGGGAGCCCCCGACGCGAGCGAGAAGACCGCGGAATGCGATGTCACGGACGTGGCCAGCATCGACCGGGTCTCCGGCGACGAGCCGCTGCTCGCCGCCCGCGTCCACCGCCCCTCCGATCTGATGCGGCTGCTCATCGGCATCATGGCGATCGCTGTCGTCCTCGCCGTCGCCGCGTTCGCCCACGGCACCACCTCCGGCCTCGAACAGGACATCAACAAGGGCACCGGGCAGGCCCCGGACCTGCTGGTCAAGATCGCCGGACTGGTGTCCAGTATCGCCGTGCTGCTCGTTCCGGTCGCCTTCGCCATCGAGCGGCTGATCAAACGCGACGGACTGCGGATCGCCGACGGCGTGCTCGCGGCCGTCCTCGCCCACGGCGTCACCCTCGCCACCGACCTCTGGGTCGCCAAGGCCGCGCCCGGCAGCCTCCAGGACGCGCTGACCCAGGCGCAGACCGGCGGCGGGCTGACCGACCCCGTGCACGGATACCTGGCACCCGTCATCGCCTACATGACGGCCGTGGGCATGTCCCGGCGACCACGCTGGCGTGTGGTGCTGTGGGTGGTGCTGCTGCTCGACGCCTTCGCCATGCTCGTCGCCGGGTACACCACCCCGTTCTCGATCATCCTCACCGTGCTGCTCGGCTGGACCGTCGCGTACGGCACGCTGTACGCCGTCGGCTCGCCGAACGTACGGCCCACCGGCCAGACACTGCTGGCCGGTCTGCGCCATGTCGGTTTCCGGCCGGTCACCGCGATGCGCTCCGAGGACGTCCCCGACTCCGCCGAGCAGGGCGACCGCGGCCGGCGCTATCTGGTCTCGCTGGAGGAGGGCGCCCCGCTCGACGTCACCGTCGTCGACCGTGAGCAGCAGGCGCAGGGCTTCTTCTACCGGGTGTGGCGCCGGCTGACGCTGCGCTCCATCACCACCCGCCGCTCCATCCAGTCGCTGCGCCAGGCGCTGGAGCAGGAGGCGCTGCTCGCGTACGCGGCGATCGCCGCCGGAGCCAACGCCCCCAAGCTGATCGCCACATCGGAGCTCGGTCCGGACGCCGTGATGCTGGTGTACGAGCACCTGGGCGGCCGGTCCCTGGACTCCATGGCGGAGGACGAGATCACCGACGATGTGGTGCGCGGGGCCTGGCGGCAGGTGAAGGCGCTGCAGTCGAGGCGTATCGCGCACCGCCGGCTGACCGGCGACGCGATTCTGGTGGATCGTTCCGGCAAGGTCATCCTGACCGATCTGCGCGGCGGTGAGATCGCGGCGGGCGATGTGGTGCTGCGGATGGACATCGCGCAGCTGCTCACCACCATCGGGCTGCGGGTGGGCGCCGAGCGTGCGGTGTCCACCGCGGTCGAGGTGCTCGGCCCGGACTCCATCGCGGACTGTCTGCCGCTGCTCCAGCCGATCGCGCTGAGCCGCTCGACCCGGGCGACGCTGCGCAAGCTGGCCCGCGAGCGCTCGCAGCGCGAGCGGGACGCCGTGCTCGAGGCGTCAGCGGCTGCCAAGCGGGCCCGTACGGAAGGTGCGGCGGTGGAAGCGGCCGCGGACGACCGCAAGGCCGTACGCAAGTCGGAGCGGGCGGAGAAGCAGGCCGACAAGAGGGCCATGGACATGGCCATGAACGAGGCCCGCGAGGAGGATCTGCTCTCCCAGATCCGCCGCCAGGTGCTGCTGATCAGGCCGCAGGCGCCGGTCGAGCCGGTCCGCCTGGAGCGGATCAGACCGCGGACGCTCGTCAGCCTCATCGCCGGCGCGGTCGCCGCGTACTTCCTGCTCTCGCAGCTCGCCGGCATCGACTTCGGCACGGTCTTCGGACAGGCCGACTGGGGCTGGGTGGCGGTGGCCGTCGCCTTCTCCGCGCTCAGTTACATCGCTGCCGCGATGAGCCTGCTGGGCTTCGTACCGGAGCGGGTCGGCTTCCTGCACACCGTTGTCGCGCAGGTCGCCGGGTCCTTCGTCAAGATCGTCGCCCCGGCGGCGGTCGGCGGTGTCGCGCTGAACACCCGCTTCCTCCAGCGTGCGGGCGTACGGCCCGGTCTGGCGGTGGCGAGTGTGGGCGCGTCCCAGCTCTTCGGGCTCGGCGCGCACATCATGCTGCTGCTCTCTTTCGGCTATCTGACGGGTACGGAGAAGACAGCGTCACTCACCCCCTCGAGGACGGTGATCGCGGGTCTGCTGACGGTCGCCGTGCTGGTGCTGGTGGTGACGGCGATCCCGTTCCTGCGGAAGTTCGTCTCGACGCGGCTGCGTTCGCTGTTCGCCGGTGTGGTGCCGCGCATGCTCGACGTACTGCAGCGGCCGATGAAGCTGGTCACCGGTATCGGCGGGATGCTGCTGCTGACCGGTCTGTTCGTGATGTGTCTGGACGCGTCGATCCGGGCCTTCGCCGACGGCCACCAGCCGCTGAGCTACGCGAGCATCGCCGTGGTGTTCCTTGCGGGCAACGCGCTGGGCTCGGCGGCGCCGACGCCGGGCGGTGTGGGCGCGGTCGAGGGTGCGCTGACCTTCGGTCTGGTGCTGGCCGGGGTGCCGAAGGAGGTCGCGGCGCCGGCGGTGCTGCTGTACCGCATGATGACGCTGTGGCTGCCGGTGCTGCCGGGGTGGTTCGCCTTCAACCATCTGACCCGCAAGGGCGCGCTGTAGCGCCGGGGCCGGGCTTGAAATACAGCGCGTCCGGCGATTGAGGACGAGGGTCACGACGGGCGCCGGAAGCCACCCGCTTGGACCGCCGCACGCGCGCCCCGCGCCCCCGCGGAGCACGATGGCGGCATGCCGACCACTTCCGCCGCCCTGCGCGCCGTCGCCCTCGCCGCATCAGCTGCCGTACTGCTGGTGGCCGCCGCCGGCTGTTCCGACAGCGGCGACAAGGAGACGGACCAGGAGCAGTCGAAGGATCTCGCCTCCCAGAAGCTGAACTGGCAGCCGTGCCCGGCCCCCTCCGAGGCCGAAGGCGGCGGGACCGCACCCTCGCCGCTGCCCGGCGGCACCGCCTGGGAGTGCTCCTTCATGAACGCCCCGCGCGACTACGCCAAGCCGGACGGCGACACCATCGAGCTGGCCCTCATCCGCGCCAGGGCGGCCGACAAGAACAAGCGGATCGGCTCCCTCATCTTCAACTTCGGCGGCCCCGGCGGCTCCGGGATCACCACGCTGCCCGCCGCCGCGGCCGACTACGCGGCCCTGCGCACCCGCTACGACCTGGTGAGCTTCGACCCGCGCGGGGTCGGCCGGAGCGCGGCCGTGGAGTGCGAGGACAACAGCCGGCTCGACACGTACTTCGCACAGGACTCGACCCCCGACGACGCCGCCGAGGAGAAGACCTTCACCGACAGCCTGAAGTCCTTCGCGAACGCCTGCGAGAAGAACTCCGGCGACGAGCTCCCGTACGTGGGCACCACCAACGCCGCCCGCGACCTGGACCTGATGCGCCAGGTACTGGGCGACGACAAGCTCTCCTACTTCGGGATCTCGTACGGCACCGAACTCGGCGGCGTCTACGCCCACTTGTATCCGGCGAAGGTGGGCCGGGCCGTCTTCGACGCCGTCGTCGACCCGACCAAGACCTCGGAGCAGAGCTCGCTCGGCCAGGCGAAGGGCTTCCAGCTCGCCCTCACCAACTTCGCCCAGAACTGCGTGGACCGCGGCGACAAGTGCCTGATCCCCGGCTCCACCCCGCAGGAGATCCAGGACTGGATCATCGCCCTCCTCGACAAGCTCGACAAGCAGCCGATCGCCGGCAGCGGCGACCGGCAGCTGACCGAGAGCCAGGCCACCAACGGCATCGCGCAGGCCCTCTACTCCAAGGAGTACTGGGAGTTGCTGGAGCAGGGTCTCGACGAGGCGGACGGCGGCAACGGCGGGCTGCTGCTCGCGCTCTCCGACGCGATGAACGGACGCAGCGAAGACGGCGACTACAGCAACATCCAGGCGGCCAACGCGGCCATCAACTGCGTTGACTCCAAAGAGCGCTACACGATGGAGCAGACCAAGGCGAAGCTGCCCGAGTTCCGCCGGGCCTCGCCGGTCTTCGGCGCGTTCCTCGGCTGGGGCCTGATGGGCTGCAGCGAGTGGCCGGTGCCGGGTGCCTGGTCCACGCCGGACGTCTCGGCCCCGGGCGCGGCCCCGATCGTCGTCATCGGCAACACCGGTGACCCGGCGACTCCGTACGAGGGCGCGAAGGCGATGGCCGACTCGCTCGGCAAGGGCGTCGGCGTCGAGCTCACGTACCGGGGCGAGGGCCATGGCGCGTACAACAGCGGCAGCACGTGTGTGCAGCAGGCCGTGAACGCCTACCTCATGGACGGCAAGGTCCCGGCGGCCGGCACGGTCTGCACATAGGGCCCTGTCAGCACGAAGGGCCCCGGACCGGCAGTCCGGTCCAGGGCCCCCTCGTGTACGAGTCGTGCGTACCAGTCGTTACGAGTCGTGCGTGCGAGCCTCGCCCACGGGTCTCAGTAGATCGGCTTGTCCGGCTCGATCTGGTGGACCCAGCCGATCACGCCGCCGCCGACGTGCACCGCGTCCGCGAAGCCCGCCGACTTGAGCACCGCGAGGACTTCCGCACTGCGGACACCCGTCTTGCAATGCAAGACGATCTTCTTGTCCTGAGGCAGCGACTCCAGGGCGGTGCCCATCAGGAACTCGTTCTTCGGGATCAGCTTCGCGCCGGGGATCGAGACGATCTCGTACTCGTTGATCTCACGGACGTCGATGATCTCGATGCTCTCACCGTCGTCGATCCACTCCTTGAGCTGCTTGGGAGTGATCGTCGAACCGGCCGCCGCCTCCTGGGCCTCCTCGGACACGACGCCACAGAAGGCCTCGTAGTCGATGAGCTCGGTGACGGTGGGGTTCTCGCCGCAGACCGCGCACTCCGGGTCCTTGCGGACCTTGACCTGGCGGTACTGCATCTCCAGGGCGTCGTAGATCATCAGCCGGCCGACCAGCGGCTCACCGATGCCGGCGAGCAGCTTGATCGCCTCGTTGACCTGGATGGAGCCGATGGACGCGCAGAGCACGCCCAGCACGCCGCCCTCGGCGCAGCTCGGGACCATGCCGGGGGGCGGGGGCTCCGGGTAGAGGCAGCGGTAGCAGGGGCCGTGCTCTGACCAGAAAACCGAGGCCTGGCCGTCGAAGCGGTAGATCGAGCCCCAGACGTACGGCTTGTTCAGCAGCACGCACGCGTCGTTGACCAGGTAGCGCGTCGCGAAGTTGTCCGTGCCGTCGACGATCAGGTCGTACTGGCTGAAGATGTCCATCACGTTCTCGGCCTCGAGCCGCTCTTCGTGGAGGACCACATTCACGTACGGGTTGATGCCGAGCACCGAGTCCTTGGCGGACTGGGCCTTGGAGCGGCCGATGTCGGCCTGGCTGTGGATGATCTGGCGCTGCAGGTTCGACTCGTCGACCTCGTCGAACTCCACGATGCCGAGCGTGCCGACACCGGCCGCGGCGAGGTACATCAGGGCCGGCGATCCCAGGCCGCCGGCGCCGACGGCCAGCACACGGGCGTTCTTCAGCCGCTTCTGCCCGTCCATCCCGACATCAGGGATGATCAGGTGGCGGGAGTACCTGCGGACCTCGTCGACGGTGAGCTCAGCAGCTGGCTCGACCAGGGGTGGCAGCGACACGGGGACTCCGTTGGTCGGTATGTCAGTACGGTTGTTCTCCCCGTAACACTGCCACGCCCCTCCTCATTCCGAGACACCCGGTCCGATCTGCGAGACGATTTCGTCCCAGTAGCCGGGCAGCGCCTCGAATGGGCTGCTTTGCCCCCTACGCTCCGTCCGGTCGGTGAAGAAGATCGTCCCCGCGCCCTGCCAGCGGGCGATACGGGTGGCCTCCTCCAGATGCGTCCGCGGCACCCCGTGGACGAAGTGGACGAAGCGCTCCGGCGGGTGGTCCGCCGTCCACTCCGCCACCTGCGACCAGCGGTAGTCCGTCCACGGCCCGGAGAAGGTGACCAGCTGGTCGGCGGCCTCCGCGTATCCGGGGTACGGGTGCGAGCCGTGCCCCAGCACCAGATGGCCGCCGTCCAGGACCGCCTCCAGCGTCGCCGTCGTACGCCGCACCTCGTGCAGATCTGCGCGGTCCGTCGGGCAGCGGTCCAGCAGGAAGCCGTCGATCCGGTACCACTCGAGGTAGCGGTGCGCGTCGGCGATGAGATCGCCGAAGGAGCGCGAGCCGTGCGCCATGTCGAGATGGCCCAGCACGCGGACGCCCGCGTTGCGCAGCTTCCCCGCGGCCTCCAGACAGTGCGGGTCGGGGCGGTCGCCGGGGCCGTCGGCGACATTGAGGACCACCCAGTGCAACGGCGTTCCCGGTCGGGTCAGTTCGGCCCACTCGACGGGGGCGAGCAGCGGGTGGGCGTAGCCGGGGATACCGAAGCCGAGTCTCTCCGCGCCGGTCGCGGAGAGCTGGGTGCCGGTAGTGGTCAGATGCGGCATGCCGCCTCCATCCAGATGTCGGCGAGCGACTCTTCGAGGTTGATACGGGGGCGCCAGCCGAGGCGGTCGCGGGCGGTGCGCACATCCGCCTGCTGCCAGCTGCCGCAGCCGTCGGGGTACGGAGCCTGGCCCGCGGAGAGATGGTCGAGTACGGATTCGGTGCGCGGGGCGCCGATGGAGGGGCGTCCTGAGGGACCGTCCAGCTCGTGCAGGGCGCCTGCGTAGCCGGCGACGCGCGCCAGGACGGCGGCCGCGTCCCTGAGCTTCACGGCCCGTCCCGTACCGATGTTGACCACGCCCTGCGCGGCGGAGAGCGAGGCGGCGTGCACGGCGCGCGCCACGTCCCGTACGTCGACGAAGTCGCGCTGCACGCCGAGCCCGCTGAGCTTCAGTTCACTGTCGCCCGACTGCATGGCGCGGCGCATCGCCTCGGCGAGGCGGCCGAGCGGGGAACCCGCGGGGGTGCCGGGGCCGACGGGCGAGAAGACCCGCAGGACGACGGCGTCCAGGCCCGCACCGAGCACCAGCTCGGTGGCGGCGAGCTTGCTCACTCCGTACGGTCCGCCGGGGCGCGGGATCGCGTCCTCGGCGGTCGATGAGCCCTGCTGGGACGGACCGTACTCGGAGGCGCAGCCGAGCTGCACGAGCCGGGCGCCACAGCCGCTGCGGCGCAGGGCCTCGCAGACGGTGGCGACGGCGACGGTGTTGTGACGGGTCAGGTCACGGGCGCCGCCGCGGGTGGCGCCGGCGCAGTTGATGACGACCCCGGGGTGGACGGCGCCCAGGAAGCGGGTGAGCGCACCCGGGCTGCCTCCGGCGAGGTCGAAGCGTACGTCGGCGTCGTCGCCGCGCCCGAGGGCGGTGAGGTGGACGGCCGGGTCGGCGAGCAGCCGGTCGGCGACGAAGCGGCCGAGGAATCCATTGGCACCGAGCAGGAGCACCCTCATCGCGCGGCCGCCCCTCGGTGCCGACGAGCCGGAGCTGGGGGTAGGGGGGTCATGTCGCTTTCTCCTTAGGGGTGTTGCTGTCGATGCCGGTACTGGCGCCGGGATGGTGCCGGTGCTGCGCCGCCCGCGGTGTCGGCGCTGCGAGAGGTTCAGACGGTGTGCGCCGAGGCCCGGGACAGGGCCGCGGTGGCGTGGGCCAGCAGGCCGAGGGCGGCGGCGCCGCAGGCCAGAGCCGGTACGGCGCCGGTGCCCCAGGCTTCGACGGCCGCCTCCACCGGGCTCGCCAGGAAACTGCAGCCCGGGAGGCGGCCTGCCAGCAGAAGGGCGGGCGCGGCGACCTCGACGGCGCAGGCGGCGGCGAGTCCGGCGGAGGCGGATTCGGGGAAGCCGTGGACGATGAGCAGACGGGCCAGGAAGAGCAGGGTGCCGAGGGCGACGGCGGGGAAGAGCGCCTCGTGCGGGAGTACGAGGCCGGCGAGCGCGAGAAGCGCGGTGAGGGCGCAGACGTACAGCGCGACGACACCGAGCAGCAGGGGCCGCACGCCGGACGCGAACTCCTCGAGGCCGCGGCTGCTGTCCAGCCTGCGCCGTGCCTGTACGGAGAAGAGGTGCGCGCACCAGGCCGCGGGGGCGACGGCGAGTGCGAGTCCGGCGAGCGGGGCGGTTGTCATGGGCCAGGGTCCATCGGGGCCGCCGCCGATGATCTGGGCCTGCAGCCCTTCGCCGTACGTCGCGTAGGCGAGCAGCCAGAGGGTCCACAGGCGTACGGCCGGGACGGTGCGGCCGTCGGCGCGCAGAGGGCCGCGGCGCAGGCAGAGCACGAGCGCGACGGCGACGGCCGCCGTCCCCGCCGCAGCGGCCGCGAGCCGGGCCGTGCCTTCCATCGCCTCCATGCCGATGACCGCGAGGGCGCAGACGGCGCCCGGCAGCAGCGGGAGGGGTGCGGGTCCGGCGCCCCGGGGGTGTCCGGCGCGCGGGCCGGCCGCTGCTGCCGGGCGTCCGGCGGAGTCCGCTTCCGAACCTCGCGGCACGCGCGCGTAGAGCTCCTCGGCGAGCGAGAAGACGTCCCGGTGCCGGAAGCGGGCGGCGGTGCGGTCGGTGACCCCGTGGGCCTCGAGCCCGGCGGCGATCTCCAACGGGTCGACGGCTCGTTCGCACAGTTCGCGGTGGCGGTGCATGAGGGCCTTGACGGGGTCGGCGGGGCCGCGCCGGGAGGCGGGGGGCTTGCGCGTCGTCGCGGACGCGTCCTCCCGAAGTGGTCTCGGGTCGCCCACAGCGTGGACGTCCAGAGCGTGGACGTCGAAGGGGTGGTCGCCGAGGGGGTGGTCGCCGAGTGCGGACGGTTCCCCGGCGGCCACGCTCCCGGGGCTCCCGGGGCTTGCAGTGCTTTCGGTCGTACGGGATGTGCTCACGCCCGTGCCTCCTTCGGGGTCGCGTCCGCGCCGACCAGACCGCGCACCGGCGCGTCCGCCCAGCGCGGGGTGCGCCCGCTCGCTGCGGTGCCGCCACCCGTCCAGTGGCCGGGCACATGGGCCTCGGCGGGATGGGCGAAGGGCAGCGGCTCTCCGTCGGCGTCGACGGCCTCCGCCTCGCGCCGTACCGGGGAGTGTGAGATCAGCTCCAGGTAAATGCCGCGAAATGCCGTCAGGTTCTGTTCGATGGTGAAGAGTTCGAGCGCTCGGGCGCGGGCGGCCGCGCCGAGGCGTGCACGGCGCTCCGGGTCGCGCAGCAGCGCGAGGCAGGCGTCCGCGAGCGCCCGCGGATTGCGCGGCGGCACCACGAGCCCCGTACCGCCGATGACTTCGACAACCGCGCCGACGTCCGTGGAGACGGTCGCGCGGCCGCAGAACATCGCCTCGACCAGGCTGATCGGGAAGCCCTCGACAACGCTGGAGAGGACGACCACTTCCCCGGAGGCGTACGCGTCGGCGAGCTCGGGCGCCTCCGGTCCGCCGATCTCCTCGAAGGAGACGGGGTTGTCGCCGACGGCGTGCGCGTCGGCCGCCTCGTCGGGGAAGAGCTGCGCGGCGAGCGCCTTGCAGTGCGCGAGATATGTCGTCGCCTCGGGCCCCTGCACGGGCGGGCCGAACAGCCGCAGCCGCGCCGGCGGTTCCTCCTTGCGCACCTCCGCGAAGGCGTGCAGCAGGGCGATGAGGTCCTTGGCGGGCTCGATCCGGCCGACCCAGACGAGGGTGTGCGGGTCGCCGCTGTCGTCGCCGTCGCCCACCGCCGCGAAACGGTCCGCCGCCATGCCGGGGTAGACGGTCCGCAGCTTGGCGCGGTCGGCGCCGCACTTCTCCTGCCAGCGGCGCGCGTGCGTATTGCCGGGGGTGATGACGGAAGCCTGCCGGTACACCTCGGCCGCGAGCCGGCCCTGGAAGGCGGCGAGCAGGGCCCGTACGGGCGCGGTCAGCTCGCCGTCGCTCGCGGAGAGGTAGTGCGCCCGCAGTTGTACGCCGTACTCGGTGACCAGCAGCGGGACCCCGAAGAAGCGTTTGGCCAGCAAGCCGGGCAGGGCGGCGGATCCGCCGGACGCCGCATGGCAGAGGTCGACCGCCCCGAGGCCGTCGTCGCCGTACCAGTCGAGCGAGAGCGGGCGCAGGGCGCGCTCGAGCTGGTCGACGAACTCGAGGTAGTCGGGGACGGTGGCGGCGTGCATGGCGCGGCGCGCGCCGGGCACACGGCAGGCGGATTCGAGGACGCGGACGGCCACTTCGGAGCGGAGCGCGGCGTAGAGCCCACCGCGCTCGCGGGCGAGCTCGGCGAGTCCGTACAGCCCGTCGGCGAAGCCGTCGCTCTCTGCGCACACGGCGCTCTCCGCGCACACGGCCGCGGCGAGCTCTTTGAAGTGGTGGACGAAGCGGCGCCGTTCGCGCCGTCCGTAGGTGTGTCCGTCGTCCTCGGGCGCCCACAGCGGTGCGGTGCGCACGCGCTGCACCTGCGGCGGGAGCTGGATCCAGCCGTGGTCCTCCTGCAGGGCGCTGCGGCTGAGCGCGTAGATGTCGAACTCGTGCTGCGCGAGCCCGCGCACAAGCCGGTCGCACCACAGCCTGGACTCACCCGTCGCATACGGATAACCACCGTCCGTAAGAAGTCCGATCCGCACGAGCGCACCCCCGATCTCCCTTGTGGGCGGCCGCCGTTGATCCGGCGACTCACAGCGGGACGACGGTAAGCCGGTACGCCGGTGGCGCGACGGACGGTTGTCCATCGCGCCACCAGAAGGGGTGAATGCACGTAACTTTCCCAACCCGATAGCGTTCTGTCGCGCTACGAGTCGCTTCGCTTACGGAGCGTCAGGCTGCGGGCCAGCTCCTGCCGCGCCGCTGGCCGTGCCCGTGCGAGCACCGGGTCGAGGGCGGGGACGGCGTCCAGCAGCTGCCTGGTGTACGGATCCTGTTGGCGCGCGACGAGCCTTTTGCGAGAGGGCCGTCCCGGATGCCGGTCAACTCCCGGGATGCACCCAGGGGTTGGGCCGGCACTTGATCCCGCCGACGTCCAGGGACTTGGTCTGCTGCTGCATCACCGGCGCGAGCGCGCCGGAGGTGCGGCAGTTCACATGGCCGTGTCCGAGCCGGTGTCCGACCTCGTGATTGATGAGCATCTGGCGGTACGTCAGCATCGCCTTGTCGCCGTACGTCTCCGAGCCCTGCGCCCAGCGGTAGGCGTTGATCATCACGCGGTCCGTCGACGCGGAATCGCAGCTGACATTGTCGACACTCGTATCCAAGCCGGACTTCGCGCACCAGGTCGCCGTGGTCCCGGGACTGGCGAGCGTGATCACGAATTCCGGCTCGCCGGAGGTGATCCGCTCGAAGGTCATCGCGCCGCCGTGCGCCCAGCTCCGGTCGTCGTTCAGGGTCGCCTGGACCGCCTTGGCGAACAGCGCGCCGTCCAGGCCGAGGCCCTTCTCGACGTCGACCCGATAGCGGATCCTGTTGCCCTTGCCCGGCGCCCGGTCGAAGCCGGGCACCGCCTCGAAGTCGCCCGACCCCCGCAGCTTCGGATCGAGCGGGAACTGGGTGGTCATCAGCTGCGCGTACGTGAGGGGGGCGGCGGGCTTCGGCGCGTTCCGCGGCGGCACCTGCCGGCCGTCCGAGCGGGACGCCGGACTCTCCGCACCCTCCCGGTTCCCGCCCGCGGACTGCGCGCCGGCCTTGCCGGGACCGTCGGTGGCGACCTGGCCCGCCACGACGACCGCGAGCACGGTGGTCACCGCGGCGGCCGCGATCCCGGTGAATGCGCGGCCCCTGCCGCCCTTGGCCGGCTTCTCCTCGCGCGCGTCGGTCCCGGCCCCGCTCCGGCTCTCGGTCTCGGTCTCGGGGAGCCAATCCTGCTCGGTGTCCCACGCGGTGACGGAACCGTACGGATCGTCATCCGGCGACCGCCGGGGCTGCGGCTCCTCGAAGGCCGCGACGAACTCCCGGCGCGGGCCCGGTATCCGGGGAACGGCCGCGATCCTCTGCGGCGCGGCCGGTGCCTGCACCCGCTGCGCGCCGCCCGGCCGGGTGTCGTAACGCTGCGGCTGCGGGGCGCCCCAACCGCCGCCCGCCTCGCGCTGCTCCGGGTGTCCGCCCCGGGTCTGCGGCGTTCCGTATCCGGACGGGGTGTGCTGTTCCTGACCGGGCCCACCGGCGCGCCTGCGGGCTCCGCCGCCGGAGGCCGGGCCCACGGCCTCCCACTCGCCGGTGCTGGACATATCGGTACCGGACATACCGAATGAATCAGGTGTACCGGATGTACCGGACCGGTTGCCGGAATCGGAGCCCTTGGGTGCGGGGCCTTTACGGCTGTGTCGTCCCACGCCCCGAATCAGCTCCTGTCGATGTCGTTCAGCAGTTCCCGGAAAGCCTGGGCGACCGTTTCCGGGTACTCCATCATGGCAACATGCCCGGCGTCCGGGAGCGTCAACAGCCGGGAATCCCTGAAGGCCGCCGCGGCCTTGCGCGCCATGCGATACGAGACGAGCTGGTCCCGCCCTCCGTAAACAAGCAGCGTCGGCGCGAGCACCCGCTCCGCCTGCCGCCACAGCCCGTGCTGCCCGCCGAGCGTGTACGCGTCGACGATGCCGCGCGCGGACCGGGTCATCGCGTCCCAGAAGTACGGGAGCTGTATCCGCCGCTCCATCTCCTCCACGGCGTTGCGCAGCGCCTCCTCGCTGACCCGCGAGGGGTCTCCGTAACAGAGCGCCAGAACGCCCTTGGTGCGCTGCTCGGCCGACCAGTCCTTGGTCAGTCTGCCGAAGAGCGAGGCGACGCCGGGCAGCGCGAGCATTGCGGTGGGCACGGCGGAGCCCTGCACCCGGATCTCGGGCAGGGCGGGCGAGACGAGCGTGAGCGTGCGTACGAGATCGGGCCGTACGGCCGCGACACGGGTGGAGACCGCTCCGCCCAGGGAGTTGCCGATGAGATGCACGGGGCCGCGTCCGGCCGCGTCCAGGAAGCGGATCACCGCTCGGGCGTGGGCGGTGACCGAGTAGTTGCCGTCGTCCGGCGGCGGAGAGTCCCCGAAGCCGGGCAGGTCGAGCGCCTCGCCGTCCAGGACGTCCTCGAGCAGTGGCATCAGCGAGGACCAGTTCTGCGAGGAGCCGCCGAGCCCGTGCACGTACAGGGCGGGCGCGAGGCCGGTGCGCGCCGGCGGCCGGGCTCTGACGGTGAGCGTCAGTCCTGGCAGCGCGACGGAGCGCAGCTCCTCCCCCTCGGCGACCCGGACGGCCGCCACCTTGGGGGCCACGGCGGCGTTGACGGCGCGGACTCCCGGCAGCTCGGTCGAAGACATGCGGGCAATGTTACGAGACGATCACACGGTGACTCGTGTGTTCGGCGTCACACATCGCGTAGCGCCATGAATCAGTACCTCCTACGCTCGTAGGAAAGGCGCACTCCATGGAAAGTGGTGCCGCATGCCTGTCGACCCAACAGACCCGGAAACATTCGAGGAAGACGACGAGGACGCCGCGCGCGACGAAGAGGTGCCCGAGGCCGACGCGGCCGAGCAGCACGCGGCCGTGCGGGCGGAGCACGACGACCCGCTGACCGGCATCGACCGGGACGCCGTGAACGAGGCCGACGCGGCGGAACAGGCCCGCATCGTCGCCCTCGACGAGGACGACTACCGATGACCTGCCCCTCTTTGCCCCCGAATAGGGAGCTAACACGACTGTCCGGTCCGTGAAATTCTGCGTCCGCACCACACACAGCCGGGTTACCCAAAAGTACGATGGCGGCGCGGCGCATTGCGCACGGAACGAATTTTGGGAGGCGGCGTGACAGCCATCGAGCAGACAGAGGCGGCGCGCCCGCGGGGCACACGCCTGCCACGCCGAGCCCGCAGGAACCAGCTCCTGGGCGCGGCCCAGGAAGTATTCGTGGCTCAGGGTTACCACTCGGCCGCCATGGACGACATCGCGGAGCGGGCCGGCGTCAGCAAGCCCGTGCTCTACCAGCACTTCCCGGGAAAGCTGGAGCTCTATCTGGCCCTGCTCGACCAGCACTGCGAGTCGCTGCTGCTGGCGGTCCGTACGGCGCTGGCGTCGACGACCGACAACAAGCTGCGCGTCGCCGCGACGATGGACGCGTACTTCGCGTACGTCGAGGACGAGGGCGGGGCCTTCCGCCTGGTCTTCGAGTCGGACCTGACGAACGAGCCCGCGGTGCGCGAGCGCGTGGACCGGGTCTCGCTGCAGTGCGCCGAGGCGATCTGCGACGTGATCGCCGAGGACACGGGCCTGTCCAAGGAAGAGTCCATGCTGCTGGCCGTGGGGCTCGGCGGGGTTTCCCAGGTGGTCGCCCGCTACTGGCTCTCCAGCAGTTCCGGCATTCCGCGCGACACGGCGGTGCAGTTGCTGACCTCCCTGGCGTGGCGGGGTATCGCGGGCTTCCCGCTGCACGGCAGCGAGCAGCACTAGCGAGCAGCACCGAGGCGTGGCCAAGGGGTGGCGCGGGGGTGTTCGCTCCTGGCGTTCCCCGGGGACGCCTGCCCCGTCCGCCGGCCGGGCTAATGTGTGCTGCGTACAGCGCGGTTGACCGCGCAACGCTGACCGTTCGGAGGGACATAGCCGTGGAGGTCAAGATCGGCGTGCAGCACGCGCCCCGGGAGATCGTTCTGGAGAGCGGGCAGTCCGCCGAGGAGGTCGAGCGCGCGGTGGCTGACGCTCTGGCCGGCAAGGCGCAGCTGCTCAGCCTCTCGGACGACAAGGGCCGCAAGGTCCTCGTACCGGCCGACCGGATCGCGTACGTCGAGATCGGCGAGCCGGCGACCCGGCGCGTGGGCTTCGGCGCTCTGTAGGGCGTCGCAAGCAACCGGAGCAGAACAGGACGGAAGAGGGCCCGGCGGGATTCCCCGCCGGGCCCTCTTCCCCTGTTCGCAGAGGGTTGTATTCGGTGAGCCACGGGTAGTACGGGCTACGACCGATTTGCCCGCACCGGCGTCCGTGAGGTGATCAGCAGTGCTCTTGGAAACGCTCGGTTCAGTCCTGCTCGGACTCGCCCTTGCCTGGGCCGCAGCCCGTCATCTGTCCGAACGTCTCCCGGCGCGCCGCGTGGTCTTCACCACAGGCACGCTCGGCGCCGTCTTCGGCGCGTATGTCACACACGCGGCCCTCGGCCCCGGCCACCTGCTGGCGACACTGGTGGGGGCGGTGGCGATCGGAGCCGTACTGCTCTCGCTGCTGATCCGGCCCTCGACCCGACGGCTGCGTCGCGCGTTCCCTTTCTGAGCACGCACGACGAGCAGTCTGCCGGGAAGCCGCCTGCCGAGAACCCGAAGAAGCCGCTTCAGTGAGCAGCTTCAGCGAGTCATCGAGCCGCTCGAGCCCGGCAAGACCGGCCTAGGCCGCGAGGCCCAGGGCGGCCATGCGCTTGGTGTGCGCCTCGGTGATCCGCGAGAACATCCGGCCCACCTCCGCGAGGTCGAAACCGCCCGCCACGCCGCCCACGAGCATCGTGGAGAGCGCGTCGCGGTCCGCAACCACCCGCTGCGCCTGCGAGAGCGCCTCGCCCATCAGACGGCGGGCCCACAGCGCGAGGCGTCCGCCGACCCGCGGCTCGGCCTCGATCGCGGCGCGCACCTTCTCGACGGCGAAGTTGCCGTGGCCCGTGTCGTCGAGCACCGCCAGCACGAGGGCGCGGGTGTCGGTGTCGAGACGGGCCGCGACCTCGCGATAGAAGTCACTGGCGATCGAGTCGCCGACGTACGCCTTGACCAGGCCTTCCAGCCAGTCGGACGGCGCGGTCTGGCGGTGGAAGTCGTCCAGGGCCTGCGCGAAGGGCTCCATCGCGGCGGTCGGCTCGGCGTCGATGACGGTCAGCCGGTCCGTCAACTGCTCGAAGTGGTGGAACTCGGCGGAGGCCATCCTCGCCAGCGCGGCCTTGTCGCTCAGCGTCGGCGCGAGCTTGGCGTCGTCGGCGAGCCGCTCGAAGGCCGCGAGCTCGCCGTACGCGAGCGCGCCCAGCAGATCCACCACGGCGGCGCGGTACTGGGGGTCGGCGGATGCCGTGGCCCAGTCCTGGGCGGCGATTCCGGTCTCTTCAGTGGCGTTGTCAGGCGTCTCCATGAAGCGCACAATAGCCCGCTCATCGCGAGGCGGAAGGGCCTGGTCAGCCATGCCCGTACCGCGGTTCCTACGAATTCACCCAACACACATGCGCGATTCCGGGGTACAGTGGTAATGCGCCTGCTGAGCGTTTCGAATACTCGGCGGGCGATCCCAGTGTATGACTGGGGGATTTGCTCCCCAGAGCCCCCTTGAGGATGCCCGGTCGGTGGCCCGATCGGCTCCGACCCGACCGCCCTCCGCGTGGACCGTGCGCACAGTTGCGTGCGACCGCAAGATGAGGGGCCCCCTCAGCGGCATGACGCTCGAGCGAAGGCAGTGGTCCCGCGCCATCCGGCCAATCCACGGCCGGCCCAGTACCCAGGTGCGGTACGACCCCCCTCGTTCGCCTCGTGCCGCGTCTCACAGAAGAGGCAGCACCCTGACTACGACTTTCCGGGATCTTGGGATCCTTCCCGAGACCGCCGAGGCCCTTGAGGCCGTCGGCATCCTGTCCCCGTTCCCCATCCAGGAGATGACGCTCCCCGTAGCGCTCTCCGGCTCCGACGTCATCGGCCAGGCCAAGACCGGCACCGGCAAGACGCTCGGTTTTGGCCTGCCGCTCCTCGAGCGCGTCACCGTCCCCGCGGACGTCGAGGCCGGCCGGGCGACGCCCGAGCAGCTCACCGACGCCCCACAGGCGCTGGTGGTCGTCCCCACCCGCGAGCTGTGCCAGCAGGTCACCAATGACCTGCTGACCGCCGGCAAGGTCCGTAACGTCCGCGTTCTGGCGATCTACGGCGGCCGCGCGTACGAGCCCCAGGTCGAGGCGCTCCGCAAGGGCGTCGACGTGATCGTCGGCACCCCCGGCCGACTGCTCGACCTGGCCGGCCAGCGCAAGCTGGACCTGTCGCATGTGCGCGCGCTCGTTCTCGACGAGGCCGACGAGATGCTCGACCTAGGCTTCCTGCCCGACGTCGAGAAGATCATCAACATGCTTCCGGCCAAGCGCCAGACCATGCTCTTCTCGGCGACCATGCCGGGTGCGGTCATCGGCCTCGCCCGTCGCTACATGTCGCAGCCGACGCACATCCGCGCCACCTCGCCGGACGACGAGGGCGCGACCGTCGCCAACACCACGCAGCACGTCTTCCGTGCCCACTCCATGGACAAGCCGGAGCTGGTCTCGCGCATTCTGCAGGCCGAGGGCCGCGGGCTCGCGATGATCTTCTGCCGTACGAAGCGGACTGCGGCGGACATCGCCGAACAGCTCGAGCGGCGCGGCTTCGCCTCCGGCGCGGTCCACGGCGACCTGGGCCAGGGCGCGCGTGAGCAGGCGCTGCGAGCCTTCCGCAACGGCAAGGTCGATGTGCTGGTCTGCACCGACGTCGCCGCCCGTGGCATCGACGTCGAGGGCGTCACGCACGTCATCAACTACCAGTCGCCGGAGGACGAGAAGACGTTCCTCCACCGCGTCGGCCGCACCGGCCGCGCGGGCGCCAAGGGCATCGCGGTCACGCTGGTCGACTGGGACGACATCCCGCGCTGGCAGCTGATCAACAAGGCGCTCGACCTGAAGTTCCCGGACCCGGTCGAGACGTACTCCACGTCCCCGCACCTGTTCGAGCAGTTGAACATCCCGGCGGGCACGAAGGGCGTACTGCCCCGTGGCGAGCGGACCCGTGCGGGTCTGCGCGCCGAGGAGGTCGAGGACCTGGGCGAGACGGGCGGCCGCGGCCGGAAGTCGTCGTCGGCGTCCCCGGTCCGCGAGGAGCGCCCGGAGCGCACCCGTACCCCGCGCCAGCGCCGCCGCACCCGCGGCGGTTCGACGCCGGACGGCGTCGAGGCCACGGAGGCGGTGACGTCCCCGGAGCCCACGACGGACGCCGCGGAGCTGGTGACGGAGCCGCGCACTCCGCGACGCCGTCGCCGCACCCGCGTGGGAGCGTCGGCCCCGGCCGGGGCGACGGCGGTCGTGGACACGGTGGCCGTGGACACGGTGGCCGTGGAGACCGTCGAGCTCACGGAGGACCCGGAGCCCGGGACGAAGCCGCGTCGCCGTACGCGTGCGGTGAAGGCCGTCGACACGGTCGCGACGGAGGTCGAGGCCGAGCCCGAGGCCGAGACGAAGCCGCGTCGCCGCACCCGCGCCGTGAAGACCGTGGACACGGTCGAGGCAGTGGCGACCGAGACCGAGCCGGAGGCCAAGCCCCGTCGCCGCACGCGGGTGGCCAAGGCCACGGCCGAGGCGCCCGATGCGACCACGGAGCCGGAGACGAAGCCCCGTCGCCGTACGCGCGCTGCGAAGGCCGTCGAAACGGTCGAGGCAGTGGCGACGGAGACCGAGGCCGAGACGAAGCCCCGCCGCCGCACCCGCGCGCCGAAGGCCGCCCAGCCCGAAAGCTGACGCACTGGCACCCCGGATGGCCCGGCTCCCGCAAGGGCGCCATCCGGCGATCGTGCACCACGCCCGAGGCCGAACCCCGCCCGCCCCACCCCAGTTAGCCTCGTCGCATGAGTCGGCCGCCCACCTTCAGCCCGCCCCTCCGCCCGTCCCCTCACCCTCGCCACCTCGCGCGGCTCTTTCGCCGTGCTCGATGCGCGGCCCGCCGGGGTCGTCAAAGGCACCGCCCTGCTCCTGCCCGGGTTCACCGGGAGCAAGGAGGACTTCATCGCGCTGCTCGAGCCTCTCGCCGAGGCCGGTTACCGTGCCGTCGCCATCGATGGGCGTGGGCAGTACGAGAGCGACGGCCCGGATGACCAACAGGCGTATGCCCAGGGCGAGTTGGCCCGGGACGTACTCGCCCAGACCGAGGCCGTCGGCGGGCCTGTGCATCTTCTGGGGCACTCCCTCGGCGGGCAGGTCGCCCGCGCCGCCGTCCTCCTGGAGGCCGCCCCCTTCACGACCCTCACCCTCATGTCCTCCGGGCCCGCCCAGATCTCGCCGGCCCAGCAGCAGAAGGTCAAACTCCTCAGCGACGCCCTCGCCGTGATGGGGATGGATCAGGTTTGGGCGGCCATGAAGGCGCTCGACCCGCCCGAGGACGCCGACACCGACGGCGAGGAACTCCGCAGGCGCTGGCTTCGCCACAACCCCGCTCAGCTGATCGCCACCGGCCGCCAACTGACCGTCGAGCCGGACCGGGTCGACGAGCTCGCCGCCGTACAGCCGCTGCCCAAGCATGTGGTGTCCGGCGAGCGGGACGACACCTGGGCTGTACCACTGCTGGACACGATGGCGCAGCGGCTCCACGCGCACCGGACCGTGATCACCGGCGCCGAGCACTCCCCCAACACCGACCGCCCCCTCGAAACGGCGGCAGCCCTCATCACCTTCTGGGATCAGCACTGACCGTCCGTGGTCCATCGGTCAGTACTGGGACTGCAGGTGCTGCCAGAAACCGTCCCGCAGCGCCCGCCTCAGCACGGCGTGCCCCCGCAGCGACCGCTGCAGCACCCGCTCCGCCTCGATCAGCAGGTCCTGGTCCACGGGGCCGGGCAGATACGGATGGCCCGGCAGCAGCTCCGCCATCGTCTCCCGGCCCCGTTCCGCCAGCCATGTCGCCGCGATCTGCGCGCCCACGAAGCGCACCTCGTCCCGCGACGGCGGCGGCGCGCCCTCGTTCTCGTACGTCGTGACCGGGCGGCGCGTGATGTACGGCCGGCAGAAGTCCAGGTCGAAGGTCCGCTGACTGTCGACCTCCCACAGCAGCGGTTCGGCCTGATTGCGCCCGTCCGACGCCTCGATGCCCCACAGATGGACCCGCGCCCCGTACCCCTGCGCCGCCTCGACCGCCGAGACCAGGTCCTCGTCGCCGCCCACCAGCGCGGCGTCGCTGATCGCGCGGTGCCGGGCGAGCGACTCCAGATCCGTACGGATAAGTGAGTCGACGCCCTTCTGCTGGTTGTTCGCGTTGAGGTTGCCGAGGCGCACCTTGACGTCCGGGAGCTCCGCGATCGACTGCTGCTCAGCGGTGTGGATACGGCGCCGGGCCCCGTCGTACCAGTACACGCGCAGCAGTCTGCTGTCCGCGAAGATCGTGCGGGCCTTGTCGATGAAGGCCTCGATCATCCCCTCCGCGTCCAGGTCGAAGGAGCGCCGGTCCTCGGTGCCCGTCACCAGCAACCCGGCCGCAGCATAGACGTAACCCGCGTCCACGAAGATGGCGTGGGTCGAAGGGGTCTTGGCGACCTCGGCGAGCATCCGCTGAAGCAGCTCATTGGTGCGCTCGAGGCGGGCGCTGATCTCGCCGAGCTCGTCGCTCTCCGAGTGGGTCTGCGCGTCGGTCACTGTTTCGGTCTCTGCATCGGTCTCTGCGTCTTTCACACGGTGCTCGTTCATACGGTGCTCATTCTCCGTGTCCGCGCCACTACCCGCCAGTAGTTAGGCATTCGAAAAATTTCCTTAGCGTAGGGAATGTTTGCAGGATGCATCCCGTTGAACACGTACGGAACACAGACGGACATCCGTCGCCCGTAGTTCTCCAGCAGGAGGATCAGACGAAGGGAGAAGCCTTGCGCTTCGAGATCATGCGACTCGACGACGTCGACGGCACCGCCGTGGACAGCACCGTCGTGGACGCCGCCTCCGTCAACCGGATCGTGCAGCAGGCCGCTTCGATCGGCCAGCGCATCTATATCCGACCGGCCGAAATCGCGGCCTTGTAACACCTGAAAGCTTGACGACGCGATGTGACGCACAAACGCACTGCGCCCCCGTACGGACGATCCGTACGGGGGCGCAGTGCGTCCGGCGCGGTTCTCAGGAACCCTGGATGACCTGCGTGATGCCGTTGATGATCTGCTGCACGGCGATCGCGGAGAGCATCATGCCCGCCAGCCGGGTCACCAGCACCACACCGCCGTCCTTGATCAGGCGGATGATCAGCAGCGAGTAGCGCATGGTCAGCCAGAGCACGACGTGCATCGCGACGATCGCCGCCCACACCGAGACCTGCTGGCCGGCGCCGTCCGCGTGCTGCACGGCGAGAATCACCGAAACGATCGCGCCGGGACCCGCCAGCAGCGGCATGCCCAGGGGTACGAGCGCGACATTCACGTCCTTGGTCTGCTGGGGCTCGTCCGTCTTGCCGGTCAGCAGATCGAGCGCGATGAGCAGCAGAAGCAGACCGCCCGCGATCATCAGCGCGGGCACGGAGACGTGCAGGTAGTCCAGAATCTGCTGGCCGAGAATGCCGAAGACGGTGATCACGCCGAAGGCGACGGCCACCGCCTGCCAGGCCATCCGGCGCTGCACCTTGGCGGGGCGGCCCGAGGTGAGGGCGAGGAAGATCGGGGTGATCCCGGGGGGATCCATGATCACAAAAAGGGTGAGGAAGAGGGAGCCGAAAATGGCAGTGTCGAACACAGTGAGGGCCTAGCGCGAAGAGGAGTCGTACAGAGGGACGTGGGGTTGGGGCCCGCAGGCCCTACGAGCGGCGTCCGCCGGCGCCGGGCACCGGGAACGCGCCGGTCGCGCGGCGTGTGATCTCGCCGTAGATCTCCGGGTCGGTGGTGTACTCGCCGAGCTCGCAGGTCTTGCGGCTGCCGTGGTAGTCGCTCGACCCGGTGGCCAGCAGCCCCAGGTCGGCGGCGAGACCGCGCAGCCGGGCACGCGTCGGCTCGTCGTGGTCCATGTGGTCGACCTCGATGCCGTCGAGGCCGCCGGCCGCGAGTTCGGCCATCACGGTCTCGGGCACCGTACGGCCGCGCTTGACGGCGAGCGGGTGCGCGAAGACGGTGACGCCGCCAGCCGCTTTGACCAGGCGGATCGCCGTGAAGGGGTCCAGCTCGTGCTTCTGCACGTACGCCCGGCCGCCGTCGGCGAGCCAGTCGGGCGCGAAGGCCGCGGAGACGTCCGGTACGACTCCGAGCTCGACGAGCGCGGTGGCGATGTGCGGGCGGCCGACCGAGCCGTCTCCGGCGATACGGGCCACCTGACCCCACTCGATGGGGACACCCAGCTCCTGGAGCTTGGTCACCATCGCCCGGGCGCGCGGCACCCGGTCGTCCCGTACGAGCTCACGCTCGGCAAGCAGCTCGGGCTCGTCGGGGTCGAAGAGGTAGGCGAGCATGTGCAGGCTCACGCCGTCGATACGACAGGAGAGCTCGGCGCCGGTGACGAGAGTCACACCCTCGGGGAGCGCGGCGATCGCCTCGGCGTGGCCGCGGGTCGTGTCGTGGTCGGTGAGCGCGATGACGTCCAGCCCGGCCGCGGCGGCGTTACGTACCAGCTCGGCGGGAGTGTCCGTACCGTCCGACGCCGTGGAGTGGGTGTGCAGATCGATGCGCACGACGCGTGACTCCAGGGCCGGAAGGGGGTCAGAGGGACGGTCAAGTGTACCGGCGAATCGAACAGTGCCGGCTCAGGTCGGCAGCCGCCAGGCTCGGGGCGGTGGGCGCCAGGCTCGGGGCGGCCAGGCTCAGGACAGCAGCCGCGGCGACAGCGCCCCGCACGGCAGCAGTTCCACCTCGGCGCCCGCGCCCCGCAGATCGGTCAGCACCAGTTCGTCGTACATCAGCAGCCCGGACTGCTCGGGCCAGACGATCGCCCACAGCCACAGGCCGCGCGCCTCGCCCGCGAAGACCGCGCGGTCCTCGGGGGCGTCGGCCACGTGCCACAGCGGCGTGGGGCGGCCGGCTGCGAGCACCTTGGTCTGCGGGGGTTTGTCGACGCAGATGTGCGGACCCGGGTCGGGTCCGTCCGTCCCGGCGTAACGCGCCCCGAGACCCACTCCCAACTCCTCGGCGACGAGCAGCAGTTCACCGATTCCGCCGAGGGGTCCCGGTCCCGAGCAGGCCACGGCTGTGGCGCGGCCACCGCTGCGGTCGTCCCCCGCGTACGCGACACCGGTGAAGAGCCAGCCGACGGGCAGCGGCCAGGGCATCCAGACAGGGACTTTCGCGCGGTGCACGACCACACCGAGGGCCTCGACGCTGGGCGGGATGACCGGCTGCAGCGGGTGCACCGGCCCGTGCACATCGCACTGCCAGGAGTCGGCAAAGAGACCGGGCGCCCTCACCCGGCCACCGCACTTCGGGCAACTGGGTTCGCCCCTCATAGCGCCCAACGGTCCTCCCCGGACGTGGTCGCGTCAAGGACGATCACCCGTCCGGCGTGTGCTCGCGGCAGCCAAGAGCAGATGTTGCTTGCATTTATTAGGGCACCTAACTTATTGCTTGCATAGCGCAACGATCTGGCGAAGAAGACCAACATCGCCAACCAGGTCCTGTCAGCCCAGAGTTACGGACCTGCGCAGCGGATCGCGCAGGTCCGTGCCGTGCGTCAGCCACCGCTCCTGAAGCTCCTGGGCCCCGTGCACCCGCTTCCACGCGGCCTCGTTCGACGTCATCGGCAGCAGCGGCAGGAAGTGCACCGGATCCATCGGCGCGTCCAGCTCCAGGTCCTCCACCAGACCGCCCGGCTCCGCGACCAGCACCGAGCTGAACGGCGCGGCCGGCCAGAGCGGATCGCCGACGTCCAGCGAGGCGCCTGGCGCCACGACCACACCCTCGACCTGCGGTGACGCGGCCAGCACGGCGAGCGGGCGGAGCACCTTGTCGGTCTCGGCGAGCCCCGCCCGTACGGAGAGGAGCATCTCCGCGCGGGGGCCCTTCACCGGGTCGGCCAGGGCAGCGGTGGGGTCCGTCATGGGGTGTGCGGACATCCCGAGAGTCACGTACCGCACGATGTCCCCGTCCATGAAGCGGAGCACCTCGATACGGTCCGTACCGAGGAAGGTCACCGCTGCGCGCGCGTCCGGTTCGCCCAGTGCCGTACGGAGCCGGGCCTCGACCAGAGCAAGAACATCTTCCATGTCGCGAGCATAAAGCGCGTATGGAACGGGCAAACCAAGGGATTGGCCCTCAGTCGGCTGATACTCTTGGCCGCTGGTCGGGATGGCACGCAGAAGCGTTGCTCTCGAGTCCCGACGACACGTCGTCCCTTACGGGGGACCGGCTGGAGGAGGTGGGGCTGCGGTGGATCGAAGTCGACCGGTCAGTACCAACCGCTCTTCCGCACGGCACCTTTCCTCTGTGATCTGAGGCCTTCCCCCACGGGGCCCATGGCATTTCGCACGACGGAAGAGCACTTCGTTTTTGCCTGTCTGTAGCGAACGCCGTCACCGCGAATCCCGCGGTGCCGCCCGCTTTGCGGACGTACGCATCACGTCCTCATTCCGGGCTGTGCCACGCCACTCGCCGACGGCCTCTCCGTGAAGGAGCCCGCCATGTCGATGATCCGTGACCTGCGCGATGCGGTCCGTCCGTCCCTGCGCAAGAGCAACACCCCCTACAACACGTACGACACCACCCGTGATCCTTCCGCCTCGAGTGCGGTCGTCGACTGCGCCGTCTACCGCGAGGGGCAGCGCGTCGAGAGCGAGTCCTGCCAGACGCCGCACGAGGCGATGCTGCGGGTGCGCGAGGGCGGCGGCTTCGCGTGGATCGGGCTGCATGAGCCGACGGAGGCCGAATTCGCGGGTATCGCCGCGGAGTTCGGGCTGCACCCGCTGGCGGTCGAGGACGCGGTCCACGCGCACCAGCGGCCCAAGCTGGAGCGGTATGACGACACGCTGTTCACCGTCTTCAAGACGATCCACTACGTCGAGCACGCCGAGCTCACGGCCACCAGCGAGGTCGTCGAGACCGGCGAGGTGATGTGCTTCACCGGACATGACTTCGTCATCACGGTGCGGCACGGCGGCCAGGGCTCTCTGCGGGCGCTGCGGCACGGGCTGCAGAGGGACACGGAACTGCTGGCCAAAGGGCCGTCGGCGGTTCTGCACGCGATCGCCGACCATGTCGTCGACGGGTACATCGCGGTGGCGGGCGCCGTGCAGGACGACATCGACGAGGTCGAGATCGATGTCTTCTCCGCGCCCGCGAAGGGCAGCACGCGCGGCAGCGACGCCGGGCGGATCTACCAACTGAAGCGCGAGGTACTGGAGTTCAAGCGGGCCGTGTCGCCGCTGCTGCGGCCGATGCAGCTGCTCAGCGAGCGGCCGATGCGGCTGGTCGACCCGGACATCCAGAAGTACTTCCGCGATGTGGCGGACCACCTGGCCAGGGTGCACGAGGAGGTCATCGGCTTCGACGAGCTGCTGAACTCCATCCTCCAGGCGAATCTGGCGCAGGCGACGGTCGCGCAGAACGAGGACATGCGCAAGATCACCTCGTGGGCGGCGATCATCGCCGTGCCGACGGCGGTCTGCGGGGTGTACGGCATGAACTTCGACCACATGCCGGAACTGCACTGGAAGTACGGGTACCCCATGGTGCTCACCGGCATCATCGGCGTCTGTCTCGCGATTCACCGCACCCTCAAGCGCAACGGCTGGCTGTAGATAGGCTGCGGGCATGACAGATCTGCGGCTCTCCCAGGCGCTCGTCGAGGAGGCCACGAAGAAGTCCGGCCTCATCTGGGTGCGGGGCGGGGGCCCGGCGCGGGCCCTGTGGCACGTGTGGCACGAGGGCGCGGCCCTTGTCATCGGCGACGGGCCCGGCGAGCAGCCGCTGCCGCAGCTGGTCGCCGGCGGCACGGCAGAGGTCACGGTGCGCAGCAAGGACAAGGGCGGCCGGCTGATCGTCTGGACGGCGGCGGTGAGCGAACTGGAGCCGCACTCCGAGGCCTGGGAGTCGGCCGTCGCCGAACTCAAGGGCAAGCGCCTCAACGCCCCTGACGCGGAACAGATGACGGAGCGGTGGGCGCGGGAGTGCCGGGTGCTGCGGCTGGAGCCGGGGGCCGCGACGACGGAGTTCCCGACGGCCTCTCTGTCAGCGCCGCCGCTGCCGACGCCTGCGACCACCCGTGGCCCCATGCCGGCGGCGCTGCCGCGGCTGCTGCTGAAGCGCAAGAAGAAGCGCGGCTAGCCCGCCGTACGGGCTTTGTCCTCAATCGCCGGACGGGCTGGATTGGGGCGGAGCCCCAGGGAAAGCGTCAGTCGCTGGTCTTCGGGAGCTGGCGGCCGTAGTCCACCGTCTCGTCCTTGGACGGCGCCGCCAGCGGGAAGTCCTTGTCCCAGTCCCCCAGCGTCAGCACCCCCGCGCCGCCCGCCCGCGCGAACTGCAGTGGGTACGGCTTTCCCACAAGCGCGACGTCCAGCGTGCCGCCCTCGCCCTCGCCGCCGAGGACCTTGATCGTGCGGACGCCGCCCACCTGGGTCCGGTCGCCCTTGCTCAGCTCGCCCTGCATCCCCAGCAGGCCTTCGAGCAGCACATCCATGTCCGTGAAGCCGCGGAACTGGTTGTACGCCGGGTCCCCTTCCGGCACCTTCACATACTTGTCGTCGAGCTTGCCCGCCGCCTCCGCGTCCGTCTCGCTGGGCTCCTCGTCCCCCTTGCCGTCCCCGCCGCTCCAGAAGCCCGCGTCGGCCTTCAGATAGAGCGCCTTGCCGACCCGCAGCACCTCGAAGGTGTTGTCCTTCGAGGTGACGGAGCCGGTGCCGCCGTCGTGCTTGAGCCGCATGTTGAGCTTGTACGTCCCGCCCTTGCTGACCAGCGTCCCGGAGAGCCGTACCGACACCGCGGCGTCCGCCGTCGCGCGCGCCTTCGTCTCGATCTCCGTGGCGGAGAGCTTTCCGACGCCGTTGGTCCCCGCGTCCGGATCCTCGCCACATGCCGTGAGCATCGCGGTCAGCCCGGCGCACAGCGCCACGGGGAGCGCGGCACGGCGGGCTCGGGTTGCCGGGGGGAGGGGAGTCACCAACGCACTGCCTCTCATCTGCGGGTCATGAGTCTTGGATGGCAGACGGCAGCGTACCCGGGCCGGGCGCGTCGCTCAGCAGGGAGCCGTACGGACGCCAGCCAGGGCGGCACGGAACGTCACGGGCTAGCCTGAAGCCCTCGAACAGCGGCATTCACGGGCAATTTTCCCTACGCGGAGGAGGCGCGGAGCATGGCGGCAGGCGCGCCTCGGATCTTCGTCTCGCACCTCGCCGGTGTGCCGGTCTTCGACCCCCAGGGCGACCAGGTGGGCCGTGTCCGCGACCTCGTCGCGATGCTCCGGATCGGCCGCCGCCCGCCGCGGCTGCTCGGCATGGTCGTCGAGGTGCTCAGCCGCCGCCGGATCTTCGTCTCCATGACCCGCGTGACCGGCGTCGAGTCCGGACAGGTCATCATCACCGGCGTACTCAACATGCGCCGTTTCGAGCAGCGCCCGACCGAGCGGCTGGTGCTCGGCGAGCTGCTGGACCGGCGCGTACGCCTCGTGGAGACCGACGAGGAGGCCACCGTCCTCGATGTCTCGATCCAGCAGTTGCCGGCCCGCCGTGACTGGGAGATCGACAAGGTCTTCGTACGGAAGGGCAAGCCCGGGGCGCTGCGCCGCAAGGGCGAGACCCTGACCGTCGAGTGGTCGGCGGTCACCGGCTTCTCGCTGGAGGAGCAGGGGCAGGGCGCCGAGAGCCTGCTGGCGACCTTCGAGCAGCTGCGCCCCGCCGACCTCGCCAATGTGCTGCACCATCTGTCGCCGAAGCGCCGCGGCGAGGTCGCCGCGGCCCTCGACGACGACCGGCTCGCCGACGTACTGGAGGAGCTGCCGGACGACGACCAGGTGGAGATCCTCGGCAAGCTCAAGGAGGAGCGCGCGGCGGACGTCCTGGAGGCGATGGACCCGGACGACGCGGCCGACCTGCTCTCCGAACTGCCGGAGGAGGACAAGGAGCGGCTGCTCATGCTGATGCGTCCTGACGACGCCGCCGACGTACGGCGGCTGATGGCGTACGAGGAGCGGACGGCGGGTGGCCTGATGACCACCGAACCGATCGTGCTGCGGCCCGACGCGACGGTCGCGGATGCCCTGGCGCGTGTACGCCAGCAGGATCTCTCCCCCGCGCTCGCCGCGCAGGTGTACGTGTGCCGGCCGCCGGACGAGACGCCGACCGGTAAGTACCTGGGTACGGTGCATTTCCAGCGGCTGCTGCGGGATCCGCCGTTCACGCTGGTCAGCTCGATCGTGGACAGCGATCTGCCGCCGCTGGCGCCGGACACCCCGCTGTCCGCGGTCACCAGCTATCTCGCGGCGTACAACATGGTGGCGGCCCCGGTCGTGGACGAGATCGGTTCACTGCTTGGGGCGGTGACCGTCGACGACGTACTCGACCATCTGCTGCCGGACGACTGGCGGGAGACGGAGTTCGACGAGTTGGCGCACGAGAAGTCCGCCGGGTCCGGGGGATCCGAGGAGTCCGAAGGGTCGGCCCGTGGGTAGCGGCAGCGAGCACGGGCTGACCGAGCGCGGCGAGCAGAGGGAGCGCGTGCCCGTCGGGGCCAGCGCGGTGCCGCGCCACCGGGTCCGGCTCGACCAGCCGCGCGCCCCTCGACGCAGTCGGCTGCCGGAGTACGACCCCGAGGCCTTCGGCCGCTTCTCGGAGCGGATCGCCCGCCTCCTGGGAACGGGACGGTTCATCGTCTGGATGACGGTGATCATCATCATGTGGGTCGTCTGGAACGTCTCCGCACCCGCTGATCTGCGCTTCGACCACTACCCCTTCATCTTTCTGACCCTGATGCTGTCGCTGCAGGCCTCGTACGCCGCCCCGCTGATCCTGCTGGCACAGAACCGGCAGGACGACCGGGACCGGGTCACCCACGAGCAGGAGCGCAAGCAGAACGAGCGGTCCATCGCGGACACCGAATACCTCACCCGGGAGATCGCGGCGCTGCGGATGGGCCTCGGCGAGGTCGCCACCCGGGACTGGATCCGCTCCGAACTCCAGGACCTGGTGAAGGAGATGGTGGAGCAGCGCGCCCTATTCCCGGCCGACCCCTCCCACCGGCGTGACGAAGGCGACCGCTGACGCTCTTTCCGGGGGCGGTAGTCAGCGCCGTACCATCGTCGGTATGGCTACGGAAGACGCGGTGCTTGAAGCACTGGCGACGGTGAACGACCCCGAGATCAACCGACCGATCACCGAACTCGGCATGGTCAAATCAGTCGGGATCGGGGCGGACGGCACGGTCGCCGTCACGGTGTACCTCACCGTCTCCGGCTGCCCGATGCGCGAGACGATCACCAAGAACGTGACGGACGCGGTCGCGCGCCTCGACGGCGTCACGCGCGTCGACGTCACGCTGGATGTGATGAGCGACGAGCAGCGCAAGGAGCTCGCGAGCTCGCTGCGCGGCGGGACCGCCGAGCGCGAGGTGCCGTTCGCCCAGCCGGGCTCGCTGACCCGGGTGTACGCGGTGGCCTCCGGCAAGGGCGGCGTCGGCAAGTCCTCCGTCACCGTGAACCTGGCGGCGGCGATGGCGGCCGACGGGCTGAAGGTCGGTGTCGTCGACGCGGACATCTACGGTCACTCGGTGCCGCGCATGCTGGGCGCGGACGGCCGTCCGACCCAGGTCGAGAACATGATCATGCCGCCGTCGGCGCACGGCGTGAAGGTCATCTCGATCGGCATGTTCACCCCGGGCAACGCGCCCGTGGTGTGGCGCGGTCCGATGCTCCACCGCGCGCTGCAGCAGTTCCTCGCGGATGTGTACTGGGGCGACCTGGACGTGCTCCTGCTCGACCTGCCGCCGGGCACCGGTGACATCGCGATCTCGGTGGCTCAGCTGGTGCCGAACGCCGAGATCCTGGTGGTGACGACCCCGCAGCAAGCTGCGGCCGAGGTCGCCGAGCGGGCCGGATCGATCGCCGTGCAGACCCACCAGAAGATCGTGGGCGTCGTCGAGAACATGGCGGGCCTGCCGTGTCCGCACTGCGACGAGATCGTCGACGTCTTCGGCACGGGCGGCGGTCAGCGGGTCGCGGACGGCCTCACCAGGACCACGGGCGCGCTGGTGCCGGTGCTGGGCTCGATCCCGATCGACGTACGGCTGCGGGAGGGCGGCGACGAGGGCAAGCCCGTCGTGCTCACGGACCCGGACTCACCGGCGGGGGCGGCGCTGCGGTCGATCGCGGGCAAACTGGGCGGGCGGGCGCGGGGCCTGTCCGGCATGTCGCTGGGGATCACCCCGCGCAACAAGTTCTGACGCGAGCTCTTGCCGGGGCTCCGCCCCGAGCCCCGCGCCTCAAGCGCCGGACGGGCTGACAAGGTCAGCCCGTCCGGCGCTTGAGGACATGCACGAAGGGCGTGCGGGGCCCTGTTACACGTACGCGCCGAGGTCCTTGACCGCGGAGAAGCCAAGGCCGTACGCGCTCATCCCCCGCCCGTACGCGCCCACATGCACCCCTCCGCCCGTCGGTCCCGCCAGCACCCACCCGAACTCCGACTCGCGGTAGTGGAAGGGCGTCGGCACGCCGTCGACCGGCAGCGAGAGCATCGACCAGGCCGGTCCGGCCAGATCGTCGGCCAGCTCGAACGCCGTCTCGGTCTGCTGTTCCAGCCAGTCGTCACGCAGCGAGTGGTCCAGCTGGGCGGGCCAGGTGTGCGCCAGCAGGCCCGAGCCGGCCAGCCAGGCCGCCGAGGAGACCGTGGTGGCGTCCAGTACACCCGTACCGTCGCCGCTGCGCCGTACGGGGCTCGCAGCGACCGTGACGACGACGGCGAAGCGCTCCTTCTCCGCGCCCGCGCCGCCCGCCTCCGACCGTATCGACGGCTCGTCGCCGTGGCCCATGGCGCCGTGCTGGACCGTGCCGTCCGCCGCGGTGCCGACCTGCATCAGGCGTCGCGGCCCTGTGAAGGCCTCGTCCAGTCCGTACCAGGGGAAGGACGCGCGCAGGAATCCGTCGACCGCACGCTGAGCCGCTGACACTCGCTGCGCCGTGAGCGGGTTCTCCCCGCCAGGGGCAGGAGAATCGCTGACCGTTCCTTGCGCCGCTAGCCGACTTGTCGTCTCCATCTACCCGGCCGCCTCCTCTGTCTCCGAGGCCCGGAGCGGACCCGCCCCCCTCGGGCGTCCTCACGTCCGGACAGATGGAGAATAGCCACCTCGTCCCGGCTCGGAGGGATTGACGGTACTCAGGTGGCGTCTGCGTCGAAGGGCGGTCGCTCGTCCCGATCGACGTTTTCGCGCTTCTTGAGCAGGTCGGGGGTGCCGGGGGAGCCGTTGACGGCGGCCGGGACGGACGTGTCGGAGTCCTTGCCGTTCACCGCGTCGGCGACCTCGTTGATCTCCTTCTTGAGGTCGAAGCTGCTGCGGAGCTCCTTGAGTTCCTTCAGGTCCTCGTTCTCGTCCAGCTGCTTGCGGATGAACGTCTTGGGGTTGAGATCCTCGAATTCGAAGTCCTTGAACTCCGGCCCCAGTTCGCTGCGGATGTCATGCTTCGCGCTCTCGGAGAACTCGCGGACCTTCCGGATGAAGCGCGTGGCGTCCTGGATGACCTTCGGCAGCTTTTCGGGGCCGAAGACGAGCACGGCGAGCACCACGAGCGCCACCAGCTCCAGTGCGCCTATGTCATTGAACACCCTGCTGCTCCTCGTGTTCTCTGCTGCCCGCAGGCCGGATGGGGTCCGGGCCCGATCCACGGTACCCGCCGAAACTGTCCGCGCGGTACCTTCCGGCGGCCGGTGCGCCGACCGGTACCGCGGCCGTTTTGCCGTACGTCATGTGCCGTCCGCGGAACCGAGTGTCAGTGACATCTTCCGTTCACGGCCACCGCGGACCAGGGTCAGCTCCAGCCTGTCGCCCGGGCGGTGGGCGCGGATCTTGACGATCAGCTCCTCGCCGCTGTGCACCCGCTGGCCGTCGACCTTGGTGATGATGTCTCCGGGCTTGATCCCCGCCTTGGCGCCGGGGCCGCCGGGGGTGACCGCCGCGGTGCCGTCCTTGCCCTTGACGCCGACGCGCGCGCCGTCGCCCGTGTACTTCATGTCGAGGCTGACGCCGATCACGGGGTGGGTGGCCTTGCCGGTGTTGATGAGCTCCTCGGCGACGCGCTTGCCCTGGTTGATGGGGATCGCGAAGCCGAGTCCGATGGAGCCGGCCTGGGCGCCCTCGGGGCCGGCGCCGCTGTCGGCGGCGCGGATCGCGCTGTTGATGCCGATGACCCGGGCCTTGGTGTCCACCAGCGGGCCGCCGGAGTTGCCGGGGTTTATCGGGGCGTCGGTCTGCAGCGCGTCCACGTAGCTGACATCGCTGCCGTCGCCCTTCTCGCCGCCCGCCGTGATGGGGCGCTCCTTGGCGCTGATGATGCCGGAGGTCACGGTGTTCTGGAGGTCGAAGGGCGCTCCGATGGCGACGACGGGGTCACCGACCTGGACGCTGTCGGAGTTCCCGAGCGGCAGCGGCTTGAGTCCGGAGACGCCGGTGACCTTGACGACGGCGAGGTCGTAGCCGCTGTCCTTGCCGACGAGGGTCGCCTTGGCGGTCTCGCCGCCGCTGAAGGTGATGGAGATGTCGCCGGACGAGCCCGCCGGATCGACGACATGGTTGTTGGTGAGGATGTGGCCCTGCTGGTCGAGGACGAAGCCGGTGCCGGTGCCCTGTTCGCCGCTGCCGCTGACATGGAGGGTGACCACGCTCGGCAGGGCGCTGGCGGCGATGCCGGCGACGCTGTCGGGGGCGCGGTCGCCGTTGTCCTTGGCCGCCTGCGGGAGTTCGACGCTGGTGATGCCGCCGTTGCGCTCGATGTAGGCGCCCATGCCGCCGCCGATGCCTCCGGCGACGAGCGCCAGCAGGACCGCCCCGGCCAGCAGTGACCCGCGGCGGTTCTTCTTCCTGACGGGCGCGCCGGGGTGGGTCAGCGGCTGTACGGGGGTGTTCCAGGGGTCGTACTGCAGCCAGAGCGAGTTCAGCGGCTGCGGCCGGTCCTCGGGCCGAGGCTGCGGCTGGTGTCCCGACGGGGGCGGTGGGGCGTACCCGCCGCCGCTGCCGGCACCGGCCGGGGCGTCGGCCGCCGCGCCGTTCGGGCCGGGGTAGGCCGGCGGTACGGGCGTGCCATGCGCCGGAGTGGGCATCGGTCGCTGTACGGGAGGTGCCGGCGCCCACGGCCCGGGTCCGCCGTACGGCGGCGTGCTGTACGCATCGGGCTCGTGCAACGGCTGCGGGCTGCCGCCCTGCACCGGAACCGGGGACGGCGCCGGCGACTGCACAGGAGGCAGCTCCGCCGTCACCGCGGTCAACTCGGTCTCCTCGGGCGCCGACACCTGCGCCGTCACCTCGGGCTCCGACACCTGCGCCGTCACCTCGGGCTCCGACACCTGTGCCGTCGCCTCCGGCTCGGAGTGGGTCGCACGTCCCGCACTGGGCCGGCTCCACCACTTCGCCTTGGGTCCGGTGGGCTTCCCGTCGTCCATGCTCTCCCCGCAAACTGCCGACCACTGCGGCACCCCCGTGGGGCACCCCTCAGAGGATTCAACCAGGTTTGCGAATCTCTACGCAGGGGCCTGGTCAGCGCCGGGACGAGAGGGACCGACCGGGCTGGGTCGGTGCTGCGAGGTGGGTGGGGGCAGGTGCGGCGGACGGGGTGAATCCGGCGGTCGTCGCGAGCTGGAACGCCGAGCCCGTGGGACGTATCAGCGGCGCCAGGGACGACGAGGAGTTGACCAGGGGTGAGACGAGGAACGGGTGGACCAGCGGCGGCGCCGCCGGGGCGAGCAGGCTCGGTGCGCCGGCGATGTCCTGACGGTCGTCCGACCTGGCCAGGGCGCCGCCGCGGCGGCGCTCGGTCTCCGCGCTCCTGACGGCGCTCGTCCCGGTGCCCGAGCCGGAGTTCAGGCCGGTGTTCACACCGGCCCCGCCCGCGGTCGGGGTCGCGGTCCGCAGGGGTGTGACGTTGTTCCCCGCGCCCTCGCCCCTGGGGCCGGCCTGCACCGAGGCGTCCAGCGGAATCGCGCCGCCCAGGGCGATCGCGGCGAAGGACACCGCGCTGGCCGCCGCGAAGGCGAACCTCCGCCCGCGCCAGGGTGAGCGCTCCGCGTCCGTACGACCGACGTCATGGATACGGAAGCCACCGGAACCGCCGGGGAGCACAGTCGCGTGCGCGCCCGCCGGTACATAGCCGAAGGTCTCCGACCTGGGGTCGCGTCCATGTCCCGCGGAAGGACTCAGCGCGCCGAAGACCCCGTCGGCGACTCGTCCCCCGCCGAAAGGTCCACTCCGGCCGTCGTCGTCACCTCCGGGTCCCGCGGGCAGCCCTTGGAGCCGCGCGAGCAGCCCTTCGGAGGGCGGCGGCGGGGCGGTGTGCGCGAAGACGTTCTTCAGCCGGCGCTGGGCGTCGGCCTCGGCCTTGCACTTGGGACAGGTGGCGAGATGGGCCAGCACCCGGTCCCGGACATCATGCTTGAGTTCGCCGTCGACGAGCGCGGCGAGCCGGTCCCCCAGGTGCTGCTCCGCAGGGGTGGGACTTGAACCACTCACGCCGCTCCGCCCTCCCCTGCCAGGCCGACCACACCCGCCAGCGTGCGCTGCTCCGCGCGAGCCTGCGGGGAACGGTGCTGCAGGGCCTTGCGCAGATGGGACCGGCCACGGTGGATCCGGCTGCGGACGGTGCCGAGCTTCACGCCGAGCGTCGCGGCGATCTCCTCGTACGACAGTCCCTCGATGTCACAGAGCACCACCGCGGCGCGGAACTCCGGCGCGAGGGTGTCCAGCGCCTGCTGCACATCCGCGTCGAAGTGGGTGTCGTTGAAGACCTGCTGCGGGGACGGCTCGCGGCTGGGCAGCCGCTCGGCGGCGTCGTCGCCGAGCGCGTCGAAACGGATGCGCTGCTTGCGGCGGACCATGTCCAGGAAAAGGTTGGTGGTAATGCGGTGCAGCCAGCCCTCGAAGGTGCCGGGGGTGTACGTCGACAACGAGCGGAACACGCGGACGAAGACCTCCTGGGTGAGGTCCTCGGCGTCGTGCTGGTTGCCCGTCAGACGGTAGGCGAGGCGGTAGACCCGGCCGCTGTGCGTGCTGACGATCTCCTCCCAGGTGGGAGGCGTCCACGCCTGCGATTCCGCATCCGATGCGAAGGTCGCGGTAGCTGCGGAGTCGGTCGAGCGAGAACTGTCAGCAATGTCGGTCACGGATCTCGGCTCACCCGCCGACCTGAGAAAGCGCTTCAGCACTCCTCTCCGATCCGCAGGTGCAGCCGCACCTCCCCTGTCGGCTCTGGTGGTGTCCAGCGGAGCCCCTACCATAGCCACCTCGCCCGTTAGCTCCGGATAAGAATCTTTACGCGAATTTGGGTGCCGCTTCCGGCCCTGAATCATGCGTTTCCCCCTGTCCTTCCATAACGCCCGGTCCCATCTGCGGGTTCCCGGTGCAGCGGATACAGTCAGCGTCGCGCCAACTACGGGGACAGGAGAGGGTCATTACCGCCAACCGGCAGACGAGCTGGGCGTTCGCCGACGCCTTTGTCGCCGAGGACGACACGCTCCGCTGGGCCCGTGACCGGGCCCGGGAGTCAGGGCTCCCCTCGGTGTCCCCAGGCACCGGCGCAGCGCTGCGACTGCTGGCTGCCACCGCTGACGCGAAGGCGGTGGCCGAAGTCGGTACGGGGACGGGTGTCTCCGGGATCTATCTGCTGCAGGGCATGCGGCCCGACGGCGTACTGACGACCGTGGACCCGGAGCCCGACCGGCAGCAGTTCGCCAAGGAGGCCTTCCGCGCGGCCGGCTTCGCCGGGAACCGGGCGCGTTTCATCCCCGGCCGCGCCCTCGACGTACTCCCGCGGCTCGCGGACGGCGGTTACGACCTCGTTTTCTGCGACGGCGACCGGATGGAGTCGCTGGACTATCTCGCTGAATCGTTGCGCCTGCTGCGACCAGGCGGGCTCGTCTGCTTCGAGGGCGTCTTCGCGGACGGCCGCACGGTCGACTCGGCGGCCCAGCCGGCCGAGGTCCTGCGGCTGCGAGAGCTGCTGCGCACGGTGCGCGAAAGCCAGGAGCTGCTGCCGTCGCTGCTGCCGGTGGGCGACGGCCTGCTGTGCGCGGTACGCCGCTGACCGGATTCGCCGACGGGTGCCCCCGGGCACAGCACTGCCCCGGCACCGAGGTGCCGGGGCAGTGAAAAGTGTGGGCGCTTCCCGCGTCAGCCGACGACTTTCTTCAGGGCGTCGCCGAGAGCATCGGCTTCGTCCGGAGTCAGCTCGACCACGAGCCGACCGCCGCCTTCGAGCGGAACGCGCATGACGATGCCCCGCCCCTCCTTGGTCACCTCGAGCGGGCCGTCGCCCGTCCGCGGCTTCATGGCCGCCATGCTCGTTCCCCTTCCTGAAACCAGCTCATCGCAGCCGACAACCCAGGTGTCACCGGCATCGAACACATTGCTTCCAGGTCATTATCCCGCATGGCGGGACCCGATGACCAACATCAGTCGGCATCGCTTGCGCAACGCGCTCTCTCATAACCACCCAAAGCGGCGATCCGCCTGCGATACTTCGCCGCTGCTCACGGGCAGCGGGCCGGAGATTGTTTGACGCAGGTCACATGTTCGCCCCACGCGATCTCCGCCATGCTGAGCCATAACACCACCGTTTGAGCCGCAAAGGGGACCCTGCCATGGCCGACTCCGTGCTGTACGACGTGAGCGACGGACTCGCGACGATCACGATCAACCGGCCCGAGGCCATGAACGCGATGAACACCGAGGCCAAGGTCGCCCTCCGGGACTCGGTCCAGGCAGCCGCCGCCGACCCCGCCGTACGGGCGGTACTGCTCACCGCGGCCGGGCGCGCCTTCTGTGTGGGGCAGGACCTGAAGGAGCACATCGGGTCCCTCGCCGCCGACCGCGAGGCGGGCACCGGCAGCACCATGAGCACTGTGCGGGAGCACTACAACCCCATCGTGCGGGCGCTCACGGAGATGCCGAAGCCGGTTGTGGCCGGGGTCAACGGCGTTGCGGCGGGCGCGGGGCTCGGCTTCGCGCTGGCAGCGGACTACCGGGTCGTCGCCGACACCGCCAAGTTCACGACGTCCTTCGCGGGTGTCGCGCTGACCGCGGACTCCGGGGTGTCGTGGACGCTGCCCCGGCTGATCGGCGCGAGCCGCGCCGCCGATCTGCTGCTCTTCCCGCGCTCGTTCTCCGCGCAGGAGGCGTACGAGCTGGGCATCGCGAACAAGCTGGTGCCCGCCGACGACCTGGCCGCCGAGGCGGTCGCGGTGGCCCGCGCCCTGGCCGAGGGCCCGACCGTGGCGTACGCGGGGCTCAAGGAGTCCATGGCGTACAGCGCGGGTCACACGCTCAGCGAGGCGCTGGACAAGGAGGACGAACTCCAGACGAGGGCGGGCGCGTCGGAGGACCACACGATCGCGGTCCAGGCGTTCATCGCCAAGGAGAAGCCGAAGTACCTCGGCCGCTAGCGGGAGCGTCCAGGTCCTGTCCGGCCGATCAGGAGCGAGCGTGCGTGCCAGGGCACGCGAGCCCGGCAAGACCGACCGGACAGGGCTGCCTAGGCCTTCCCGCGGGCCACACAGTCGCTGAGGTGGTCGTCGACGAGGCCGCACGCCTGCATCAGGGCGTACGCCGTCGTCGGCCCGATGAAGCGCAGGCCGCGCTTCTTGAGGGCCTTCGACAGCGCCGTGGACTCGTCGCTGACCGCCGGGATGTCGGCGATGGTGCGCGGGACCGGTCTCTTCGCCGCATCGGGGGCGTACGACCAGATCAGTGTGTCCAGCTCGCCGGCGGGCCAGTCGGCGAGCAGGCGCGCGTTGGCGAGGGTCGCGTCGATCTTGGCGCGGTTGCGGATGATCCCGGCGTCGGCGAGGAGCCGTTCCTTGTCGGCGTCGGTGAACGTGGCCACGGATGCGATCTTGAAGCCGTCGAAGGCGGTACGGAAGCCCTCGCGGCGGCGCAGAATGGTGAGCCAGGACAGGCCGGACTGGAAGGCCTCCAGGCTCAGCCGTTCGAAGAGCGCGTCGTCGCCGTGGAGCGGGCGGCCCCACTCCTCGTCGTGGTACGTGACGTAGTCCTCGGTGGACAGGGCCCAGGGGCAGCGCAGCCTCCCGTCCGGACCGGGTACGGCGCCGGTCACTGTCCGCGCTCCTCGCCCGGTTTGGTGAACAGGTCGGTCCGGCCCCCCGCGGTGGCCTGCGCGCCGGCCAGCGCCGACTCCAGCTCGGCGATACGCGCGTCCCGCTCGGCGAGCTCGGCGCCGAGGCGGCCCAGCACATCGTCGACGTCCGCCATCCGGTAGCCGCGGGGGGCGACCGGCAGCCGGAGCGCGTCGACGTCCGCGCGGCCGACCGGGCGGGTGACCGGCAGCGGGTCCACGAGCTGCTCGGGCGCCACTTCCGGCAGGGCCGCGCTGTCGCCGCCGCCGACCACTGCGAGCGTGACCGCGGCGACGACCACGACCATTGCGATCAGCAAGAACAAGAACACGAGCGACCCTCTCCCCGGAGCGGAAACTGTCCAGTGCTGATCGTGCCACGCCGGTCTGACAGTTAGGGTCGCAGGCGAGCGACCTGAGGAGGAAACCGCTGATGCTGCGGCTGGGACGGCGCGAATTCGACGCGCACGAGCCGGTGATCATGGCGATCGTGAACCGGACACCGGACTCCTTCTACGACCAGGGCGCGACCTTCCGCGACGAGCCCGCGCTCGCCCGCGTCGAGCAGGCGGTGTCGGAGGGCGCGGCCATCATCGACATCGGCGGGGTGAAGGCGGGCCCCGGCGAGGAGGTGACGGCCGAGGAGGAGGCGCGGCGCACGGTCGGCTTCGTGGCCGAGGTGCGCAGGCGGTTCCCGGATGTGGTGATCAGCGTCGACACCTGGCGGCACGACGTGGGTGAGGCGGTCTGCGAGGCGGGCGCGGATCTGCTGAACGACGCGTGGGGCGGGGTGGACCCGAAGCTGGCGGAGGTCGCGGCGCGGTACGGAGCGGGCCTGGTGTGCACGCACGCGGGCGGCGCGGAGCCGAGGACCCGGCCGCACCGGATCGCGTACGACGACGTCGTGGCGGACATTCTGCGGGTGACGGTCTCGCTGGCGGAGCGGGCGGTGGAACTGGGCGTCCGCCGGGACGCGATCATGATCGACCCGGGTCATGACTTCGGGAAGAACACGCGCCATTCGCTGGAGGCGACGCGGCGCCTCGGGGAGCTGGTGGACACGGGCTGGCCGGTGCTGGTCTCGCTGTCGAACAAGGACTTTGTCGGCGAGACGCTGGACAAGCCGGTGAAGGAACGGGTGATCGGGACGCTGGCGACGACGGCGGTGTCGGCGTGGCTGGGGGCGCGGGTGTACCGGGTGCACGAGGTGGCGGAGACGCGTCAGGTGCTGGACATGGTGGCGACGATCGCGGGGCACCGGGGGCCGGCGGTGGCGCGGCGAGGGCTGGCGTAACCGGGGCTCCGCCCCGGACCCCGCGCCTCGGTCTCCCCCGGACTTCGTCCGGGGGGACCCCCACGGGGCTGGAGCCGGCGGAGCCCCAGGTACCTACCGGCCCGTCTCCTTCGTCACCATCGCCACCGCTTCCTCCACGTCATCCGTGACGTGGAACAGCATCAGATCGTGCGCCGACGCCTTCCCCTGCCCCACCACCGTGTCCCGCAGCCACTCCACCAGGCCTCGCCAGTACTCCGTGCCGAACAGCACGATCGGGAAGCGCGTCACCTTGCGGGTCTGGACCAGCGTCAGCGCCTCGAACAGCTCGTCCAGCGTGCCCAGTCCGCCCGGCAGGACCACGAAGCCCTGGGCGTACTTCACGAACATCGTCTTGCGGACGAAGAAGTAGCGGAAGTTCACGCCGATGTCGACGTGCTGGTTGAGCCCCTGCTCGAAGGGGAGCTCGATGCCGAGGCCCACCGAGATGCCCTTGGCCTCCCGCGCCCCCTTGTTCGCCGCCTCCATCGCGCCCGGGCCGCCGCCCGTGATCACCGCGAAGCCCGCTTCGACCAGTGCCTTGCCGATACGGACGCCCGCGTCGTAATCGGGAGTGCCCGGCGCCGTGCGGGCGGAGCCGAAGACGCTGATGGCGCTGGGCAGTTCGGCGAGCGCGCCGAAGCCTTCCACGAACTCCGACTGGATGCGCATGACCCGCCAGGGGTCGGTGTGCACCCACTCGGAGTCCCCCTCGGTATCCAGCAGCCGCTGGTCCGTGGTACCGGCCTGCACCTGTTCCCTACGGCGCAGTACCGGTCCCAGTCGCTGCTCCTCCAGCGCCCGCAATCCCTCGGGTCCCTCGGGGTTGCCCATGACCTGCTCCCTCCGCCGAACATCGTTGCTTTGGGTAAGGGTAGGTCGGCGAACGTTACGACATGTGAAATCAGGGTGGTCAGGCAGTGAGCCAGTCGCGGAGCCGTTCCTCGCAGTGGGTGATCTTCTCCACCGCGACATGCTCGTCCCGCTTGTGCGCGAAGAGCGCGTCACCGGGTCCGTAGTTCACCGCGGGCACGCCGAGCGCGCTGAAGCGGGAGACGTCCGTCCAGCCGAACTTCGGCTGTGCCGTGCCGCCGACGGCCGCCATGAAGGCCGCCGCGGCCGGGTGGCCGAGGCCGGGCAGCGCGCCGCCCGTGTGGTCGTCCACGATGAACTCCTCGACGCCGCAGTCGGCGAAGACCTCGCGGACGTGGGCCTCGGCCTCCGCCATGCTCCGGTCCGGCGCGTAGCGGTAGTTGACGACGACCGTGCACTCGTCGGGGATGACGTTGTTGGCGACGCCCGCCTCGATCCGTACGGCGTTGAGCCCCTCCCGGTACTCGAGCCCGTCGATCACCGGCCGGCGCGGTTCGTACGCGGCGAGGCGGGCCAGGATCGGCGCGGCCGTGTGAATGGCGTTGGACCCCATCCAGCTGCGCGCGGAGTGTGCCCGCTCCCCCGTCGTTCGCAGGAAGACCCGCAGCGTGCCCTGGCAGCCGCCCTCGACCTGCGCGTCGGACGGCTCGAGCAGAACGGCGAAGTCGCCCTCCAGCCAGTCGGGATGGGCCTCGGCCACATGACCCAGACCGTTGAGGTGTGCGGCGACCTCTTCGTTGTCGTAGAAGACGAAGGTGAGGTCGCGGTTGGGCGCGGGGACGGTCGCGGCGATCCGCAGCTGGACGGCTACGCCCGACTTCATGTCGCTGGTGCCGCAGCCCCACAGCACGCCGTTCTCGTCCAGCCGGGACGGCACGTTGCCGGCGATCGGAACCGTGTCGATGTGCCCGGCCAGGACGACCCGCTCGGCCCGGCCCAGGTCGGTGCGGGCCACGACGTTGTTGCCGAACCGGTCGACGGTGAGGTGAGGCAGGGCGCGCAGCGCCTGCTCGATCGCGTCGGCGAGAGGCTTCTCCTCGCCACTGACGGAACGGAAGTCGACCAGACGGGCAGTGAGCACAGGGGCATCAAGAGTGAGGTCAAGCACGGTTTCGGGCATGGCTCCGACCTTAACGCGGGCGAGGGGGTGTCCTTCGGGTCAGGCCGGATCAGCGTGCGGGTCAGGCCGGATCAGCGTGCGTGCCGGGGCACGCGAGCCCGGCAAGATCCGAAAGACACCCCCTAGTACGGTGGGCAGCGTGCCCGAGACCGCCTCCCCCCTCCGGCGCGGCCGCCTCCTGCGCATCGCGGTCGCGCTCGCCGTGCTGCTGGCACTCATCGGCTATGTCGTCGTGCGGTACGTGACCGGCGGCGGCGCCCCCGGCTGCACGGTTCGTACCGCCGCAGGCGCGGGCTCCAGCTACGAGCTCAGCGCCGAACAGGCCGCGAACGCCGCGACGATCTCCGCCGTGGGCACCACCCGCGGCATGCCCGAGCGCGCGGTCACCATCGCGCTCGCGACCGCGCTCCAGGAGTCGGGGCTGCGCAATATCGAGCACGGCGACCGGGACTCGCTCGGCCTCTTCCAGCAGCGCCCCTCCAAGGGGTGGGGCACAGCCCGGCAGATCCTCGACCCCGTGTACTCCTCCGGGAAGTTCTACGAGCACCTCGCCGAGGTCCCCGGCTACTCGCGGCTGCCGCTGACCGTCGCGGCGCAGCGGGTCCAGCGCAGCGGTTTCCCGCAGGCGTACGCGAAGCACGAGCCGGACGCCACGCTGCTGGCCGCCGCTCTCACCGGCCGCGCGAGCGGGGCTCTGACCTGCGAGTCGCGGAACGACGTCAAGGCGGGCGACCCCGCGAAGGTGCGGGCCGAGCTGGTGCGCGCGTTCGGGCCCGAGGTGCTGCCGAAGGCCCGGACGTCGGGCCGTACGGGAGCCCCCGCGCCGCGTGAGGTGTCCCTGCCGGTGCGGTCGGCGCTCGGGACGGACCGCGGCGGGGCGGCGCAGCGGGGCTGGGAGCTCGCGCACTGGGCGGTGGCGCGGGCGGACGGGCTGCGCATCGAGGAGGTCTCCTACGGAGGCCGGGTGTGGAACGCGAAGGATTCCGCGAAGGGCTGGCGGTCGGCGCCCGCCGCGGCGGATTCAGGGCCGGACGACGTACGAATTCGCATCGCACAGTAATCCGGATCATCCCTCGAACGAGGCACTCCGGTCACGTTAGGCAGAGGTGCCGGCAAGTCGTTCGCACCAGTAGCGGCGAATCCCTCAATCTCCTTGCGAGCAAAGGGAAGTGACGGTTCAGCAGGTCGTTGCGCAATGGAATGTTTGCCCGTCTTTATCCGAAGTCGATAATGCGACGCATTACCAACTCTTTACCTTGGCCCACCGCAACTTCTCCCGCCCCCGGAGCGGTTGTCACTGCGTCCGAACGCTGGGCCCGGCACCGGACAGGCACATTCCGAACGTCCTTCTCGTCCCAAGGAGCATCATGTCCCTCCCCCTGACCCGTCGGATCGCCCGTGCCGCGCTGCTTCTCGCGGCGGGTGCAGCCCCCGTGGTCGGTGCGGCCGGCTCCGCAAGCGCCGTGGACCTTCAGCAGGCCGCCCCCCTGGGCAGCCTGACCGCACTCGACGCGGGCGGCCTCGGCGGCACTGTCGACGGTGCCTCGCAGCAGACGTCCGACCTGGCCGGCGACACCGGTGGCAAGGCGGTCAAGTCGACCGTTCCGGCCGCGGTCAAGACCGTCGGCAAGGCGGGCACGACGGCCACCCCCGCCGCCCAGAAGGCCGCCGGCGACACCGCGGGCAGCGCGGGCGAGGTGCTCGGCGAGACCGCCGGCAGCGCGACCGGGCCCGTCGGCGGCGGCCTGCCGACCGGCTCCCTGCCCGGTGGCGACCTGCCCGCCACCGACCAGCTGCCGGTGAAGTCCCTGCCGCTCGGCTAAGCCACGGATACGACGGAGGGGCCCCGGGACTGCCAACTCCCGGGGCCCCTCCGCATGTTCACCGACCGATGTCAGGCCAGGCGCTTGACCGCGGCGTCGACGCGCTCGTCCGTCGCCGTGAAGGCCACCCGTACGAAGCGCTCACCCGCCGTCCCGTAGAAGTCACCCGGCGCGACCAGGATGCCCAGCTCGGCCAGGTGCGCCACCGTGTCCCAGCAGGGCTCGTCGCGCGTCGCCCACAGGTAGAGGCTCGCCTCGCTGTGCTCGATACGGAAGCCGTGCGCCTCCAGCGCCGTACGCAGCGCGGCGCGGCGGGCCGCGTACCGCGCCCGCTGCTCCGTGACATGCACGTCGTCCCCGAGCGCCGCGATGGTGGCCGCCTGCACCGGCGCCGGGGTCATCATCCCGCCGTGCTTGCGGATCTGGAGCAGCTCGCCCAGCACGCGCTCGTCGCCCGCGATGAACGCGGCGCGGTACCCGGCCAGGTTGGAGCGCTTGGAGAGCGAGTGGACGGCGACGACGCCCTCGTACGTACCGCCGCAGACATCCGGGTGCAGGACCGAGACGGGTTCCGCCTCCCAGCCCAGCTCCAGGTAGCACTCGTCGCTGAAGACCAGTACGCCGTGCTCGCGGGCCCACGCGACGATACGGATCAGCTCGTCCTTGGCCAGCACCCGGCCGGTCGGGTTGGAGGGCGAGTTGAGCCAGAGCAGCTTCAGACCGGTGGGGTCGAGGTCTCTCGGGTCGTCGTAGACGACGGCCTCCGCACGGGCCAGGCGCGCGCCGACCTCGTACGTCGGGTAGGCGAGGCGCGGGTAGGCGACCTTGTCGCCGGGGCCGAGGCCCAGCTGGGTCGGCAGCCAGGCCACCAGCTCCTTGGAGCCGAGGACGGGCAGAACGTTCGTGTGCGCCACATCGAGGGCCCCGAGCCGCCGCTCGACCCATCCGGTGAGCGCGTCACGCAGCTCGGCCGTCCCCCACACCGTCGGATAGCCGGGCGAGTCGGCGGCCGCGACAAGGGCCTTCCGGATCAGCTCGGGGACGGAATCGACGGGCGTGCCGACGGAGAGGTCCACGATGCCGTCGGGGTGGGCCGCGGCCGTCGCCTTGTACGGCTCGAGCTTGTCCCACGGGAAGACGGGAAGGCGGGAAGAGACTGCGGACACAGGGCTTCTCTCTTTCGTCAAACACTTCGGTCCCGTACGGACGAGGAAGCCGTACGGGACCGGGGTGGCGCTCCTGCCGGCGAGTACTACTGGTTCTGCGGCGGCAGCGCGGCGATGAAGGGATGGTCGCGCTCGATCAGGCCCAGCTTGGAAGCACCACCGGGAGAACCGAGCTCGTCGAAGAACTCGACGTTCGCCTTGTAGTAGTCCTTCCACTCCTCCGGGGTGTCATCCTCGTAGAAGATCGCCTCGACCGGGCAGACCGGCTCACAAGCCCCACAGTCGACGCATTCGTCCGGGTGGATGTACAAGGACCGGGAGCCCTCGTAGATGCAGTCGACGGGGCACTCCTCGATGCACGCCTTGTCCTTGACGTCGACACAAGGCTGCGCGATGACGTAGGTCACGCTGTCGTTCCTCCTCGGTAGGGCTGGCTTGCGCGGGAGCGCGGCGTCGTCGATGCCCGCACCTAGTATCTCCGTTCCTGGGGAGGATCCGAACAGGAGGGGCTCGCAGAGCTGTGGAATTCACTGGCGGCGGACGGCTCATAGTCCGTATTACACCTGTTGACGTGGGAAAACGAGTGTCCGTGAGGTGCTTGATCGGCTCTGGAGGCGGGGTCGAGAAGTTCACCGACACGGTTGGCGTTCTCACATCATGGAACGAGGGTGTGCTGCTGATCACACGGCGGACGGGTGAGACTGTCCGTATCGCGGAATCGTCCCTGGTCGCGGGCAAGGTCGCGCCCGCCGCACCGGCACGCCGACGGAGTCCCGCGGCGGACTTCGAGGAAGTCGCGCGGGTCATGGCACGCGCCTGGCGGCCGGTGGAGAGCGAGCGGCTCGGCGAGTGGGAGCTGCGGGCGTCCTCCGGTTTCACGCGGCGCGCCAACTCTGTGCTGCCGCTCGGTGACCCCGGGCTGCCGCTCGGCGAGGCGCTGACTCATGTGCGCGGTTGGTACGAGGTGCGGGGCCTGCCCGCGTATGTACAGACGGCGACCGGGGCGGTGGGCACGCAGGAGGAGCTCTGCGCACAGCTGGAGGCCCGCGGCTGGTGGAGCGAGGTCTCCGCGGAGGTACGGATCGCGGCGCTCGCCCCGGTCGGCGACCTGGAGGCGGATGTGGAGCGGGTGCGGCTCGCGCGGTCCTTCGACGAGGCGTGGCTGCGGCGCTATCAGCGGTCCGGTACGCCGGGTTCCCATGTGCTGAGGGTCCTGGGCAGTGGCCCTTCGGTGTGGTTCGCCACCGTGGCCGGTGAGGGGGATGCGCCGGCGGCGATCGGCCGGTGTGTGGTCGACGGCCGCTGGGCGGGCTTCATGGCGGTGGAGGTGGACCCCGCCCACCGGCGCCAGGGGCTGGCGACGTCGGTGATGACAGCGCTGGCCCGGCGCGCGCTGGAGGAGGGCGCGTCGGCGGCGTGGCTGCAGGTGGAGACCGACAACGACGGGGCGCGTGCGCTGTACGGCGGCATGGGCTTCGCGATCCACCACCGCTATCACCACTTCCGGTCCGCGTAGGCGGGTACGAATCGCATATGCACGACGAATCCCCCTCCCCCGGTGCCCCGGGCGACCGGCTGCGGCAGTTCGCCGAGGAGGCCCGCGCCGAGCGGCCCGACCTCGCGCTGCTGTGCCTGCTGGTGGGCGCGGTGGCGGACCCGTCCGTGCGGGAGGAGGACCTGGACGCGGCCCAGATCGAACTGGACCGGCTCGCCGGACTGCTCCCCTTCGGCCTGGTCGGCCCGCGGGCGTGGGCGGCGGCACTGGCCGAACTTCTGGGCACGCGCTGCGACTTCAGGGGCTCCCACGGCGACTACCAGCGTCTGGAGTCCTCCCTGCTGCACGAGGTGCTGCGCCGCCGCCGGGGCCTGCCGATCCTCCTCTCGGTGGTCTGGATCGAGGTGGCACGCCGCGCGGGTGCGCCGGTGTACGGGGTCGCGCTGCCGGGCCACTTCGTGGTCGGCTTCGGCGACCCGCACGAGCAGGTACTCGCGGACCCCTTCGCGGGCGGGCGCCGGCTGACGGGCCCGGACGCGGAACTGCTGGTCGCGGGCGCGACCGGCGCGCCGCTCGACCCGTCGATGCTGACCCCGGCGGACCCGCTCCACGTGGTGGTGCGCATCCTGAACAACATCCGTGCCTGGGCGGCGACCCGCCCGGAACGGTCGGACGTCGCACTGTGGGCGCTCGACCTGTCCCTGCTGCTGCCGTCCCACCCGGCACGCCTGCGCTACGAACGGGCCCAGCTGCTCGTACAGCGCGGGGAGTTCTCGGCGGGGGCGGCGGAGATGGACGCGTACGCGGAGGTGGTGGGGGCGGTGGACCAGACGGCAGCGGACGCGATCAAGGGGCGGGCGCGGGCGGCGCGGGCGATGCTGAACTGATTTCCCCCTGCGGTACCCACCGTGCGCATGTCGACGGTGCGAACGGCATTCGTAGAGTTCCGCTACTCGGACAGGCCGTTCGCCGCCTCGGCGAGAGTGTCCAGGATCGGCTGCCCGTACTTCGCCAGCTTGTTCTCGCCGACCCCGTTCAACGTGCCGAGCTCCGTCAGGGTCGATGGAGAGGTGACCGCGATCTCACGGAGCGTCGCGTCGTGGAAGACGACGTAGGCGGGCACGCCCTGCTCCTTCGCCGTGGCGGCCCGCCAGGCGCGGAGTGCCTCGAAGACGGGCAGGGCCTCTTCGGGCAGATCGACGGGGGCTCGCTTCTTGGACGTCTTCTCGGTCCGCGCCGCCGCCTTCTTCTCGGGCTCTCGCCGCAGCGAGACGACCCGCTGCCCGCCCAGCACCTCACCACTCGTCTCGGTGAGTACGAGCGTCCCGTACTCACCCTCGACGGCGATGAGCCCCTGCGCAAGCAACTGCCGTACGACACCGCGCCATTCGGCCTCGCGCAGCTCCGTACCGATACCGAAGACACTCAGCGCATCGTGGTCGAACTGGATGACTTTGGCCGTCTTCCGGCCCAGCAGGATGTCCGTGACCTGGCCCGCGCCGAACTTCTGGCCTCGTTCACGCTTGAGGCGGACGACGGCCGACAGGAGCTTCTGGGCGGGGACGGTGCCGTCCCAGGACTCCGGGGGCGTCAGGCACGTATCGCAGTTGCCGCACGGGCTGCTCTCCTCCCCGAAGTAGGCGAGCAGCTGCACGCGCCGGCATTCGACCGTCTCGCACAGCGCGAGCATGGCGTCGACGTGCGCGGAGAGCCGTCGCCGATGCGCTTCGTCCCCCTCCGAGCCCTCGATCATCTTCCGCTGCTGCACAACGTCCTGCAGCCCGTACGCCAGCCAGGCCGTGGACGGCAGCCCGTCGCGCCCGGCCCGCCCGGTCTCCTGGTAGTACCCCTCCACGGACTTGGGCAGGTCGAGATGGCAGACGAAGCGCACATCGGGCTTGTCGATCCCCATCCCGAAGGCGATGGTCGCCACCATCACCAGCCCGTCCTCCCGCAGAAAGCGCGCCTGATTCTCGGCTCTCGTACGGGCATCGAGCCCGGCGTGGTAGGGCAGCGCCTCGATCCCGTTCTTCACCAGGAATTCGGCGGTCTTCTCCACAGAGGCCCGGGACAGGCAGTAGACAATCCCCGCGTCGCCGCCGTGCTCGGCACGCAGAAGCGCGAGCAATTGCCGCTTCGGGTCGTCCTTCGACACAATCCGGTACTGAATATTCGGCCGGTCGAAGCTGGCCACGAAGTGCCGGGCATCCTGCAGCTTGAGCCGGGACGCGATCTCGGCGTGGGTGGCCTCGGTGGCGGTAGCGGTCAGCGCGATCCGCGGCACATCGGGCCAGCGCTCGTGCAGCGCGGACAGAGCCAGGTAGTCGGGCCGGAAGTCGTGCCCCCACTGCGCCACACAGTGCGCCTCGTCGATGGCGAACAGCGAGATGGTCCCGCGCTCCAGCAACCGCACTGTCGACTCGACGCGCAGCCGCTCCGGCGCGAGGTAGAGCAGATCCAGCTCCCCGGCAAGGAACTCGGCCTCCACGAGCCGCCGCTCGTCGAAATCCTGTGTGGAGTTGAGAAACCCCGCCCGCACCCCGAGCGCTCTCAGCGCGTCAACCTGGTCCTGCATGAGCGCGATGAGCGGCGAGACGACAACACCCACGCCCTTCCGCACGAGCGCGGGGATCTGGTAGCAGAGCGACTTGCCGCCACCGGTCGGCATGAGCACGAGCCCGTCACCACCTGCGACGACATGCTCGATGATCTCCTGCTGACTCCCCCGGAAGGAGCTGTAACCGAAGACGCGATGCAGCACCTGCAGCGCGTCACTCGCCTTGGGCGGGGTGTCGAGGTCCGGAGCGCTCATCCGGCGATTCTATGAGCATCACGAGGCGAGGTCCGTCCGATGGGCAGAGCCGCTTCGTGGCCCCCGGCGTGACAGAGCCCCCGCCCGGGACGGGGCAGGGGCTCTGATCAGCGACGACGGCGGTGAGCCACCGGCTCGCGACGCCGCCCGGACTTCCCCGGGGCCGCTTAGCTCGGGTTGAGCTCGATCGTGGCGGTGCGCTCGGCCGGTGTCCTGCCGCGCAGGGCCGTCCCCATCGCCTGGGCGACATCGTCCGCGGAGACCTGGTGCTTCTTGCCGTCGCCCTTGGTGATCAGGACGCCGTCGAAGACACCGTCCAGAAGGTCGTCGATCGCCTTCTTGTCGTAGACCTCGACGAGCTTGCCGTCGATCGCCTTCATGGAAAGGATCTTCGGCAGCGACTTGGCCGGGCCGAACGCGATCTGCTTGCCGCCCGCCTTGACGGTGATCAGGCCGGACATCGCGGGCTCGGCGAAGTCCTTCATCGCCCGGTCGAGCTCCGTCTGCGTGATGGTCGGCTCGCGGGTGGCGACGGGCAGCTGGACGACGTTCGGCCTGCCGGTCTCGACCTGGGCGCGATAGGCGTCCTTGACCGAGATCATCGAGCGGCCGACGTCCAGCGTCTGACCCGCCTTGCCGGGTACGGCGACCGCCTTGCCGGGCTCGAACCTGATTGTGCCCTCGGAGGCAGAGCCCGATACGCCCGCCAGGTCGGTGAGCGCGACGCTCAGCTTCTCCTCGTCGACCAGGATCACGGGTTCGGTGACGCGCTCGCCGCCGAAGAGGGAGCCGATCACGGAGACGGGGTTGTAGTCGCTGCCCGCCGCTTTGCGGACGGTGGCCTGGCTGTCCAGGGACAGGCCGGCCTTGTCCGGGGCGAGCTGCTCCTTCTTGCCGCCCACGGTGAGCTGGAGCGGGCTGGCGGCGCGCTTGGCGAGAGCCGTGTCGAGTTTGCTGACCGCGTCTGCCTTGGTGCCGCCGCCGATGTCGACGCCGAGCACCGTGGTGCTCTTGGGTACCTCGGAGTGGTCGAGCAGCAGGCCGACGCCGTAGGCGAGACCGAGCAGGCCGATCACACCGGCACTGGCGAGCACCAGCTTGGAGCGGCCCTTCTTGGCGGGCGCCGACCGGGGGGCCTGCCTGGCCGCGGCAGCGGGGGCGGGCACCACGGGTCCCGCGGGGCCGCCGCCTGGACCGGCCGCGAACTCCGGTGCGGAGAACTCACCGTCGTCGAAGCCGTGCGGGCCGGGTCCCTGCGGACCGGGGCCCTGCGGCACCAGCGGGTTCGGGCCGGTGCCGGGACCGGCGAGCGGGCCGCCGAGCGGCGGGAACGGCGAGCGGTGGTCCGGGGGGACCACCGGGATGCCGCTGGTGAGTGTGTCACCGGAGACATGGCCGCCGCCGGGCTCCTGGGCGGGCTGCTGCGGGGTGAGCACGGCGGTGTCGTCGGACATCCGGGGCGGCCCGCCGGGAATGCCGGAACCGGGACCTTGGCCACGGGGACCGGGGCCTTGACCACCAGGACCCTGCCCACGGGGACCTTGACCGGGGGCGCCGGGAGCCGGACCTGGGCCGCCGGGGCGCGCGCCGAGCGGCACGCTGCCGGTGACCGGTCCCGTCGTCGGCCCGGTGGGTCCGAGCGACGCACCCGGCGGACGGACACCCAGCGGAGGCGTGTTGTTGCCGGGGGCGAAGCCGCTCGCACCGGAGGCCGGGCCGTCGGCGTTCGTGGCCAGGTCGCTGAGCGCGCTGCGGGGACGCGGCCCCGCAGGACCGCCCTGCGCCGGGGGGCCGCCCTGGCCGGGACCGCCCTGGCCCGGGCCGCCCTGACGGCCGTCGGAGAAGTACGGGAGACCGGCACCAGGTCCGCCGCCGTTCGCGCCGGGACCCGCGGGCCCGGCAGGAGCGGTGGGAGCGGTGGGAGCGGACGGCTGGGCGGCCGCTGTCGAGAGACCCGCGCCATTGGTGCCCGGCCCGGAGCCCGGCTTGCGCGGCGCGAACCAGTCGCTGGTCGGCGCCTTCTCCTCGGCCGGCGGCTCCGCCACCGGCGCGGCCGTCTCCTGCGTCACATCGGGCCGCGGTGTGCTGCCCGTGCGCTCGCTGTCCGGTCTGTCGGCGGCGTCCACGTCGCTCATCGGCGTACGCATGACGACCGGCGGGATCGGCCGCGAACCCGGGATGTTGATCCGGATACGCGTGGTCAGCGTGGTCTCGGTCCTGGGCTCGTCCGGCTGCGGCTCGGGGGCCGCGTCAACGGCCTCGTCCGGAGCGTCCTGCGGATGCAGCGACGGATACTGGCGGGATCCGTACGGCGGTGTTCCCGAGGGGTACGCGGCTCCACCGCGCCCCTGGGGGCCGGAGGACGAACTGTCAGTTTCACGACTCAAAGCAGGTTCTCCCGGTTGGCTCCGCCGCCCGTTTCTTACTGGATAGCTACTGCTGCGGGCGGCTCGGCGGCGCGCACCACCATACTGGCCGCTGCCGACGGACACCCCGGGACTGTGGAAAGCGACATTCCGCCGACCGTACGGGCATGGTCAGTTCAGCCGCTTCCCACCCCTTGGGGCGACCCACCCTAGGGGCCCGCCGCGCGGAGTGCGTGACGGGGGTCCCGCCCCAGGTGAGGGCGGTGTCCGGCGCACTGCCCCCGGTTGACCGCGGAAAGGCACACAACCCGGGAAGAGTTGCTCCGCCGGGCCCCTACTTGCCAAGTCGGCCGGGCCCGCCGCCCGGTTGTGAGGGCCGCGACATGGTGGCACACATCACAGCCACGGCCATCCCTCCCAGCATGTAGACAAGCGGTCCGGCCCCCGCGGAGAACATCCCGTCGCCCTCCGGGCGTCCGATGCTGAGTACGACGATCGCCAGCAGCCAGCCCACGGCGGGCGCCACCACCCCGAGCTGGGTCTCGGTCGCCCGCAGCGAGCCGTAGAACAGCCCCGCCGACGCGAGCAGCGCGAGCACCAATCCGCCGGGGGGCCAGGCCCCTTGGACCAGCGCGCCGGCGACGCCGACCAGCGCGCCGAGGACGGCGAGTCCGAGGTAGGCGGCGATCCGGCCAGGCTTGGGCGACTGAGTGAGCCAGGCACCCGGCACATGCTGTCCGCCGGTTGATCCGCTCGTGGTTCCCTTCGTGGATCCGCTCACGCCGGCACCCCTGCGAACAGATCGTGTTCACGCTCACCGGGCGGTGCGCCAGGGTCGCCCTGCACCAACTGGTAGTACTCGCGGACGAACATCGGCTGTCCGAGATCGTTCGAAAGTGCGAAGAAGGGGCCGTCCACGGCGATTTGGCTGGCATGGGCGCGCATCGCTGCGGCCTTCCGCTCCGCGTACTCCCTGCCGTCGATCTCCGCGGTGATGTCGGAGTCGTCAACGACGCCCGGAATGTCGTCGATGGCGGCGATGCCGGGGAAGTCCACTCCGGCGTCGCGCAGGCGGGCGAAGCCCTCTTCGGCCACCGAGCGCGGCACCCGGTTCCAGTAGATCTTGGCGATGGTGTGCGCCTCGCCGAGGCCGGGCCGGTAGCCGGGATCGGCGGAAAGCCCGGCGGCGCGCATCGCTACCCGGTGCGCCTGGATGTGGTCCGGGTGTCCGTAGCCGCCGTGCGGGTCGTACGTCACGAGCACCTGCGGACGCACCGAACGGATCACCTCGACGAGGTGCGGGGCGGCGTCGTCCACATCGGTGTTCCAGAACGCGCCCTCGCGGTGGTTCTGCTCCAGGCCCATCATCCCGGAGTCCCGGAACCGGCCGGGGCCGCCGAGGAAGCGGTGGTCGGTGACGCCCAGCTCCTTCATCGCGGCGGCCAGTTCGCCGATGCGATGGGGGCCGAGCCGGTCCTCCCGGTCGGGCGCGAGATGGGCGAGGTCGGGCGGGATGACCTCGCCCTCCTCACCGAGGGTGCAGGTCACCAGGGTGACCTGGGCGCCGGCGGCCGCGTACAGGGCCATGGTGGCGCCGTTGTTGATCGTCTCGTCGTCCGGGTGCGCGTGCACCAGGAGCAGACGCCGGGCGGGAAGATCCTTCATACGGGACAGCCTACGAGGCCGGACAGGACCTGGGGTCTTTCGTTTGGATCGGCCCGGATGAGTGAGCGGCCCGCGAGCCCGGCACGATCCGAACGAGAGGCCCTAAGCGGCCCCGGGGAAGTCCGGGCGGCGTCGCGGGCCGATGGCTGTCGCCCGGCTGCGTTGTCGTCAGTCGCCGACGCTCCGCGTGGACTCCTTCCTCCGCCTTGCCAGACTCGGCCCTCGACCCGCTCCTCCACCCACCCGGACTTCCCCGACACCGCTTAGAACTTGATGCCGCCGATCATCCCGGCCACGTTGGTGGTCACTTCGCTGATCGTGGGGGCAATGGACGAGCCGGCGAGATAGAACCCGAGCAACACGCAGACCGCCGCATGCCCACCCTTCAGCCCGGATTTCCGGACCAGCAGGAAGACGACGATCGCCAGCAGCACCACCGCCGAAATCGAGAGTGCCACGGCGGTTCACCTCCACAGATATTCGGTCTGGAACGGGCAGGTTGCATGTGCCGGGGGGTACCTACCCACCTAGCGCTACGGATCATAACTATCCGTACCAACGCATCGATCGGTGCACAGCAGCACATGGGGGCGCACGAACGCTAGGTTCGGTCGTATGACCTCGAGGCAGCAGCTCTCCTTCCCGCGTCAGTACGCCAGGACCCAGCGCTTCACCCTGGGCGCACCGCGCTCCTTCACGGTGTCCCCGGACGGCTCCCGGGTGGTGTTCCTCCGTTCGACGTCCGGGACCGACCGGACCGGCCGGCTCTGGGTGCTGGATCTCGACAGGCCCGCGCGCGACGCAAGGGAACGCCTGGCCGCCGACCCGGACACGCTGCTCGGCGGCGCGGTGGAGAAGCTGTCCGCGAACGAGCGGGCCAGGCGCGAACGCAGCCGCGAGGGTTCGGCGGGCATCGTCGGCTATGCGGTGGACCAGGCAGTGGAGTTGGCGGCTTTCGCGCTCTCCGGGCGGCTGTACGCGGCCGAGCTGCGCGCCGGGACGGCGCGCGAACTGCGGGTGCCGGGGCCGGTGATCGACCCCCGCCCCTCCCCCGACGGCCGGCACATCGCGTATGTGGCGCGGGGCGCGCTGCGGGTGACCGGCGCGGAGGGCGAGGGGGACAGGGCGCTGGCCGAGCCGGAGGACGAGCAGACCGCCTACGGCCTCGCGGAGTTCATCGCCGCCGAGGAGATGGACCGCTCACGCGGCTTCTGGTGGGCGCCGGAGTCGGACCGGCTGCTGGTCGCCCGCGTCGACGAGCGGGACGTACAGCGCTGGTGGATCTCCGATCCCGCGCATCCGGACCGGGAGCCCGAGCAGGTCGCGTATCCGGCGGCGGGGACGCCCAACGCCGAGGTGCGGCTGTTCCTCCTCACACTGGACGGGGAGCGGACGGAGGTGGGCTGGGACCGGTCCCGCTATCCGTATCTGGCGCGGGTGCACTGGTCGTCCGCGGGCGCTCCGCTGCTGCTGGTGCAGTCCCGCGACCAGCGCACCCAGCTGTATCTGGCGGTTGACCCGGAGTCGGGCGCGACCCGGACGGTGCATGTTGACGAGGATCCGGTGTGGCTGGACCTCTTCCCCGGGGTGCCGGCCTGGGCGCCGGACGGGCGTCTCGTACGGATCGCGGACGAGGGCGGAGCCCGGGTTCTCGCGGTCGGCGACCGGGCGCTGACCGGGGCTCAGTTGCAGCTGCGGGCGGTGCTGGACATCGGCGAGAGCGACGTACTGGTCTCGGCTGCGGCGGGCGAGGAGGCCGCGGATCCGGAGATCGGCGAGATCCATGTGTACCGGGTCAATGAGCTGGGGCTCGAACGGCTCTCGGAGGGCGCGGGAGTTCACTCGGCCGTGCGCTCCGGCGGGGTGACGGTGCTGGCCTCCTCCCGTACGGACGTCAGTGGCGCGTCCGTGCAGGTGCTGCGGGACGGCAAGCAGATCGCGGTGGTCGCCTCGTACGCGGAGCAGCCGGTGCTGACGGCCCGGGTGCGGCTCTGCGAGGGGGGCGCGCACCGGATTCCGTGCGCCGTCCTGCTCCCCTCCGACTATCAGGAATCGGATGGTCCGCTTCCGGTCCTCCTGGATCCGTACGGTGGCCCGCACGGCCAGCGGGTGTACGCCGCGCACAATCCGTATCTCACCTCGCAGTGGTTCGCGGACCAGGGCTTCGCGGTGATCGTCGCGGACGGCCGTGGCGCGCCTGGCCGTTCCCCCGGCTGGGAGAAGGCGATCAAGGACAACTTCCCGCTGACGCTCGACGACCAGATCGAGGCGCTGCAGGCGCTGACCGGGGAATTCCCGCTGGACCTCGGGCGGGTGGCGATCCGCGGCTGGTCGTACGGCGGCTACCTGGCCGCGATGGCGGTACTGCGCCGGCCGGACGTCTTCCACGCGGCGGTGGCGGGTGCGCCGGTGGCGGACCTCCGCATGTACGACACGCACTACACCGAGCGGTATCTGGGCGATCCGGCGGCGCGGCCGGAGGTGTACGCGGCGAACTCGCTGGTGACGGAGGACGGGTTGACGGCGCCGGAGAACCCCGCGCGGCCGCTGATGATCATCCACGGCCTGGCGGACGACAATGTGGTGGTGGCACACAGCTTGCGACTGTCGTCGGCGCTGCTGGCGGCGGGGCGGCCACATGAGGTGCTGCCGCTGACGGGGGTGACGCACATGACTCCGCAGGAGCAGATCGCGGAGAACCTGTTGCTGCTTCAGGTGGATTTCCTGAGGCGGTCGCTGGGCCTGCGGGGGTAGTGGCGGGGGGCCTCTTATGACCGGCCGCCCCGGTACTCGGTCCCTTGCACCGGTCGTGCGACCGGCCGGGACCCATGGCGAGCCCCGGCCGGTCTACGGCACCCGCACGGCCGTACGCTGTTCAGCGTGACGCGTTCGTATATCGGAGTTGCGACGGTCAAGTTGCCTGTGTGTTAACGAAGTTGATGGGTATTTATTGAGTTATGTCGCTCACTCCGACACCCTGTCGAGCACGTGATCACCCCCGATCCGGGTACGGGAACCGTCACCCCCCGCCCAGCTCCTCCTCCCCCGGCACCACGTGCTTCTCCTCCGCGAAGTGACACGCCGACGGATGCTGCGTCGGCCCGCTCGCCAGCCGGAACACCGCCGGGACCTCCAGCAGCGGTACCTCCAGCTCGCACCGCTCCTGCGCCTTCCAGCAGCGCGTGCGGAAACGGCAGCCCGACGGGATGTTGGCCGGCGACGGCACATCGCCGTGCAGAATGATCCGCTCGCGTCGCTCCCGCGCCTCCGGGTCCGGCACCGGGACCGCTGACAACAGCGCCTGGGTGTACGGATGCGTGGGGTGGTCGTAGATCTCCGCATCCTTGCCGATCTCCACGATCCGGCCCAGGTACATCACGCCGACCCGGTCCGAGATGTGCCGGACGATCGACAGATCGTGCGCGATGAAGACATAGCTCAGGCTGAACTCGCTCTGCAGCTTGTCCAGGAGATTGATGACCTGCGCCTGCACCGAGACGTCGAGCGCCGACACCGGCTCGTCGGCCACGATGATCTCCGGCTGGAGCGCGAGCCCGCGCGCGATGCCGATGCGCTGCCGCTGCCCGCCGCTGAACTGGTGCGGATAGCGGTTGATGTACTCGGGGTTGAGCCCGACGACATCCAGCAGGTCCTGCACCTTCTGACGGCGCGAGCCCTTCGGCGCCACCTCGGGGTGGATCTCGTACGGCTCACCGATGATGTCGCCGACCGTCATCCGCGGATTGAGCGAGGTGTACGGATCCTGGAACACCATCTGGATGTTCCGGCGGACGGCCTTCAGAGCCCGCCCGGAGAGCTTGGTGATGTCCTCGCCCTTGTACCGGATCGACCCGGCCGTCGGCCGCTCCAGATGGACCAGCATCTTGGCGAGCGTGGACTTGCCGCAGCCCGACTCCCCCACGATGCCGAGCGTCTCGCCCGCCATCAGGTCGAGGTCGACGCCGTCCACCGCCTTGACCGCGCCGATCTGCCTCTTGAAGAGGATGCCCTGGGTGAGCGGATAGTGCTTGACCAGGTCGCGTACCTCCAGCAGCGCCTCAGCCATTGAGTGTCTCCCTCCAGAAGTGGCACGCGCTCCTGCGGTCCTGCGACACCTCGTACAGCGGCGGCTCATCGGTCCGGCACACGTCCTGCGCCATCGGGCAGCGCGGGTTGAAGGCGCAGCCGGGCGGGATACGCATCAGGTTAGGCGGCAGGCCCTTGATCGCGTACAGCTCCTCGCCCTTCTGGTCCAGGCGCGGGATCGACTCCAGCAGGCCCTTGGTGTACGGATGGGCCGGGGCCTTGTAGATGTCGTGCACCGGAGCCGTCTCGACGATCCGCCCCGCGTACATCACCGCGATCTTGTCGGCGACGTCCGCGACCACACCCAGGTCGTGGGTGATCAGGATCAGGCCCATGTTCAGCTCGCTCTGGAGCGTGGCGAGCAGATCCATCACCTGGGCCTGGACAGTGACGTCCAGCGCGGTCGTCGGCTCGTCCGCGATGATCAGCGAGGGCTCCAGGGAGAGCGCCATCGCGATCATGATGCGCTGGCGCATACCGCCGCTGAACTGGTGCGGATACTGCCCGACCCGCTCCTTCGACGCAGGGATACCGACCCGCTCCATCAGCTCGACGGCCTTGGCCCGCGCTGCCTTGCGCTTCATCCCCTGGTGGACGGCGAACATCTCGCCGAGCTGGTCGCCCACGCTCAGCACCGGGTTCAGGGAGGAGAGCGCGTCCTGGAAGATCATGGCCATCCCGGCCCCGCGGATCTTCCGCCGCTCCTCTTCCTTGAGCTTCAGCAGATCCTGCCCCTGGAAGAGGACCTCGCCGCCGGTGATCTTCCCCGGAGGCGTGTCCAGGATGCCCATGATCGCCTGGGCGGTGACGGACTTGCCGGAGCCGGACTCGCCGAGCACGGCGAGTGTCTCGCCCTCGTCCACCGTGTAGTTGACACCGTTGACGGCCTTGGCCACCCCGTCCCGGGTGTGGAACTCCACGTGCAGATCGCGCACTTCGAGCAACATGGATGGCTCCTCAGCGCAGCTTGGGGTCGAGGGCGTCGCGCACCGCGTCGCCGAGCATGATGAACGCGAGCACCGTGACCGCCAGCGCGCCGGCCGGCCAGAGCAGCATGTGCGGCGCGTTGCGGATGTACGGGGATGCCGCGGAGATCTCGATGCCCCAGGACACGGTCGGCGGCTTGAGGCCGACACCCAGGAAGGAGAGGGTCGCTTCCAGGGAGATGTAGGTGCCGAGCGCGATGGTCGCCACGACGATCACGGGAGCGACGGCGTTGGGGGCGATGTGCCGCAGCAGCATCCGGGAGTTGGACGCGCCGAGCGCCCGCGCCGCCTGGACGTAGTCGTTCTGTTTGGCCGTGATGACCGAGCCGCGCGCGATACGGGAGAGCTGCGGCCAGCCGAGCAGCACCATGAAGCCGATGACGGGCCAGACGGTGGAGCTGGTGACGACGGACAGGAAGACCAGACCGCCCAGGACCACCGGGATGCCGAAGAAGATGTCGGTGATACGGGACAGGAATCCGTCCCACGCCCCGCCGTAGAAGCCGGCGAGACCGCCGAAGGCGGAGCCGAGCAGGGCGACTCCGAGCGTGGCGCAGACGCCGACCGTGACCGAGGTGCGGGCGCCGTAGACCACCCGCGTGTACACGTCGCAGCCCTGCCCGTTGAAGCCGAAGGGGTGGCCGGGCTGGGAACCCTCCTGGGCTTTGGCGAGGTCGCACTGGAGCGGGTTCTGTGACGCGATCAGCGAGGGCCAGATGGAGATGATCACCAGGAAGACGATGACCAGGCCGGAGATGATGAAGACCGGGTTGGTCCGCAGATCGCGCCAGGCGTCGGACCAGAGACTGCGCGGCTTCTCGGAGGGCCCGGTGCCGAGCGGACCGCCGGGGGTCTTCTCGAGCGTCGTCCCCTCACTGGTCGCGAGGTCCATCGTGCCACCGGCACCGGTGGGCGCGATCGCTCCGTCGTCTGAGTACGGCCCCTGCTCAGGCATACCGGATCCTCGGGTCGAGTACGGCGTACAGCAGGTCGACCAGCAGATTCGCCACCAGGAAGACGATGACGAGCACGGTCACAAAGCCGACGACGGTCTGGGTGTTCTGGCGCAGGATGCCCTGGTAGAGCTGGTAGCCGACGCCATGGATGTTGAAGATGCGCTCGGTGACGATCGCACCGCCCATCAGGGCACCGATGTCGGTGCCGATGAAGGTGACCACCGGGATCAGTGAGTTCCGCAGCAGATGGCGGCTGATCACACGCCTTCTGGGGAGCCCTTTGGCCTTGGCGGTACGGACGTAGTCGGAGCGGGCGTTCTCCGCGATCGAGGTCCGGGTGAGCCGGGTGACGTACGCGAGCGAGACCGAGGCGAGTACGAGTCCGGGGATGATCAGCTCGTTGAGCGGCGCTTCCGGTGAGACGGCCGGCTTGATGACACCCCACTCGACGCCCAGCACCAGCTGGAGGATGAGGCCGGTGACGAAGGTCGGGACCGAGATGACCACGAGGGTCAGCAGCAGAACGCTGGTGTCGACGGGACGGCCGCGCTTCAGACCGGTGAGCACACCGAGGGTGATGCCGATGACGATCTCGAAGAAGATCGCGACGAGGGTGAGCCGGATGGTGACCGGGAAGGCCTCGGCCATCAGCTCGGTGACCGGCTGGCCGTTGAAGGCGGTGCCGAAGTCGCCGGTGAAGACATTGCCCATGTACGTCAGGTACTGCTGCCACACCGGCTTATCGAGGCCGAACTCCTTGCGCAGTTGGGCGGCCGTCGCCGGGTCGCACTGCCGGTCGCCGCAGAGGCCCGCGATGGGGTCGCCCATCACGTTCACCATGAGGAAGATCAGCAGCGTGGCGCCGAAGAAGACCGGGATCATCTGCAGCAGACGCCGGATCACATAACGTCCCATGAAGGGCTCCGGGGGTCGTGGTCGCGGAATGCGCGGGCCGGTTGTCCTCCGCCGTCAGTTGACCTTGATCTCGTTGTAGACCGGGACGCTGAAGGGGTTCAGCGAGACGTTGGAGACCCGCTCCGAGTAGCCGGCGCTGCCGTTCTGGTACCAGAGAGGGATGGCGGCCATCTGGTCGCGTACGACCTCTTCGGCCTGCTTGAAGGTCTCGACGGCCTTCGCCGTGTCGGTCTCCGCGTTGGCCTGGTCGACGAGCTTGTCGAAGTCCGCGTTGGTCCACTGACCGTCGTTGGACGAGGCGTTGGTGTAGTAGAGCGGCTGCAGGAAGTTCTGGATCAGCGGGTAGTCCATCTGCCAGCCGGCCCGGAAGGGCCCCGGCATCTTGTGCTGCCCGATCTGGTTGCGGAAGTCGGCGAAGGTGCCGATCGGGTTGCCGACGCACGCCTGGTCGTTGCCCAGCACGTTGTTGATGCTGTTGCAGACGGCGTCGACCCACTCCTTGTGCGAGCCAGTGTCCGCGTTGTACGAGATCTTCACCTGGCCGCCGGGGATGCCGCCGCCCTCCGTGATCAGCTTCTTCGCCTCGGCGGCGTTGTACTCGCAGGCGCTGCCGCACAGGGTGTCGTCGAAGCCGCCGTCCGTGCCGAGCACGGGCGAGGTCCAGTCCTTCGCGGGCGTCCGCGTCTTCTGGAAGATCGTGTCGGTGATCTGCTGGCGGTTGATCGCCATGGACAGGCCGGTGCGGACCTTCGCGCCGTTCGGGGTGTTCCAGGCCTTGTCGTAGAACGGGAAGGCCAGGGTCTGGATGATGCCGGCGGGGGTGTTGATGTACCGGTCGCCGAGGTCCGCCTGCACGTTCTTCAGCTGCGAGGCCGGCACATCGTCGACGAGGTCGAGGTTGCCGGCGGTCAGGTCGGTGTAGGCGGTGTTGTTGTCCGTGTACACATTCAGGTCGATGCCGCCGTTCTGCGCCTTGTCGGAGCCCATGTAGCCGTCCCACTTGCGCATGGACAGCTTCGAGCCCTTGGCGTACGAGTCGACGGTGTAGGGGCCGTTGCCGATGGGCTTGGAGAGCCAGGCGGCGTGATCGTTGAAGAAGGCCGTGGGCAGCGGGGAGTAGGCGGCATAGCCGAGGGTGTCGGGGAACGTGGAGAACTTCTGGTTGAGCTTGACCGTGAACGTCGTGTCGTTGACGACCTTCAGGCCGGAGAGCGCCGGGGCGGTGGGCTCCCCCGTCTCCGGGTGGACCTGGGCGTAGCCCTCGATGTAGCCGAAGAAGTACGCGTTCTTCTGGTTGTTCTTGAGGAGGGCGCCATAGTTCCAGGCGTCCACGAAGGACTTGGCAGTGACCTTCTCGCCGTTGCTGAAGGTCCAGCCGTCCTTGACGGTGATGGTGAAGTTCGTGGAGTCCGTCGTCACGATCTTCTCGGCGAGCATGTCCTGGGCGGCGCCGGTCTTCGGGTCGTACTTCTTGAGGCCGCGGAAGAGCATGTCGAGGACCTTGCCGCCCTGGACCTCATTGGTGTTGGCGGGCTCCAGCGGGTTCTGCGGGTCCCCCCAGGAGGAGCTCACGATCCCGTCGGCGCCACCGCCGCCGCTGTCGCTGCCGCCGCCGCAGGCCGTCGCCGCGAGGGCGATGGCCACCGCGCATACGGCCCATTTGGCGTGCGTGGCTCCACGCATGGAGTGCCTCCCGTGTCCTAAGTCCGACTCAGGCCCAAATATCACCCCACACTAGGACAACATGCACGTCAGCCTCGGCCGTCCGGACGAGTCGGCGGATCGGCGGATCGGCCCGCCGAGTCACCTCCCAGGTGTCCGCGGCGCAGCCGATGGCCCGCGACCCCGCGACCGCGCGACCGCTCAAGAACACCGAGGTACTGGATCCAGGACCATCGGGCCACTGTCGGGGCCGTGTACGCGTGCACGCGATCCCATTCCCGTCTCAGTCCCCGCTGGTCTGCACCTCGATCACCGAGATCCACTTCGTGCCGCTGTCGATGTCGACCCGCAGCCACGGGCCGCCCGTACTGGTGCCCGCGTAGGAGGCGTCCGCGCCCGTGCCCCGGGGCTTCAGACCGCAGGCCGCGAGCGCGTCCTTCAGCCGCCGCAACTCATCGGCCGCCTGGACGGCGCTGCCGTAGTCGGCATAGCGATGGCGGGCGACGGACTCCCCGTCCCCCTTGTAGATCCCCGTGTACGAGACCCGGTCGAGCTTGCCCTGCGGGGTGCGCGGGGCCGGCTGCGGGCAGGCGTCGTCAAAGCCCACGCGCGGGAACCGCACGGCCTCATCGGCCGGTTTGTCACTCAGCTTCCAGTGCCACGTGCCGTACAGCGGCACATCGCTTTCCGTCAGCCCGTCGAACGCGTCTCCCGTCTTGTACGGATTCCCGTCGGCGACCGGCGTGGGCGTAGGCACCCCCGCGGGCCGCACGTTTTGCCGGCCGCCGCCCTGGATCAGCGCCCACGACATACCACCCACCACCGCCACGGCGACAGCCACGGCGACCGCGCCGGCCCTAAGACGCACACGCCGCCGGTTGCCCCGCGCGCGGAGCTCCGCGGCGCTCGGCATCCGCAGCGTGACGTCGTCCAGCAGTTCCTCGACCTCAGCCATGACTGACAACCCCCTCCGACGGGACAGTGGCATCGGCGAGCCGCTCGCCGAGGATCTTCCGGGCCCGGCTGAGCCGGGTGCGTACAGCACCGCTGGAGGCACCCGTCTCGCGAGCCACCTGCTCCACCGGGAGGTCGAGAAGGTGATGCAGGACCACCACCTGCCGCTGGTCCGGGGTCAGTTCGCGCAGCGCCCCGATCAACGCCACGCGGTCCGCGGAGAGTTCGGGAGAGTCATCCTGCGGCCCATGTCTGCGATGGGCGAGCAGGCGGTTGCGGGTCCTACGCCAGGTGCTGATCGCCAGGCGTACCGCGACCGTGCGCACCCAGGGCAGCGGGTCCCCCTCCCGCGTCAGCCTGTCCCACCGCTGCCAGGCGCGCACATACGCCTCCTGTACGGCGTCCTCGGCCTCCGCGAGATCGCCGGTGATGGCGTAGACCGTGGCGACCACGCGCTTGGCCGTAGCCGCGTAGAACGCGTCGAACTCCTGCGACTGCGTCGGCATCTTCCCCCCGCTCCTCGTCCGTTCATTGCCTTCTGCCATGAACACGCGCGGGGTCCGGCGGATGTTACGCATGACTTTCCTGGCCGGGCGAGCCCTGCGCGGCGGTACGCGGCCGTACGCAGAAGGGCGCCCGGACCAGATGGTCCGGGCGCCCTTCGTTCACGTACAGAGCACTGCCTGCTGAGCATTACGCCGCGTGGACGACGTCCTTCTCCTCGGCGAAGTGGCACGCGGACTCGTGTGCCGCCGGGGTGTCGGCGCCCTTGAAGCGCTCGGGGACCGCCAGCAGCGGGACCTCCGTGGCGCACTTGTCCTCGGCCTTCCAGCAACGGGTGCGGAAGCGGCAGCCGGACGGCGGGTTCGCCGGGGACGGCACGTCTCCGACGAGGATGATCCGCTCGCGGCCCTCACGCGCGGCCGGGTCGGGAACCGGGACCGCCGACAGCAGCGCCTGGGTGTAGGGGTGCGTCGGGTGGTCGTAGATCTGCGTGTCGGTACCGATCTCGGCCATCTTGCCGAGGTACATCACGCCGACCCGGTCCGAGATGTGCCGGACGATCGACAGGTCGTGGGCGATGAAGAGGTAGGAGAGGTTGAACTCGTCCTGCAGCTTCTCCATCAGGTTGATGACCTGTGCCTGGACGGAGACGTCCAGGGCCGAGACGGGCTCGTCGCAGATGATGATCTCCGGGTTGAGCGCAAGGCCGCGGGCGATGCCGATGCGCTGGCGCTGACCGCCGGAGAACTGGTGCGGATACCGGTTGATGTACTCCGGGTTGAGGCCCACGACGTCCAGGAGCTCCTGGACCTTGCGGCGGCGGTCGCCCTTGGGCGCCACCTCCGGGTGGATGTCGAAGGGCTCCCCGATGATGTCGCCGACCGTCATACGCGGGTTCAGCGAGGTGTACGGGTCCTGGAACACCATCTGGATGTTGCGGCGGACGGCCTTCAGTGCACGGCCGGACAGCCTGGTGATGTCCTGGCCCTTGTAGAAGACCTCGCCGGCGGTCGCCCGCTCCAGCGTCATCAGCAGCTTGGCGACCGTGGACTTGCCACAGCCGGATTCGCCGACGATGCCGAGCGTCTCACCCTGGTAGAGATCGAAGGAGATCCCGTCCACGGCCTTGACCGCGCCGACCTTCTTCTTGAACAGGATGCCCTGGGTCAGCGGGAAGTGCTTGACCAGATTGCGGACCTGAAGGATCGGCTCACCCTGCGAGACGGGCGCCTCGATGGCGGCTACCGCCTCGGCCTCGGTGGCGGCATCGACCGTCTCGACGTCGGTGACGTTCGGGGTGGCGTCCATGGGCTCGTCGGACTTCTTGAGCTCAGCCATGGATCGTCTCCTTCCAGAAGTGGCACGCACTGCCGCGGCCGACCAGGTCCGTGCCGTCCCGGTCGGTGACCGGGAGCAGCGCCGGGATGTCCGTACGGCAGATGTCCTCCGCCTTGGTGCAGCGCGGGTTGAACGCACAACCGGACGGTACGCGCAGCAGGTTGGGCGGCAGCCCCTTGATGGCGAAGAGCTCCTGGCCCTTCTGGTCAAGGCGCGGGATGGAGTCGAGAAGACCGCGGGTGTAGGGGTGCGCGGGGCGCTTGTAGAGCTCGTGCACCGGGGCGGTCTCGACGATCCGTCCCGCGTACATGACCGCGATCTTGTCCGCGACGTCGGCGACCACGCCAAGGTCGTGGGTGATCAGGATCAGGCCCATGTTGTACTCGCGCTGGAGCTCCGCGAGCAGATCCATGACCTGGGCCTGGACCGTCACGTCAAGAGCCGTGGTGGGCTCGTCGGCGATGATCAGGTCCGGCTCCAGGGCCAGCGCCATGGCGATCATGATGCGCTGGCGCATACCGCCCGAGAACTGGTGGGCGTAGTCGTTGACCCGGGCCGCGGCGGCCGGGATCTTGACTTTGTCCATCAGCTCGATGGCCTTGGCCTTGGCTTCTTTCTTGGACAGGCCCTGGTGGACCCGGAACATCTCGCCGAGCTGGTAGCCGACGCTGAGGACCGGGTTCAGTGAGGAGAGCGCGTCCTGGAAGATCATGGCGATCTTGCGGCCACGGATCTGCCGGCGCTCCTCGTAGGACATCTTGAGCATGTCCTCGCCGCGGAAGAAGATCTCTCCCTGCGGGATCTTGCCGGGCGGCATGTCGAGGATGCCCATGATCGCCTGCGCGGTCACGGACTTGCCGGAGCCGGACTCCCCGAGCACGGCGAGCGTCTCACCGGCGTTCACGCTGTAGTTGACGCCGTTGACCGCCTTGGCCACGCCGTCACGGGTGTGGAACTCCACATGCAGGTCACGGACTTCGAGGAGCGAGCCCTCGAAGTCGTTGCCGTCGCGCGGGGCGGGGACAGACGCGGTCTTGTCAATGATGGTCATGTCGTACGCCCTCCTCAGCGCAGCTTGGGGTCGAGGGCGTTGCGAACTGCTTCGCCGAGCATGATGAACGCCAGAACGGTGATGCTGAGCATGATCGACGGGTACAGCAGGATGTGCTGTGCCGTACGGATCTGCTGAACACCGGTGGAGATGTCGACGCCCCAGGAAACGATGGGCGAGGAAAGGCCCAGACCCAGGTACGACAGGGTCGCCTCGGCCGAGATGTAGCCGCCGAGGGAAATGGTCGCGACGACGATCACCGGGGCCATGGCGTTCGGCAGGATGTGCCGGAACAGGATCCGGGTGGTGCCGGCGCCGAGGGCCTTGGCTGCCTGGACGTAGTCGGCCTGCTTGATGGTGATCACCGCACCGCGCATGACGCGGGTGATCTGGGTCCAGCCGAGGAACGCGAGGGCGAAGACGACCACCCAGACCGTGCGCTCGGTGAAGGACTGCAGCACGACCATGGCACCGAGCAGGAACGGGATACCGAAGAAGATGTCGGTGATCCGGGAGAGGATGGCGTCCGTGACGCCGCCGAAGTAGCCGGCGATCATGCCCGTGATGCCACCGACGATGGTGACGATCAGGGTGACGCAGATGCCGACGATGACCGAGGCACGGGTGCCGTGGATGAGGCGGGCGTACACGGAGCGGCCCTGGCCGTCATAGCCGAGCCAGCCCTCCGAGCCGACGCTGCCCAGTTCCGGCTTGCCGAGGTAGTGGTGCACCAGGTCGCCGACCGTGGGCGAGGCGCTGGTGAACAAGCTCGGGACGGCCGTGATGATCAGCAGGAAGGAGATCAGGACGGCCGCGACCAGGAAGTAGGGGTTGCGGCGGAGGTCCTGCCAGGCGTCTCCCCACAGGCTGCGCGCCTTGTCCGGCTTCTGGGGCGCGGGCCCGGCGGCGGAGGGCGGCGCGATGGCGTCCTCGGTCGCGACGGCCGCGGTCTTGGTCACGTCAGGCATAACGGATCCTCGGGTCCAGGACCGCATACAGCAGGTCGATGAGCAGGCTGGTGGCGAGGTAGACGAGCACCAGGACGGTGACGAGGCCGACCAGGGTGGTGCCCTCACGCCGGCTGATCGACTCGTAGATGACGCCGCCGATGCCCTTGACGTTGAAGATGCCTTCGGTGACGACCGCGCCGCCCATCAGGGCGCCGATGTCGGTGCCGAGGAAGGTGACGACGGGGATCATCGAGTTGCGCATCAGGTGGACACCGATGATCCGGCGCCTGGGCAGACCCTTGGCCACGGCCGTGCGCATGTAGTCGGCGCGCAGGTTCTCCGCCATCGAGGTGCGGGTGAGCCGGGCGACGTACGCGAGCGAGAGGCCGCCGAGCACGATGGCCGGCGCGATCAGCTCGGACCACTTCTGTTCGTTGCTGACGTTCGGCGCCATCCAGCCCAGCTCGAAGGCGAAGACCATCTTGATGATGAAGCCGAGGACGAAGACCGGGATCGAGATGATCAGCAGAGTGAAGATCAGGATCGCGTTGTCGGCCAGGCGGCCGGCCCGCAGACCGGCGATGACACCGAGGCCGATGCCGAAGATGAGCTCGAAGGCGAAAGCCAGCGCCGCGAGCTGCAGGGTGATGGGGAACGCGTCGCCCAGCACCTCGGTGACCGGCCGCCCATTGCGGATCTGGTTACCGAAGTCGAAGTGCAGGACGATATTGGTCATGTAGTTCCAGTACTGCTCCCAGATCGGGAGATCCAGCCCCAGTTCATGTCTCTTGGCGGCGAGAGTCGCCGGGTCGACGCCCTTGTCGCCGAACAACCCCGCCACGGGGTCGCCAGGCAGGCTGTAGACCATGAAGAAGATCAGAAAGGTTGTCCCGAGGAATACCGGGATCATCTGGAGCAGTCGTCGTGCGACATAGCGCCCCATCATGCCTCCGTTGAGATGCGACAGCCGCAGCCGACGGGCCCTCCCGCGGCAACCGCGCCCCAGTGGGTACGCGAATGTCGTGGAAGGGCCCCCCAGCCGCTGCGTAAGGCGCCGTTGCGGGGCTGGCGATTCGTCAGCCCCGCAACGGCTATCGGACTACGCCTGGGCGATTACTTCTTGACCTCGACGCCGGTCAGGATCGGGTCACCGTCCTGGCCGTACTGCACGCCGGAGACCTTCTCCGAGTAGCCCGCGTTGACCTTGTAGTACCAGAGCGGGATCGACGGCATGTAGTTGACCAGGTCCTTCTCGATGGCCTGGAACTGCTTCACCGACTCGTCGAGCGTCGCGGCGCCGTCAGCAGCCGCGATCTTGGCGTCCAGCGCCTTGTTGGAGAAGCCACCCTGGTTGCCCGCCGCGCCCGTACGGAACAGGTCGCTGACGAAGTTGGAGTTGACGGGGTAGTCCAGCACCCAGCCGGAGCGGTAGATCGACTTGACCTGCTGGCTCTTACGAGCGGTCAGGTCGGCCTGGAAGTCCGGCTTGCTGTCACCGGTGCACTTGACAGCGGTGGCCTGGGTGATGCTGTTGCAGACCGCGTCGACCCATTCCTTGTGGCCGCCGTCGGCGTTGAACTGGATGAAGATCTCGTTCTTCGGGACGCCGCCGCCGGCCTTGATGAGCTCCTTGGCCTTGGCGGGGTCGAACTTGGTGACGTCGCCCGCGGCGTTCTCCTGGTAGCCCACGACGCCCTTGGCGACCCAGCCCGTGGCCGGCTCACGCGTACCCTGCAGCACCGTCTTGGTGATGGTGGCGCGGTCGATGGCCATGGACAGACCCTGGATGACCTTCGGGTCGACCTGCTTCGGCTTCTTCCACTGGTCCGCGTAGAAGGCGATGGCCAGCGTCTGGATCGCGGAGTACGCCTGGTCGACGGCGCGGTCGCCGAGGTCCGCGCGGTAGACCGGGAGGTCCTTCGGGCCGATCTGACGCAGGACGTCGACGTTGCCCGACTTCAGGTCCTCGTACGCGGCCTCGAGGGTGGTGTAGTTCTTGAAGAGCACACCACCGTTCTTCGCCTTGTTCGGGCCCTTGTAGTCGTCGTAACGGACGATCTTGATCTGCTTCTTGTGGTCCCAGCTGTCGAACTTGTAGGGACCGTTGCCGACCGGCTTCTCGCCCGCGGCCTTCGCGTCCTTGTAGAAGGACGCGGGCAGCGGCGCGAAGACGATGTAGGCGAGCTTGTGACCGAAGGCCGGGACGGCACTCTTCAGGTCGATGGTGAAGGTGCTGTCGTCGACGACCTTCAGGCCTTCCATGGCCTCGGCGGTCGGCTTGGCGCCTTCCTTCTCCGGGTGCAGGGCGTCGAAGCCCTTGATGTCCGCGAACCAGGAGGACAGCCCCTGGGCGTTGTTGATGTTGGCGTTCCAGTTCCACGCGTCCACATAGGACTTGGCGGTCACCGGGGTGCCGTCGTGGAAGGTCCAGCCCTTCTTGAGCTTGACGGTCCACGTCTTGGAGTCGGTGGTCTCCACCGACTCGGCGTTGATCATCTCCAGCGAGCCGTCGGCCTTGTAGTCGACCAGGGTCGAGAACAGGCCGGCCATGACGGCGGAGCCGTTGGACTCCATCGTGTCGCCGGTGTGCAGGAGCTTCTCCGGCTCACCCAGCTCGATGGAGAAAATGCCGTTGGGGTCAGCTTCACCCTTGGCGTCGGAGCCGCTGTCACTGCTACCGCCACAGGCGGTCGCTGCCAGAGCGACGACTATCGCACCCGCTACCCACTTGGCGCTCTTGGCACCGCGCATGGGTTCCTCCTCATGAGTCCACTTTGTCACTACAAGAAGGGCACATCTACGCGCGCTGACACCCCTGACAGCGGACACGTCACGTACCCAGAGTGTGCTCGTGAGTCGGCGCTCCCCACAGCGCATGACCCATTGACCCGAGCTCAATGGAGCCAACTATTGAGTACGCCCGAGCCGTAAACCACACTTAAAGGGTCTCGTTTTGACAACATCGACAGACCCCCGCTGCCCGAAATCCGGACAAAGTGAGCACAGACAGACACCCGCGAAACGGACCGTTAACACATGTTCCGGAGAGCGATGGTCGATATGCGGACACTTGGGCCATGAAAAGGAGTTGACGAACGGCTCGGCCCCCCGCAGTTTCTGCGGGGGGCCGAGCCGTCAATGATGGGGCGTCAGTTGTTCTTCGCGCGGGAGGCCGTGCGGCCGCGCTGCTTCTGGTCCAGGACGACCTTGCGGATACGGACCGTCTCCGGGGTCACCTCGATGCACTCGTCATCGCGGCAGAACTCGAGGGACTGCTCCAGGGAGAGCTTGCGCGCGGGCACCACGTTCTCCGTGGTGTCCGCGGAAGCCGCACGCATGTTGGTGAGCTTCTTCTCCTTGGTGATGTTCACGTCCATGTCGTCGGCGCGCGAGTTCTCGCCGATGATCATGCCCTCGTAGACCTCCGTGGTGGCCTCCGTGAAGATGACACCGCGCTCCTGGAGGTTGACCATCGCGAACGGCGTCACCACGCCCGCACGGTCCGCCACCAGCGAGCCGTTGTGACGGGTGCGCAGCTCGCCGAACCACGGCTCGTGCCCCTCGAAGAGGGAGTGCGCGATGCCCGTGCCGCGGGTCTGGGTCAGGAACTCCGTACGGAAGCCGATGAGGCCGCGGGACGGGACGATCCACTCCATGCGAACCCAGCCCGAACCGTGGTTCGTCATCGTCTCCATGCGGCCCTTACGGGTCGCCATGAGCTGCGTAATGGCGCCGAGGTGCTCCTCGGGCGAGTCGATGGTCATGCGCTCGATCGGCTCGTGGGTCTTGCCGTCGACCTGCTTGGTGACCACCTGCGGCTTGCCGACGGTGAGTTCGAAGCCCTCGCGGCGCATGATCTCGATGAGGATGGCCAGGGCGAGCTCACCGCGGCCCTGCACCTCCCAGGCGTCGGGGCGCTCGGTGTCCAGGACACGGAGCGAGACGTTACCGACCAGCTCCCGGTCCAGACGGTCCTTGATCTGCCGGGCAGTGACCTTGTGGCCCTTGCCCCCCTTACCGACGAGCGGTGAGGTGTTCGCACCGATGGTCATCGAGATGGCCGGCTCGTCGACCGTGATCAGCGGCAGGGCGATCGGGTTCTCTGGGTCGGCCAGGGTCTCGCCGATCATGATGTCCGGGATACCGGCGATGGCGCAGATGTCGCCCGGGCCGGCCTTTTCGGCCGGCTTGCGGGTGAGTGCCTCGGTCATCATCAGCTCGGTGATGCGCACGTTGGACATCGTGCCGTCGCGCTTGATCCAGGTGACCGTCTGGCCCTTGCGCAGCTCGCCCTGCTCGACGCGGCACAGCGCGATACGGCCGAGGAAGTTGTCGGCGTCCAGGTTGGTGACGTGGGCCTGGAGCGGCGCGGCATCGTCGTACTCGGGAGCCGGGACGTGCTCGAGGATCGTGGTGAAGAACGGCTCCAGGTTCTCACTGTCGGCCGGGACAGTGCCGTCCTCCGGCTTGGTCAGCGAGGCGACGCCGTCACGGGCGCAGGCGTAGACGATCGGGAACTCGATCTGCTCCTCGTCCGCGTCCAGGTCCAGGAAGAGGTCGTAGGTCTCGTTGACGACCTCGTCGATCCGGGAGTCCGGGCGGTCCGTCTTGTTGATGCAGAGGATGACGGGCATCCGGGCCTGCAGCGCCTTGCGGAGCACGAAGCGGGTCTGCGGAAGCGGGCCCTCGGAGGCGTCCACGAGCAGGACGACCGCGTCGACCATCGACAGACCACGCTCGACCTCGCCGCCGAAGTCGGCGTGGCCGGGGGTGTCGATGATGTTGATGGTGATCGGGGACCCGCCGGCCTTGGGGTGGTACTTCACGGCGGTGTTCTTCGCCAGGATCGTGATGCCCTTCTCACGCTCCAGGTCGTTCGAGTCCATCATGCGGTCGTCGAGGTGCTCGGCGGCGTGCGCGGCGAACGCGCCGGCCTGCTTCAGCATGGCGTCGACCAGGGTGGTCTTGCCGTGGTCGACGTGGGCGACGATGGCAACGTTACGGATGTCGTGGCGCGTGGGCATGCTGGCTGGCGCTTCTCTCGATCGTGGGGTCAGGCGTCTGACTGTCGTAGCCTCGTCCGCCCGCCGGGCGGACGCGCCACGGCTGGTCCCCATGGTACGGGGCCGCCGCGTCCGGGGCTTCCCGGGCCGATCGTGAAGGTGATCCTGGTGCGCTGGGGAGTGCACTGGGGAGTGCGCTGGGGGTGCGAAAGCCTGGGTCAAGGGTAGGCACCAGCTTGCCCGCCGGCGGTGCCGGCGGGCAAGGGACTTGAGCCAGTTCTGAGGTTCTGACCTGCCACTTCTTCTTCAGAGTCGGGGTTTTAGGACTTCTTGAACCCGATGTCCTGGTAGCGGGGGGCGGCGAAGCCGAAGGCGCCGGCGTTGACCACCTGCCGCTTGGCGGCCACCAGCTCGGGGCGCTGATACAGGGGAATGGATCCGGCCGCGGCCCAGATGCGGGCATCCGCCCGGCGCACCAGGTCACGGGCCTCGTCCTCGTTCAGCTCGGCAGCGGCCTCGTCGAAGAGCTGGTCGATGTAGTCCGTGCCGACGCGGGTGTAGTTCTGCTCCACCAGCAGTGAGCCGTCGCTCGCGGGCTCGGGCTTGGCGAAGATCGGCCGGGCGTCGGTCGCCGGGTAGGCGGTGGCGGGCCAGGAGTACAGCGCCAGGTCGTAGTCGCCGGAGGCGATGTGGTCCTTGAAGAAGCTGGTGTCGGAGACCTTGATCAGCTCGGTGTTGATGCCGATCCGGTCCAGCATCTTCGCGATCTTGTCGCCGACGGTGCGCAGCGCCTCGGAGCCGGGGCCCGCGGGAAGGACGAACCGCAGCGTGAGCGGCTTGCCGTCCTTGCCGAGCGGGCCGCTCCCCCGGGCGGGGGCGGCGGTGCCGCGCGGTGCGTACGCTCCGGCGGCCCCGCCCTGATTCTCCTGCGCCTTGGTCCCTGGCTTGTTGGCGGTGTCGTCCCCGAGCGACTCCGCCCGGCGCTCCGGGGCCACACCCTGGAGGGCAGCGCCGGGGGCGGGGGCGAGGATGCGCGTACCGCTGCCGCCGCTGCCGGGGCCGTGGCCCGCGGGCTTGTCGTCGTCGACGATGTACAACCCCTCGTCGGACGCGCTGTGCTCCGCTTCTTCCCGCGCCCGGTTCTTGGACTCGCTCTTCTTGCTCGGCTCGGCCCTCTTACTGGCCTCGGCCTGCCCGCCGGGCTCGGCCTGCTCGCCGCTGCCCGCCTCGTTGCCCGCCTTGGCCGGCGCGGGCTTCTTGAGCGCCCCGCCGGGGGTCCAGCCCGCGTCGGCCAGCAGCGCCTGCGCCTCCTGGGTGTTCTGCTCGCCGAGCGCGCCGCTGTTGTCCGTGTACGCCCGCTGGCCGGCCAGCGCCAGATGGCTGCCGGGCGGATCGGCGGGCAGACCGAGCGGGGTCAGTACGGCCTCGGCGAGCTCGTTGCGGTTGAGCGCACGGGCCACGGCGCGGCGCACCCGGCCGTCGGCGAGGGGGCCGGACTCGCCGTTCAGCGCGAGCTGGGTGTACGCGGGCTCCAGCGACTTGCGCACCACGAATCCGCGCAGGGCGTTCTGCTCAGCGGTGTACTTCTCGACCGCCGCCACGGTCTGGGCGCGGGCCTTCTTCGCGGCCTCGGCCTTCTTGCTGTCCGAGCCGTTGGCCAGTGCCCAGGACTTGAGCGCGGCGGAGGGGGTGAGGGCCGCGCCCGGCCCGTGGGCGAGCGGCTGGCCGGCCGCGCCCTTGTCCCGGGCCGCGAGGACGATGCGCTCCACCGCGCGCCGGTCGACCTCCGCGAGGTCGAGGGTGCCGGCGGCGAGAGCGGCGGCACGCTTCTCGCGCGGCACCGCGGTCAGCACCACCTTCTCCAGCTTCGCCCGCTGCCCCCACCAGCGGGGATTGCGTACGAGTGTGCTCGTGCCCGCCTTGCGGTCCACCGCCGCCAGCTGGAAGGGGCCGGCCATCACCTTGAGCGTGCTGCGGGCCCCGTCGTTGAAGGAGTCCGGGGTCCCGGTCACTTCCTTCGGGTAGAGCGGGGTGAAGAGGGACTGCCAGTCCGCGAACGGCTTGTTGAAGGTGACCTTGACCTGGAGGTCGTCGGCGCCCTTCTCGATCTTCTCGATCCGTTCGTACCCGGAGTTGCGCGCGGTCCAGTACGCGGAATCCTTTCCGCCCAGGGCGCGCCACTGGGCGACGAAGTCGGCCGCCCCGATCTCCCGGCCATCGCTCCACACCGCCTTCTGGTTCAGCTTGTAGAGCACGACCTGCTTGGGCTCGCGCTTGACGATTCCGGCGGACTCGACGTAGTCGGGATTGCGCTGCGGCCGGCCGCGCCGGTCCAGCGTGAAGAGCGCGGGGAGTACGGCTCCGGCGATGCGCGCCGTGGTGGCGTCCGCGTCGGCCTGGAAGGCGTTGAGGGTGCTGGGCATGGCGTCGACCGCCCAGCGCAGCGTGCCTCCGTCGGCGACCAGCTCCCGCCCGGTGGGGGCGATGTCCTGGGCCGTGGCGCTGCCGGTGTCCGCGTCCTCGCCCGAGCTGCAGCCGGCCAGGACCGGCAGCGCCAGCACCCCGCTGGTCAGCAGCGCGACGGAGCGGAGCGTTCGCGAGCATGTCCTCCCGCGTGGGGCGTCGACCTGGGACATGGCTTATACCTCTTCGTCCTGTTTCGTCCGCGTTCACGGAATTTAGCGATGATCACACCGATTCCCGTCCACTGAAGTGGACTGAGGCCGAGAGGTGTCGGCGACACGGCGGGCTCGCCCCCAAGGCCACCCGTGCGGCCCAACGTAGAATCCGTCATACCGCCCCAGAAAGGGAGAAACTGGGGGGAGCGAAATACGGACCACGAGGGGCGCGCTGGAAGCTCATGCGGCGACAATCCCTGCACGTCCCTTCACAAGCAGGGATGTGACGCGCAACACTCGCAGGCGCATGAGCCATGCCACCGCACCCTGCGGAAGTGAGGGCACGTCATGTCCGAGCAGGAAGAACTGACGGCGATGCAGCACCGTCTCGACGAGCTGCTCCAGCGCGTCGGGCAGCTGGAGCGCACCGTCGATGAGCTGCGTGGCGCCGGCCCGGCCGCGTCGGCGGCCACCGAGTCGAAATCACCGGCCCCGGAGCTGGTCACCATCCCCGACACCCCGTACAACAGCGCGCTGTGGACGGACTCGGACGACGAGGGGCTCGGTGCGCGCGACCGGCACGCACCCTGACCGGCCCGGCCCGTAGCCACACCCGATCCCACTCCATATGGAGCCTTCGTTGGCCACTGGTACCGAACGACCACAAATCAATACAGGCGTACACGGCACCACGCGCGCCGCCATCGGCCCCCGCCATCTGCGGACGGACCGCTGGTGGCTCGCGCCGGCCCTGACGGCCGGCGGACTGCTGGCCTTCATCGTGTACTCAACCTGGCGGGCCTTCTCGAACGCCGACTACTACGCCGCGCCATATGTCTCGCCGTTCTACTCGCCCTGCCTCGCCGAGAACTGCGAACCGATGCAGGCCGGCCCCAACTGGGAGATCTTCGGCACCTGGTGGGGCCTGTCCCCCGCGCTGCTCATCCTGATCTTCCCGCTCGGCTTCCGCCTGACCTGCTACTACTACCGCAAGGCCTACTACCGGGGCTTCTGGGCATCGCCCCCGGCCTGCGCGGTCGCCGAGCCGCACACGAAGTACACCGGCGAGACCCGCTTCCCGCTGATCCTGCAGAACATCCACCGGTACTTCTTCTACGCGGCGATCCCGGTCGCCGGAATCCTCACGTACGACACCGTGCTCGCATTCCGCGACGAGCACTACGAGTGGGGCCACATGGGCCTCGGCACCCTCGTCTTCCTGGTCAACATCGTGCTGATCTGGGCGTACACCCTCTCGTGCCACTCCTGCCGGCACATCATCGGCGGCCGGCTGAAGCACTTCTCCAAACACCCGGTGCGCTACCGCCTGTGGGGCTTCGTCGGCAAGCTGAACGACCGTCACATGCTGCTCGCGTGGACGTCGTTGATCAGCGTCGCGCTCGCCGACTTCTACGTCTATCTCGTGGCGTCCGGCGCCTTCGACGATCCGAGGTTTTTCTGATGGGTGGGGCCTTCTGACATGACGCAACTCGAACGGCAGCAGTGGGACGTCGTGGTGGTGGGTGCGGGCGGCGCGGGCCTGCGTGCCGCCATCGAGGCGCGCGAGCGGGGCGCCCGTACGGCGGTGATCTGCAAGTCCCTCTTCGGCAAGGCCCACACGGTGATGGCCGAGGGCGGCATCGCCGCCTCCATGGGCAATGTGAACGCCGGGGACAACTGGCAGGTGCACTTCCGCGACACCATGCGCGGCGGAAAGTTCCTCAACCAGTGGCGGATGGCGGAGCTGCACGCACGCGAGGCGCCCGACCGGGTCTGGGAGCTGGAGACCTGGGGCGCTCTCTTCGACCGTACGGCCGACGGGAAGATCTCCCAGCGCAACTTCGGCGGACACGAGTACCCGCGCCTCGCGCACGTGGGCGACCGGACCGGCCTTGAGCTGATCCGTACGCTCCAGCAGAAGATCGTCTCGCTGCAGCAGGAGGACAAGGCCGAATTCGGCGACTACGAAGCCCGGTTGAAGGTCTTCCAGGAGTGCACGGTCACTCGGATCCTGAAAGATCACAGCCTCGCGGATGGCGAGCGAAGCGAGATGGGGGTCCCCCCCGGCCGGCGGCTCGGGGGGAGGGTGTCGGGCACCTTCTGTTACGACCGGGAGTCCGGGCGCTTCTTCGTCCTTGAGGCCCCTTCGGTGGTGCTTGCCACCGGCGGGATCGGCAAGTCCTTCAAGGTGACGTCGAACTCCTGGGAGTACACCGGCGACGGCCACGCTCTGGCGCTGCTCGCGGGTGCTCCGCTGCTCAACATGGAGTTCGTGCAGTTCCATCCGACCGGGATGATCTGGCCGCCCTCGGTGAAGGGACTCCTCGTCACCGAGTCGGTGCGCGGGGACGGCGGGGTGCTGCGCAACTCCGAGGGCAAGCGGTTCATGTTCGACTACATCCCCGATGTCTTCAAGGAGAAGTACGCGCAGTCGGAGGAGGAGGGCGACCGCTGGTACGAGGACCAGGCGAACAACCGGCGTCCTCCCGAGCTGCTGCCGCGCGACGAAGTGGCACGCGCCATCAACTCCGAGGTGAAGGCGGGCCGCGGCTCCCCGCACGGCGGCGTGTTCCTCGATGTCTCCACACGGATGCCGGCCGAGGTCATCAGGCGCCGGCTGCCGTCGATGTACCACCAGTTCAAGGAGCTGGCGGATGTCGACATCACGGCGGAGGCGATGGAGGTCGGCCCGACCTGTCACTACGTGATGGGCGGTATCGCCGTCGAGTCCGACACCGCGGCGGCGGTCGGGGTCCCCGGCCTGTTCGCGGCGGGCGAGGTCGCGGGCGGCATGCACGGCTCCAACCGGCTGGGCGGCAATTCACTCTCCGACCTGCTGGTCTTCGGCCGGCGGGCGGGTCAGCACGCGGCCGAGTACGCGGAGGGGCTCGCCGCGCGACCGGCGGTGGACGAGGACCAGATCGACGCGGCCGCTGCCGAGGCGCTGCGTCCGTTCAGCGCGGAGGGCCCGCAGCCGGGTAACGAGAACGGCAAGCCGCCCGAGAATCCGTACACCCTCCATCAAGAACTCCAGCAGACCATGAACGACCTGGTCGGCATCATCCGGCGCGAGGCGGAGATGGAGCAGGCCCTGGAGAGGCTGGCCGATCTGCGCGTACGGGCGCGGCGGGCCGGGGTCGAGGGGCACCGGCAGTTCAACCCCGGCTGGCACCTCTCGCTGGATCTGCGGAACATGCTGCTGGTCAGCGAGTGCATCGCGCGGGCGGCGCTGGAGCGCACGGAGAGCCGCGGCGGGCACACCCGCGAGGACTGCCCGACCATGGAGCGCGAGTGGCGACGGGTCAATCTGCTCTGCCAACCGGTCGATCCTACGGGCGAGTTGGCGGCCACCGACCCGGCGCGGGGTCAGATCGCGCTCGAACGCAGGACGACCGAGGCCATCCGTCCCGACCTGCTCGCCCTCTTCGAGAAGGAGGAGCTGGTCAAGTACCTCGCCGAAGAGGAGCTCTACGAGTGAGCAGCTACGAAGCGGCCTTCAAGGTCTGGCGCGGCGATCAGGGCGGCGGGGGGCTTGAGGACTTCGCCGTCGAGGTGAACGACGGGGAGGTCGTCCTCGACATCATCCACCGCCTCCAGGCCACCCAGGCCTCCGATCTCGCGGTCCGCTGGAACTGCAAGGCGGGCAAGTGCGGTTCGTGCAGCGCGGAGATCAACGGCCGGCCGCGGCTGCTGTGCATGACGCGGATGTCGGTCTTCTCTCGCGAGGAGACGATCACGGTGACACCGCTGCGGGCGTTCCCCGTGGTGCGGGATCTGGTGACGGATGTGTCCTTCAACTACGCCAAGGCACGGGAGGTGCCCTCCTTTGTGCCGCCGCCGGGGGTCGCGGCGGGGGAGTACAGGATGCAGCAGATGGATGTGGACCGCTCCCAGGAGTTCCGCAAGTGCATCGAGTGCTTCCTGTGCCAGGACACCTGCCATGTGGTGCGTGACCACGAGGAGAACAAGACGGCGTTCGCGGGTCCGCGCTTTCTGATGCGGGTGGCGGAGCTGGACATGCATCCGCTGGACGCGGCTGCCGAGACGGGTCTGGACCGCAAGAAGACCGCCCAGGACGAGCACGGGCTCGGCTACTGCAACATCACGAAGTGCTGTACGGAGGTGTGCCCCGAGGGCATCAAGATCACGGACAATGCGCTGATCCCGCTGAAGGAGCGGGCGGTGGACCGTAAGTACGACCCGCTGGTGTGGCTGGGCAACAAGATCAAGCGCCGCGGGGCGGTCGACTAGGCCGTGTCTGGCACATAGCGCCAGGCGGGGTCTGTCGGACATGGCCTAACCCTTCTCGCCCCAGCCCTCCCGGTAGGCCGTCCAGTCCTCGTCCTTCGCCGCGAAGTCGACATACAGCGCGACGCCGAACCGCTCGCGGTCGCGGTCCGTGCGCCCCAGGCCCAGCCGGGTGCCACGGACCGCCGCCGCGACCGTCTCCGCCGATTCATGGTGGCCCAGGTCGTCCTCGTGGAAGAACGGCAGCCCCATCAGCAGATCGGTGTCCTCGGGGGTGACTTCGAGGGCGAGGGAGGTCTGCTGGGCGACATAGCCGCCGTACAGGCTCTCCAGCGGCATCCAGGTGTCGTACGACATGACGGCGATCTGGTCGACCCGACGGGCCACCTCGCCGAAGAACTCCTGCGACCACCACTTGCCGCGGCCGGTGACCGCGCTGTTCACCCGGTGGAGGGCCGGCAGCGGATCGATCTGGTGGGCGGCGACGGAAAGCGGGGACTTGCGCGCCCGCGTCAGCTCGCCCAGATCGTCCAGCAGCGACAGATAGTCGCGGTCGTCGGAGATCAGGGGCTCGAGGTCGAAGTGGACGCCGTCGAAGCCCGCGTCGAGGATCTGTGTGGTGGAGCGCACGACGGCGGCACGGGTGCCGGCATCGGGCAGCCGCATCCCCTGCGGGCCCTCGCTCGCCAGCCTGTCGCCGAGCCAGGCCTGGACACGTATGCCGGGGATCTTCCGGTGAACGGCGTCGATCAGCCACCGCGCGCGTGGATAGCGGTCGGCCGGCAAGGTACCGTCGTGCTCGAGCGGCCCGGCGTGGACGTAGAGGTCCCGTATCCCGGTCCCCCGTATCCGCGCGGCGAAGGCGTCCACGTCGGCGTCCTTCTTGCGGCCGTCCACCCAGGCGTGACCCAGCCAGACGGCGTCCTGGCCGCGCGTCGTCGTGCCCTCCTTGAGCTCGCCCGCGTAGTTGACGCGCAGCGCCACCGCCGCGGTGAGCGTGGGGACGACGAGCAGAACGGCCAGGGCGAGGGCGATCCGCTTGGGCCACTTCAGGCGGGGGCTGCGCCACCCTCGTACGAGGGCACGCACGCCCGAAGCTCCGCGCAGCGCCCGTACGCGCTCACGCACCCCCACCTGCCGATTGATCCCCATGCGCCGCAAGGCTAGATCACAGGACCGACAACCGGATCGGGATCCGTCCGGTCGCGGAGGCCCAACGGCCGACATAGCCTCCCAAATGTGACGCGAATAGCCACCCGGGCCTTCCTTGCCGTGCTGGTGGCGGCGTGGTGGCTGGTCGTGCCCGCCGCTGGAAGCGCGCTCGCGGACGATCCGGTCAGCCTGTCCCGCGAGGGACAGATCACCGACCGGGTCGGGGCTCTCGGCGGCCGAAAGCCACAGGTCACCCAGGCGCTGGACCGGCTCTACGACGACCAGCGCCTCCAGCTCTTCGTGGTGTACGTACGGGACTTCTCCGGCCGTTCCGCGCAGGACTGGGCCAGTGCCACCGCTCAGAAAAACGGTCTCGGCCAGAACGACATCCTGCTCGCCGTCGCCACGGGCGACCGGCAGTACGCGCACTACGTCGACACCGGCTCCCGGCTGACGGACGCCCAGCTCGCGGAGGTCGCGGGCACCGCGATCGAGCCCGCACTCAGGCAGAACGACTGGGCGGGCGCCGCGATCGGGGCGGCGGACGGGTACGACGCGGTGGCGAGCGGACAGCCCGTGCCCGCTCCGGCCATCACCCCCGGGGAGGCCGATCCCGGCGGGGACGGCGGCGGTGCCGAGACCGGGGCAGGGGATCTGGTGCTGCCGATCGCGGTGGCCGGCGGGGCAGGCGCGCTCGCCGCGTACACCTTCGCCAAGCGCAGGAAGCGGACGGCCACCCGGACCACACCGCAGGGCGGGCAGGGGGGCTGGGGCGCTCCGCGGCAGGCCGCGCAGACCCCCCTGCCCGAACTCGACGCCCAGGCCAAGCGGACCCTCGTCGACACCGACAACGCGCTGCGTACCAGCCAGGAGGAACTCGGCTTCGCCACGGCCCAGTTCGGGGACGAGGCGGCCACGCCGTTCAACGAAGCGGTGGAGTACGCGAGGAACGAGCTGACCGCCGCCTTCCGGCTGCGCCAGCAGCTCGACGACGCCTATCCGGAGGACGACGTGATGCGTCGGCGGATGCTCGACGAGATCGTCGCGCGGTGCACCGACGCCAATCGCCGACTGGACGCGGAGTCCGAGGACTTCGACCGGCTGCGCGCCCTGGAGCAGAACGCGCCGCAGGCCCTCGCCACCGCCGAAGCCGCCCACGACGATCTCAGCGGACGCATCGTCACAACGGAGGCCGCGCTCGGCGTGCTGCGCGAGCGGTACGCCGCCTCCGCTGCCGCGCCCATCGCGGACAGCGTCGAACAGGCCACGGACCGGCTGGTCTTCGCGAGGACCAGCCTCGACCAGGCCCGTCAGGCAATCGACTCGTCGGAGAACGGGGCTGCCGCCGTGCAGGTCCGGGCCGCGGAGGGCGCCCTCGCGCAGGCGGGCCGGCTCATCGAGGCCGTGGACCGGCGCGCTCAGGAGCTCGCGGAGGCGGCGGGAAAGCTGCCGGGCGCGCTCACCGGGACGGACACCGATCTGGCCGAGGCGCGCGGGCTGCTGAAGGGCACATCGGAAGGGGTTTCGACGGCCGATCTCCAGGGGCGGATCGCACGGGCCGAGACGGTGGCCGCGGAGGTGCGCAGGGAGCTGGAGGCGGGCCTGTACGACCCGATCGACGCGCTGCGCCGGGTCGAGGAGGCGGATGCCGCGCTCGACGAGGCGCTGGCGGGGGCGCGCGAGAACGAGCAGGGGACGCGGCGGGCCCGTGCGCTGCTCGACCAGGCCATGCTCGGCGCGCGCTCCACCATCGGCGCGGCGGCCGACTACATCACGACTCACCGCGGGGCGGTCGGCAGCGACGCGCGGACGCGGCTGGCGGAGGCGCAGCGACGGCTGGAGCGGGCGCGGGAGCTGGCGGGTTGGGACGGTTCGGGCGGCTCGGGGTCGGCTGTTCCGCAAGGCGCGCTGGCCGAGGCGCAGCAGGCGGACGGGCTCGCGCGGCAGGCGCAGAGCCTGGCCGAAGAAGACGTGCGGGGCGGGGGCTTTGGAGGTGGCGGCGGGCCCGGCAGTTTCGGCGGCGGGGGCACCCGCGGCCGGATGGGCGGCGGCCGCTTCTGATCCAACTCACCTTTTCCCTGGCTGCCCTCAAGGCGGCGCAGCCCGGTCAGAACATGCTGAGCAGCTGCTCGACCGTGGGCTCCGCCGTCGAGCCCCCGTCGGGCAGGGCGAGTTCGAACCAGACCGTCTTGCCGCGCGGGGTCCGGCGCGAGCCCCATGCCGCGCTCAGCAGCCCGACCAGCTGCAGTCCGCGGCCGCCCTCGTCGGTGTCGCGCGCCCGTCGCCGGCGCGGCTGCACCAGGCCCGCGTCCCACACTTCGCAGACCAGTGTGCGGTCGCGCAGCAGCCTGAGCCGGATCTCACCCTCGCCGTAGCGCAGGGCGTTGGTGACCAGCTCGCTGACCAGCAGCTCGACCGTGTCCACGAGTGCTTCGAGGTTCCAGCTGAGCAGCTGGGCGCGGGCCAGTTCGCGGGCCCGTCCCACCGAGCGCGGCTCGCGCGGCAACAGCCAGTCGCCGACCGCCTCGACGGGCAGCCCCTGGATGCGGGCCATCAGCAGGGCGATGTCGTCCTCGCCGTGCCGGGTGTCGAGGGTGTTCAGCACATGGTCGCAGACGTCTTCCAGGGGGCGTACGGGATCGGTCAGCGCGGCGCGGAAGGCGCGCAGCCCCTCGTCGAGGGGGTGGTCCCGGGACTCGACGAGGCCGTCGGTGTAGAGGGCGAGCAGAGAGCCCTCGGGGAGCTCGACCTCGACCTCCTCGAATGGTTCGCCGCCCACGCCGAGCGGCATCCCCGGCGGCACGTCGAGCAGCAGCGCCTCCTCGCCCGGTTCGACCAGGACGGGCGGCAGATGACCGGCGTTGGCGAAGGTGCAGCGTCGGGTGACCGGGTCGTATACGGCGTAGACGCAGGTCGCGAGATAGACCTCGGAGAGGTCGGCCTCGCGGGACTTGTGGGCGACGCGGGAGGCCTGCTGGGTGCCGCTGGGGCTGCCCAGACCGCGGGCGATCTCGTCGAGCGCGGAGAGTACTTCGGCGGGTTCCAGGTCCAGCAGCGCCAAGGTCCGTACCGCTGTGCGCAGTTCACCCATGGCGACCGCGGCCCGCAGTCCCCGTCCCATCACATCGCCCACGACGAGGGCGGTGCGGTGACCGGGCAGTTCGATGACGTCGAACCAGTCACCGCCCACCTCGGTGGCCGTGTTGCCCGGGAGATAGCGGCAGGCGATGTCCAGTCCGGCGGCCTCGGGGTCTCCGGGCGGGAGCAGGCTGCGCTGGAGGATGAGCGCCCGCTCGTGCTCCCTGCGGTAGAGGCGGGCGTTGTCGATACAGACGGCGGCGCGGGCGGCGAGCTCGCCGGCGAGTGCCCGGTCCCGTTCCCCGAAGGGCTCGCTGCCCTTCGTGCGGGAGAACTGCACCAGGCCGACGACAGTGTCGTGCGCGACCATCGGCACCGCGAAAGTGGACTGGACGAGGGTGCCCTCCTCGCCCGGGATGGACTGGACGCGGGCGGTGCGCAGGGCGCTCGCACAGGGCGAGTTGAAGGGATAGCGGTGGACCTCGCCGAGCGCGGTGGGGGCGCTGCCCTCCTGGCCGCAGCCCGGAGGGGGCACCAGCGGGGCGTCGGAGACGGCACTGGCGAAGGCGACCCGGCGCAGCTCGGCGCTGCCTCCCCCGTGGCTTTCGGCATGGGGGGACCCCCACTGCCCGGGCGGGGCCTCGTCGCCGGTGAGCAGACCCTGATAGAGGTCGACCGACGCGAGGTCGCAGAAGCCGGGGACGGCGACGTCGAGGAGTTCGCGGGCGGTGGTCTCCAGATCGAGGGAGTTGCCGATGCGGGCGCTCGCCTCGTTGAGGAGGGCGAGGTTGCGGCGGGCGCTCGCGGCTTCGCGGGCGGCGATCTGACGGCGGGTGACGTCGGTGCCCAGTCCGGCGACGCCGATGGGGCGGCCGGCTCCGCTGTGCACCCGGTAGAGATTGATCGACCAGTGTCTGCGCTCCGTGCTGCCCGGGGCGCTGCCGACGATCTGGAGATCGATGGCGGATTCTCCGGTCTCCAGCACACGGCGAAGGGAGGCGTTCATCCGCTCGGCCTCGGGGCGGGAGAGGTAGTCGTGAACGGTGCGTCCGCGGTGGTCGTCGGCGGCGCCCCCGAAGACGGTGGCGAAGCGCTGGTTGGCGCGCTGCACTGTGAGGTCCGTACCGAAGAGGAGGAAGCCAAAAGGAGATTGGCCGAAAATGGCCTGCGATGCGGCGAGATCCGTCTCGATCCGGCGCAGGGCGCGGACGTCGACGACGATGCAGAGCGCTGCCCTCTCGCCGGTCTCCGTCTCGCTCGGCATCACATAGACCTCGGCCACGCCGTGCGCGTGGCCCTCCCCCGGCATACGGAAGGGGACCAGGCCGGTCCACTCCTTGCCGTCGAGTATCTCGGCGACTTTGCGGTGGCCTCGCGGGCGCAGCTCGGCGGGCATGAAGACCTCGACCGGGTCCTTGCCCCTGACCTCGTCAGGAGTGATGCCGAAGAGGTCCACGGCGCGCCGACTCCACTGGTCGACCAGCCCGTCGGAGCCGATCGAGAAGGAGGCAACCTTGATGTAGTCATAGATCGAGCCAGGCGGGCTGCTCTGCCATACGACACCGCTCGCCGTCTCAGGTATTTCGCTCACGCGACCGTCCCCTCCAGCTCACCGCACCGGACCGGCCATGACCGCAGTATTCAGCACTACGGCTCCAACCGACACGGCGTTCACGATCACAGCACGGTCTCGTTCATTTTCGGCCGAGCCCTGCCTGATCGTCGTCCCCTCACTCTTCTAACCAGTGAGAGCCAGCTCGAACCACACCGTCTTGCCGCTTCTGCCCCGCCGCGTGCCCCAGCGGCGAGCCGAACAAGCCACCAGTTGCAGCCCGCGTCCGCCCTCGTCATCGGGTTCGGCGGCACGTTCGGTGGGAGGATCCGGAAGCGGATCGGAGACTTCCACGAGCAGGGTGGGGACGGTGCCGCCGGCTTCCGGCCGGACCATCCGGACCCCGATCGGGCCCGACGCATAGCGAAGAGAGTTGGTCACCAGCTCGCTGACCAGCAGCACAGCGACATCACCGACAGCGGAATCCAGCCCCCAGGCGCGAAGGGTGCCACGGACGGCGTGACGGGCGGCGCGGACGGAATTGGCCTCGGCAGGGAAGGTCCACTCGGCGCATTCGCCTTCGGTGTCGATCACGCCGATCACATCCCAGACCAGCAGCAGACCCGCGTCCTATTTGGGGGGGTTATTCAGCACATACCCGATATTCGGTGCGAGGTATCCCGGCTTTGGCGGCAATGGGCGCACCGCGGTGCGAACGGCGTACAGATCAGTCCCGTGCGCCGTCCCGTTCCCTTTCACGCAGGAGTCGAGCCGCCTCCGCCACGGCGGGACGGTCCTGATCGAGCCAGTCGACGGCATCCGTCTCGTGCGGCGCGAGCCAGCGCAGCGCGTCATGGTCCTCCAGCGGCTCCGGCTCACCGGAGACCAGCCGGGCCGTCCACACCTGGAGTACATAGCCGGGCTTGAGCGGCCACTCGCCGGGGATCCGCGCCACCGGCTCCGTCTCGACGCCCAGTTCCTCGCGCAGCTCACGTACGAGCGCCTGCTCGGGACTCTCGCCCGGTTCCAGTTTGCCGCCTGGGAGTTCCCAGCGGCCGGCGAGCTCCGCGGGGGCACTGCGGCGGGCGGCCAGCAGCCGCCCCTTGTCGTACAGGGCACCGGCCACCACGACCACACGATCCTTCATGCGCCGGAGCGTACTGGGCCCGGAAGGTACCGACCGAAAGGCGGGTCCTTCGGATCCTGCCGGGCTGGGCCGTGTCAGACACCGCCTAGTGCGTCGTCTGTCCTATGCGCTCGACCCAGTAGAGCTGCTTGTGCCCGCGGCCGTCGAGGGTGTCGACGATCTGCTGCGCCTCGTCCTCGGTGGCGTACCGGCCGACGCGATAGCGGTTGCCGTTGTCGTCCTGCCGTATGACAAGCCAGGGCAGCACAGCGCCACTGTCGTTCATCGCGCCCCTCCCCGGGCCGGCCTGCAGGTCTGTAACGATCGCCAGGAAACCGCACTACGCATATGCCCGAGCCTACGCCTGACCTTTACTCAGCGGATACGGGTTTACACAAAGAGACAGGGATGAGGGAGCACACCCGTCTGGATGCGCTCCCTCTGGCTGGTTTCCGGCCCTCCCTACGCCGCCGGGGCGGGCACGGTCGGCACGGGCATCAGCACCGGCCCGCTCGCCGCCGGATCCTTGCGGCACACGTCGCCGCACTCGGAGTCCAGTGAGCAGCACAGCGAGCAGATCGGACCGGACTGGACCGGGCAGTCCGCGATGTCCGGGAGCTCGTACGCCGTCTCGCACACGGAACAGGTGTGGGTGGCGGTGATGTCCTCGATCTCGGCATCCGGCCCGTTCACGGGGTTCGGCCTGGCCAGGTAGTACTTGCCCTTCGTCGCCCAGGCGATCAACGGGCAGAGCACCAGGGAGAGTCCGGCCGCGATGAAGGTGGAGAAGGCCTCGGCGTGCCGGCCGAAGAGTCCGAAGAAGGCCAGAATCGAGACGGTGGACGCGATCACCATCGCGCCGAATCCGGCGGGGTTCACCGCGTACAGATAGGCCCGCTTGAACTCGATGTACTTCGGGCTGAGTCCGATGCGCTTGTTGATGACCAGGTCGGCGGCGACCGCCGCGATCCAGGCGATGCCCACATTCGAGTAGAAGCCGAGCAGCTTGCCCAGCATCGCGAACATGTTCATCTCCATCAGCGTCAGCGCGATGGCGAGGTTGAGGAAGATGTACCAGACCCGGCCCGGGTGCTTGTGGGTGATGCGGGAGAAGAAGTTCGACCAGGACAGCGAGCCGCTGTAGGCGTTGGTCACATTGATCTTGACCTGCGACACGATCACGAAGAGCGCGGCGGCCGGCAGAGCGACCGAGCCCAGCCAGGGCTTGAGCGCCTCGATCTGCGGGGCGATCGGCTCCAGGGCGTGTGTCTTGCCGACGGCCTCCAGCGCGACGAAGGCCAGGAAGGCGCCGCCGAGCTGCTTGGCCGCTCCGATGATGACCCACCCGGGGCCGGCGGCGAGCACGGCGAGGTTCCAGCGGCGCTTGTTCGCCTCCGTCCTGGCCGGCATGAAGCGCAGATAGTCGGCCTGTTCGCCGATCTGGGCGATCAGGGAGAGCGCGACGCCCGTGCCGAGGCCGAAGCCGATCCACGAGAAGCCCGATCCGGCTCCCTCCGTACCGCCGAAGGAGCCGAACGCACCCCAGGCGTCCGGCGCTTCGAAGGCCAGCACGATGAAGGGCAGCACCATGCCGATGATCCAGACCGGCTGGGTCCAGGCCTGCACCTTCGCCAGCGCGCCCATCCCCTTGAAGACGATCGGGATGACGATCAGCGTGGTGAGCAGATACCGATCTCGACGGGCAGCCCGACGGCCTGATGCATGGCCTGCGCCATGATCGAGCCTTCGAGAGCGAAGAAGATGAAGGTGAACGAGGCGTAGATGAGCGAGGTCAGCGTCGAGCCGAAGTAGCCGAAGCCCGCGCCGCGGGTGACCAGATCCATGTCCAGGCCGTACTTCGCACAGGCCCGCGCGATCGGGATCCCGGTGAGGAAGATGATCACCGCCGCGGTGAGGATCGAGGCGAGACCGCTGGTGAAGCCGTAGGTGAAGACGATCGACGCGCCGATCGCGAAGTCCGCGAGATAGGCGATGCCGCCGAGCGCGGTGCCCGCGACCATCGAGGGCGACCACCGGCGGAAGGAGTGCGGCGCATAGCGCAGCGAGTAATCCTCGCGGCTTTCGTCGGCGGCGAGCTTGGCGTAACTGCGCTTGGGCGGCGGCTGACGCTCTTCGTCCGGCGTCCTGGTGACAGATGTGGCGGTGTCCGTCATCGGTGACTTCCCGTTCGTCGGTCCGTGTGCGGGGGCAGGGCACGTACGGACGGGAAGGTAGGAGCCGGACATGACAGTCGGACGCGGCGGGCGATTGCCCGGGCGTTACGGGACGGGAGCGGGCGTTAACTCGTGATCACGGTCATCGGACGTCCTGTTCGGCTACCGGTCATTTCCCCGCATCGGGGCTCACTTCACCGGCAGGTGGTATGCGATCCGGTAGCGGTCCGCCGGGACGACGACGTCGGCCGTCTCGACCGCCCGCCCCGACGCGTAGTACGTCCGCTCGACGACCATGACCACATGGCCCGGTACGCCGCCGAGCGTCAGGAGCTCCTCCGCCAGCCCCGGCCGCGCGCCGACCTCCTCCACGACGTTGTCCACGACGACGTCGATGGCGGCCATCCGCTCGACGACCCCGCAGCCGCCCAGCGGGCCCTCCTCCGGCAGCATCACCGGGGTGCGCCCGGTGACCTCCAAGGGCTCCCAGGAGGTGGAGAGCATCATCACCTCGCCCGCGTCCCGGTAGACATAGCGCGTACGCATCACGCGGTCGCCGAACGGGATGCCGAGCCGGTCGGCGATCTCCGGACCCGCCTCCTCCTGCTCGCTGCTGGACTCCCAGGTGCCCCGGGCGTCCTCCTCCGCCTGCTCCTGGCGGAAGGGGTTGGCGCCGGACGGCGGGCGGTAGCCGGTGCGGGAGACACGGCGCGGGACGGGCCGCTCGCGGACATACGTACCGGAGCCGGAGCGGCCCTCGACCAGGCCCTCCGCCATCAGGACCTTGCGCGCCTCGAGGGCGACGGTGTCGGAGACGCCGTACTCCTCGCGGATGCGGGCCTGCGAGGGAAGCCGGGTGTGCGGCGGCAGCGAGCCGTTGACGATCTTCTCGCGGAGATCGCTCGCAACGCGCAGATAGGCGGGCTGCTCACCGAATGTCACTGGCCCACTCCCAACAGGTTGACAGACAGCAACAGCCTGGCAACCGTGGGTTGTTGATAGCAAGCGTGGGCCAAAGTTTCACTCGAAGTGATGACTTGCCTTTACGCAGGCGTTTACCGCGAGTACGGCCACCAATCCCCGTCAACCCATTGACCCGAATGGTCCAGACCAATAGTTTCCTGACCATGCGTCGAAACTGCCGAAGATCCCTTGTCAGGGCGGCCGTTGCCGCCTGCTCCCTCTCCCTCCTCGCCGCCCTCGCACCCAGCGCCTCCGCCCAGAACGCCCAGGACGCCCAGGGCGCCCAGGGCGAGAGCAGCAGCCACGGAAAGCCCTCGTACAAGCGCGTCGGATACTTCACCCAATGGGGTGTCTACGGCCGGGACTTCCAGGTCAAGGACATGGACACCAGCGGGCAGGCCGGCAAGCTCACCCACATCAACTACGCCTTCGGCAATGTGAACGCCGAGGGCAAGTGCTTCACCGGAAGTGTTCCCGGCGAGGCGGACGCCTGGGCCGACTACGCCCGGCCGCTGGAGGCCGCCGACTCGGTGGACGGCGTCGCCGACACCGCCGAGCAGCCCCTCGCCGGCAACTTCAACCAGCTGCGCGAGCTCAAGGCCAGGTACCCCGGCCTCAAGGTGCTCATCTCCCTCGGCGGCTGGAGCTGGTCCACGCACTTCTCGGACGCGGCCCGCACCCCGGCCTCCCGCAAGGCGTTCGTGTCCTCCTGCATCGACCTCTACATCAAGGGCAATCTGCCTCTCGACGGAGCACGCGGCGGCGCCGGCGCTGCCGCCGGACTCTTCGACGGCGTCGACCTCGACTGGGAGTGGCCGGGATCGGCGGGCGACACGGACACCGTCTTCCGGCCGGAGGACAAGCAGAACTTCACCGCGCTGGTACGGGAGTTCCGCACCCAGCTCGACGCGTACGCCAATTCCCTCAAGAAGCGCAAGCACTACGAGCTGACCGCCTTCGTGCCGACCGCCCCGGCCAAGATCGACGCGGGCTTCGAGGTCCGCAAGATCATGCGCGATCTGGACTTCGTCAACCTCCAGGGCTACGACTTCCATGTCTCGGGCGAGAAGACCACGGCGCAGCAGTCCGCGCTCTACGCCAGGAACGACTTCAGCGTGGACCAGACCGTCGACGCCTGGCGCGACCGCGGAGCTCCCGCCCGCAAGCTGGTGATGGGCATGCCCTTCTACGGCCAGGGCTGGACGGGCGTGACCGGCGGCGGCGACGGCCTCAACCAGCCGGCGAGCGCGCCCGCGCCCGCCACCTGGGCGGCAGGTTACGAGGACTACAAGGCCCTCAAGAAGCTCGCCGACTCGGGGACGTACACGGTGCACCGGGACCGCCGGAACGGCCACGCGTGGCTCTTCGACGGCACCACCCTGTGGACGTACGACGACCCGCAGGTACTGCGCACCAAGACCTCGTACATCCGTGAACGGGGCCTGGGCGGCGCGATGTTCTGGTCCCTGGACGGCGACACGGCCGACGGCGAGCTGATGACCGCCGTCGACCGCGGCCTCTCCCGCCGCTAGGGCGTGTTTGGAAGTAGCGCCGTCCGCCCGCAGGGCGGGCGGGACTTCCAAAACACGCCCTAGACAGGGCCTGGGCCTGTCCAGCGGGGCGGGACTCGGACGAGGCCGGTGCCTGGGCTGTCGGTGGCTCAGGCGCCGGTCTCTTCCGCGGGCACCCCGGTCTCTTCCGCCGGACCGCCGCTCTCGTCCACTGGAGCATCCGTCTCGTCCGTCTCGTCCGCCGGCGGGGTGGCTTCGAGCCCGAGCGGCCCGCGCACCGAGATCTCCGTCGTCCGCTCCAGCGTGTCCTGGCCGTCGTAGGAGTGCGTCCAGAAGGCGTCTTCGTCCTGCGCGCGGGCGGCCTTGTCCCAGTGGACGCGCGCCCGCTCGTACTCCTTCGCCCGCTCCTCCGCCGGCCCTGCCGCGGCCCCCGGCCAGGAGTGCCCGCGCAGGACCCCCGCCTGCTCGGCCAGCGCGACGGAGGTCTGCCGGGCCCAGTCCCGGTACCCCTCGGCGTTGTCGGCGAAGTCCTCCTCCGGCACGGCGTACTCGGTACTCGCGATCGCCGACTCCGCCTTCAGATAGACGAGTTGATGGTCGTCGAGGCTCTTGGCATCGCGCCGTACGGAGCCTTGGACCACGCCGCCGTCGATGACGAAGGCGCAGGTGACGATCTTGTCGCCGAGCCGCCAGCTCTCCTTGGTCGGCAGGTAGTAGTACATCTCGGTCCCCTTCGGCACGGCCCAGGGATCCATCGCGTACCCGTCGTTGACCTCCTGACAGCGCGTGTCGGCGAGCGAGTCGAGCCGGCTCTCACCGGGATAGGTCTCATAGCCGCGGACCTTGAAGCCTCCGGCGACCTCCGCCTCGTGCTCGCTCGCGCAGTCCACGACCTCGACGTCCGTCGTCTCGCGCTCCACCGCGCCGCTGCCTGGGAGGTTGAAGCAGTCGCCCTTGCGCAGATCCAGGGTGCTGCGCGAGCGGGACGCCTTGTCCATGCCCTCCTTGAAGCCGTCCCAGGCCTCACCGATCCCACCGGTGGCGAGCGCGACGGCCAGCAGCGCCGTACTGAGGGAGGACAGGACGGTGCCCGCGACGGCCATGCCCTTGCCGCGCTCGCCCTTCTTCTTGATCTGCGAGAGGGATATCAGCCCGAGGACGAGACCGAGCGGGGGCAGACAGCAGACGATCCCGAGGACGAGGGAGGCGATGGAGAGACCGTTGACCGGCGGTCTGGGGGCGTACTGCGGATGCGGCTGCCAGCCCTGGGTGGATGGGTCCACGGGTACGGTGCTCCTCGTCGGGATCGGGGGGGTCGAACGAACAGGCGCGCGGATCATACGCGTCGGGAGGCGGGGGACGGAATGCAGCCGGCAGCAGCCGCGGGACGAGACCGGATGACCGCCGCGCTGGAGGGAGTCGCGGTTAATCCGGCCGCGCCCGTCGACGTACTGCTGCGGCTGCTGGAGCCGGAGTACGAGGCCGTCCGGTCCCCGCTGTGCACGGACCGACGGGAGTTCCCGGAGGAGGTGGTGGACGCGATCGCCGGGCACCCGGAGCTCCGGGTGCGCGCGGCATTCACGCAGAACCCGCACATCGACGGGGAGCAGCGCGGACGGCTCGTGGACGACCCGGAATGGATCATCCGTGCCGAGCTCGCCGGTCTCGCCGGGTCCTTCGCCGACGCCGAGGATCCGCTCGTACGCCTGCCGGCCACCCTCGACCCCGGTCTCACCCCTGCCGTCGCCGACCGGCTCACCCGCGATCAGGACCGGTCGGTCCGGGCCACGGCCGCCCGTCATCCGCGGCTTCCGGCCGACCGGCTGCTCGCCCTGCTGGACGACGACGAGCTCGCCGCGTGCGCCGCCGCGAATCCCACCCTGCCCGTTCCCGTCATGCGTCGGCTGCTCGGCTGAGCGGGAGCAACGCGGAAAGGGGCGGCCGCCGTCGGCGACCGCCCCCTTCCGGGAGTTCGGAGCTCAGAGCTCAGGACTCACAACCTCAGAACTGCAGAGCCCAGGAGTCGATCTTGCCGACGTCCACTGCCGCGTTGTCGCTGACCCGCAGCTTCCAGGTGCCGTTCGCGACCTCCGACGACGCGTTCACCGTGTACGTGGTGTTCACGTTGTCCGTGCTGCCGCCGGTCCCGTAGGCCTTCAGACCGTAGACCGTGCCGTCCGGGGCGATCAGGTCGATCTTCAGGTCGCCGATGTACGTGTGCTTGATGTCGACCGGCACGCTCAGCGTCGCAGGCGCGTTGCCGGTGACGCCGCTGACGGTGACCGGCGACTCGGTGGTGGCGAAGTCGCTGATCGCGTAGTCCGCGGTGTTCTCGAACTTCTTGCCCGGCGGCGGGGTGTCACCGGTGCCGACGTACAGCAGCCTGTTCGGCGAGCCGCTGCCCGGGTTGCCCACCGCGCCGCTCGTGGCGGCGGTGGTCAGGGCCGTGGAGACCTGGGCCGGGGTCGCGGTCCTGTTCGCCGCCAGATAGAGCGCGGCCGCGCCCACGACGTGCGGCGTCGCCATCGACGTGCCCGAGATGGTGTTCGTCGCGGAGTCGTTGGTGTTCCAGGCCGAGGTGATCGACGAGCCCGGGGCGAAGATGTCCAGCACGGCGCCGTAGTTGGAGAAGCTGGAGCGCGCGTCGGTGCTGGTCGTGGAGCCGACGGTGATGGCCTCGGCCACGCGCGCGGGCGAGTAGTTGGAGGCGTTGGCGCCGTCGTTGCCCGCCGCGACACCGTAGGTGATGCCGGAAGCGATGGAGTTGCGCACCGCCGTGTCGAGGGCGGAGTCGATGCCGCCGCCCAGGCTCATGTTGGCGACGGCCGGCTTGACGGCGTTCTGCGTCACCCAGTCGATGCCGGCGACGACCTGCGCGGTCGTGCCCGAGCCTGCGTTGTTGAGCACCCGGACGCCGACGACCTTGGCCTTCTTGGCCACGCCGTACGAGGACCCGGCGACGGTGGCGGCGACGTGCGTGCCGTGGCCGTTGCCGTCCTGCGCGGTGTTGTCGTTGTCGATGGCGTCATAGCCGTACGACGCCCGGCCGCCGAAGTCGCTGTGGGTGATCCGTACACCGGTGTCGATGATGTACGCGGTCACGCCCTCGCCCGCGGCGTCCGGGTAGGTGTAACTCTGGTTCAGCGGAAGGGCCCTCTGGTCGATCCGGTCGAGACCCCAGGACGGCGGGTTCGGCTGGGTGCCATTGGCCTTGAAGACGCGGTTCTGCACGACGGACTCGACAGCCGGGTCCGCGGCGAACTTCTTCGCCTGGGCCGCGGAGAGCTCGACGGCGTAGCCGTTCAGCGCGGCGTTGTACGTCGTCTTGATCTTCGCGCCGTATTCCTTGGCGAGCGCCTTGCCCGCCGCGGAACCGGCGTCGGCCGCGGACTCGTCGAGCGTGACGATGTAGCTGTCCGCAATGGCTCCGGGTGCGCCGGCGTTCTGGACGACGCCTTCCGGAGCCGCCTCGACCGCGGTGGCCGGGAGTGCGGATACCGTGCCGAGCGCGAGCGCGGCGACGGCTATTGCGCTTGCCGCGGCGAGTCTTCGCTGCGAAGTACGCATCACAGACATGTGAGGGGTCCTCCTCATTGGTGGTGCGTTGCTGTGGGGGTAGCACGACAGGCACATGACAACGAACAGCTGAAGCCCCTGTGCCCGTGTCTCGCCTGTCGAGCGAAAGATTGGCGGATCCATAGGAAACACACAAGAGCTTGGGAGGTGCCGTAACACGTGCGCCACACAACTGCCATGCTGGCGAACCATGACCTCCTACCGCTGCCCCGACTGCGGAACCGGATCCTCCGTCGAGTCGCTCGCCTGGCGCTGCCCCGACTGCCGCGGCCCCTGGGACCTGGACTTCAGCGCCGCGCCCGTAGCCCGCGAGTCCCTTGCCGGCCGGGTCGGTTCACTGTGGCGGTACGAGGAGGCGCTGCCGCTCTCCGCGCCCGCCGTCTCCCTCGGCGAGGGCCGCACCCCGCTCGTTCCGCTCACGCCCACCGTCTCCGTGAAGCTCGACTTCCTGATGCCGACGCTCTCCTTCAAGGACCGCGGCGCGGTGATGCTGGCCGAGCTCGCCCGCCGGCTCGCGCCGAAGCGCGTGATCGCCGACAGCAGCGGGAACGCGGGCACGGCCGTCGCCGCGTACTGCGCACGGGCCGGTCTGGACTGCACGGTGTACGTACCCGAGGGCACCTCCGCCAAGAAGGTGGAGCAGATCCGGGCGCACGGCGCGCACCTCGAACTCGTCACCGGCGACCGTGAGGCCACCGCCCTGGCCGCCCGCGCGGCCGCCGACACCCCCGGCACCTTCTACGCGAGCCATGTCTTCAACCCGTACTTCCTGCACGGCACGAAGACGTACGTCTACGAGCTGTGGGAGGACCTCGGCGGCCGGCTCCCCGAGGCGATCGTCGTCCCCGTCGGCAACGGCACCCTGCTCCTCGGCGCGGCCGTGGCCCTCGCCGAACTCCACGCCCACGGCCTGATCGCCGAGCGCCCCGCCCTGATCGCGGTCCAGGCCGAAGCGGTCTCGCCACTGGCCGCGGCCTTCCACGCCGGCGCCGAGGAACTCCTCGACGACAGCGCGACGCCGGCCAGGCCCACGCTCGCCGAGGGCATCGCCATCCCGCGCCCGCCGCGCGCCCGCCAGATCCTGCGTGCCGTACGCGAGTCGGGCGGCACCTTCCTCACGGTGACGGAGGATCAGATCCGGGCGGCGCAGCTGGACCTGGCCGCACGCGGTCTTTTCGTCGAGTCGACCGGGGTCGCGTGCTGGGCGGCGGCCGGCACCTGGACCGACCGCACGGCGGTCGTCCCGCTCTGCGGCGCGGGCCTCAAGACGGGCCTGGCGCCTCAGGTCCAGTAGGTGTCGTGCTTGATGAAGAACTCCGCCTGCTCCTCGGGCGACCCCTCGCTCGCGACCTCGGCGACCTTCTCGAAGTACTCCTCGCGCGGCGCCCCCGGCGTGAAGAGCAGCAGCATCGAGGCGAGGGCGTCCGAGTCGTTGCGGAAGGCGTGCAGCCCGCCCTGCGGGACGTACAGGAAGTCGCCGGCCGTGCCGTCGATCCAGCTGTCGCCGTTGTAGAGCCGCACCGTCCCCTCGAGGATGAAGAAGGACTCCGAGATGGACCTGTGGAAGTGCGTCTTCGGGCCACCGGCCTTGGGGGCCATGTCCATCCGGTAGAGCCCGAACTCCCCGCCCGTGGAAGCGGTGGTGGCCAGATAGTGCGTACGGCTGCCGCTCCTGGCCACCAGATTCGCGGGGGTGTCCGCGGGACGGAACTCCGCGGTGATCTCGCCACTGCCGTCCAGGTACTTCGGGTCCGGGTACGACATGTCTCTCCTCGCTGCCGGGCACATGGTCAATGCACAGGTCGGACTACGCCTGGTCGGACTCGGGCCGGCGGAACTCCGCGCGCCAGCGGTGTACGGGCGGACCGTCCGGATCCTCGAGCTCCTCGATGTCCACGGGCGCGAGCCCCGCGGCGGCCGCGAATGCGTCGATCTCGGTACGGGTCAGCGGCCACGGCGGCCCCTGGGACGGGACGGCCGCGGCGTCGTGCACGGCGGCGAAGACGATGAGCGTCCCGCCCGGCCGGACCATGGGACCGACGTTGGCGATCGCCTCGCTCCTGAGGGGTTCCGGAAGTGCCTGCACCGTGTGCGACTCCACCACCAGGTCGAAGGCCGCGTCCCACTCCGGAGGCGGGTTCAGCAGGTCGGCGATCTGGTAGCGCACCGACGAATCCGGGAAGCGGCTGCGGGCGGTACGGATGGCGGTGGCGGAGATGTCGAAGGCGTCGGTGTCGAAGCCGAGTCCGGCGATGAACTCGGCATCGCGGCCGAGGCCGCACCCGACGACCAGCGCCCGCCGTCCGCCGCCGCGCACCTCGCGGACCCGCGCCCACTCCCTGAGCATGCCGAAGGGCCCCGCCTGGTCCCATGGCATCGCCCGCCGCCCGCCGGCCCCTTCGGCGTAGACGCGCTCGAACCAGCCGGTCGGATCGTCGGCTGCGGGGTGCGTTCCACTCATCGTTGATGCCTCCTGTGGGTGATCCACACCTCTGCGGTTGGATCAGCGCGTGACCGTACACGATGGTGCTCGGCGACTGCCCGGGATACCCGTACTTTGCGACGTGTGCCGCTCGATGGCTTTGCTCGAAGCCATTCTGAGGCCCGAATGGGCGGACCGGTTCTACTCGTTCGACGCGCACTGTCGCCGGCGGCGCCGCGGACGGCCGACGTACGACCAGGGCATGTGCTGGTGGAGACGGGCGCGGGACCAGCCGACGGGATCATTCGGCCGTCAGGACCCCGCGGCCCGTCGGCGAGTGCGCCCCCTTGCGGGCCGCCTCGCCGCACGAGTGCTGCCACCTCACGGGCGGATCCTCGGGGTTGAGGTGCCGGTCGCCCCACTTCATCAGCGTGAGCAGTACGTCGCCGAGTTCCCCGCCCGCCGGGGTGAGGTGGTACTCGTACCGCGGCGGGTGCACGTTGTACTGCTCGCGCCGGACCGCACCCGCCGCCTCCAGCTTGCGCAACCGGGCCGTGAGGATGTCGCGGGACGCCCCGGTGTTGCGGACGATCCGGTCGAAGCAGTGGACGCCATGGGTCAGTTCGCGTACGGCCTGCAGCGTCCAGCGCTCACCCACGAGGCCGAGCGCATCGGCGATGGAGCACTCTCGGGGCTGGATGCTCGTCGACATGTGGCTCATTCCAGACGGTCAGTTGCGAATTCAAACGTTCCGGACGGAGGGCGGCCGACGCCCCGCACCCGGGCCGCCGCCGCCCCACCACCCGTCCCCCTCACAGGCGCTCAATGATCGTCGCGTTGGCCAGACCACCCGCCTCGCACATCGTCTGCAGCCCGTAACGCCCGCCCCTGTCCTCCAGGTTGTGCAGCAGCGTCGTCATGATGCGCGCCCCGCTGCCGCCCAGCGGATGACCGATGGAGACCGCCCCGCCGCGCACATTGAGCCTGTCCGCGTCGACGCCCGTCTCCCGCTGCCAGGCGAGCACCACCGACGCGAACGCCTCGTTCACCTCGTACACATCGATGTCCCCGGTCGTCAGCCCTGCCCTGGCCAGTACCTTCTCCGTCGCCGGCATGATCGCGGTGAGCATCAGCAGCGGATCGTCCCCGGCCACCGCGAACGAGTGGAACCGGGCGCGCGGCCGCAGCCCCAGCCGCTCCGCCACATCCGCACCCATGATCAGCAGCGCCGCCGCGCCGTCGTTGACCGGTGAGCTGTTGCCCGCCGTGACGCGCCAGCCGATCTCGGGGAACCGCTGCTCCATCGCCGGGTCGTAGTACGCGGGCCTCAGCCCCGCCAGCGCCTCGGCCGTGGTGCCCGGCCGTACGCTCTCGTCCCGCTGCCCGGTCCAGGCGACCTCCCGGTCGAACTCCCCGCGCTCCCAGGCGCCGGCCGCACGCCGGTGCGACTCCAGCGCGAAGGCGTCCAGCTCCTCGCGCGCGAGCTTCCAGCGCGCCGCGATCAGCTCCGCGCTGATCCCCTGACCGACCAGCCCGCCCGGGTACCTCTCGCCCAGCCGCACGCCGAACGGGTCGCTGCCCGGCAGCACATTGGACCCCATCGGCACCCGGGACATCGACTCAACGCCGCACGCGATCGCGATGTCGTACGCCCCACTGATCACGCCCTGCGCCGCGATGTGCGCGGCCTGCTGGGACGAGCCGCACTGCCGGTCCACGGTCATGCCCGGCACGCTCTCGGGGAAGCCGGCGGCGAGCACCGCGTTGCGGGTGATGTTGAGCGACTGGTCGCCCACCTGGGTCACACAGCCGCCGATGACGTCGTCGACCAGCGCGGGATCGATCCCGGCCCGCTCGACGAGCGCCTGAAGTGTCCGGGCCAGCAGGTCCACGGGGCGCTCTTCGTGCAGCGCACCTCCCGGCTTGCCCTTGCCCACCGGTGTACGAACCGCCTCGACGATCACCGCGTCCCGCACGACAGCCTCCTCAGTTTGAACTCCAAACTTACTGCTCGGTACGAACTGTCCTCCAGAGAGTCGAGTAACACAACCCACACGCGATGACGGGGGCTCCAAGTCGGGATCAGCGGCCGCCGCGCAGAGTCCCCGCCGTGCTGCCCGTCCGCTCACGCAGCAGGATCCGCAGGGTGTTCGCGTGCTCGTAGCCGACCTTGCGCGCGATGGAGTCCAGGGACAGATCCGTCGTCCGCAGCAGGTGGGAGGCCTGTTCGACGCGCAGGTCCTGGACGAAGCGCACGGGAGACGTGCCGAGCACGCGGCGTACGGTCCGCTGGAGGGTGCGCTCGCTGACACCGAGCGAGCGCGCCGCGTCGCCGACGCTGAACGGCTCGTCGAGATTCAGCCGGACCCAGCGCTCGAAGGCGGCGACGACCGGATCGTTCTGCGCGAGCGCGCCCGGGATGGTGTACGCCGACTGGGACGGCCGCTCGTCGACCACCAGGTAGCGGGCGACGAGATCGGCCAGCGCGGGGCTGGTCATTCGTACGATCGCGAGCGCGAGGTCGACATGACCGAAGGCCGCGCCGGCCGTCGTGACGCCGTCCGACGTGGCCACCATCCTCGTCTCGTCGATCGTGACCGCCGGATAGCGCTTGCGGAAGACCGGCGCCAGCCACCAGCTCGTGGTCGCCGTCCGCCCGTCGAGCACCCCCGATTCGGCCAGCAGGAACGTGCCCGTACAGGCCGACGCGACGGGCGTACCGCGCCCGCGCGCATCGGCCACCAGACCCCGCACCGCGGCCGAGGCGGGCCCGGAGACATGGGCGACGAGCGCGTCGGGCCGCCGCTCGGCGAGCGCCGGCACCAGCAGCAGATCGGCCCGCTCCACCGCGGCCACGGGCGCGGTGGCCACGACATGCCCGGCGCCGGTACGCACCCGGCGCCGGAAGCCGACGGTGGTGACCCGCCAGCCGGGCGGCGGATGCGGAAGCTCCTCCCGCATCGCGTTGGCGCCGTCGAGCACATCAAGGATCGCCGAGAGTCCGGAGTCGAACACACCGTCGTATGCCAGCACTGCCACGTCCATGACGGAAACCGTATCGGATGAGTCGTTTGCGACACTGGGGTGGAGGCGGTCGCGACCCTAGGTTTGAGGGTGAACCCGACACCGGGGACACCGAAGCCGACCCACGGAGTGATGCCATGAACATCGGACTGCTGGCCCGCATCGAAGCCAAGCCCGAGTACGCGGACAAGGTCGAGAGCCTGCTGCGCGACGCCCTGCAGTTGGCCCGGGCCGAGGAGCACACGGTCACCTGGTTCGCGTTCCGGGAGAACGCCACCACGTTCGGGATCTTCGACACCTTCGAGGACGAGGAGGGCCGCACGGCCCATCTGCAGGGACGGATCGCAGCCGCCCTGATGGAGGTGGCGGAGGCGATGCTGAGCTCGGCCCCGGACATCCGCCCGGTGGATGTCCTGGCGGCCAAGCTCCCCTGATCCTCGTGAAATGGAGGAGGACAGCGGAAGGGGGCCGGACTCAATGAGCCCGGCCCCTTTCCCGTACGCGATGGATCCGCCACTGACGATCTCGTGGCCCGGTCCTCCCCGAGTCGCTACGGTTGAGCCGTGACCGAACTGCCCGACTGGATGCGTCCGCCACGCGCGGAAGGCTGGTTCGCGGAGGACCTGGACCGCCTCCCGGAAGCGCCGCGCCACACCGAGCTGATCGACGGAGCGCTCGTCTTCATGATGTCGCCCCAGCGCTGGTGGCACGGAGAGATCGTCACCGACCTCACGCTTGCCCTCAGGGCACAGGCCCCCGCGGGATTCAGGGTCGGTCGGGAGATGACCATCCGCCTCGATGCCCGCAACCGCCCGGAGCCGGACCTCGTGGTGACCACGGCCCCGTATGACCCTGACTGCACCTGGTTCGCCCCGCAAGACGTCCAACTGGTCATCGAGGTCGTCTCCCCCGAGTCCGCCCACCGCGACCGGACAGTAAAGCTGCGCAAGTACGCCGAGGCGGGAATCCGGCACTACTGGTGCATCGAGGACGAGGACACGGTTCCCGCCGTGCACGTCTACGAGCTCGACGAGCCGACCGGGTCGTACGCACCAGCAGGAATCTTCCGCCACACGCTCAAGCGGTCCCTTCCATTCGAGATCAGCCTCGATCTGGACAAACTCGCGCCGGGTCGTAGCGACTGACACAGCGCTTCCAGGTCAGCACCAAGTCAGCACGGGAACGAAGAAGGGGCCGGACTCATCTTCCAGGGGGCGCCGCCGCGCCCCCACGACTCGAAGCAGCAAGGTGATGGGGAGTCGTGAAAACGGCTCGGTGCTTGGTAGGGCGTCACGGGGTACGTCGCAGTGAGTTGACGCCCGGGGCGGTGGACAGCGCCTGGCCCAGTGCCAGCACGCTCAGGCCGAACATCAGGATGCCCAGGGGGACATGGAGCGACGGTATGTGCGCGATGCCAAGGACCACCTGCACCGAGGCGAGCACGAGGAAGCCGGACGCGTACAGGATGGGGCGTGGCGACCCGCCGCCCGGACGCCATGCCAAGATCGCGGCGAGCACGTACAACATCGACGCGCCGTACATCACGCGCGATCCGACGTCGTGCAGTACCGCGCCGAGGGACGAGGACAGCAGCATTCCGGCGGTGACCCCCTGGAAGAAGAGGGCCAAGGTCTGCAAGGCGATCGCGACGTGCAGGAACGTGAACCTGCCCGGTGCTGTCGTCGTCTGTACGGCCATGATGTGGTCCTCGCTTCTGCCTCGCGGCGATGGATCGGTAGCCTCTCGGCAGTCCGACGACGCGGGCCCGCGAAATGTGAGGTGAAGCGTCAACCTCACAGTCCAGTGCGGTGTTTCGCCGTAGCGGGGAGGGACGGAAGCGGACGAGAAGAACCAGGGAGCGGCCGCGACCATGAGTACACCGTCCGAGCCGGCGCACGACCGGTCCGAGCCCGGCCTGAACACGATCGTCGGCGAGCGGCGCCAGCTGATCAATCTTGCCTACCGGCTGCTCGGTTCGCTGACCGAGGCCGAGGACGCCGTGCAGGAGACCTACGCCCGCTGGTACGCGATGTCAGGGCAGCAGCAGGAGGACATCGCGTCGCCCGGCGCCTGGCTGACGACGGTGGCCGGCCGCGTCTGCCTGGACGTGCTCGGCTCGGCGCGGGCCCGGCGCGAGCGCTACGTCGGCGCATGGATACCCGAGCCGCTGCCCGACCGTACGGAGTGGATCAGCGGGCGGGCCGGCGGCAGAGCCGAACCGGCCGACCCCGCCGACCGGATCACCCTGGACGAGTCGGTGACCATGGCCTTCCTCGTCGTACTGGAGTCGATGACGCCGGCCGAACGTGTGGCGTTCATCCTGCACGACGTCTTCCGCTACCCCTTCGCCGAGGTCGCCGAGATCGTCGGCCGGACGCCCGCGGCCTGCCGGCAGCTGGCGTCCTCGGCCCGTCGGCGCATCCGGGCCGCGCAGGCTCCGGCGGTTCCGGCGGCCGGGCAGGCCGGTCTGGTGCGGCACTTCAAGGAGGCGTGGGAGGCCAGGGACATCGAGGCCCTGGTCGGCCTCCTCGACCCCGACGCCGCGATGGTCGCCGACGGCGGTGGCTTGGTCGGCACCGTCCTGCGCCCGGTCGTGGGCAGCAGGCGTATCGCCGAGTACCTGATCCACATCGCCGACAAGGCCCCTGGACTGACGCTCCTGGAGCGGACGGTCAACGGCCGGCCCGGCCTGGTCGCCCAGCACACCGGTGTCACCGTGACCGTGGCCGCCTTCGGCCTCGCCGGAGACCGCATCACCCGCATCTGGGCGGTCCGCAACCCGGAGAAACTCCGAGCGTGGACCGAGAGCAGGCAGATCTGATCAGCTTCACGCGACGTCCAAGCGGTCACCCCGTCCAGTGCGTAGTGGTGAAACCGACCGCCGATGGTCGGGATCGATCAGCTCGCGCTCCGAGGCGAGCCGCCTCCCCCGCACTGCCATGCGCACCCACAGAGTTACGACCGTCGGTAGGATCGACACCATGAGCAGTAGCAGAAAGTACTCCATCAGCCTGCCCGAGGACCTTGCCGAGGCCGTACGCGCCCATGTCGGGCCCGGTGGCTTCTCCGCCTACGTTGCCGAAGCCCTGGAACAACGGGTCGCCATGGACAAGCTTCGGGAGATCGTCGCCGACTTCGAGACCGACAATGACGAGCTCACCCGCGAGGAGGTCGAGGCCGCCCGCGCGCTGCTGCGCCATGACCACCGACAGGTCGGCGGTGCCGCCGCCTGATGCCCGGCACCCTGCTGCTCGACAGCGAAGGACTCTCCAAGCTCTACCGCAAGGACCGCACCGTCGTAGCGCTGGTCCAGGCGGCAGCAGAGGAAGGTATCCGCGTGGCCACCAGCGCCATGACCACTCTTGAGGCCGATTACGAGCGGATCCACCCGGCCCGCATCAAGTGGGTCCTCTCCCGCGTCGACGTTCACGACGTCACCAGAGCGGTCACCGACGAAGCCGCCACCCTCCTTCGCGCCCATCGTCTCCACGGCCACAAGTACGCCATCGACGCCGCCTTCGCCGTCATCGCCCGCAACGCGCCCCAGCCGGTCACCGTCCTCACTTCCGACCCCGAGGACCTGACGCTCCTGTGCGGCCCTTCCGTAGAGGTCGTCAAGGTCTGAGGCGCCGACCACAGCCACGCCAACCAGGTCGGCCGTCAGCCACAGCACTTTGCGGACGAGGACTCCCCGCGGACAGGCACCTGCGCCCGACCCGCCAGCAAGCGGGCCAGGCGCCACGTTTGATGGAACGTCAGACGTGGAAGCGGAATGTCTGCGGCCCATTCCTGACCTGCGGCGGAGCCCCGCTCAGGGCCCTGACCAGGCATTTGCCCGTTTGGCTGCGTTGGCCTGCGACGGGCGTTTACGGCTGCCCTGCGGACTGTCTGCGGACTGGCCGGACCGCCGCCCGTTTGCCAGGACCCGGTTTCCTCCCGCCAAGCCGTCTCGTCGGTGGCCTACGGCTTGCCGCGTGTGGCACCGGCCGTGGGGGGCTTGAGCTGGACCCAGCCTGCCGCACTCGGCGCGCCCTCCTCGTTGAGGAGGAAGAGCATGTAGTGGCCGGGCGGGGCCGCAGCGGCGGACGGCGGGGCCTGGAGCTCCAGGAAGTTGCCACTGCGGCTCTTGATGCGCAGCTCGAGGTGACGCTGGCTGGTATTGACCGAGTGGGTCGCGGTGGTCGGAGCCAGCAGGACGGCGCGGGTGACGTCGTTGGGGGTATTGGTGCTCACCGTGATCTTCTCGTCGTAGCCGACGCTGGGGTTGAAGATCAGGCCGAGACTGGGGCGGCTGCCCTGGTGGAGGTAGGCCGGCTCGTAGATCTCGATGCTGCCGTTCATGCTGTCGGTGATGTCGGGGTCGTTGGCGAGCTGCTGGAGCTCGTCGCCGGTGATCATGATCCGGCCGTCCGGGAGCACTACGGCGTTGGAGTGGTAGCCGCGCGGCAGTCGCTGAGCGGGGCCGAGCTTCCAGTCCCCGTTCTCGTCGCGCAGTTCGACCTGGCGGTACTTCAGGTCGGCGTTGGGGTTTTTGTCGCCGTTGCCGTAGTCGCGGATGTCGAAGGCCCCGTTGACGGTGAGCAGGTTCCCGTTCGGCAGGAGCAGGGTGTCGTCCTGGGTGCGACCGAAGGCGCGGGGCTTCTCAGTGGCCCACTTGCCGCCGGCCAAGCGGTAGGTGTTCGGGTCGTCGCGGTCGCCGCCGAGGACCAGAACCGAGTCGGGGCCCCTGAAGCCGGCCGGCAGCGGGACGGCGGAGCCGTAGTTGCGCTTCTTGCCGTCCGGGCGGGGCGGCAGGTCGCTCTTGGTGTCGCTGAGGGTGTCGAAGAGCCACTGCTGGTCCGAGGCACGGCCGAGACCGTAGATCTTCCCGTCGCGCAGCGAGAACAGGTGCGGATAGTCCCACTTGAACGGGGCTTCGGTCTTGAGGCGTTCCACCGGCCACCCGATCGGCTTGGCCGTCTTGTCGACGGGCACCGGGACGCTCTGGGCGGGGAAGCGTTCCACGATCGAGGTGGGGGTGCCCCAGCCGAGCTCCGACTGGCCGGACATGATCACCTGCCGCCCGTCGGCCCCGGTGACCACGGACGGGTACCAGCGGCCGACCGCCATGTCCTGGTTCAGGTACCACTCCTCCTGCCAGGGGTCGAAGACCAGCGACAGCTTGGCACCGCTGCCGCCGTTGCCGCCGAGGTTGCCGCCGAACACGCCGAGCATCCCGTTCGGCAGGTAGGAGTGGCCGGCGCAGAAGAACGGGGCCGGGCGGGGCTCGTTCTTGCCGTCGGGCATGTTGACGACCGGCGGCTTTACCTCCTTGAACGCCGTGGGGCCGGTGCCGAGCTTCGGATCCCAGAGGAAAGCGCGGCCGGCGTTCTCCTTGCCGATGGTGTCGGTGGGCGCGGGCTCCTTCTGCGGGTTGGTCTCGATCCGTTCGAAGGAGAACAGCAGCACCTTGCCGGTGGGGAGCATCGCGATGTGGGCCGCGAAGTCCGGGGACTGGAAGTAGTCCCGGAACCTGCCGAACTCGGCGGCATCGAAGGCGGCATTGCCCGTGGCCTGCGAGTCGGTCAGCGATTTGAGCCGCTCGGTCCGGGTGGTCTGCGGGTACTCCCCGACGCCGGCGATCGCCATCCTGGTCCGGGCGTGCTCCTCTGCGTGCTCCTTGCCGAGCGCCGCCGTCTCGTCCGGGTCGGCCTTGATCGGAGCGGTCGCGGCCCGGGAGGCGGGGGCGGCCGGGAAGTCCTCGCCGCGATCTCCGTGACCGGGGTGTGCGAGTACCGGGCCGGCAGCCGCCAGGGCCGTGGATACGGCCATCGCGGTGACGGCGCAGACCGAGATCGCCGTGGCGAGTCGTCGACGTGCGGTCACGGGAGGATTCGTGCGGGACATACGACTCCTTCGGGAGGGAGAGCTGCGCAGGGGACAGAGAGCGAGCGCAGGTCACCGGCTCCGACGGGACGACGGCCGAGGGAGAGGCCGCGGTGGCGCGGTCCCCGTTCACGCACAGTGACGGGTATCAGTCTTGCGTCACAGCATGCGCGATGTCGCGCCGAGGGCAGCAGGTGGGTGAGCCCTGCCATCTGAGAGCACCTCAGCAGCCGTGTGGCACAGGGGGACCGATGGGGGAACCCGGCTCCCCGGGCGGGTGTCGGGCAGCCCGATCACCGGAAACGCCTGGCTACGCTCCGTATCTTCATGACTACATTACGTATAGTGGCGATTACAGTCCGCAACTACCGGGCGGGCCGATCCGCCGGGAGAGAGCATGCCGAACGATCTGAAACTGCGTGAGAGCGACGACATCCAGGGCGATGTGATCGCGGGCTTCAAGAAGGACCAGATGACGCTGCTGTTCCTCAAGTTCGAGGACGCGGCGCGGGCACGGACCTGGGTCAAGCGACTGGAACCACAAGTCTCCACCACCAGACAGGTGGCGACGTTCAACGCCGCCTTCCGCAAGGCCAGGGAGGCCTCGGGCGGCGATGACCCGAAAGCACTGAAGGCCACGTGGCTCAATGTCAGCTTCACGTACGAGGGGCTGCGGGAGCTGACCGGCAAGGACCCGTTGCCCTCGGCCAAGGCGGGCAGCGGCCTGGAGGCCTTCAAGCAGGGCTCGGACAAGCGGGCGCTGGGCGACACCGGCGACAGCTCACCGGAGAACTGGCTCTTCGGCGACGGCAAGGGCCAGACCGTCCACGCCGTCCTCACCGTCGCCTCCGACACCGTTCAGGACCTCCACACGGCGGTCACCGAGCAGCGCGAGGCATGCGCCCAAGCCAAGATCGTGATCGTCTTTCAGCAGAACGGCGCCACGCTGCCGGGCACCCGCCGCGGCAAGGAGCACTTCGGCTTCAAGGACGGCGTCAGCGAACCCGGCGTGCTCGGCTTCGACGAGCCGGACCCGGCCAAACCCGAGTACGTCAAGGGCAAGCACGGCACCCGGCTGATCCCGGCCGGAGAGTTCGTCCTCGGTCACGACCGGGTCGACGGCGGGCCGCACGAAGCACCCGACTGGGCCGGCAACGGCACCTTCCAGGTGGTGCGTCGGCTCGCCCAGGACGTCCCGGGCTTCTGGGCACAGGTCGGCGTCCAGCTGAAAGTGCTCAAGAAGGCCAAGGTGGTACCGGCGGAGGCGACCAGCGAGTGGCTGGCCGCCCGCTTCGTCGGCCGCTGGCGCTCCGGCGCCCCGGTTGCCAAGTGCCCCAACGCCGACATGCCCTCCAGCGCCCTGGCCGGCGAGGACAACGACTTCGGCTTCCGTAACGACCCGGAGGGCTACACCACCCCGCTCTTCTCGCACCTGCGCAAGTCCAACCCCCGGGACGGACTGCAGGAAGAGCCCGGACACCCTCCGCTCGACGAGAATCCGGTGATGGACCGCCGCCGGATCATCCGCCGCGGCGCCCCGTACGGCGCGCCGTTCGACCCCGCCTCGGAGGGGCCCGGCGGGCCCGACTCGCCGCGCGGCCTCCTGTTCGTCTGCTACCAGTCGGACCTTGTGCAGCAGTTCGAGTTCATCCAGAAGTCCTGGATCGACAGCACCGCCTTCCCGCCCAACCGGCCCAAGAAGCCGGGCCCCGACGCGATGGTCGGTGCCGCCGGCACCGTCAGCTACGAGACCCCCGGCACCACCACCGAGCTGAGCCTGAGCCAGTTCGTCGCCACCGAGGGGTCGGTCTACGCCTTCGTACCGTCGCTGACCACGCTGCGGCACCTCGGCGACGGCCGACTCACCGACAAGCTGCCGAGCGACGTCCGCCCGACGGATTCCTTCCTGCCCATCCCCGACCTCCAGCGGGACAAGGGCAAGAGCTGGTACTGGGCGTACGGAACGGGCAGCGTCGGCCCGGTCTGCCGGACCATCTCCATCGCCGACGGCGACGAGCACCTGGACGTCCGCGAGCGCCCCGACCGGCCGCTGACCACCTGGCCGTGCTACGCCGGGGTGACCAAGGTCGACGCGATCCTTCCGGTACCGGACGAGCAGCGGATCAACGGCCGCAGCCGGTTCTGGCTGTTCCACACCGCTGAGGGCCGTCAGGTCTACCGGCGGATCTCGATCGCCGACGGCGCGGAATCCGGGCTCCCGCCCGAGCAGGCCGGTGCGATCGACCTGCCGGACCGCCAGCTCTCCGCCTGGGCCTCGTTCAGCGGCATCGAAAGGGTGGATGCCTTCCTGCCGGTCCCCGACATGCAGCGGGTGGGCGGCAAGAGCTACTACTGGGTGTTCCACACGATGATGGGCCGTCAGGTATACCGTCTCATCTCGGTCGCCGACGGCGCGATGCACCAGGACGCCCTCGAACGCGGGGACCGCGGGCTCGACCTGTGGCGCTCGCTCGCCGGAATCACGCGGGTCGACGAGTTCCTCGCGGTACCGGACATGCAGCGGATCAATGGCCTGAGCCTGTTCTGGGTGTTCCACCAGGACAAGTACCGGATCATCGTGATCCGCGACGGCAGTGCTCACGAGGACCAGATCACGGTGGAGGACCGCCCGCTCACCATGTGGAAGTCACTGACCGGCTGACCATGACGGGCCGGGCGGTTTCTCCGCCTACGTTGCCGAAGCCCTCGAGCAGCGGGTCGCCATGGACGAGCTCCGGGCGGTATGGCCACCACGACTGGTCGCGCGCAGTCCCTGGTTCTGCAATACCGCGGCCAACGCTCTGCGCGCGGCGTCGTAGGCCAGCGTGTACGCACCCTCCGGGTCCGTGGCCGCCAACTGCCGCGCGGAGCCTACATGCGTGCGCGCCCGGACCAGTTCCGCTTCGGCGGCCTGCTGAGAAGCGGGTACGCGTTCAAGCCCACCACTGGCGATGAGCGCGTCAACCGTCGACCGCCCTTGGTTCCAGCGCGTCATTGCGCCTCCAGGTCAAGGTTCAGCTGGACCAGCGGACGTTCGCGAACGCCGGTGAGGAACGGATCGTCCGTACGGGCCTCCCACGCCTCGACGGAGACCCGATGAACGTTGACCTCACGACGCAGGCGTCGGGACGCCTCCTCGGCAAGGTCGAAGAGCGCGTCGGCATCGGGGTCACCCACAACGAGGACATCCACATCGGCAGGCGGCGGCCCCGGCTCACCGTTGTACCGAGCGGCCCAAGAGCCGTAGATATAGGCGCGCTCCACGCCTTCGAGTCCCGCCAGCGCATCGGTGAGCACTGGCACGGGGCCGAAAGAGACAGACATGAGCTCGCTCAGCGGACGGTACAGCGGAGTATCCGTGCGAGCCTTGACGAGGCGACTGCGCCCCACTCGCCGATCGGTCAGGATGCCACCGTCGGCCAACCGGTCAACCTCCCGCAGGACAGCGGTAGGCGTCACTCCGACGTCAGCGGCTAGTTCGGTGATGCTGTACTCGCGTTCCGGATGCAGGAGCACGAGCGCGAGGAGCTCGCCTTGCATACGGGACCGGAGGATGGGCAGCAGACTCGGCGATACTTTCATTGGGCGCAGAATATCAAGCGTCCAATGAAAGTAACAATCTGCATTCAACCGCTCACCAGAACACCACTGGCGCCCGCCACGGGGCGCCCCCAGGTCACCAAGTCAGCACGGGAATACAGAAGGGGTCAGACTCACCAGAGCCCGACCCCTTCCGACCTGCACGCTTGACGAATCACCTAGCGTGCAGTAACGAAACGATCACACGTTGAAGCGGAACTCCACCACGTCGCCGTCCTGCATGACGTAGTCCTTGCCCTCCATACGCGCCTTGCCCTTCGCGCGCGCCTCCGCGACCGAGCCCGTCTCGACCAGGTCGGCGAAGGAGATGACCTCCGCCTTGATGAAGCCCTTCTGGAAGTCGGTGTGGATCACACCGGCCGCCTCCGGAGCCGTCGCGCCCTTCTTGATCGTCCAGGCGCGGGTCTCCTTCGGGCCCGCCGTCAGGTACGTCTGCAGGCCCAGCGTGTCGAAGCCGACGCGGCCCAGCGTGGCCAGGCCCGGCTCCTCCTGGCCCATCGACTGGAGGAGTTCGAGCGCCTCGTCGTCGTCCAGCTCGATCAGTTCGGACTCGATCTTGGCGTTGAGGAAGATGGCCTCGGCCGGGGCCACCAGCGCCCGCTGGTCGTTCTTGAAGTCCTCGTCGACCAGCTCGTCCTCGTCGACGTTGAAGACGTACAGGAACGGCTTGGTGGTCAGCAGGTGCAGCTCGTGCAGGAGCCGGCCCTTCTCGGTGCCGGCGGTGATGCCCGCATGGAAGAGCGTGGTGCCCTCCTCGAGGATCTTCTGGGCCTCCTCGACCGCCGCCAGGACCGCCACCTTGTCCTTCTGGAGGCGGGACTCCTTCGTCAGGCGCGGCACCGCCTTCTCGACCGACTGGAGGTCGGCGAGGATGAGCTCGGTGTGGATCGTCTCGATGTCGTCCTTCGGCGAGACCTTGCCGTCGACATGCACGACGTTCTCGTCCTTGAAGGCACGGATGACCTGGCAGATCGCGTCCGACTCACGGATGTTCGCCAGGAACTTGTTGCCCAGGCCCTCGCCCTCGCTCGCGCCGCGCACGATGCCGGCGATGTCGACGAAGTCGACCGTGGCGGGGAGGATCCGCTGCGAGCCGAAGATCCCGGCGAGCGTGGCCAGGCGCGGGTCGGGGACGCCGACGACGCCGACGTTCGGCTCGATCGTGGCGAACGGGTAGTTGGCCGCCAGCACGTCGTTCTTGGTCAGGGCGTTGAACAGGGTCGACTTGCCGACATTCGGCAGGCCGACGATTCCGATCGTGAGCGACACGTTGGCGACTTCCTGAAGTGAGGACTGGCTGATGGCCGTACGGCCCGGAGGTGGGCCGATCCCCCAGTTTACGGGCGGGTCGAGCGGGGCAGCGACGGGAGCCGGGAGTCGAACTCAACGCCAAGGTCCACCAAAGGGCGTGTCCCGTGCCTGATTCCTCCCACCTCGCGACCTACGTTGGTCGAGTGGAGCAGCACAGGACAAGTCACCCGCAGCGCCGGCAGCGGCCGCAGACCCCTATTTCCCCCGTGGACGTCGCTCCCCAGGGCGCGATCGCCGAGACCGCGAGCGTGTACCGGGTGCCCGCACGGCCCGCGCGGGCCGTGCCCCCCGTGGTGCTCGCGCTGCGCCGACTGCCCAAGCCCCGGCTGACCGGGCTCGGCGGCGGACTGTTCGCAGCCTCGACGATGTTCGCGCTCGGCTGCCTGGACTGGCTGCTCCTCGACGGCTCCGCCGTGGTCTACGGAATGCTGTTCCTGCCCGTCAGCGCACTCACCGCGCTCTGGGTGCGGGAGGCCGACCTGGTCACCGCGCCGATCAGTGTGCCGATCGCCTTCGCGGTCGGGATCGTGCCGATCGCCGGCGGGACCGGGGGCTTCGGCGGGCAGACGATGGCCGTGGTCACCGCCCTCGCCGTGCACGCGGGCTGGCTGTACGGCGGCACGCTGGTGGCCGGGCTGATCACCTGCGTACGCAAGGTACGGATGATGAGCCGCCGCCAGCGCCGCCGCCCGGGTCCGCCGACGCGCCGCGCCTGAAGCCGAGTCAGCGGGCGCGGCCGGCCGACCCTCCGAAGGGGCCCTGCTGCCCGGCCCCCGTTATCTGCCCGCCGCAGCCATCGCCGCGCCCACGATCCCCGCGTTGTTCTTCAGCTCCGCCGGGACGATCTCTGCTCTGATGCCCTCGATCAGCGGCAGGAACTTGTCCGCCTTGCGGCTCACACCGCCGCCGATGATGAACAGCTCCGGCGAGAACAGCATCTCCACATGGGCCAGGTACTTCTGCACCCGACGGGTCCAGTGGTGCCAGCTCAGGCCCTCGTCCTCCTTGACCTTCGTGGAGGCGTGCTTCTCGGCGTCGTGGCCGTGCAGCTCGAGATGGCCCAGCTCGGTGTTCGGGACCAGGCGGCCGTCGATGAAGACCGCGCTCCCGATGCCCGTACCGAAGGTCAGCAGGATCACCGTGCCCTTGCGGCCGCGGCCCGCCCCGAACGTCATCTCCGCGACGCCCGCGGCGTCCGCGTCATTGAGAACGGTGACGGGCAGCCCCCCGAGCCGGTCCCCGAGCAGTTTCGACGCGTCCACGTCGACCCAGCCCTTGTCGACATTGGCCGCCGTGCGAGTGACCCCGCTCGTGACGACTCCGGGGAAGGTGATGCCGACCGGGCCCGACCAGCCGAAGTTCTCGACGACCGCGGCAACGCCCTCCGCCACGGCGTCGGGGGTCGATGGATGTGGGGTCAGTACCTTATGGCGCTCCTGCGTCAGGTCGCCGCGCTCAAGGTCCACGGGTGCGCCCTTGATGCCGGATCCGCCGATGTCCACTCCGAACACGTTCATGGACACAACGTTACGGGCAGCCGCTGACAGTCACTTCCCCGGCCCGGGGCACGGCCTGCGTCACGGCCTGCGCCACAGCCTGGAGCACGGTTACTTGCCGGACTGCTTACCGGACAGTTCGGCCGCCTCCGCGCGCAGGTCGCGGCGGAGCTCCTTCGGGAGCGAGAAGACGATGGACTCCTCGGCCGCCTTGACGATCTCGACGTCCTCGAAGCCGCGCTGCGACAGCCACTCCAGTACGCCCTCGACCAGGACCTCGGGGACCGAGGCACCGGAGGTGACACCGACCGTCGAGACTCCGTCCAGCCAGGTCTCGTCGATCTCCGCGGCGAAGTCCACCAGGTGCGCGTCGCGTGCGCCCGCGCCCAGCGCCACCTCGACGAGGCGGACGGAGTTCGAGGAGTTCTTCGAGCCGACGACGATGACCAGATCCGCCTCGGCGCCCATCTGCTTCACCGCGATCTGGCGGTTCTGCGTGGCGTAGCAGATGTCGTCGCTCGGCGGGGAGATCAGCTGCGGGAACTTGGTCTTGAGCGCGTCCACCGTCTCCATGGTCTCGTCCACGGACAGCGTGGTCTGGGAGAGCCAGACGACCTTCGACTCGTCGCGCACCTCGACGTTGGCGACATCCTCCGGGCCGTCGACCAGCGTGATGTGCTCGGGGGCCTCGCCGGACGTACCGATGACTTCCTCGTGGCCGTCGTGGCCGATCAGCAGGATGTCGTAGTCCTCACCGGCGAAACGGACGGCTTCCTTGTGGACCTTGGTGACCAGCGGGCAGGTCGCGTCGATGGTCGCGAGCTTGCGCTCCGCGGCCTCCTCGTGGACGACCGGGGCGACACCGTGCGCGGAGAACATGACGATCGACCCCTCGGGGACCTCCGCCGTCTCGTCGACGAAGATCGCGCCCTTCTTCTCCAGGGTCTGTACGACGTACTTGTTGTGGACGATCTCGTGGCGGACGTAGATCGGCGACCCGTACTGCTCAAGGGCTTTCTCCACGGCGATCACGGCACGGTCCACGCCCGCGCAGTAGCCACGGGGAGCGGCGAGCAGGACGCGTCGGGCAGGAGTCGTAGCAGTCATGCCCCCCATCGTAAGGCCGCGTCGGAGAGGCAGGAGATCACCCACAGGCGGAAGACCGAGGCCGGACGCGAGCGACGGACGGACGCGATGGCCAGCGGCTCTCTTGTGGGGGGCTTGTTGTGGGGGCTTTGTCGTACGCGGCCGATACGCTCGCTCGTATGGCTCTCAACACGTCCGCGGAAGCTCCCCTGCCGGTCGGCGAGGTGTCACGGCTCATCGGAGGGTGGATCGAGCGGCTCGGGGCGGTCTGGGTGGAGGGGCAGATCACCCAGCTGTCCCGGCGGCCGGGCGCCGGGGTCGTCTTCATGACGCTGCGGGACCCCTCGTACGACATCTCCGTGAGCGTCACCTGCTTCCGGCAGGTCTTCGACGCGGTCGCGGACGTGGTGGCCGAGGGCGCGCGCGTCGTCGTCCACGCCAAGCCTGAGTGGTACGCCCCGCGGGGGCAGCTGTCGCTGCGTGCCGTGGAGATAAGGCCGGTGGGGATCGGTGAACTGCTCGCCCGCCTCGAGCAGTTGAAGCGGACCCTGGGGGCCGAGGGGCTGTTCGCGCTCGACCGGAAGAAGGTGCTGCCGTTCCTGCCGCACCGGGTGGGTCTGGTGTGCGGCCGGGCATCGGCGGCCGAGCACGACGTCCTGGAGATGGCGCGGCGGCGCTGGCCCGCCGTCCGCTTCGAGGTGCGCAATGTGGCCGTGCAGGGCGTGCACGCGGTGGCCCAAGTCGTCCAGGCCGTCAAGGAGTTGGACGAACTCCCGGACGTGGACGTGATCATCGTGGCGCGCGGCGGCGGCAGCGTGGAGGATCTGCTGCCGTTCTCGGACGAGCAGCTGGTGCGTGCGGTGTCCGAGTGCCGCACGCCGGTGGTGTCGGCGATCGGGCACGAACCGGACGCGCCGCTGCTCGACCTGGTTGCGGACCTGCGGGCGTCCACGCCGACGGACGCGGCGAAGAAGGTCGTACCGGACGTGGGCGAGGAGCTGGACCGGGTGCGGCAGCTCCGCGACCGCGCGCTGCGTACCGTCCACGGGCTGCTCGACCGCGAGGAGCGGGGACTGGCACACGCGCTGGCCCGGCCGGCCATGGAGCACCCGCAGCGGATGGTGGACGCGCGCGAGGCGGAGGTCGACGCGCTGGTCGCCCGCGGCAGGCGGGTGCTGGGCCATCTGCTGGACCGCGCGGAGTCGGAGCTGGCGCACACCCGGGCGCGGGTGGTCTCGCTGTCACCGGCGGCGACGCTGGAGCGGGGGTACGCGGTGCTGCAGCGGGCGGACGGGGCGGTGGTCCGCTCACCGGAGGACGTCGCGGCGGGCGACGAGCTGCGGGCACGGGTCTCGGAGGGCGAGTTCGCAGTGCGGGTCACCGGGTGAGCGCCGATGACCGCCGGCCGAGCGCGCCGGGTCTCCGGGCGAACGCCGGACGAGCGGCCCGGGTCTCCGGGTGAGCCTGGTTGTCGGACCTCACACATAGGGTGGATCGCATGGCTGCCAAGACGGAAGAGGCCGCGCTCGGCTACGAGCAGGCGCGGGACGAGCTGATCGAGGTCGTACGCCGCCTGGAGGCGGGCGGCACGACGCTCGAGGAGTCGCTGGCTCTCTGGGAGCGCGGAGAAGAGCTGGCGAAGGTCTGCCGCCACTGGCTCGAGGGCGCCCGCGCCCGCCTGGACGCGGCGCTCTCCGAGGGTGACGGCGAAGGCGCGGCCGCCGGGACCACCGAAGACTGAGCAGGTCAGAGGTCATTTCCGGTGTGAGTCGGGTCACCATCGGCACATTGTTGAAATTTAATCTATCGGGATGCGGTTGGAGCGGTCGTAAAGATCCTCTGCACCCCCCGGAAGGTACGCCAGCATGACCCTCGCACTTGACTCCGCCGCCCAGGACCTCCTCTTCCGTGAGGCCCGTACCGCCAACGCGTTCACCGACGAGCCGGTGAGCGAGGAGCAGGTCCAGGCGATCTACGACCTCGTCAAGTACGGCCCCACCGCCTTCAACCAGAGCCCGCTGCGCATGGTCCTGGTCCGCTCCGACGAGGCTCGTGAGCGCCTGGTCCAGCACATGGCCGAGGGCAACCAGCCGAAGACCGCCACCGCCCCGCTGGTCGCGATCCTCGCCGCCGACAACGAGTTCCACGAGGAGCTCCCGGCCCTGTTCCCGGCCTTCCCGCAGGCCAAGGACATGTTCTTCGCCGAGCGCCCGGCCCGCGAGCAGGCCGCCGGCTTCAACGCCGCCCTGCAGGCCGCGTACTTCATCGTCGGCGTCCGCGCCGCCGGCCTCGCCGCGGGACCGATGACCGGCTTCGACTTCGCCGGCGTCCAGAAGGAGTTCCTGGACGACGACCACACCCCGCTGATGATCGTCAACATCGGCAAGCCGGCCGAGGACGCGTCGTTCCCGCGCTCCCCGCGGCTGGCCTACGAAGAGGTCGTCACCACCGTCTGAGCCCGTACGGGCTGGCAGAAGGCCGCCGCACCCGGTTCCGGGTGCGGCGGCCTTCGCCGTTCATCAGGACGTCAGGATGTCCTGACGGTTTCAGGGCGTCAGGGACGTCAGGGACGTCAGGGCTGCTTCGTCTCCAGCGCGGCAGCCATCTGCGCCAGCCGCTCCGGCGACGCCGTACCTGTGATCACCGTCGTCGAGCCCTTGTCCTCGCGCACCAGCGCGTCGTACTTCGGGCCCTCCCACCGCTGCCAGGTCTCACCAGCGACCTGCTGCGTCTTCCCGGTCTCCCGCGCCTGCTGGCTCACCTTCGGGATGTACTTCCCGGCGGGCGCCGTGGACTGCTCGACCGCGATGTACTCGCCGTCCGGGTCCAGGAAGCCCAGGTGCCAGGCATCCGAGTCGGCGCGCTCGTACGAGACCGACGTCGGCTTCCACCCCTTCGCAAGTCCCTCCGGTGCCGCCACCGGATACGGCGCCGCGCGCCGCGCCGTCAGCAGCTCCACCCGGAAGTCGACCGCCTTGACCGGATCCGCCTTCTCGTCGTGCGGAATGAACACGTAGATCACTGCGACGACGGCGCCGATCACCGCCATCGACAGCACCATGTCCCGCATCGTCTGTCTGCCTCGCATACCTGCCACGTGCCCCATCGTCGCATCAAGGGCGCGTGCTCAAACGTGGGGCCCTCTGCTCATTTTGTCGACGTACCGATAGAGTCGCAGCACCCTCTTTTCCGGCCGTCGTCGTACAGAAAGGTGCGCTCCGATGACCGAGCACAGTCTTCCGTCCCAGCTCGAGGTCTCTCCCGAGGCCCCCGACCGCAACCTGGCCCTGGAGCTCGTCCGGGTCACCGAAGCCGCCGCCATGGCCGCCGGCCGGTGGGTCGGCCGCGGCGACAAGATCGGCGCGGACGGCGCGGCCGTCAAGGCCATGCGGACCCTCGTCTCCACCGTCTCGATGAACGGCGTCGTCGTCATCGGCGAGGGTGAGAAGGACGAAGCCCCCATGCTGTTCAACGGCGAGCGGATCGGCGACGGGACCGGCGCCGAGGTCGACATCGCCGTCGACCCGATCGACGGCACCACGCTCAACGCCAAGGGCATGCCCAACGCCATCGCCGTACTCGCCGCCGCCGACCGCGGCACCATGTACGACCCGTCCGCGGTCTTCTACATGGACAAGCTGGTCACAGGCCCCGAGGCCGCGGATGTCGTCGACATCAACGCCCCTGTCTCGGTCAACATCCGCCGGGTCGCCAAGGCCAAGAACTCCTCGCCCGAGGACGTCACCGTCGTCATCCTGGACCGCCCCCGCCACGAGGGCATCGTCAAGGAGATCCGCGAGACCGGCGCCCGCATCAAGTTCATCTCGGACGGCGATGTCGCCGGCGCGATCATGGCCGTGCGCGAAGGCACCGGCGTCGACATGCTGATGGGCATCGGCGGCACGCCCGAGGGCATCATCACGGCCTGCGCGATCAAGTGCCTCGGCGGCACCATCCAGGGCAAGCTCTGGCCGACGGACGCGGCCGAGCGCCGCCGCGCGCTCGACGCCGGGCACGACCTGGACCGGGTCCTGCACACCGACGACCTGGTCAGCGGCGACAACGTGTTCTTCGTCGCCACCGGCATCACGGACGGCGAGCTGCTGCGCGGGGTCCGCTACCGCGCGGAGACCGCGACCACCCAGTCGCTGGTGATGCGCTCCAAGTCCGGCACGATCCGCCAGATCGACTCGACGCACCGGCTCTCCAAGCTGCGTGCGTACAGCGCCATCGACTTCGACCGCGCGAAGTAGCAGCCGCCACAGTCGCGGCTACGGGAAGGGGCGCCCCCATGTGCGGTGGGAGCGCCCCTTCCCGTGCGTACGCGAGGAATCAGGCCGCGGACGCCGACTTCTTGAGCTCCACCTCGCGCCGCCTGCGCCGGGCCAGCACCACACGGCGCTCGGCCGCGGTCAGCCCGCCCCACACTCCGTACGGCTCGGGCTGGAGCAGCGCGTGCTCCCGGCACTCGACCATCACAGGACAGCGGGCGCAGACCCGTTTCGCGGCCTCCTCGCGCGACAGCCGCGCGGCCGTAGGTTCCTTGGACGGGGCGAAGAACAGTCCGGCTTCGTCCCGACGGCACACCGCCTCCGCGTGCCAGGGTCCGGCCTGATCTTCCCGAGCAGGAATTCGCTGGGGCGGAAGGGCGGCTACCTGCAAGGACTGATGCGGCAGTTGCAGCACGGTCTACTCCTGACGACGGCTTCGCGAGCGAGAGACGATGCAGCACTCCCTACCCGCTGTGCGTGCGCCTATGCACTGAGTGGCACGGACTTCCGGTGTGCGGAATTGCACACGGGCGTTCACGGCCGGAAAGCGCTCCGGGGCGCAGCCGTCAGCCGAGGTGTTTACGCAGGCGGTCGTGGAGATCCGCGATCCGCCTGCCCCGCTTGGGCCTGGCCTCGACATTGCCGAAAACCGAGTACCCGTTCACAACGACGACCGGGGCCTCGGGGTCGGCGGCCTCGAGGGTGAGGACGTCGAAGGTGCCGAAGATCCCGGTACCGCTGCCGCGCATCGAGATGTTCTCGGGTACGCGGACTTCGACGCTGCCGAAGATGGAGGTCGCGTTGATGACGGTCAGCCGCTGCCCGAAGAGCGCCTCGGTGAGGTCGATCTCGATGCTGCCGAAGATCGAGAAGGCGTTGGTACGACCACCGACGCGCCAGCGGCCCTTGCGGGTGGAGCTGGAGAAGACGGCGACCAGATTCTCGGCGGGGCCGGAGGGCTGTTCGGGGCCGTACGCGTACGCCGTGGCATCGGCGTGGCCGGTTGTCGCGGGCAAGTCCCGCACCAGTGGCTCCAGTTCACCGACGGTCTTGGCACGGTAGACGGCGTCGATCCGCTCGGAGTGCTCCTCGGGGTCCAGCCGGCCCTCGGCGAGGGCGTCCCGGAGGATGTCGGCGATCCGGTCGCGGTCGGCATCGGAGGCACGGATGGCGTCGCGGGGTTCCGCGGGGGCGACCGGCTTCTGGGAGTGCCCGCGGCCGGAGGCCGCTGAATGATTCTTGTCGAGGTCCACGGATCCAGGGTAGCGAAACGCGATAGATCGCGACTAGAGGTCCAGGGCGGCGCGGCTTCCAGAACCGGGGCTCCGGGACTCCACCCCGGAGCCCCGCGCCTCAATCGCCGGCGAGGCTTGAACTCCAACTGAGCCTTACCTCACAGACAGCGTCGGCCAACCCCGCTCTACGCTGGAGGGCGCGCTGCCAATGGACGTCAGCGCCGCTGTCTGCCGAGTGAGGAATGGCCGCAATGCCAGAGTTTCAGTACTCCGATCTGCTCCCGCTGGGAGAGGACACCACCCCGTACCGGCTGGTGACCTCCGAGGGTGTCTCCACCTTCGAGGCCGACGGGCGTACGTTCCTCACGGTCGAGCCCGAGGCGCTGCGCACCCTCGCCGCCGAGGCCATGCACGACATCTCGCACTATCTGCGGCCCGCCCACCTCGCGCAGCTGCGCCGCATCATCGACGACCCGGACGCCTCGTCCAACGACAAGTTCGTCGCGCTCGACCTGCTCAAGAACGCGAACATCGCCGCCGCCGGCGTGCTCCCCATGTGCCAGGACACCGGCACGGCGATCGTGATGGGCAAGCGCGGCCAGAACGTGCTGACGGCAGGCGGCGACGAGGAAGCCCTCTCGCACGGCATCTACGACGCGTACACCAAGCTCAATCTGCGCTACTCGCAGATGGCTCCCCTCACCATGTGGGAGGAGAAGAACACCGGCTCCAACCTCCCCGCCCAGATCGAGCTGTACGCCACCGACGGCGGCGCGTACAAGTTCCTCTTCATGGCGAAGGGCGGCGGCTCCGCCAACAAGTCGTTCCTCTACCAGGAGACGAAGGCGGTCCTGAACGAGGCCTCCATGATGAAGTTCCTGGAGGAGAAGATCCGCTCGCTGGGTACGGCCGCGTGTCCGCCGTACCACCTGGCCATCGTCGTCGGCGGCACGTCCGCCGAGTTCGCGCTGAAGACCGCGAAGTACGCCTCCGCGCACTACCTCGACGAGCTGCCCGCCGAGGGCTCCCCCACCGGCCACGGCTTCCGGGACAAGGAGCTGGAGGAGAAGGTCTTCGAACTCACCCAGAAGATCGGCATCGGGGCGCAGTTCGGCGGCAAGTACTTCTGCCACGACGTACGCGTGGTCCGGCTGCCGCGGCACGGCGCCTCGCTGCCCGTCGCGATCGCCGTCTCGTGCTCGGCCGACCGCCAGGCGACCGCGAAGATCACCGCCGAGGGTGTGTTCCTGGAGCAGCTGGAGACCGACCCGGCGCGCTTCCTGCCGGAGACGACGGACGAGCACCTGGACGAGGCGGAGGACGTCGTCCGGGTCGACCTCAACAGGCCGATGGACGACGTGCTCGCGGAGCTCACCAAGTACCCGGTGAAGACCCGGCTGTCCCTCACCGGCCCGCTAGTCGTCGCCCGCGACATCGCACACGCCAAGATCAAGGAGCGGCTCGACGCGGGCGAGGAGATGCCGCAGTACCTGAAGGACCACCCGGTCTACTACGCCGGTCCGGCGAAGACGCCCGAGGGCTACGCGTCCGGTTCCTTCGGCCCGACGACGGCCGGGCGCATGGACTCGTACGTCGAGCAGTTCCAGGCGGCGGGCGGCTCCAAGGTCATGCTCGCCAAGGGCAACCGCTCGAAGCAGGTCACGGACGCGTGCGGGACGCACGGCGGCTTCTACCTCGGCTCGATCGGCGGGCCCGCGGCGCGGCTGGCGCAGGACTGCATCAAGAAGGTCGAGGTCGTCGAGTACGAGGAGCTGGGGATGGAGGCGGTGTGGAGGATCGAGGTCGAGGACTTCCCGGCGTTCATCGTGGTGGACGACAAGGGCAATGACTTCTTCACGGAGCCGGCACCGGCGCCGACGTTCACGTCGATCCCCGTGCGGGGGCCGGGGCCGGCGTAGCGCCTGCGGCGGGCCGTACTGCCTTCGGGCGTGTCCTCAATCGCCGGACAGGCTTGAGGTTGCCGGACCGGCAACCTCAAGCCCCGCCGGCGATTGAGGCGCGGAGTCCGGGGCGGAGCCCCGGAAACGCTCGGCTACCCGAACCGCTGGTTCGCCGCGCCCGAGCACGCCTGGAGCCGCACCGCCTCCCTCCCCGACGCCAGCGTCACGCACAACCCCGCCGCCGCCTCCGGCCGTACCGTCCCCGACTCCCGTACGAAGCGCTGGTTCGCCGCCCCCGAGCAGTCCCACACGATCAGGGCCACCCCCGCCTGGTATCTCGCCCCGGGCACATCCAGGCAGCGGTCCTGCGTCAGCTCCGTGTGCAGGGACCTGCGTGCCGCGTCGTACCACCAGCCCTGGTTGCGGCCGCCGTGGCAGTCCCACCCGGTGACCCCGGTGCCGTTACGGCTGACCGCTCCCGAGACGTCCGCACAGGAGCCCGTCGCCTCGTTCCTCAGCGGCTTGTACGCGTCGTCCCAGGCGCCCGCGTACAGCGCCGGCTTCCCCGTGGACGCCACGTCCGCGCAACTCGCCTCACGCAGACCGGAGTCGTACAGCTGGGTCAGGCAGGACGCGAAAGCGGCATGCCCGCGCACATTGGGATGGAAGGACTGGCGCACCGAATTGGCGTCCGGCAGGCCCGGCTTGGAGAGGTCGATGTAAAGACCGCGTGCCCAGCTGTCCTCCATGCAGACCTCATGGCCGTGGAAGAGGCGGGAGTTGTCCAGGTACACGGCCCCGGTGGCCGCCGCGGCCCCGCGCATACCGCGCTCGAAGGCGGGGACCGCGGTGTTGCGGCCCCAGACGGTGTCGGAGTCGTAGCCCATCCCACCGCAGATCAGCTTGCCGGGGAAGTGCGGGTTGTCGCGGAAGTCCGGGCCGATGGGGCTCGGGTAGCCCATGACGACCAGCTTGTAGTCGCCGTCCGCGTATCCGGCGTCGTGCATCACGGTGCGCAGGTCCCGTACGGTCTGCTCGACCTTGGGGACGAGTCCGTCGACGCGCGCCTGCCAGCCGGGGGCGTACTTGGGCTCGCACGGGCCCTGGAAGGTCACATAGCGCACGACGCAGTCGGTCATCACCGGACCGAACTGCAGATCATCGTTGGCTCCGGCCACCAACAGCACCATCTTGATGCGGGTGTTGCGGGCCTTGATGGCGAGGCTGTCGCTCTGGACGAGTTCGTCGGCGTACTGCTTCGAGCCGCCGATCCGGATGTTTCCGCTGTACGCGCCGGAGCAGGAGACGTTGTACGTCACGTCCGCGGCGATGCCCGTGCGGTGGATGGCGGCGTCGGGCGAACGGTGGCACCAGTTGTCGGGCCCGTTGGTGCCCGGCTCGTACGTGCCCACCCCTTCGCCGGAGATCTCGCTGTCGCCGAGCGAGATCAGGCCGGTCCTGCGGTCGGCGAGCGGGCGCTCGGCGGGGCTGCCGTAGAGCTTGGTGGCTTCGGCCGCGCGGATGGACTCCAGCTCGGGCGGCAGGGGTGCGGCGGCTACGGCGGTACGGGCCTCGTCGGCCTGGGCGCCCGTGGTCGTGGCCGCCATTCCGCCAAGTGCCGCCGCCAGTGCGGCGGCGGCCGCGACCGTACAGCGAAGTCTTCGTCTGGTGGTTCGGGGGCTTGGGGGTTGTCCCCCAAAGAGATGCAGCATTGCGCCTCCCCGGTTTGGGCCGCTCGGGGGTACGTGAGTCGTCCCCCGGAAAGAAAGCGGCACCTGGGGTATTTACTGGCGGGTAGCGCACTTGGGAATAGATAAAACAAGACAAGTGCTCACCTTTCCGGGAGGTACGACACCGATGACCGACGCGAACGAGTACCGGATCGAGCACGACTCCATGGGTGAGGTGCGGGTGCCCGCGCACGCGAAGTGGCGGGCCCAGACCCAGCGGGCCGTGGAGAACTTCCCCATCTCCGGGCAGCGGCTCGAGCGGGCCCACATCGAGGCCCTGGCACAGATCAAGGCCGCCGCCGCCCAGGTCAACGCCGAACTCGGCGTGCTCGACAAGGACATCGCGCGAGCCATCGCCGACGCGGCCGCGGAGGTCGCCGATGGCCGCTGGGACGAGCACTTCCCGGTGGACGTCTTCCAGACCGGCTCCGGCACGTCGTCCAACATGAACACCAACGAGGTCCTGGCGACCCTCGCCACCGAGCGCCTCGGCCGCGACGTGCACCCCAACGACCATGTGAACGCGTCCCAGTCGTCCAACGACGTCTTCCCCTCCTCCATCCACATCGCGGCGACGGCCGCCGTGACGGGCGATCTGATCCCGGCGCTGGAGCATCTGGCGGCCTCGCTGGAGCGCAAGTCCGCCGAGTTCGCGGATGTCGTCAAGTCCGGCCGTACGCATCTGATGGACGCGACCCCGGTGACGCTGGGCCAGGAGTTCGGCGGCTATGCCGCGCAGATCCGGTACGGCGTCGAGCGCCTCAGGTCCTCGCTCCCCCGCCTCGCCGAACTCCCCCTCGGCGGTACGGCGGTCGGCACCGGAATCAACACCCCGCCCGGCTTCTCGGCCGCGGTCATCGCCGAGGTCGCCCGCGCGACCGGACTGCCGCTGACCGAGGCCCGTGACCACTTCGAGGCGCAGGGCGCGCGCGACGGTCTCGTCGAGACGAGCGGCCAGCTGCGTACGGTCGCGGTCTCGCTCACCAAGATCTCCAACGATCTCCGCTGGATGGCCTCGGGCCCGCGCACGGGCCTCGCGGAGATCAGCCTCCCCGACCTCCAGCCCGGCTCCTCGATCATGCCCGGCAAGGTCAACCCGGTGATCCCGGAGGCCGTACTGATGGTGGCGGCCCAGGTGACCGGCAACGACGCCACGGTCGCGACGGCCGGCGCCGCCGGGAACTTCGAGCTGAACGTGATGCTCCCGGTGATCGCCAAGAATCTGCTGGAGTCGGTCAGGCTCCTCGCGAACGCATCCCGGCTGCTGGCGGACCGTACCGTCGACGGAATCACCGCGAATGTCGAGCGGGCCCGTGAGTACGCGGAGTCTTCGCCGTCCGTCGTCACCCCGCTGAACAAGTACATCGGCTACGAGGAGGCGGCGAAGGTCGCCAAGAAGTCGCTGGCCGAGCGGAAGACGATCCGCGAGGTCGTCCTCGAGTCCGGCTATGTGGAGCGTGGAGCACTGACCCTGGAGCAGCTTGACGAGGCGCTTGACGTGCTGCGTATGACGCGCCCGTGAGACGGCGGCCGTGACCTGCGTCGCAGCGGGGCACCGGCCGTAGTCCGTAAGATCTGCTCATGACAGGTACGGAACGCATTTCACGCTGGACGCCCGGGGACCACATCCTCTGGCGCTACCGCGGCCATGCCCCGGACCTGTCGGGCGGTACCGTCCACATCTGCCGCCCCGTGACCGTCGTGCAGGACACCGAGGAGCTGCTCGCGGCCTGGATGGCACCGGGCACGGAGTGCGTGAAGCCGGTCCTCGCCGACGGCACGCCGGTCCACCAGGAGCCGCTCGCCACCCGCTACACCGCGCCCCGCACCACCGCCCGCGCCCACTGGTTCGGCACGGGCGTACTGAAGCTGGCACGCCCCGGCGATGCGTGGTCGGTCTGGCTGTTCTGGGAGCGCGGCTGGCGGTTCAAGAACTGGTACGTCAACCTCGAGGAGCCGCGCACCCGTTGGGCGGGCGGCATCGACTCCGAGGACCACTTCCTGGACATCGCGGTGCACCCCGACCGCAGCTGGCACTGGCTGGACGAGGACGAGTTCGACCAGGCGCAGCGGGTCGGCCTGATGGACGCCGGGAAGGCACGCAGGGTCCGCGAGGCGGGCCGGGCGGCGGTCGAGGAGATCCGCGCCTGGGCAGCCCCGTTCTCCGCCGGCTGGGAACACTGGCGCCCGGACCCGGCGTGGCAGGTGCCCCAGCTGCCCGCGGACTGGGGTCACACGCCCGCGCAGCAGCTGACGTCGTGAGCGTCCGCGCACGTCAGCAGGGTGCGTGAGGATACGGAAACATCACTGAAACCCCCCGTTGCTAGCTTCCCCTGATCATTCGGCATACGGGAGTACTGCTGTGGCGTGGGACGAGTGGGAGCAGCTGAAGGCCGATGCGGCCGGACAGCAGAGCACACAGATGCGGCTCAACCAACTCGACGACGGGAACGGCGGTCGCGGCGGTCCCGGTACGGGCGGCGAGGCCGACCTGAAGGTCAACCAGAAGTCGCTGGCCGCCATCGGCGACGAGGCGCACAAGCTCTTCGACCGTCTCGAGACGGACGGCAAGCACGCCAAGTCCAGCAGCGAGAAGGCCGCGACCGGCCTGAAGGCCGACTTCGAGGTGGGCGGCGCGCTGGCCCATGTCGCCGCGCACTGGGACGCGCAGGTGCGCACTCTGCTGGACGCGTGCGCCCACATCTCCAACCACCTCGAGTACTCGAACAAGGCCCACCGCAACGACGAGGAACGGGCGCTCACCGCCTTCAGCAAGATCTCCGAACTGGACGCCGGCTTCGACGACAGGGACCAGCGCCGATGAATCTGGAAGCGCTGCGCTTCGGCAGCTTTACCCAGCTCGGTGAGGCCGTCGCCGACTGGACGGGGATGATCGCAAAGCTCGAGTCGCTGAAGACCGACGCGGACACGCAGCTGAAGAAGCGGGCGGAGAAGGCGGACTGGGCCGGTTACAACGCCAAGGTCACCCGGGAGTTCATCTCCAAGACCGCGCTGGAATTCGCCGACGCCGTCACCCAGGCGACCTCCATCCGCAACATCCTCCAGGACTGCCGCGATGAGCTGATCGGCTACCAGGGGCAGCTCAAGGACGCGCTCGACCGCGGCCTGAAGAAGAACCTCACGGTGACGAGCACCGGCGGCGGCGGTTTCACGGTCACCATGAACATCCACCCCGACCGCGCGGCCAAGGGCACCAGTGTGCCCGAGCACACCCCCCACGACGCGGAGAATCTGCGCGACGAGGTCGAGCGCATCCTCAACGCGGCCACCACGAGCGACAGCACCGCGGCGCAGGTGCTGAACGCGCTGGTCGACCAGACCGACCACGGCTTCGCCGGCGGGAAGTCGTACAAAGACCGGGACCAGGCCGCCAAGTCCATGGCGGACGCGAAGGACGCCGCGGACATCTACGCCAAGGGTACGAAGGCGACCAACACCGAACTCGCCCGGCTGAACGGCTACTTGAAGAACAACAGGAACGACCCGCTGTTCGCGGAGAGCTTCGCGAAGTCGGTGGGTGCGGAGAAGGGGCTCAGCCTCTACGCGGCCCTGGCGAACGACCAGCAGTTCTATGTGCACCCGCGGTCCCGGCAGGGCCTGTCGGACGAGCAGAAGGAGCGAATGAAGCTTCTGGGTGCGCTGGAGACCGAACTGGGGAACACGTTCGCAACGGCGACCCAGTCGGACAGCCAGGGCATGGACACCTGGAAGAAGGAAATGATCGCGGCCGGGGGCAAGGACGTCGGAACCCCGAGTCAGCACCCCGTGTACGGCTTCCAGGTCATGAGCAACCTGATGCGCCACGGCACGTACGAGCAGGACTTCCTGACCGACTACGGCCGGGAGCTCATCGCGTACGAGAAGGAGAACACGAAGGACGAGCACGGCGGCCTGCAGCGCAGGGTGAGCCGCGAGGACGTCCTTCCGTGGGACCGCTCGGGCGGCTACGAGCACCTGCACTTCGGCGCCGACAACGACGGCGGCCGGGACCCGATGACGGGCTTCATGGAGGCCCTCGGCCACAACGCCGAAGCATCCACCGAGTTCCTCGGCTCGGACAGCAACTTCGACTACCTCACCGAGGGCCGCGAATGGCCGGAGGACCACGCCACTCAGAAGGCGAACGGGATCGCGGGATACGACTCGCTGGGACATGCGCTGGAGTCGGCCACGAAGGGCGCGGCATACGACGCCAACCCGCCGCAGCTGCACCGGGACGCGGACACGGCGGCGGTCGCCGAGAAGGTCGTGGAGCGGTACGGGCAGGACCCGGAGTACAAGGACGAGAAGCAGACGGGGCTCAGCGGGGCGGAACTGCTGGCGAAGCAGGAGGGGATCGGGGACAGCCTGGGACGGATCGGCGCGGCGTACATCGACGACATCAACTGGGGGCTCAACGGTGGCGCCGAGAAGTCGCTGTACGCGATGGACAACGGCGGCCGAGCGAACCTCGATGAGCGCGCGCACTTCGACGGCAAGTCGCTGACGCCGTTCCTGAGCACCCTCGGGCAGGACCCTGACGCCTACGCGGATCTGAGCACGGCTCAGCAGGCATACAGCACCTCGCTGATGGAGAAGTACCCGCCGACGATCGAGGCCGACGGCGACCTGGACGCCACCAGCGCGGAGACCACGCTCCGGACAGGGGCTGAGGTCCACGGAATCCTGGACACGTCACGCGCCCAGGAGATCAAGGCCGAGGGCGTGGCGGCCGACGAGAAGTACAACAAGGCGATCGACGCGCGTATCGAGCGGGACAAGATGATCGTTGGCCTGGCCACGGGCGGTGCCTTCTCGCTGGTTCCCTCTCCCGCGGCGGGCGCCGCCGCAACCGTAGTTCCCATCGTCGCCGACGGGGTCGAGGGGGTCACCGGCGGACTCATCGAATCCAACCTGGACAAATACGCGGAATCGCAGCACCGGGACAATTCTGGGAAGTACCACTCGGAGGCGAAGGACGTGTTCGAGAGGGGCAACAACTCCTCCTGGCAGCCCGCCTACTCCCTACTGGAACGCGCGGACGCTTCGCCCGCCTGGCCTGATGGTGACTACCGGCGGTTGCAAGAGACGCTGATTCAGGCCCAGAACATCGGCTACACCCGGGGGAGCGGGAACGAGGAGAATCTCGGTGCGCTACCCACCCCCACCCCGTCCTAGCAAGGTGGTCCGGATGCCTTTCCCCATGCGTCAGTACCGGCGCTCGCTACCCTCCGTCGCACTGGCGCTGGCGCTGAGCGCCTGCTCCGGCTCGTCCGAGGGCACAGAGGACACCCCGTCACCGCCGCAGGCGCTACCGGCTACGGCGATCTGCGGCGGTGTGCTGAATACCGCGGCTGGCGACGCCCTGGAGGGGCTGACCTCCTCGTCGACCTACAGCGAGATCGACGAGGTGGGTTCGGAGGACGTCGTGACGGTCGCCGCGGCGGCCGCCGAGCTGAAGGCGTCGCCGCGGACCGGGAAGCCGAAGACGCGCGCGTATCTGTGCGCCGCACAGGCCGAGGACGAGCACACCAGCGGAAGCATCCAGCTCTCGGCACGCTGGGTGGAATTGAGGCCGGGCGACCAGGACTGGGCGAGTGACGACCACTGGTCGGTGTACGACGTCTCCGGCGCCGGGAAGAAAACAACGCGTTACCCGTACGCCAGCGCCTCCTCCCTTTCGGGTCGGCTGGAGTTCCACTGTCCCAAGGGCGCCGGAGAGAATGAGGACACGGTGCTGGGGGTGGACATGATGAGCTTCAGGCTGGCGCGGAGCGGCCGGGAGGAGCAGGCTCCTGAAGCCATCGTCCGACTCATGTACTCCGTCGCTGTGAAACTCGCCACGGACATGGGCTGTCTCGAGGAGAGCCGCCTCCCCAGGACGCTGGGAGAGCTCAATCCACTGCCCCTCGCGAAGTGACTGATTCCGGTCCGGGAACGCGCTCCGGCGCATACGACCTCGTGAGACTCTTGATGCGCCCCCAGGGGGCAAACGTAGGATCGTCGTCCGCAAGGCTGCGCCGTTTGAGCATCCATCAGGCTTGAGCAACCATTGAGCGCAGCGCACGGCCTGACCGTAAGTCATCGCAAGGGGGTGGAGCTGTGCGGGATGCCTGCCACCCTGTCGGCGACGCCCGCAGAGCGGGTATACCGCCTCACGAGGCGATTGCATCGCACAACCGGCCCGGACGGACGGAATCCCAAGCGTGACGGAGCAGCCCACCTCCCACGAAGGCCGGCAGCCCTTGGCTGCCCGGCCGCAGGAACGCACCCGGCCGCGGTCGCAGGCGGGCGGGCCAGCGGGTGTGCCCGCGCCGGCCGGGCCGCAGGCCGGGCCGCCGGTGCAGGATCTCGCCGGGACCGCGCGGCGCGAGGGGGACCGGCTGCGTTTCGTGGGGGCCGCCACCCGGCGGATCGCGCGCGGCATCGATCTGGACGAGATCGTCCTCGGGCTGTGCCGGGCCACCGTGCCGACCTTCTCCGACGCGATCCTCGTCTATCTCCGCGATCCTCTGCCGGTGGGCGACGAGCGGCCCGTCTCGCCGTTCGTACTGCGGCTGCGCCGCACCGACCGGCTGCGTTTAACCGGTGAGGACGCCGATCTCGGCACCGGGGTACCCATCACGGTCCTCGACCCGCAGAACGATCTCGCCCCGGCCGCCGAGCTGTGCGAGGTGCGGTCCGGTGGTGCGCTCTCCGAGGTGTTGCGCGGGGTGCGGCCCGTATTCGGCGACTCCGCGGCCGCCCGGCAGGCCCTGCCCGAGCTCCTCGGCGCCGACCGCGTCGTCCCGAACGGACATCGCGCGATACTCGCCCCGCTCCGTGGCAGGCGGCGTGTGATCGGCGCGGCCGTCTTCCTCCGCCGGCCCGACCGGCCCGCCTTCGAGCCCAACGACCTGCTGGTGGCCGCGCAGTTGGCGACGCACACCGCGCTCGGCATCGACAAGGCCGTGCTCTACGGCCGCGAGGCGTACATCGCCGACGAGCTGCAGCGCACGATGCTGCCCGACTCGCTCCCGCAGCCCACCGGCGTACGGCTGGCGTCCCGCTATCTGCCGGCCGCCGAGACCGCCCGCGTCGGCGGCGACTGGTACGACGCGATCCCGCTGCCGGGCAGCCGGGTGGCCCTCGTCGTGGGCGATGTCATGGGGCACTCCATGACCTCCGCCGCGATCATGGGCCAGCTGCGCACCACGGCGCAGACCCTGGCCGGGCTCGATCTGCCGCCGCAGGAGGTCCTGCACCATCTGGACGAGCAGGCCCAGCGGCTCGGCACCGACCGGATGGCGACCTGCCTGTACGCCGTGTACGACCCCGTCGCGCACCGCATCACCATCGCCAACGCGGGCCACCCGCCGCCCATCCTGCTGCACCTGGGCGGGCGGGCCGAGGTGCTGCGCGTACCCCCCGGCGCGCCCATCGGCGTCGGCGGGGTCGACTTCGAGGCCGTCGAGCTGGACGCCCCGGCCGGCGCGACCCTGCTGCTGTACACCGACGGTCTGGTCGAGTCCCGGCTGCGCGACGTGTGGACGGGCATCGAGCAGCTGCGGGAGCGGCTCGCCGCCACCGCCCAGCTCACCGGTCCCGACCACTCGCCGCCGCTGGAGGCGCTCTGCGACGACGTGCTGGACGTGCTCGGCCCGGGCGACCGGGACGATGACATCGCGCTGCTCGCGGCCCGCTTCGACGGGATCGCGCCGAGCGATGTCGCCTACTGGTTCCTGGAGCCCGAGGACGCGGCTCCCGGAAGGGCCCGCCGCCTCGCCCGCCGGGCGCTCGCCCGCTGGGGCCTGGAGGAGCTCAGTGACTCGGTGGAGCTGCTGGTCAGCGAGGTCGTGACCAATGCCGTGCGGTACGCCGAGCGCCCCGTGACCCTGCGGCTGCTGCGTACGGACGTACTGCGCTGCGAGGTCGGCGACGACTCTCCGCAGCTGCCGCGGCAGCGGCGGGCGCGGGACACGGACGAGGGAGGACGCGGGCTCTTCCTGGTGAACCGGCTGGCCAGACGGTGGGGAGCCACCCGTCTGTCGACCGGCAAGGTGGTCTGGTTCGAGCTGCCCACCGGCCCGTAGCGGGGCAGCTCGTACTCGGGCCAGATCTGGACTCTGTCCAAGTGTTGCCGACGGGATGTCGGAGGGGTTGACTGGGGCACGCGGCCGAAGCGACCACAAATCCCACTATCGACGGGAGGACGCTCGTGACCGAGTCATCCCCGAAGGCTCCCTACACGACCAATAACGCCGGCATCCCGGTGGAGAGCGACGAGCATTCGCTCACCATCAGCTCCGACGGCCCGATCCTTCTCCAGGACCACTACCTCATCGAGAAGATGGCCCAGTTCAACCGCGAACGGGTCCCCGAGAGGGTGGTCCACGCGAAGGGCGCGGGGGCGTACGGCACCTTCGAAGTAACCAATGACGTCAGCCAGTTCACCAAGGCCGACCTCTTCCAGCCGGGCAGGCGCACCGACATGCTGGCCCGTTTCTCCACGGTCGCCGGAGAGCAGGGTTCACCCGACACCTGGCGCGACCCGCGCGGCTTCGCGCTCAAGTTCTATACGGAGCACGGCAATTACGACCTGGTCGGCAACAACACACCGGTCTTCTTCGTCCGTGATCCGCAGAAGTTCCAGGACTTCATCCGCTCGCAGAAGCGCCGCCCCGACAGCGGGCTGCGCGACAACGACATGCAGTGGGACTTCTGGACGCTGTCCCCCGAGTCCGCGCACATGGTGACGTGGCTCATGGGCGACCGCGGCATCCCGAAGTCGTACCGCTTCATGAACGGCTACAGCTCGCACACCTATCTGTGGGTCAACGGCGCGGGCGAGAAGTTCTGGGTGAAGTACCACATGAAGACCGACCAGGGCGTCGACTTCCTCACGCAGGCGGAGGCGGACGAGCTGGCCGGCAAGGACGGCGATGTCCACCGCCGGGATCTGTACGACTCGATCGCCTCCGGGAACGCGCCGAGCTGGACCATGAACGTCCAGATCATGTCGTTCGCCGACGCGGCGGACTACCGCTTCAACCCCTTCGACCTGACCAAGGTGTGGCCGCACGGCGACTACCCCCTGATCGAGGTCGGGCGCATGACCCTGAACAAGAACCCGGAGGACTACTTCATCCACATCGAGCAGGCCGCCTTCGAGCCCTCGAACCTGGTACCGGGCATCGGCCCGTCGCCGGACAAGATGCTGCTCGGCCGGCTCTTCTCGTACCCCGACACCCACCGCTACCGGATCGGTCCGAACTACACGCAGCTGCCGCCCAACAGGGCGCGCTCGCAGGTGAATTCGTACGCGAAGGACGGACCGATGCGGTACGAGCCCGCCAACACGGCGCGCCCCTACGCCCCGAACTCCTACGGCGGTCCGGCGGCCGATGTGCCTGCCTTCGGCGAGCCGGCGGGCTGGGCGGCCGCGGGCGAGATGGTGCGCGAGGCGTACACGCTGCACCGCGAGGACGACGACTGGGGCCAGCCGGGCACCATGGTCCGCCAGGTGCTGGACGACGCCGCTCGTGAGCGGCTGGTGTCCAACGTCAGCGGGCATCTGCTCGGTGGTGTCACCCCGCCGGTCCTGGACCGGGCGCTGCAGTACTGGCGCAATATCGACAAGGAACTGGGCGACCGTATCGCCAACAAGGTGAACGGCGGCTGAGGCGGCTCATCCCGGCATACGACTGTGCCCGCGGACCCGGAAACCGGGTGCCGCGGGCACAGTCACGCTGTCGAGCGCCGAGGGTCAGGGCTTGGGCAGGCGGTCGCCCGGATCGCCTTCGTTGCCACCGGGGTCACCGTCGGCCGGGTCCGTCGGCGTGTTGGTCGGATCCGACGGAGTGTTCGTCGGTGTCTGCGTCGGGTCGTCCGTCGGGGTGCGGGTGGGCTTGTGTGTCGGCGTCCTGGTCGGCTTGTCGGGCTTCCGCGTCGGGGTGCTCGTGGGCGTCTCGGTCGGGGTTTGAGTCGGCGTCGGGTCCGGGGCCTCGGTCGCGATCTCACCGACCTCCAGGTCGAACTCGGCGGACTGGTCGCCGCTGCCGAGTGCGCCGGCGGTGTACTGCTTCCAGATCCTGGCCGGGACGCCACCACCGTTGGCGCGGCCCGGGTTGACCGTGTCGGTCAGCGTGACCTGCCCACCCTTGGGGTCCTCGCCGAACAGGGCGACGGCGGTGACGAGCTTGGGGGTGTAGCCCACGAACCAGGCCGAGCGGTTGTTCTCCGAGGTGCCGGTCTTGCCCGCCGCCTCGTAGTCGCCGGCCGCGTTCACGCCCGAGCCGCTCCTGACGACGCCCGTCAGGGCCGAGGTCGTGGTGTCCGCCGCCTCACGGCTGATGGCCTGGTCGCCGATCGACTTCGTCGCCTCGGCCGTACGGCTCTGGTGCTCGGCGGACTTCACGATCGACGGCGTGACCTGCTTGCCGTGGTCGGCGAGGCTCGCGTACACCGCGGCCATGTCCCAGGTGGAGGCGCCCATCGTGCCGAGTGACATGGCGGGCTGCTCGGGCCAGCCCTTGCCGTCCTTCATACCGAGGCCGAGCGCGGTCTCCTTCACCTTGTCCGGGCCGACATCCACGATCATCTGCGCGAAGACGGAGTTGATCGAGCTGTTCGTCGCCCGCTGGACGCTGACCGTCCCGTAGTCGCGGTCGTCCTCGTTCTCCGGCGCGAAGGGGGTGTCGCTGCCCTCCACGGGCCGCTTGCTGGTGCCGTCGTACTTGGTGTTGAGGCCGATCGTCTCGTCGTCCTGGGTCACGGACCCGTTCTCCAGGGCCGAGGCGAGGACGACGGGCTTGAAGGTCGAGGCGGGCTGGTAGTCGCGGCGGGTGGCGTTGGAGAGCCAGTGCTCGGTGGCGCCGATGCCGCCGTAGAGCGCGACGACATGGCCGGTCTCCGGGTCGACCGAGGTCGCACCCGCCTGCACGGTCGCGTCCGCCTTGTCGCCCTTGCGCTCGAGCTTCTCCTCGAGCTGCTTGTCGACCGCCTTGACCAGCGCCTTCTGGCGCTTCTCGTCGATGTTGAGGGTGATCGTCCAGCCGCCGGCCTTGATCTCGTCCTCGCCGATGCCCTGGCGCTCCAGCTCGGCGTTGGCCGCCTCGACGAGATAACCGGTCTGGCCCTCCATCCCGGGGGCGGCCTTCGGCGCCTTCGGCGCGATGAACTTCAGGCCCGCGCGCTTGCCGGAGTCGAGCCAGCCCTCCTCGACCATGTTGTCGAGCACGTAGTTCCAGCGCTCGGTGACCAGCTTCCTGCCGGTGTCCGATGCGACCGTGTAGTCGTACTGACTGGGGGCCTGCAGCAGGGCGGCGAGGTACGCGCCCTGGGCGACGTTCAGCTTGGAGGCGTCGACGCCGTAGTACGCCTGGGCCGCGGCCTGGATGCCGTACGCGCCGCGGCCGTAGTAGCTGGTGTTGATGTACCCGGCGAGGATCTCGCTCTTTTCCTTCTTCTGGTCCACCTTGAGCGAGATCACCAGCTCTTTGAGCTTGCGGGTGACCGTCTGGTCCTGGTTCAGGTAGTAGTTCTTGACGTACTGCTGGGTGATCGTCGAGCCACCCTGCTTGCCCTTGCCGGTGACGGTGTTCAGCAGGCCTCGGGCAGTGCCCTTGAGGTCGATTCCGGAGTCCTTGAAGAAGGTCTTGTTCTCGGCGGCGACGAACGTGTTCTGGACGTCCTTGGGGATCTTCTCCAGACCGACGATCTCGCGGTTGACCGCGCCGGTGCGGGTGAGGATCTTGCCGTCCTTGTACTTGTAGACGTTGCTCTGCATCTCGGCCTGGGCGTTCGCCGAGGGCACCGGGACGAGCAGATAGACGACGAAGAACGCGCCCATCGCCAGCAGGCAGAGGCCGAAGAAGGTGCCGAGCAGCTTCCTCCAGGTGAAGAAGCGCCGTATGCCGGTGGGCTTGGCTTTCTTCGCCCGGCGCGCCCCGCGCTGCCGGGCCTGTCGCGCTTCCGCTCGGCCCATCGCTTCGTTGCTCCGCTCGTCGTTTTCTGTCGTTGCTCGCCGGAATCGACCTGGAATCGACCCGGAATCAGCCCTGGCTGAGCCTGATCAGCTCAGAAAGCTAACACCGCTCGTACAGACAAAGGGCCATCGATCCGGTCTTTTCCGGACGTGACAATCAGCACCCTGTCTGCTGGAACCGACTCACGAGAGGCGCGGAGGGTTGCGATGAAAGCTAAAGTGTTATCACTTTGCTAGATGGCCGGCGGCTGCCGCCGGCCGCGGAAACGGGGAGCGACCATGGCTGCCACCAGCACAACAACCGTGGACGACCTGCCGGAGATGCCCGCACCGCAGCCGGTACTCAACACGGGCACGCTGCACCAGTGACGCCGGCCGAGCGGAAGCAGGTGCTGCTGCGGCTGGACCCGGCGGTGTACGAGGCGCTGGCGCGGTGGGCGTCGGACGAGCTGCGCAGCGCGAACGCGCAGATCGAGTTCATCCTCCGGCGGGCCCTGGCCGAAGCGGGCCGGCTGCCGGGGGGTGCCCGCCCGATCCCACGGCGGGGCCGCCCGCCGAAGCCACCGGAGGCGGGGTAGTCCTGGGGGCGAGCCCCCAGCCCCCCGTACGGCCTTCGGCCGTGTCCCCAATCGCCGGACGGGCTGAAAACATCGATATACGCGCCAGGTATACACACCGGGTATACACACCGTGTAGAGTGCCGCGCATGTCCATCGGTCACACCCTGCTCGGACTCCTCGAGTCCGGCCCGCGCCACGGCTACGACCTCAAGCGCGCCTTCGACGAGAAGTTCGGCCACGACCGGCCGCTCCACTACGGGCAGGTCTACTCGACCATGTCCCGGCTCCTCAAGAATGGCCTCGTCGAGGTCGACGGCATAGAAGCCGGCGGCGGGCCCGAACGTAAGCGGTACGCCATCACCGACGCCGGGATCACCGATGTCGCCCAGTGGCTCGCGCAGCCCGAGAGGCCCGAGCCGTATCTTCAGTCGACCCTCTACACCAAGGTCGTCCTCGCCCTGCTGACCGGGCGCAGTGCCGCTGATCTGCTCGATACACAGCGCGCCGAGCATCTGCGGCTGATGCGGATCCTCACCGACCGCAAGCGCCGCGGCGACCTCGCCGACCAGCTCATCTGCGATCACGCCCTCTTCCACCTGGAAGCCGATCTGCGCTGGCTGGAACTGACCGCCACCCGGCTCGACCAGCTCGCCACGGAGGTACGCACGTGACCCCCGCAGGCTCCCTCCTCGTCGCCGACAACGTCCACAAGGCGTACGGGACGACTCCCGCCCTCGACGGCGCCTCCTTCTCCATCCACCCCGGCGAGGTCGTCGCCGTCATGGGGCCCTCCGGCTCCGGCAAGTCGACCCTGCTGCACTGCCTCGCCGGGATCGTGCGTCCCGACGCCGGATCGATCACGTACGGCGGGCGCGAGCTCACCGAGCTGTCGGACGCGGAGCGCAGCAGCCTGCGCCGTACCGAGTTCGGGTTCGTGTTCCAGTTCGGGCAGCTCGTACCGGAGTTGAGCTGTACGGAGAACGTGGCCCTGCCGCTCCGGCTCAACGGCGCCAAACGCAAGTCCGCCGAGCGCACCGCCCTGGAGTGGATGGAGCGCCTCGAGGTCGCCGATGTCGGGCACAAGCGGCCCGGCGAGGTCTCCGGCGGGCAGGGGCAGCGCGTCGCCGTCGCCCGTGCGCTGGTCACCTCACCGCGGGTGATCTTCGCCGACGAGCCGACCGGCGCCCTGGACTCCCTCAACGGCGAGCGGGTCATGGAGCTGCTCACCGACGCCGCCCGTTCCGCGAACGCCGCCGTTGTGCTGGTCACGCACGAGCCGCGGGTCGCCGCCTACTCCGACCGCGAGATCGTCGTACGCGATGGAAGGTCCCGCGACCTGGAGCACGCCGTATGACGCTCCTCGACCGGCGGGACACGGCGACGAGCCCCGCCCCGCAGCCCCGCGGCATCGGCGTCCGGCTGCGCGACCTCGGTCTCGGCATACGCTTCGGCGCCTCCGGCGGCCGCGAGGGCCGGGCCCGCACCGCGCTGACCGCCGTCGGCGTCGGGCTCGGCGTGGCGCTGCTCCTCATCGCCTCCTCCGTGCCGGAGCTCATGGACAGCCGCGAGCAGCGCGGCGCCGCGCGCACACCGGCCGGCCAGATGACCGACAAGACGGTCGAGCGCTCCGAGAGGACCCTGGTGCGGGCGGACGGGGGCACCGAGTTCCGCACGGAGACGGTCAACGGCGAACTGCTGCGCCCGGACGGCGCGCACCCGCCGCTGCCGCCCGGCGTGACCGGCCTCCCCGGGCCCGGCGAGATGCTCGTCTCGCCGGCCCTGGGCGCGCTGCTCGACTCCCCCGGGGGCAGACTCCTCAAGGAGCGCCTCGCCTACCGCACGGTCGGCGCCATCGGCGACGCCGGCCTGCTCGATCCGGGCGAACTCCGCTTCTACGCCGGCAGTTCGACGCTCACCACCGGCAACGGTGGCCACAGGACGGACGCCTACGGCTACTCCGAGGCGGCGCGGCCGATGGACCCCGTCCTCATCGTCCTGATCGTCCTCATCTGTGTCGTCCTGCTGGTGCCGGTGGCCATCTTCATCGCCACCGCCGTCCGCTTCGGCGGCGACCGACGCGACCGCCGGCTCGCCGCGCTGCGCCTGGTCGGCGCGGACACCCGGACGACCCGGCGCATCGCCGCCGGCGAGGCCCTGTTCGGCTCGGTGCTCGGGCTGGTCGTCGGCATCGGCGTCTTCGCCGTGGCCCGCGAGTTCGCCGGTTCCGTACGGCTCTGGGGCCTGAGCGCCTTCCCCGCCGATGTCGTCCCGGTGCCCGCGCTCGGTCTGCTGATCCTGCTGGCCGTGCCGGCCTCCGCGGTCCTCGTCACGCTTCTCGCGCTGCGTTCCGTGGCGATCGAGCCGCTCGGCGTCGTACGCGACGCCACGCCCCGCGCCCGCCGCCTGTGGTGGCGGCTGCTGATGCCTGCGGCCGGTCTCACCCTCCTGCTGAGGACCGGCACCGTCGACGGCAAAACCGATGCGGTCAACCCCTGGCCCATCGCGGGCGGCGCGGTGCTCGTGCTGGTCGGTCTGGCGGCGCTGCTGCCCTGGGTGGTCGAGGCGGTCGTACGCCGGTTGCGCGGCGGCCCGGTGCCCTGGCAACTGGCCACCCGCAGGATCCAGTTGAGCAGCGGCGCGGCGACCCGTGCGGTGACCGGCATCACGGTCGCCGTGGCCGGCGCGATCGCCCTGCAGATGCTCTTCGCCGGCATCCACGACGACTTCAACAAGACGACGGGCCAGGACCCGCAGCGGGCTCAGCTCAACATCTCGGCCAACTTCCCCAGCGGTGAGCTGGCCAACCGGATGATCAAGCAGTTCCGGGACACCAAGGGCGTACGGAGTGTCATCGGCACGGTCGAGAGCTATGTGCACAGCCCGGAGCCGGTGGCCGCCTCCGACATCCAGCCCACCACCACGCTGACGGTCGGCGACTGCGCGACCCTGCGCGAACTGGCGCGGATCTCGTCCTGCGCCGACGGCGACACCTTCGTCGTCCACACCAGGAGCGACCGCGAGCAGAACGACTGGATCGACCGGACCGCCCGCAAGGGCAAGCCGGTGAACCTCAACTCGGACTCCGCGTACGACGGTTCGAAGCCCGCGCTCTGGACGCTGCCCAAGGACGCTCGCACAGTCACGGCCCGCCCCGACCCGACCGGCACGGAGCACTACGGCATCTTCGCCACGCCGGGCGCGGTCGACGCGGACAGACTCCCCAACGCCGACACCCAGGCCATGGTCCAGGTCGATGAGAGCGTGCCGGAGGCCCGTGAGTACGTACGCAACACCGCTGCCCGTATCGATCCCACCATGCGCGTCCGGTCGCTCCAGAGGATCGAGCGGGACAGCCAGTACGCGAGCGTGCAGAAGGGTCTGCTGATCGGCGCGACCGCGACGATGGCGCTGATCGCCGCCTCGATGCTCGTCTCGCAGATCGAGCAGCTGCGGGAGCGCAGGCGCCTGCTGTCGGTGCTGGTCGCCTTCGGCACCCGCCGGGCCACGCTCGCCTGGTCGGTGCTGTGGCAGACCGCGGTGCCCGTCGTGCTCGGCACTGCCGTGGCCGTCGCGGGCGGACTCGGCCTCGGCGCAGCGATGCTCGAGCTGACCGCCAAGCAGGTGACCGACTGGTGGGTCTTCGTGCCCATGGCCGGCGTGGGAGCCGCGGTGATCCTGCTGGTGACGGTGCTCAGCCTGCCGCCGCTGTGGCGCATGATGCGCCCGGAGGGCCTGCGTACGGAGTAGTCGCAGGGAGCTGTCGTACGGAGCCGTCAGCCGAGCACCCGCACCGGCAGCGCCCGCATCGCGACCCGCAGCGCCTGCGCGAACTCCCCGAACTCGCCCTGGCGTGCCGCCCCCGCGCGCATCGCCAGGGCGATCCGGCGTGCGGGGGCCGGCTCGGCGAAGTACGCCGTCTGCAGCCCGCCGCCCCGGCCCGTCTCCACGTCGACCGCCGTACGCGGCAGCAGCGTCACCCCGAGCCCGCCCGCGACCAGCTGCACCAGGGTGGAGAGACCGGCGGCGGTCGTGGACACCGCGGCACCCTCGGTACGCCCGGCCTCCCGGCAGATGTCGAGGGCCTGGTCGCGCAGGCAGTGGCCCTCGTCGAGCAGCAGCAGATGCAGTTCCCGCAGCGCCTCGCGCGGAATGTCCTGGCGCCCGCCCAGCCAGTGGTCCTCGGGCGTGACCAGGACGAAGTCCTCGTCGAACAGCGGCAGCTCGCTCACGCCGGGCATCCCGAGCGGCACGGCGAGCAGCAGCAGATCGAGCCTTCCGCCCGCCAGTCCCTCCACCAGCGAGGACGTCTGCTCCTCGTGGACCTGGAGATCGAGCGCGGGGTACGTCTCGTGCACCAGCCGCAGCACGGTCGGCAGCAGATAGGGGGCGACGGTCGGGATCACACCGAGCCGGAGCACCCCGGTGAACGGGGCGCGTACCGCCTCGGCCTCCTCCAGCAGCTCGCCGACCGCGTCCAGCACCGCCTTGGCCCGGACCGCGAGCCGCTCACCGGCCGGGGAGAGCAGCACCTTGCGGGTCGTGCGCTCCAGCAGCTGGACACCGAGTGCCTCCTCCAGGGCCGATACGGCCCCGGAGAGCGCGGGCTGACTCATCCCGATCGCGGCTGCCGCGTCCCGGAAGTGCAGATGCTCGGCGACGGCGGCGAAGGCGCGCAGCTGGGCGAGGCTGGGCTGCTTGCCCCGTCCGCCTGCCCGCTGTCCGGGATGGACGGCATTGACGACATTACTGATGGCCACTGATAGGCACCTCCGATCGCGATGACCGAGTCTAGCTATTTCTGTGATCAATGCACTCCGTGCCAGGATCGAGCTCCGTCCAACCCCCTGGAAGACCCCACAAGGGAATTCCTCTGTACAAGGAGACCGAGTGCTCACTGTCGGTGACCAGTTCCCCACCTTCGAACTGACTGCCTGTGTCTCGCTGGAGAGCGGCAAGGAGTTCGCGGAGATCAACCACAAGTCCTACGAGGGCAAGTGGAAGGTCGTCTTCGCGTGGCCCAAGGACTTCACCTTCGTCTGCCCCACCGAGATCGCCGCCTTCGGCAAGCTGAACGACGAGTTCGCCGATCGTGACGCCCAGATCCTCGGCTTCTCCGGCGACTCCGAGTTCGTCCACCACGCCTGGCGCAAGGACCACGCCGACCTGCGTGACCTGCCCTTCCCGATGCTGGCCGACTCCAAGCACGAGCTGATGCGCGACCTGGGCATCGAGGGCGAGGACGGCTTCGCGCAGCGCGCCGTCTTCATCGTCGACCCGAACAACGAGATCCAGTTCACCATGGTGACCGCCGGCTCCGTCGGCCGTAACCCCAAGGAGGTCCTGCGGGTGCTCGACGCCCTGCAGACCGACGAGCTGTGCCCGTGCAACTGGACCAAGGGCGAGAACACCCTGGACCCGGTCGCGCTGCTCTCGGGCGAGTGATCCGGTATGTCTCTCGATGAACTCAAGTCCGCGGTACCGGACTTCGCCAAGGACCTGAAGCTGAACCTCGGTTCGGTGATCGGCAACAGCGAGCTGCCGCAGCAGCAGCTCTGGGGCACCGTCCTGTCCTGCGCGATCGCCTCGCGCTCGCCGAAGGTGCTGCGCGAGCTGGAGCCGGAGGCCAAGGCGAACCTCTCCGCGGAGGCGTACACCGCGGCCAAGTCGGCCGCGGCCGTCATGGCGATGAACAACGTCTTCTACCGGACCCGGCATCTGCTGTCGGACCCGGAGTACGGGACGCTGCGCGCCGGTCTGCGGATGAACGTCATCGGCAACCCGGGCGTGGAGAAGGTCGACTTCGAGCTGTGGTCGCTGGCGGTCTCGGCGATCAACGGCTGCGGCCAGTGCCTCGACTCGCACGAGCAGGTGCTCCGCAAGGCGGGCGTGGACCGCGAGACGATCCAGGAGGCGTTCAAGATCGCCGCGGTGATCCAGGCGGTGGGCACGACGCTGGACGCGGAAGCGGTCCTGGCCGAGTAGTCCGTACGCGTACGAAGGGGCCTCGCCGACGTGATCGTCAGCGGGGCCCTTGTCCGTTCACCCGTTCGGGCGGCCAGTCGCGCACCGGACACGGAACGGCGTACCGGCCTACGATGATGGTCTCGACACCAGCCAACAGGAGGCGCCATGTCCGCCGCAGCAGTCGAGCACCACATGCCTTGCGACGACGACGAGCCGCCGACCCTGCTCGAATCAGCGAACGAGCTGATGGAGCGGCTCCCCGGCTACCGCGTCGAGATCATCGGAGGCAACATCATCGTGGCGCCACCAGCGGACGGCCCCCACGCCCGGGCACTCACCAAGCTCATGCGGCCCTTTATCACAGCGGGCCTGGACGACGGGGAGACTGAGGTACTTCAGGCCATCGGTCTCTGGCTGCCGACCGGACCCGAGGACTACGCGATCCCCGACCTCGTCGTGGTGGACGCCGATTTCGACGAGCACCTCATCGAGAACAACTCCTACGACCCCGCCTGCTTCCGCCTGGTTCTGGAGGTCACCTCCAGCAACTACAACAACGACCTCAAGAACAAGGTCGCCGCCTACGCCGAGGCCGCCATCCCCGTCTACGTGATCGTCGACCGCAAGAACGACCGCGTCCACCTCCTTACGGACCCGGTTCCGGGCGAGGCCACGTACGAGAACCACACCCTCCACGCCCGAGGTCACCAGGCGACCCTGCCCGACTCCATCGGCGCCAAGGTCACCCTCGATGTCACGGCCCTTCTGCAGGCCGGGGAGCGCAAGGCCCGGGCAGCTACAGCTACTCCGGCTGACTCGCCGGAGCCGGCTGACCCGTCGGCGCCGGAGTAGGCGCCACCTCCACCGCCGTCGCGCCGTGCGGCGGCGGCGCGTCGCGCAGGGCCTGTTCCTTGCTGTACGCCCGGAGATAGCCGACCACTGTGTTCGTCACCGCCACCAGTGGCACCGCCACCACCGCGCCGCCGATCCCCGCGGTCAGCCCGCCCGCCGCGACCGCGAGGACCACCGCGAGGGGGTGCACACGGACCGCGCGGCCCAGGATGAAGGGCTGCAGCACATGGCCCTCGAGCTGCTGCACCGCGAGGACGACGATGAGCACCATCAGCGCGGTGAACACGCCCTGGGTGACCAGCGCGACGACCACCGCGAGCGCGCCCGAGATGACCGCGCCGACGAGCGGGATGAACGCGAACAGGAAGATGAAGACGGCCAGCGGCACGGCCATCGGGACATCGAGGAAGTAGATGCCGAGGCCGATGAAGATCGCGTCGATCAGCGCCACGATCACCGTGCCGCGCACATAGGCCGTCAGCGTCCGCCAGGCACGCGGCCCGGCCCCGGCGACGCCCTCACGGGCCTGCGCCGGTACGAGCTTGAGCACCCAGTGCCAGATGCGCTTCCCGTCGTACAGCAGGAAGAGCGTGGAGAACATCGCCAGCAGGATGCCGGTCAGCAGCTCCACCATCACGGTCACACCCTGCAGACCGGCCGAGGTGATCTCCTCGGTGTTGGTCCCGATGGTGTCGCTGAGGTTCTTCGCGATGTCGTTGATCTGCGACTCGGTGACATGGAAGGGGCTGTCGAGAAGCCAGCGCTTGAGCTCCTCGATACCGTCCCTGACCCGGTCGGAGAGGTTGTCCAGGTTGTCCATGACCTGCCAGACCACAAACCAGCCGACCAGGCCCATGATGACGAAGCCGGCGATCGCCGTGACGGCGGTGGCGAGCCCGCGCGGCAGGCCGAGCCGCTTCAGCCGGGCCACGGTGGGCTGGAGCATCGCTGTGACGAGCAGCGCGGCGACAAAGGCGAGGACGACCAGCTGTACGGCGCTGATGACCCGCATCAACACCCAGAGCGTGCCTGCCAGTACGAGCAGCCGCCAGCCGGCCTCGGCGGCGACGCGCATGCCCCAGGGGATCGCGGCGACCGGGTCGGGCCTGGCCGCGACGGCGGGGGCGTACGAGGGTGGCACGGGGACGCTGTCCGGCGCGGGCGAGGCGGGCGGCGCGACGACGGGCACATCGTCGGCCGCGACCTCGCTGCGGCGCTCGTCCAGTTGCTCCCCTATCCGGGTCAGCCCGGCACCCAGCCCCGCGAGCCATCCTGGCAGTCTCGACATGATCTTCCCTCTTCCCCCCACCACTCCCCCCGGGAGCCCTTCCGACCCGACCGTACACGCACGGAGCCCCCCACCGTAGGACGGTGGGGGGCTCCGAGAAGTTGAGCGTCGGCCGGGCCTAAGCGGTGTCGGGGAAGTCCGGGTGGGTGAAGGAGCGGGGCGAGGGCCGAGTCTGGCAAGGCGGAGGAAGGAGTCCACGCGGAGCGTCGGCGACTGACGACAACGCAGCCAGGCGACAGCCATCGGCCCGCGACGCCGCCCGGACTTCCCCGGGGCCGCTTAGTACCAGTGGTTGGCCTGCCAGAACGACCACGCGCCACAAGGGCTGTCGTAACGGCTGTTCATGTAGTTCAGGCCCCACTTGATCTGGGTTGCCGGGTTTGTCTGCCAGTCGTCGCCGGCCGAGGACATCTTCGAGCCGGGCAGTGCCTGGACGAGACCGTACGCACCGGAAGAGGGGTTCTGTGCGCGGTAGTTCCAGGTGGACTCGTGGTCCACGATGTTGCTGAAGCACTGGAACTGGTCGGCGGGGACCATCTGCCGTGCGATCGCCTTGACTTCGGCGACGGTGTAGGAGCCCTGCGCGGAGAAGCTGGAGGCGTCGCGCACCGCATCGCGGTTGGCGCGCGCTTCCTCGGCCTCGCGCTCGGCCTCGTCCTCGGCGGCTTCCTTCTTCGCCTCGGCGGTCTTCGCGGCCGAGATGCGGGCGGCTTCCTCGGCGGACTTCTTCGCGGCCGCGTCGGCGGCAGCGGCCTGTGCGTCGGCCTGCTGCGTCAGGGACGAGACCTGAACCTGGGCCTGCTGGCCCATGGGTATGTCCGCGAGGAGCGTCGCGTCGGCTGCGGCCGCCTCGAGATCGTCGCCCGCGGGCAGGGTGTTGCCCGACGCGACGCCCACGACGGCGCCAACGGTGGTGACCGCGGTGGCTGATGCCACGGCGAACCCCCGGACCGAGATCCGGCTCACACGGTTTCCTTCCAGCAACCCCCGCATGGGTGACCTCGCGGGCGCAATCGTGCCCCTGACGCTGGCCTCCCCGTTGCTTGGTCACGGGAGGCGCGGGCCCGGTGGGCAACTCCCTTGACGGGAGTGCCGCATGTTGCTCGCGGGCGGCATACGACGGCAAGTCTTGAGTTGTGTGGTGCTGTGCACCTCTGGAGGTGCGGGTGTGCCGTATGCGGGGCCTGACGGAAGCAAGACTCTGCCGGAAGCAGACGCCGCAAGGCAATTCTTCGTTGCGTGTGAAAGCTCACACCCTGTTTGGGCCAGGTGTTTTACGGAAACCTGCGGACAGCACGACGCCGCCCGGCTACGCTCTTGCGCTCTGCCGGGCGGCGCCAACTGCCTTATTCCGTACTAGATCTGGCCTTCCTCCAGCATTTCGGTCACGAGCGCGGCGATCTGCGAGCGCTCGGAGCGAGTGAGGGTGACGTGCGCGAAGAGCGGATGGCCCTTCAACTTCTCGACCACGGCGACGACTCCGTCGTACCGGCCGACGCGCAGATTGTCCCGTTGTGCCACGTCATGCGTCAGGACGACCCGGGAATTCGCTCCGATACGGGACAGAACGGTCAGCAGGACGTTCCGTTCCAGCGACTGGGCCTCGTCGACGATGACGAACGCATCGTGCAGCGAGCGGCCACGGATATGGGTGAGCGGCAGGACCTCGAGCATGCCGCGCCCCAGTACCTCCTCGATCACTTCACGGCCCGCCACGGCCGAGAGGGTGTCGAAGACCGCCTGGGCCCAGGGGCTCATCTTCTCGGCCTCGGTGCCCGGCAGATAGCCGAGCTCCTGCCCGCCGACCGCGTACAACGGCCGGAAGACCATCACCTTCTGATGCTGCCTGCGCTCCAGCACCGCCTCGAGACCCGCGCAGAGCGCCAGCGCCGACTTGCCGGTGCCGGCCCGGCCGCCGAGCGAGATGATGCCGACCTCCGGGTCCAGGAGCAGATCGAGGGCGATGCGCTGCTCCGCGCTGCGGCCGTGGATGCCGAAGGCCTCCCGGTCGCCGCGCACCAGCCGGACGTTGCCCTCGGCCGAGACCCTGCCCAGCGCCTTGCCGCGCTCGGACTGGAGGACGAGACCGGTGTGGACGGGAAGGTCCGCCGCCTCGGGGACGTACAGCGTCTCCTCGCCATACAGCAGGTCCACCTGTTCGGCAGAAAGGGGCAGTTCGGCCATTCCGGTCCAGCCGGAGTCGGTGATGGCCAGCTCTGCCCGGTACTCCTCCGCCAGCAGGCCTACGGACGAGGCCTTGATACGGAGAGGCAGATCCTTGGAGACGACGGTGACGTCGTACCCCTCGGCCTGCAGATTTCGCGCTACCGCCAGAATCCGTGAGTCGTTGTCCCCCAATCGGAAGCCGGCCGGAAGGACGCCGGGATCGGAGTGATTGAGCTCGACGCGCAGCGAGCCGCCGAGGTCGCCCAGCGGGATGGGGGCGTCGAGGCGGCCGAACCGGATACGGAAGTCGTCCAGCAGGCGCAGCGCCTGCCGGGCGAAGTATCCGAGCTCCGGATGGTGCCGCTTGGCCTCCAGCTCCGTGATCACCACGATCGGGAGCACGACTTCGTGCTCGTCGAAGCGGGTCAGGGCGCTCGGATCGGCCAGCAGGACACTGGTGTCGAGAACGTAGGTGCGCCTGTCGGGCATGCGGCGCTTTGTGCTGTTCACCACGGAAGGACGTACCCCCTCGGATGAGGTCGGGGTGCGACGGCGTCGCGCGCGATGGGGCCGGGCTCGGGCCACGATGCACGGGCCGAACTCCGGCCCTCCGCGGTGTCCGCACTAGGAGTGCGGTCCTTCGTGTGCAAAGGGCCTCCCGGGTGAGCGATCTCGGCCGCTCACTGAGATACGACGTTCGTGGATCGGACGTCGACCTGAAAGGGGTATGCCCTCGAACACGCGCAGCCATGCCATGGCATATGACGACGCATGGATGAACAGCAGGTGATCCCCGCTACGGGGGACCCACCAGGAGGTCAGTTGCCGTAGCGGCGGTGGCGCGCGGCATAGTCGCGCAGCGCACGCAGGAAGTCGACCTTGCGGAACGCCGGCCAGAAGACTTCACAGAAGTAGTACTCCGAGTGGGCACTCTGCCAGAGCATGAATCCGGACAGCCGCTGCTCGCCGCTGGTACGGATGACCAGGTCGGGGTCGGGCTGGCCACGGGTGTAGAGGTGCTCCGAGATGTGCTCGACATCGACGATCTCTGCGAGCTCCTCGAAGCTCGTGCCCTTGTTGGCGTGCTCCAGCAGGAGGGAGCGGACGGCGTCGGCGATCTCCTGCCGGCCGCCGTATCCCACGGCGACGTTCACGAGTATCCCGTCGACACCGACGGTGGCCTGCTCGGCCTCCTTCAGTACGGACTGGGTGCGGGCGGGCAGCAGATCCAGCGTGCCGACGTGGTGCACCCGCCAGCGGCCGTCCGATGCGAGGTCGCGTACCGCGTTCTCGATGATGCCGAGGAGCGGGATCAGCTCCTTGTCGGGACGGTCCAGGTTGTCCGTGGACAGCAGCCAGAGGGTGACGACCTCGACATCGGTCTCGGCACACCAGCCCAGCAGCTCCTGGATCTTGCTCGCGCCGGCCTTGTGTCCCTGCTCGGCCGTACCGCCCGACGCTTTCGCCCAGCGACGGTTTCCGTCGAGGATGACGCCGATGTGCTTCGGCACCTGGGCGTGGTCGAGGCGGCCTTCCACCCGGCGTGCGTAGAGCCCGTACACCAGGTCGCGCAGGTTCACTGTTCTTAACCCCTCCATGCGGCAGTCCCCGAGGCCGCCACACTACTGCGCACGGGCCACAGCCACCCAACCCGGCCTGTCACAAGTCCGTGATAAGGAGGGATGCGTGACTGACTCCCCTTACTACCGAGCCGCCGCGGACCGCTACGAGTCGATGGAGTACCGGCGTACCGGCCGCTCCGGGCTCAAGCTGCCCGCCCTCTCCCTCGGCCTCTGGCACAACTTCGGCGACGACCGCACCCTGGACTCGCAGCGCGAGATCCTGCGCCGCGCCTTCGACCTGGGTGTGACGCACTTCGACCTGGCGAACAACTACGGCCCGCCGGCCGGCTCCGCCGAGCTGAACTTCGGCAAGATCTTTGCCCAGGATTTCATCCCATACCGCGATGAACTGGTCATTTCGACCAAAGCGGGCTATCTCATGCACCCCGGGCCGTACGGCGAGTGGGGTTCGCGAAAGTACCTGCTGTCCTCGCTCGACGCGTCCCTGGACCGGATGGGTCTGGACTACGTCGACATCTTCTACTCCCACCGCTTCGACCCGGACACCCCGCTCGAGGAGACGATGGGTGCGCTGGCCTCCGCCGTGCAGCAGGGCAAGGCGCTGTACGTGGGTGTCTCGTCGTACAACGCGGAGCAGACCGCCGAGGCGGCCCGGCTGCTGAAGGAGATGGGCGTACCCGCCCTCATCCACCAGCCCTCTTACTCGATGATCAACCGCTGGATCGAGGACGACGGACTGCTCGGCACGCTGGAGAGCGCCGGCATGGGCTGCATCTCCTTCGTGCCGCTGGCGCAGGGCCTGCTCACCGGCAAGTACCTCAAGGGCATTCCGGAGGGCTCGCGGGCCACGCAGGGCAAGTCCCTGGACCCGAAGCTGCTCTCCGACGAGGTCGTACGGCGGCTGAACGGGCTGAACGACATCGCCGTCCGGCGCGGTCAGTCGCTGGCCCAGCTGGCGATCGCCTGGGTGCTGCGCGACGAGCGGATGACCTCCGCGCTGATCGGGGCCTCCAGCGTGAAGCAGCTCGAGGAGAATGTCGCGGCGCTGGCCGGACCGGTTCTGAGCGCCGAGGAGTTGAAGGAGATCGACACCTTCGCGGTGGACACCGAGGGCACCAACATCTGGGCCGGACGGAGCTGACTGAGAGCCCGTCGGAGAGTCCGGAGCAACCCCGGGACATAAAACGGGCCGGTCCGTGGGGGGGGATACGGACCGGCCCGAGGGGGGGTTTCCACCATAACCCTTCGTGAGTGATGGCGGGTGCCACGCCATGCCGTAACTACGCTCCGAATGCGGCGGACGGAGGGGTGACCGTCTCGAGGGTCCGGAAAGTGGCTGGTTCCGGGCCTGTACGCCTGCTGGGAGGCCGCCCCTCCCACGAGGGACCCCCGGTCACGGGCGTGACATTGACGGTGTGTTCGACAGACTGTCCGTCAGGCCGCCGGCTCCTTCGATTTATTGGCGAGAATCTGCCTCATGAAGGTGTCGCCCCACTCGCCGAGCGGCAGCAGCGCGGTGTTGAGCGCCTGGCCCAGTTCGGTGAGGGAGTACTCGACGCGCGGCGGGACCTCCCGGTACACCTCGCGGTGCACGACACCGTCGGCCTCCAGCTCGCGCAGCTGCTGGATCAGCATCTCTTCGCTGACGCCGGACACATGGCGCTTCAGCTCCCCGAAGCGGTACGTCCCGTCGTGCAGCGCCCACAGGATGAGCGGCTTCCAAAAGCGGACAGGGGGAGGGTCACGGTCGGTCCTCATGCCTGAGGCGCAACAGCGTGATGCCGTCGCGCCGGGCGACGCGCACATAGCCGTACTTCTCCTGCGCGGCGGCCAGTTCGGCCTGCTGCTGCTCGGGCGGGTAGGGCCAGTGGCCCGAGGGGTACGGCCACGCCTCCGGCGCCCTGCGGTCATGGATGATCCACTCGGCCGTGGGGCGGGGCAGCCGCGTCTTGTCGTACTCGTACAGCCGCGCGTCGACCGGGAAGGCCGGGAAGAGAACGACCTCGCAGCGTGAAGTGAGCTGCGGGACAAAGCGGTTGGAGGCGGCGACCGTCGCTCCGTCCGGGATCCGGTCGAGCAGCGAGCGGGCCGCCTTGATGTGGGGCGTCGTATGCCAGGTGGCCCGCTGGGCCACCTGGGCGAGGGGGAACGACGGCAGCATGACGAGCGTCACGGCGAGGACGGTGACGAGCGAGGCGCGGACATGGCGGGCGGCGAGCGGATGGTCCGTGCCGCGCCAGTGCCGCAGCGTGTCGATGAGGCCGGCGAGGACGATGGGCATCAGGACGGCGCTGTAGTGGAAGGACGTGCCCCAGTGGAAGCCGACTTGCGACAGCATCCGCCAGGCGAGCGTGGGCACGGCGAGGATCGCGAGCGGGGAGCGCAGCGCCAGCAGCGCCGACGGGGCGAAGACCAGGATGAGGGTCATGGCCTTGATGTCGGGGCGCAGCGCGTCGAGCGGGGCGAAGGCGATGGTGGTGAGCAGTGAGCTGTGGGTGTCCTCGGCGAGATTGCCGCCGTGCGCGTATCCGCCCGCCGGGTTGAAGGCGGGCAGCAGCAGCTTGATCTCGACGGCGGAGGCGAGCAGACCGGCCGCGGCGGTGACGACGCCCAGGCGGCGCGGGCCCTTCCAGGCGACGTAGCAGCCGAGGGCGGCGAGCGTGAGGCCCAGGTCCTCCTTGACCAGGACCAGCGGGGCAGACCAGGCGACGGCGGGGCCGAAGCGTCGGCGGCCGAGGGCCTCCAGGGCGAAGGAGAGCAGCGGTACGGCGAGCGCGACCTCGTGGAAGTCGAAGGCGGCGGCCGATGCGATGCCCCAGCTCAGGCCGTAGCCGACGGCGATGACGTGCGCCGGGCGGCGGCCGAGCTCCCGCAGGGCCCAGCGGGCGAGCGGTACGACGGCGAGGGCGAGCAGCGCCGACTGGGCGAGGAGGAGGCAGAGGGGGGACGGCCAGAGGCGGTAGAGGGGGGCGAGGACGGCGAGCGCGGGGTGGAAGTGGTCGCCGAGCAGATTGAAGTGGTCACCGCGCAACGGGACGATGGGCGCCCGGAATTGGGAGTAGGCGCGTACGGCCTGTTCGAAGATGCCGAGGTCGTAACCGGTGGTGCGGAGCAGCGTGTGGCGGCGTACGGCGACGGTGGCGTAGAGCAGGAAGAGCGCCGCCCAGCCCAGGAGGAGGGCGGCGGGAAGCGGCAGCGGGCGGGATCCGGGTTCCGGCGAGGGGGCGGGGATGAGGGACCGTAGTACACCTCGCCGAATCGCCACTTTGTCAGAAAATGTCCGCATGCGTCCAGATGCTAGACGGGCACCCTGACGCTGGACGGGCTTGACTGCCCCGATGAGGAAGCGCGTCGTCGGCCGGGCAGGGCGCCGGTCATGAAAGGGCGTGTCCCGTGGTGCTGTCGACGTGGTCGGGGATGTCACCGTCGTGCCGGTCGCCCGTCGACTTCGTACCGGACGGCTCGAACATGAGGATCGAGCCGCCGGGCGACGAGGGCTTGTGCTCGACGCCCTTCGGTACGACGAAGGTGTCGCCCTTGTGCAGTTCGACGGTGGACTCGGTGCCGTCGGCGGCGCGCAGAGCGACGTCGAACCGGCCGTCGAGGACGAGGAAGAACTCGTCGGTGTCCTCGTGGACGTGCCAGACGTGCTCGCCGGCGGTGTGGGCGATCCGTACGTCGTAGTCGTTCATCCGGGCCACGATGCGGGGGCTGTAGACATCGTCGAAGGAGGCAAGCGCTTCGGTGAGGTTGACCGGCTTCGCGTCAATGGAATCCATGAGAACAATTGTCCATGGCGGGGAGTGCTGCGTCCTGTCGGTTTCGTTGGCTGACGGGTGCCCGAGGGTAGGCGGCCAACCTGCGGGGGTCATGGGCCCCCTGGCCCACCCAATCCGCTCGAGATCGGCACCAGTAGTCGTGCCTGACAGGCAAGTTGAGCGGCGTCACGGGTGCGCTGCGGCGCCTCAGGCCGCCGCCAGGCCGCCGAGCAGCAGTCCGGCCAGCGCGCCCAGGATCATGAACGGCCCGAACGGGATCGCGGTCTTGCGGCCCGCGCGGCGCAGGATCATCAGCCCGAGCCCGTACAGCGAACCCAGCAGCAGGCCCGCGAAGGCACCCGTGAAGAGGACCGTCCAGCCGTACCAGCCGAGGGCGACGCCGAGCGAGAGGGCGAGCTTGACGTCGCCGAAACCCATGCCGTTCGGGTGGATCAGGAAGAGCAGGAAGTAGAAGGCTCCGAGGATCATCCCGCCGAGCAGCGCGGTGGGCCAGGAGCCCGCGTCGCCGGGGGCCAGCGCGGCGAGCCCGAGGAGCACGGCGGCCGCGGCGGCGAGCGGCAGGGTCAGCCGGTCGGGCAGACGGTGGACGTTGCGGTCGACGAGGGCGAGCAGTACGGCGAAGGGGGCGAGCAGCAGCCAGACGGCCAGCTCGGGGCGGGGGCCGGTGGCGGCGGCGAGGGCGACGCAGGAGAGGGCGGTGAGGGCGGGGACGAGCAGGTGTCCGGGGAGGTGCGTGGGGGCGCACTGCCCGCCGCCGAGCCAGCCCCCGGCGGGCCCGGCGAAGGGGTGCCCGGCGGGGCAGGTGTCGCGCCAGGCCTCCTCCGGCTCGACGGAGAGCCGGTACGCGGCGCGCGGGACGAGCAGCCCGGCGGCGGCACCCCACAGGGCGGCGACGGCGATCAGCGTGGCGTACACGGCAGCGAGCGTAAGGGGCGCGGCCGGTACGGTCTACGTCCATGGGTCGAGATCGTCAATGGCGAAATGGCACAGGGGTGTTGAGGATCAGCGGACGGGACGCGAGTGCGCCGGTGCCGGTGCCGGTCGAGATCGCCGCTTCGTACGGAGCGCGGCGGCGCGGTCTGCTCGGGCGGGACGGGATCGAGGGCGCGATCCTGCTGACCCCGTGCAACAGCGTGCACACCTTCCGGATGCGCTTCTCCATCGATGTGGCCTACCTGAACAGGGGGTTGAGGATCGTCGATGTGCACACGATGAAGCCGGGGCGGTTCGGCAGGCCGCGGTTGCGCGCGCGGCACGTGCTGGAGGCGGAGGCGGGCGCCATGGCCGCCTGGGGCCTGCGGCCAGGGGTCCGGCTGGCGATCGACGTCTGAAGTCGGCCTGCCCGCCGGCTACTTGAGCTTGGCGGTCTGGGCGGTGAGCAGAGCCGGCGGAATCTTCGGCGTCTGCGGCCCTTCGAGGTTCGCGGTGTAGAAGGTGGCCAGCGTGCCGCCGGACCGTACGACCTGGAAGACGAGCGGCACCGGGATCCCCTCGAAGTCACCCGTGACCTGGTAGGCGAAAGCGTCGTCCCCGACCCTGGCGACGGGCAGTGCCTTCACGCTCCTGTACGTCGACGGCCCCTCGGCGCCACTCGCCCGGAAGCCGCCCCCGCACGCCTCGACGGCGGTCCGCAGCCGGCTGAGTACGGTCGCCGCGCCCTGCGCACCGTGAGAGGTGAGGAACTCGGAGACGGCGGGCCGGTCGTCCTTGGCGCCGGTGAGCTGCCGGTACGCGGAGGCCCGGGCGACGGGCTCCGGCTTGCCGTTGATGACGGCGGTGATCGGGGCGCACTCGGCCTTGTCGGGGGTCTCGCCCTGGGCCGGCGGGGCTTCCAGGGGCCCGGCGTTGAAGCCGGGGACATCGCCCTTGGCGAGGATCGCCGCCTCCAGCTCGGCTTTGGAGAGGTCCTTCTGGGGTGCGGCGGGCCGCGCCGGACCGCTGGGAGCCGGGGTGGGTGACGCGGGCGCGGTGGACTGCCGCTCGGGCTTCTTCGCGTCGGCGGGCCTGTCAGTGCCGCTGCTCTCTCCACCACAGGCGGCCGTGCTCGCCATCACGAGAGTGAGGACCGCTACCGCCGTTGCCGTGCGCTGCCGCATCCGTGTCCCCTCTCGATGGTGTGAGCCGTCGCGGCACGCTAACAGCGGTGTCCGCGCCCGTGCATGGGCCCACGGACCCAACCGACCACCTGGGCCGTGTCTGAGGCCACTGGCTCATGGCCTTCGGCTCGGCACGGTCCCCAGTCCGGGCCAGCGCTCCAGCATGCGCCCGCGCAGCTGCGTACTGAGCCGTCCGAGCCCGTCCAGTGAGTCGCTGCCCTCCGCCGTCCGCGCCATGACCCCGAGCCGGTGCACCAGCCGCTCCCGCGCGCTCACCGTCCCCCACTCCCAGTCCTCGCCCACGACCCGGGCCAACTGGTCGGCGGTCCCCCGGTGCGCCCGCTGGACCAGCGCGTCACCGCGGATCAGCCAGCCCGCGCAGGCGTCGGCGAGCTCGCCCTCGACGTCCGTACCCGTCGCCGCACGCCAGGCGCTGCGGTACGCCGCTTCGGCCTCGGCGAGCAGCGGTTCGGGGGCGGCGGTGACGCACCAGCAGGTGGGGAAGCCGATGCGCAGATACGCGAGCTCCATGAGCCCGTTGCCCAGGCAGGCCTGCTCGAAGTCGACGAACCGGATCCCGTCGGCGGTGTGCAGATCGTTGCCGGGACAGGGATCCCCGTGCAGCAGAGCGCTCCGCCCGTCGAACTTCCGCAGCCGCAGCACGAGTTCACCGAGCTCGTCCTCGACACCCCTCGGGACGTCGACCGCCAGCGCACCCGCGAGGACCAGAAACGATGCGATGTCCCCGGCATCGGGGCCGGCCCAGCGAGGCAGAACGTCCCCGGCATCGCCCGTATCCGCGGCGTGCAGCCGGGCGAGAGCCGTGGCGTACTCGGCCTCCCACCCTTCGCGCGGCCGCCGGTGCTCCACGTACTCCAGCACCAGTACGCGCTCGTCCTCATCGGTTCCCAGCAGCCCCGGCACGACGGCGGGCCGTACGCGCGCTGCCATCCGCAGTGCCGCGAGCTCACGCGCGTACCGCTCCTCGGCCTCGGCGACGTCACCCTTCTCCGACGTCTCCGGCACGAGCTGCTTCACGACGGCGGGCCCGTCGGCCAGTTCGACGCGCCACACGGCGGACCGCGGACTGCTGTCGAGCAACCGGGCGCTGCGGGGCGTACCCAACTCGTCCCGCAGCCGCTCCCCGAAGGGCATCCGGTTCGACCTCATCCGGTGCGTCACTCCTCCGCCGCTGCAACCAGCTCGGCTGTCGTCGAGGTCTCGTCGACGGCGACGTCGAAGCTGTAGCCGTCGTCGCAGAAGATGACCTCGATCTCCTTGGGGACGAGCTTGCGGTACCAGAGCGCGAAGTCGGCGACGAGATCGATGGCCCCGTCGAGGTAGATGCACCGCCCGTCGACATGGGTGTATCCCTCCACCTCTTCGCCTTCGCGCCGCACCTCCCACTCGACATCACGCACCTGGGCGCCCTCATCGAGTTCTCGGCGCCGCACGGAGGCCGTCGGCCAGTCGGTCGTCAGAGACGATACGAGCGCGTCCTGCGCCACACTCCACTCATCGCTGTCGAACACCACCAAGTACGGCATCCCGTCCACTCCTTCACGGCTTCACGACGACCTGGCCAGGGATTCCGTACTGGCGCAGCTTGTCCTGGAAATACTCCACGGCACGCGGATCATTCGTGACGATACGCATCTTGTTCACGGGCGTGCCCTTGTCCTTGAGGACGGCGGCGTACCGCCGGAACTCGTCGTTGATCTCCGCGTCGACCTTCTCACGGATGAAGTCGGGCGCCTTGGAATCCTTGATGAACGGGCTCTTGTCGGGCTTGTCGACGAACTTGGCGTCGATCAGTTCGCCGGTGTCGGAGTCGAAGCCGTCCGCCCAGACCTTCTCGCCGCCGCCCTCCGCCTGGTACTCGGTGTCGCCGGCGTGACGACGCTGGTACGCGCGCTGCCGGGGGTTGCCGTAGTTGGCCGGCCGGGTCTTCAGCTTGAGCTTGTACTTCGTCACGCAGTCGTTGTTGTGGACGAGCGCCGAGCTGTCGCCCACAGCCACGTAGTAGGTGTGGCTGCCGCTGACGGTCAGGTCGTGCGTGGTCCGGCGCCCGACGAAGCTCTCGACGGCGCCGACCTGCACCGCGGTACCGGCCGCGGTGCGCAGCAGCGTTCCGGGGCGGATGTCGCCCGCGTCGACCCAGCGATGGAGATCCACCGACCAGAAGGGATGGGTGCCGGTCGCCGTGATCACGGCGGGACCGGACGTCGTACGCGTGATGAGGCGGGTGAAGTCCTTGTCGTCGCTGGTGGTGATGGTGTCCGTGACCTGCCGGGCCGAGGTCGCTCCGCCCGCCGGATCGGTGGCGATGACGCGGTCCCCGATGCGTACCGTCTCGATGGGTATGCGTCGCCCGTCGGCCAGCAGGACCGGTGTGCCGGGCAGGAAGCTGTGGCTGACCGGACAGGTGGTCGGTTTGTCGCGGTCCTTGGGTTTCTTCTTCTCCGCGTCGAGCTTCCTCTGCGCGTCGGCGAGCTTCTTCTCCGCCTCCGTGACCCGCTTGCGGTTCTTGATGAGCCCCTTCAGGCCGTCGTAGAGATCGCCGCCGTGCTTCTTGAGCTTATTGACGAGCTCGACGGCTTTCTTCCACTTCCACGGCGCCCCGTACTTGGCGGCGAGCTTCCCGACGGCGCCGCCGATGAGGCTGAGGAGCACATTGACGAGCGTCTCGGTGCAGGCGCCCATGTCGCCCTTGGTGATGCAGTCGAGGGCATCGGTGATCCCGAGTTCCTCGGCGAGGATCTTCGCGAGCTCCTTGGCGGCCTCGATGGCCTTGTCCTGATCGGACTTCTCGTCCCGCTGGGCGTCCTGAAGGTCCTTGAGGGCCTTCTCGTAGTCGAGCTGGGTCTGGGTCTTCTGCCCGCCGTCACCGACGTCGTCGGAGGCCGGATCACCGGTACGGCCCGGGGCGCCGGGCTGGTCCTGGTCGTCCCCCGCCTGCGGGTCTCCCCCGCCGTCGACACCACAGCTGCCGCCGACCGCCTGGCAGATCTTGTTCCCGATGGCCTTGCCCACCTCGGGCACACCGCCGGTCGCCACCAGAGCACCAATGATCGCGATCGCGACCACGACCAGACCGATGTACTCCACGGCGGTCTGCCCCGACTGCGACTTCCGCAGCCCCAGTGCCCGGGCATCGGTACGCGGCAATAACGCCCGCACCCGCCGGCGAAGCTGACGCACAACCCCCATACGCGACATGAACACGACGCTAGGGCCGGTGGCGTGCGCAGTCGTGGGCCCCTGGACCCAAAGTCGGGCTCACATCGCCCGGGCACATGACGTGGGCCCCGCCGCAAGGAGATCGCGGCGGAGCCCACAGCGCCTGCACGGGCCAGAACGGCCCGGGAAATCTAGGAGGCCGCTCCGCGGGGGAAGGAGACCTCCACCCGCCTGTTCTTCCTGCGGTTCTCCTCGGAGCTGTTCTCGGCGATCGGGAACTGTTCGCCGTAGCCCCGGATCTCGTAGGTGATGCCCACCGCGGCGAGTTCCTTCGAAAGCTCCCCGTGCACCGCGTCCGCGCGCTGCTTGGAGAGCACATCGCCGTGTGCCGAGGACCCCAGATCGTCGGTGAAGCCGAACACCCGGACCTTCTTGGCGTTCTGCTTCCTGATCTCGTCGGCGATCGCCCTGATACGGGAGTTGGCGGCGCTGCTCAGTTCGGCGCTGTCCTTGCCGAAGAGGACTTCGGCCTGCAGGCTGAACTTGACCTCGGAATTCGAGTCCTCGCGCTGCTCGTTTCCCGCCTCGTCGCCGACGACCTGCTTGATCTCCAGCACCTTGCCCTGAGCCAGCGTGGCGCCGTCGACCATCTTGAGGTCGGGGTCGGTGACGTCGATCTTTCCCTGGAACACGGAGACGGCCTTGGGACGCGGTCCGTCATCGGCACCTGCCGAGGGGACCGCCACAACAGTGAGAACCAGCGCGAGGGAGCCGATGGCCACGGCCCTGCTTGGTACGAAACCCGGACTGAATCGCATGCCCTCACTCGCTTCCGAGCCGAAGCGTCACTGACTGGAACGTAGGCAGCGAGAACGTCACCTGGTTCACCGTCTCCGGCGGGGCCGGGAACTGCATGAAGACAGGGACGGTGGCCTTGGCTTCGACGCTGCTGAGGGTGGTGACCAGGGGACGGTTCTCCGTGTCCCGGAGTACGTAGTAGCGCTTCTTCTCCTTGGAATCCACAAAGGTGGCTCCGGCGAGGGAACCACCGCCGACCGCCTGCGAGATCTCCAGCTCGGACCCGCGCCAGTCCGAGGTGTTCAGGAAGTCCTGGTCCGTTGTGTTCCGAAGATTCCCCTGAATCGTCACGAAGCCACCCGTGTCCCGGACGGCGGCGGTGATGTCCAGTTCGATCCCCTTTTCGCCCTTCAGGGTGGCGAGGACCTTGTCCGGCTGCGGTTGGGCGCTGCCGGGATCCCCCTTGCCCCCTTCGTCAACCGCTCCACCGTTGTCCGGGGTGGATGACTGGCCGGCGCTCGAGCTCTTGCCGGGCTTGTCACCGTCGCTGCCACATGCGGCGAGCGCCAGAGTCAGCGCCACCGCCGCGGTGGCGGCCGCCGCCGCCCTGCGCGCCTTTGAGATCTGCCGCATGTTCATCACTGCGATTCCTCTGCTAGTTGTCACTCGGTCAGTTCGCGTCGATCAGACGAACGGTGAACAGATCGGCCAGGTCGGGGACGCTGCCGAGGTCGTCCGGATCGATCAACGAGTCAATGCCCTCACAGTCGAGCTTCGCGCCGCTCAACGAGCATTTCGGCACAACAACGCCTCTGGCCGTTGCCTTGCCTTTCGTGTCCTCCGTGCCGGGGATCACCGAATCGCCGATGGTCTTCTTGGTTGCGACTCCGACGGTGAAGCCCCAGTACTCCCCGACGTAGGGATCACAGCCCTCCCTGTCCGAGTCGTTCTTCTGCGCGTATTCATCGGCGGCGGCGCAGGCGGCATCGGTGTCGAATGGGCCCTGTCCGAGGATCAGCTCCGCCCAGTCCTGCGGAAGCTTCGGCGCGAGCAGCTCGTCCACGATCTGGTCCCGGGCATCCCGGGCTGCGGCCAGCGCGGCGGCGTCGGCAGCACCCTGGGCACCGTTTCGCTGGTCGGCGTACTTGCCGACCACGAAATACGCGAACGCGAGGAAGAGCAGGCCCGCCACCACCGTGATGTAGATGGGGAAAGCCTGCCCTGCCTCGCGCTGCCCGCTCTTCGCTCCAGCTGTCAGCCGGAGGTGCCGATCACGGCCTTGATCTTGTTGCCGATCGTCGTGCCGATGTCCTGCTTCATGGTCACGACGATCGCGATGATCGCGATGACCGCCACCAGCATGCCGATGTACTCGACCGACGTCTGCCCCTTGTCGGCCCTGCGGCTCATGCGCTCGATCGCCGTGTTCTTCCACCCGTTCACACGAAGCTGCGTCGCCACGGCGGTCTTGAGCGCGAGGTCCTTCGACATGGTGTTCCCCTCCGGGTCCGGCCGGCCGTACACCGGCCGGTTCGTCAGTGGTTTCGGTGCCTTCCGCGTAACCGGCTTCCTCCTGGCCGGTGCCGCTGTCGACACGAGAAACGTACGCCGGACCCAGCGCTCCGGCAGAGGGTCCCAGGACCCAATCCAAGGCCCAAAGGGAGGGCTGGGCCCCGCCGTTCGGGGACTGAGTCCGAAAAGCTCCAGCTCTCCCCCTCTTATCGGCCATGACCGGTCGCCCCCCTCTCCGTGCCTCCACCGCCGTGGCCGCGTGCGGTTCCGAGCCATACCGCGATGGCCTCGCTGCGGCTGGTGCTGTGCAGCTTGGCGAAGATGCGGTTGATGTGGTTCTTCACCGTCTTCTCGCTGATGAAGCAGGTGGCGGCGATCTGCTGATTGGTCATACCCGACGCGATCAGGTCCATCACCTCCACCTCCCTCGAGCTCAAGCCGAACTCCACCTTGGATCCCGCCTGCTGAGCCGATCCCCGGGCCGTTGCCCGCCGCGCTTCCCAAGACTGTCCCACATTCGATTGCATACGCGAAGAGTCATGCGGCGGCTGCAATGAGTTTGATACACGAGGGCTGTTCTGGTACCCGGAGTTGACTCCCCAGCGTGGATCGGTTTGCTGCGGCTCAGCGTGTGCACTCGCACCATCGCGCTGCAGCGGGATGTCCTGAGCGCCCCCGCAGGAGACACCGCTCGTGAACACCTGCCCCAGCCCTTCGGGCAGCGGCTGCGGCTCCGCCGGAGCCGGTTCGCCGCGCATGTGAGCCAGCAGGGCGTTGGCGGCCGTGGTCGTGAAGTGGGCCCGGCCCTGCCGGGTGTCCTTCACCGCGTCCACGAGCTGGTCGGCGGTGAACTCGCCGTGGACCAGGTAGCCGCCCGCGCCCAGGCGCAGCGCCTCGTGCACGATCTCGCTCTCACGGCTGTACGTCAGCATCAGCACCGGCGCGATACGCGCCAGATGGGGCAGTGCGGAGATGCCGTCGACACCCGGCATCCGGACATCGAGCAGCACCACGTCGGGACGGTGGTACTGGGCCATCTCATAGGCCTGCCGTCCGTCGGCGGCCTCCGCGACGACCGCGATGTCCTCGCGGCCGGAGAGCAGTGCATGGAGCCCGGCCCGTACTACGGGGTTGTCGTCGGCGACGACGACCCGGAGCGGGGCCGGTGCCACCGGAGCGGGGAGGGCGGGAAACCCTCCGGATGCCGCGGCCGGCGGGGGAAGCGGTACATGGGCAGGAGTGTGCTCGGAGCGGATGGGTGTGCTGTGCGCCGAAATGTGCTGGGACACGTGCGACTTCGGCGCCTGCTGTCCGGATGTGTACGACGAGTCGTCCGGCATGGTGCGGCCTCCTTTCAGAGTGTCTAGGGACTTCTGCGGATGGGGATGCGGATGGGGATGGGGATGGGGACCTGCTACTGCGTGAACGATGGGTGGGGGACGGCCTGCGGGCCGCTGGGCCGCAGTGCGCTGACCGGGAGCTCGAGGCGGACTTCGGTTCCTTTGGTCGCCCGACCGCGTCCGATCCGGATACGGGCTCCGATTCCGGCGGCGCGCTCGACCATGCCGACGAGACCGAAGTGGCCCGCCCTTCTGAGGTCGTCGAGCGAGATGCCGGGCGGCAGTCCGCGTCCGTCGTCGTAGACGCTGATCCGTAACGCCCCGTCCACAACGCCCACGGACACGTCGACATAGGTGGGCCGGGCATGACGATGGGCGTTCTCCATCGCCTCGGAGGCGATGGTCAGCAGGTGGCGGGCGACGGCGTGCGGGACGTCGGGGACGGGCGCGCTGCCGAGGGAGCGCCAGGTCGCGCGCAGGCCGGTCCTCCGGGCGAAGTCGTCCGTACGGGCCACGAGTTCGGCGACCACATCGACCCCGGCGGCGCCGGGATCGGTCTGCCGTCGCAGGTCGGAGAGCAGTTCGCGGGACTCGGCGGCAGCGCGGCGGGCGGATCTGGCGACCATCTCGGCCTGGTGCTTGACCGTGAGCGGGTCCATCCGGCCGGCGGAGGACGCCAGGCCGTCGGCGGCCAGAGCGACGCCGTGCAGGGTCTTGGCGACGGAGTCGTGCATCTCGCGGGCCAGGCGGGCGCGTTCGCCCTCGATGGCCTCGGTCACCGCGAGCCGTGAACGTACGTCGCTGAGCGCCTGGGTCGCCGTACCGAAACGGAGCATCAGCTGGCGCAGACTCACTCCGACCGCTCCCAGCACGGCGCAGAGACCGGGAAGGAGGGTGGAGCCGGCGATGGAGACCCTGAGCTCGGCATTGGCGGCGTAGGCGGCGAAAATGATCAGGATGGTCAGTGCGGCGAAGACTCCGGCGCCCCGCCAGCCGTAGACGAGGCCGGCCAGCAGCGGCGTGCAGATCGTGACATAGCTCAGCGGGCTCGCCGGTGTCGCGGTGATCAGCAGCAGCGCGCCGAATACGGAGTCGATCCCGAGCAGCCAGGGGTGGCGCAGCAGCAGCGGACCGAAGCGCTCCCAGTCGCGGAAGAGAAGGTAGGAGCCCATGAAGGTGAGCAGGATCGCGAGGCCGACCAGAAGGGTCGGCCAGCCCGAGGCGGTACCGACGACGGCGAAGGGGGTGGCCAGCGCGATCATGGCCAGACGGAACCCGAACACCTGGCGGCACATGGCCTGGAGCGCGCTGAGCTGAATCTTGAGCGCGGGTTCGGCGACGGTGTCGTCGGCGGAGAACGTGCTGAGGCCGCCGCCTCTCCTCATGGCGCTCGCCGCTCCGGCGGCCGCCGGGTGAAATGCCATGGGTCCTTCCCCCTTCCTCGGGCTCTTCCGGATCTCCTGGTCATCCGCCGAAGTTCATGCCCGAGCCCAGGAACATCCCCGCGCCGATCAGCAGGATGGTGGCCGGGACCATGAGCATCGTGACGATGCCGGTCGCCTGAGGGACGGCTTTGGACGCTCTGCGCCGGGCGTTCTGGGCGTCCGTACGGCGCATGTCGTTGGCGATGGCTATCAGCGTGTCGACGATCGGCGCACCGAGCTCCTCGCCCTGCTGAAGTGCGGTGACGAACTGCGCGACCTGCTCGGAGGCATTGCGCTTACGGAGCTGTTCGAAGGCGTCACGCCGGCTGACGCCCATGTCCATCTGACGCAGGGTGATCTTGAGTTCGTCGGCCCACGGGCCCTGGTACCGCTCCGCCACCCGGTCCAGCGCCTGTCGGAAGCCGAGGCCCGCGGAGACGACGACCGCCAGCACGTCGAGGAAGTCGGGAAGCGTGCGCTCGATGGCTGCCCTGCGCGCCCGGGTGGCCGCCCAGATTCCGACCTCTGCCCACCAGATGCCGAACGCCACGAACAGCAGGGCGAGGAAGGGGTGTGCGTTGATGATCAGGGCGAACGCCCCCAGCGCGCCGATGAATCCGTAGACGGCACGGCGGGCGGCATAGCGGTCCACGGTCAGACCACCCGGGTTGCCCGCCATGTCGAGCCGTACCCGGAGTCTGTTGACGCGCTTGGGGCCCATCATCCGCAGTACGGCCGGCGCGTAGCGCATGCCGAGGCGGTCGACGCCGCTGCCGACGGCGCTGGTGCGGGTGGCGCCCACTTCGAGGGCGACGGCGAGGTCGGAGGGAAGCTTGGCATCCGCGCGGTAGAGCCTGATCCCGTAGAAGATGCCGGTGATGCACAGGCCTGCGGCTAGTGCGAGCAGCAGATCCATTGCGCCTCCTCAGACTTCGATCTTGGCCAGTCGGCGGACAAGGAAGAACCCGACCAGATACAGGCCGAGCGCGAGGAGGACGATGGCCTGCCCCAGCGTGTTTCCGGTGATCTTGTCGAGTGCCCCGTCCCAGACGCTGTCCATGAACATCAGCATCGCCAGGCCCATCCCCGGCACGATGTAGGCGGTCAGCGTCACCTGCGACAGCTGCGTTCTGACCTCGCGCCGGGTCTCCTTGCGCTCTTCCAGCGTCTCCGTGAGGTTGCGCAGAGAGCTCACGATCGCTCCTCCGGAGCGGTTGGAGAGTACGAGGGTCGTGACAAGAACGACCAGCTCCCGGGAGGGCAGCCGGTCCGCCAGCTCGCCCAGCGCTTCATCGATCGAGTGCCCGATGGCCAGCGCGTTCGCGACCTTGGCGAGTTCGTCTCCGGCGGGCTCCTCCAGCTCTTCGGCGGCCAGGCTGATCGCCATCCGCAGGGCGAGACCCGCCTGCGTGGCGTTGGCGATGATGCGCGAGAGCTCGGGCAGCTGGTTGATGAACTTCTCAATGCGCTTCTGGCGCTGCCAGTTGAGGAAGGCGAACGCGGACCAGAGGGCGATCAGGCCCGCGATCGGCCCGAAGAAGGAGGCGAGTACGGAGCTCGCGAGCAGCCAGAAACCGGCGACGGCGGCGACCATGTAGACGAAGAACTCGCCAGGAGTGAGATCGAGCCCGGTGGCGGCGAGCCTGAGTTCGATCTTCTTGCCGAAGCCGGTCTGCTTCAGCCTGCGGTCCACACCCCTGAAGCGCCGTCGCCGCCCCGCGGTGGTGATCTGCTGCGTCGACGACAGGCGCTGCTCCAGCGCCGCGCGCTGGGCCCGGCCCGAGGCGTACGTATGGACGCCCGCGATCAGGAGCGCGCTGAAGAGCAGTGTGGCGCCGATCGTCAGCTGATCCAGTCGAGTCATTTCGTGGCACCTACTCGCTACTTGGCTTCTCGGGAGGCGAGCTGTTCCTCGGACTGTGCGATACCGAATGCCTGAGGTACCGACTGGCTGGCCATATAGAGGCGGTCGGCGATCCGGCGGGTCACCGGGTAGTACTCGAAGTGGCCGTCGATCTTTCCGTCGGCGCCCATCGGCCGGCCGACGAAACGGCAGATCGAGACGATCCGGTAGGGCTCGCGGCCGTGCGAGTCGAGGATCGCGATCTCGGTGATCTTCCGGGAGCCGTCCGCGTGGCGGGTGAGCTGCACGATGACATCGAGTGCGGAGTTGATCTGGTCCTGCAGCGCGGCGAAGGGGACCTCCACCTCGGACATCGAGGCGAGGGTCTGCAGTCGCATCAGCGCGTCCTCGGCACTGTTGGCGTGGACGGTGGCGAGCGAGCCGTCGTGGCCGGTAGACATTGCCTGGAGCATGTCAAGCGTCTCGCCGCCGCGCACCTCACCCACGATGATGCGGTCGGGGCGCATACGCAGGGAGTTGCGGACCAGGTCGCGGATGGTGACCTGGCCCTTGCCCTCGACGTTCGGGGGCCGCGACTCCAGCCGGATGACATGCGCCTGCTGCAGCTGAAGCTCGGCCGAGTCCTCGATGGTGATCACACGCTCGCCCTCGGGGATCAGTCCGGAGAGGGCGTTGAGCAGGGTCGTTTTACCGGTGCCGGTGGCGCCCGACACGATGATGTTCATCTTGGACTGCACCAGCGCCGAGAGCAGATAGAGCATGGGGTCGTCCAGCGACCCGAGGCCGATCAGCTCCCGCAGCGTGAAGGCCCGGGGGAAGCGGCGGATGGTGAGCGTCGCGCCCGTCAGGGAGAGCGGAGGGATGATCACATTGACCCGCTCGCCGCTGGGGAGGCGCGCGTCGACCATGGGATTCGACTCGTCCACCCGGCGGTTGACGGTGGACACGATGCGCTCGATCGTCTGCATCAACTGGTCGTTGGAGGCGAAGCGCATCGGGAGCTGCTCGACCCGGCCACCGCGCTCGACAAAGATCTGGTCCGGGCCGTTGACCATGATCTCGGAGACGGACGCGTCCTCGAGGAGCGGTTCGAGGATGCCGAGGCCGAGGGCTTCGTCGACGACCCTGCGGATCAGCTGGGCGCGCTCGACCGTGGAGAGGACTGGGCCTTCCCGGCTGATGATGTGGCCGAGTACGCGCTCCAGGCGGACGCGCCGCTCCACCGCGGCGAGCGCCGACATCTCCGCGAGGTCGATCTCCTGAAGCAGCTTCGCCCGGTAGGTCGCGACGAGATGGCCGTCCTCACGGTTCCCGCCGTTCTCCTCGGGGGCACCTCGGCGCTCCAGAAGGCTCATCAGTACTCCAACTGTTCGGCTGTGCGGGGCTGTTCGGCTGCGCTGCACTGTTCGGCCGTGCTGGGCCGTTCGTCAGTCACGGGGCATCGTGGACGTACGCTTCACCGGGTCGAAGTCGAACCCCGGAATGATCGAGGGAATCCGTACCGTGGCCGTCGCCTCGGCGTCGTCGAAGGAACCGCCCATGTCGACACGGGTGCCCCCTCGGACGAGGTCGCTGACGGCAGCCTCGCCGGCCGCCCTGCCTTCGGCGTCACTGCCCTGAGAACCGATACGCGCGGCGGTCCGGGCCGCCGTGCCGGCCTGCTGCATGGTGTACGCCGCGAGACCGAACTGCACCAGACAGATCCCCACGAGAATCAGGATCGGCAGGAATCCGATGTACTCGACCGCGGTCACGCCCCTGTCGTCTCTGCGCCTCTTCATGGGCTCAGCCCCTCCAGCGGTGAACTGGCCTTGCCGGTCACCGTGCCGAACGAGTAGTCGATCAGGCCGGGTATGAGCACGGGCACCTTCACACCGACGCTCGCCCGCATCGAGGCGTGGCCCAGGTCCGCACCGCAGTTCGCCGTGAACGAGTAGTCGGGGTCGGCGACTCCCAGGCGCGCGCCCTCCTGGCACTGCGCGTCCTGGTCCGCCTCCAGGTAGTTCACGGCCGCCTCGTGCGCCGCCCGGTCCGCCCCGTTCCCCGCCAGGGTGTACGCGTAGCCGAACAGCACGGCCTGCCAGAGCAGCACACACGTAAGGAGAATGACCGGCAGCATGCCGATGAACTCGACCGCGATCTGACCTCGGTCGCGCTCCCGTCCGCAGTGGTCGTCGTCATGGCGGAGTCTGCCGACCACCCATCGTGTTCTCATCCCCCTGCCCCTCTCTTCCCGTCCTTCGACGCGTCCTCACGCGAGCGGCGTCCGAAGGTGAGCGACCCACGGTCGTTCGCGGCCCTTCCGCCCCTCGCCCTGCCCTTGCCCTCGTTCTCCGCCGTTTTCACCAGACCGAGCTCTCCGGCCAGGCCCCACAGCGCCTGTTTCACGGTGCTCTTGGCCTCCAGGTCCTGCATCCGGCCGGCGTCGACCGCGCCCTGGAGCTCCTTGAAGTTCGACGGGACGGCGATGCGCGCCACCCGGGTGCCGGTGATCCGTTCGATCAGCGGCGGCTGGATCTCGGTGTTGCGCGTATGGCGGTTGACGAGGGTGACGGTCTCCTCCGCCTTGCGGATCTGCAGCCGGTCCCAGAGCCTGACCATGCGTTTGGCCCCGCGCACCGCGACCACGTCCGGGGTCGTCACCAGGACCGCCGTCTCCGCCATCTCGATGGCCGTGGCGTTGGCGCTGCTCATCTGCGAGCCGCAGTCAATGACCACGACCTGGTAGCGCTGGCGCAGGGCGCTGACGACCTGCCGTGCCGCCCGGTCGGTGACCTCCTCGCCGCGTTCGCCCTCGGCCGGCGCGAGCAGCAGGCCGAGCCCGGTCTCGTGGCGGAAGACCGCGTCCTGGAGCACGCGCGGCGAGATGTCCTGGATGCCGGCCAGGTCCACGATGGAGCGGCGGAACTGCACATCCAGATACGAGGCGATGTCGCCGGACTGCAGATCCATGTCGACGAGCGCGGTGTGATGGCCGGAAGCCTGGGCCGCCAGGGCCAGTTGGACCGCGATCAGCGTGGTGCCCACGCCGCCCTTGCCGCCCGCGATCGCCACGACCGTGCCACCGGGACCGGAGAAGACCTCCGAACCCTGCCCGAGGTGCCGGCGTACGCCCACCGACCAGCCGGCCGCGGCCTGGACCCGGGTGACCAGCTCCTCGTAACTGAGCGGCAGTCCGATCAGACCTCGCGCACCCGAGTCCATGGCGGCCGAGAACAGCCCGGGGCTGGCATCCGAGGTGACGAGCACAACCCCGACCGCCGGGAACCGGAGCGCCACCTCCCGGATCACCTCGAGCGCCGGCACCGGCCCGATCCGCTCGTGTACGAGGACGACCTCGGGCAGCTCATCGATCGACTCTCCGGCCAGCCGGGCGAGTGTGTCGATGAGCGTGGTCGAGTCGCCCACCGGGCTGGCCGGCTCCGCGTCCGGGAGCTGGCTGAGCAGGGTGGTGATGGATCGGGCGGCTTCCGCGTCGCCGACCGCCGGAATGATTCGCGTGGTCATGCGGCCCTCACTTGTTCTTGTCTTCGTCGAGGGTGTAGGTGCCGTCCCCCGGACGCAGCGTGGTGGGGCTGCCGTTGCCGAGGAGGGCCAGCCGGACGTGTTCGGCGAAGGACTCGGCGTAGGCGAGGCGCTGGGCGTCCGTGGTGTTGAGCGCGAAGGTGATCGGCACGGCCTGGGTGAGTGCCCTGTCCCGGTCGTTCTTGTCGGGCTTGAGTGCGGTGATCTGGCCGACGTCGATGACCTTGGCGTTGGGGACGATGATGCGGGACTGGTCCACTTCCCCGTCGTCCTTCCCGGCGAAGGTGGCGAAGATATTGACCAGGGAACCGGGTGTGATCTTGCCCGCCACGCCGGTGGCCGCGTCGATCATGATGGCGATCTCCTGCTCGCCATTGCCGACAGCGGGCTTCTTCACCATCATGTCGTCCTGCAGCAGCGAGCCCCGCTTGAGCTGAGTAACGGCGATCTTGCCGTTCACCACCGCGAGATCGGTGACCGCATTCTGCGACAGCCAGCGCTTCGGCATCGAGAATTTCTCGAACTGCCCAGGCTCCAGGGCCGTGTAGGGCGCCACATCGGTTTTGATCCGGTACGCCGTGACCTCGGGACCGACTTTGGAATTCACATCGCTGATGACGGACAGGACACCGGCGAACACACCGAAGGCGCAGAGAACCGACAGGAGCAGAAGTATGACGCCACGGCGCTGACGTGAATTCATGAGCGGGAGAACCTCGTTCAGAAGCGTTGACGGAGCGGACAGAGTCGGAACTGTGCACGGTGCCTGAGCTGCTGCGGCGGGGCCTGCGAGGTGGAACGTCCGGGAAGCGGCCCCCGTCTCCGGTTACGGCCGCTGATGCATGGGGGTCCCTTGTCTCAGGACACCAGGTGCGCGTGGTTGGTTCTCGGCAGGGGCGAGCGGCGCCGAGCAGAAGCCACAGCGATCGCCTATGAGTTCAATTCCGCACCAGGTGCACACCTCTCGCCGTACGGACGAAACCAGCTGGTAGAGCACGGAGATATCGGGCAGGTAGGCAGCGAATTCGATCATTCTGGCCGTACCCCACCAGCCCGGGGAGTCGGCAGGAAGCGCGGTCTCCTGCATTCCCTGCACCTGCCACGCCGGAGCGAGCGTCGAGGTCACCCAGTCCGACTGCAACTGTCCTTTTGCCACCAGGAGTTGGGTACCGAACTCGGGACCGGCGAGCTGTCCGGCGCCGATCCTGACCAATTGCGGGCCGGGATTGGCCAGTACACCGAACTGCGAGCCCGGCACCCAGGACTTGGCATGGGACTTCAGGCTCACCGGAACGCGGTCGAGCTTGGTGACGGAGTTGAGCACCGCACCCGCGTAGATGTAATGGGAGAGCAGACGGGCGGCGGAGGCGACGACCCCCGCACTGAAGTCACAGATCGACAACTGCCGTAACTGGCGCACCAGTACGGCCACACCCAGCGGCGGCAGATCCAGTCGCAGGAACGCTATCCGGTCGCTCTCCAGGACCGACCGGACGGTGTACAGCCGACGTTCGTGGGCGACGGGGAGGGACGCCGGATAGAGAGCGATCACATATCCGTGCTGCTCCAGCAGGACGGTCATGTCGGCGAGCGCGGCATCCAGGGGCTGAGCGTCGGGCGCCGGCAGCAGAGCGGCCGTGGGGGTCTGGTGGTCGGTAGGCGGTAGCACCAGATCGGCACTGGTCACAGCTATTGCGGTCGGCACGCTGGTTCCCCGTTCAGCTCCGGACGCCGGGGTTCCGGCGACCGCAGATACCTACAACTCCGTGCTTCTGCTCCAGCACTTTATCCACGACGTACGAGGCAGAGAACAGCTTTCAGATCACTGGGCCACAACCCGCACACGCTCCGCACAGGCGAAAACGGGCGAAGGCGTCAGAGGTTAACTCTCGTTTCACGGGAGCGAATTCGATCGCTCCCAGGTTGCGGGACGAGGCCTGAGCCCCCGGCTGTGGAGCGGGGGCCCGTAGAGCGGACCCGCACGGCGGCCGACCGAGAGCTCGGCCCTTCACCGGCGCGTGTATACGAATCGGTGCCAGAGGCCTTGACAACCCTATTGGTCTGGACCAGTTTGTACGCCCAGCGGTGGCCACCGTTCCGTATCCCCTCCACACCCCCAACTCCCCCACCGGAGGCAGCAAGTGGACCGCACCACACGCTCACGAAGATGGCTCGGCGGAGCCCTTGCGCTCGCCCTCGGAACCGGTCTCTCCCTCATGGGCATCTCAGGGACCGCACAGGCCGCCGACATCAATGTCGCCAAGAACGCCGGCTTCGAGTCCGGGCTCGCCAACTGGACCTGTTCCGCCGGCAGCGGCGCCACCGTCTCCTCGCCCGTGCACGGCGGCGCCTCCGCCCTCAAGGCGACGCCCGCCGGCCAGGACAACGCCAAGTGCACCCAGACCGTGTCGGTCAAGCCCAACTCGACGTACACGTTGAGCGCCTGGGTCCAGGGCGGTTACACCTACCTCGGCGCGAGCGGCACCGGCACGACGGACGTCAGCACATGGACGCCGGACTCCGCCGGCTGGAAGCAGCTGTCCACCACCTTCACGACCGGCGGCAGCACGACCTCGGTGACGGTCTACACGCACGGCTGGTACGGACAGACCCCCTACTTCGCCGACGATGTCAGCGTCTTCGGCCCGGACGGGGGCGGCGGCGGTGACCCCGACCCGGTCGTGCCCGCGACCCCGGCCGGCCTCGCGGTGGGCTCGGTGACCTCGTCCTCCGTGGCGCTGTCCTGGAGCACGGTGACGGGCGCGACGGGCTACAACCTCTACCAGAACGGCGCCAAGGTGCAGTCGGTGAGCGGAGCCTCGGCGACCGCGACGGGACTGAGCGCCTCGACCTCGTACTCGTTCCAGGTTTCCGCGACCAACGCGGCCGGTGAATCCGCGAAGTCCTCGGCGGTGACCGGCACCACCTCGGCCTCCGGCGGCGGGGGCGGCGGGACGGTGCCCAAGCACGCGGTGACCGGCTACTGGCAGAACTTCAACAACGGCGCGACCGTGCAGAAGATCAGCGATGTGCCGGCCAACTACGACATCATCGCGGTCTCCTTCGCCGACGCCACAGGTACGCCGGGCGGTGTCACCTTCAACCTCGACTCGGCCGGGCTCGGCGGCTACACCGTCGCCCAGTTCAAAGCCGACGTCGCGGCCAAGAAGGCGGCGGGCAAGTCGGTCATCATCTCGATCGGCGGCCAGAACGGCACGGTCACGATCAACGACGCGGCCTCCGCGACGAACTTCGCCAACTCCGTCTACGCGCTGATGCAGGAGTACGGCTTCAACGGCGTCGACATCGACCTGGAGAACGGGCTCAACGCCACCTACATGACGCAGGCGCTCAGGTCCCTCTCCTCGAAGGCAGGCTCCGGCCTGGTCATCACGATGGCGCCCCAGACCATCGACATGCAGTCGACGTCGAACGAGTACTTCAAGACGGCGCTCAACATCAAGGACATCCTGACCGTCGTCAACATGCAGTACTACAACAGCGGTTCGATGCTCGGCTGCGACGGCAAGGTCTACTCGCAGGGCTCGGTGGACTTCCTCACCGCGCTCGCCTGCATCCAGCTGGAGGGCGGCCTGACGCCGGCCCAGGTCGGGCTCGGCCTGCCGGCCTCCACCAGCGGCGCGGGCAGCGGCTATGTCTCGCCGACGATCGTGAACAACGCCCTCGACTGCCTCGCCCGGGGCACGAACTGCGGATCGTTCAAGCCGTCCAGGACGTACCCGTCGCTGCGCGGCGCGATGACCTGGTCCACGAACTGGGACGCGAAGTCGGGCAACGCCTGGTCGAACGCGGTCGGACCGCACGTGCACGGCCTCCCGTAGCCGACGGCCTGCTGGGCGTGTGCGTGCACACGCCCAGCAGGCCGGACATCAGAAGAACTCCGCCCACGGCTGGTCCGTGATCTGCTTCACGCACAGCACGAGGAACAGCAGCCCCGCGATCACCAGCATCGCGTTGCTGAGCATCCCGTTCCGCCACTCCCTCGGCGTACGGCTCGAGTTGAGCAGCCAGACCAGCGTCAGCGCCAGGAACGGCATGAAGGCCGCACCGAGGACTCCGTAGATGATCACCAGCCGGAACGGCTGCTCCTGGAACAGCAGGATCATCGGCGGGAAGGTCAGCCACAGCAGATACGCCCGGAAGGGCACCGACTTCTCGCGCCTGCCCGCGGCCACCGCCTCGCCGCTGAGCTCGGTCTCCGAGGCGCCGGCCCGGTCCTTGCGATAGCGCTCCACAAAGTCCGCGAACATCAGGCTCACGCCGTGCCAGACGCCGATCAGCGAGGTGAAGGACGTGGCGAAGAAGCCGATGAGGAACAGCTTGGCGGTGGCGGAGCCGTAACGGTCCGCCAGGATGTCGCTGAGCTGGATGAGCCCCTTGTCGCCGCTCGCGATGGCGACGCCCGAGGAGTGCAGCATCTCCGCGCCGACGAAGAGCATCGCCACGACGAAGATGCCGGTGGTGACGTACGCGACGCGATTGTCGAGGCGCATCACCTTCATCCAGCCCGAGTTTGTCCAGCCCTTCGCGTTCACCCAGTAGCCGTACGCCGCAAGGGTGATGGTGCCGCCGACTCCGCCGATCAGGCCGAGGGTGTTGAGGATCGAGTCCTTCTCGTCGGGCAGGACGGGCAGCAGTCCGGCGAAGGCGTCGCCGAGGTTCGGGGTGACCCGGATCGCCAGATAGACGGTGACCACGAACATCACGCCGACCAGCACGGTCATGACCTTCTCGAACACTTCGTACTTGTTGAACCAGACGAAGACCAGGCCGACGACTCCGGTGAGCATCGCCCACCATTTGAGGCCCATCACGTCCGGGAACAGCGCCTGGAGCGGCAGACCGCTGGAGGACATCGCGGCGGCTCCGTACACAAAGCCCCAGACGACGACGTAGACCACGAAGAACCACGTGGTCCAGCGGCCAAGGTCGGTCCAGCCGTCGAAGAGGGTACGTCCGGTGGACAGATGCCAGCGGCCGGCGGCCTCGGCGAGCGAGATCTTGACCAGACAGCCGATCACCGCGGCCCACAGGAGTGTGTAGCCGAAGTTGCTGCCCGCGATGAGCGTGGCGACGAGATCGCCCGCGCCGACGCCGGTCGCCGCGACGACGATTCCGGGTCCGATGTATTTCCAACTCGATTTACGGGGGAGGGAGATGGACTCGTCGGTCGCGCTGTCCGTGGTGCTTGCCATGGGGGGCCGCCTTCCCAGTCGTTCGGGCGTGTGACTCGGATCACCAAAGCGGCGGTCGAGTGATCGCGCAAGGGGGCGGCGTCGGGTTGTTGACGGTGGGTATGGCTTTATGGCCGAAGCCCACCCCTTGACCGGGCCATGCCATACCCCCACGATATGCGCACGCACCCGCACCACGCGTGTCGCTAATGCACTACCCCCCACACTCCACACCCAGGAGACAGCATGCGACGTCGTATCCGCGCGAGCGGAAGAAAGACCGCTGCCTTCGCGGCCCTGCTGGCACTCGCCGTTGCCGCACCCCTCACCGCGAATGCCACCGCATCGCCGCCGCCGCCCGTTGCCACGGACGAGGACATCCGCCAGTACGAGATCCACATCCACTCCAACAAGGTGACGCGTACCGCGCTGGCCAGAACCGGCGTGACCATCGACGACACGGACGGACATATCGTCGTCGTCTCCGCGGACCCGACCGAGGCCGCCAAACTCAAGGCGCTCGGTTTCGAGCTGGAGCCGGTGGCCAAGGTCCCCGACCGCTCCGGCGGCGCGGCCGTACGGCCGATGGACTTCCCTGGCGCCGACTCGAAGTACCACAACTTCGCCGAGATGACCGCGGAGATCGACCAGCGGATCGCCGCCCACCCGAACATCATGAGCAAGCGGGTCATCGGCAAGAGCCACCAGGGCCGGGACATCGTCGCGATCAAGATCAGCGACAACGTCGGCACCGACGAGGCCGAGCCCGAGATCCTCTTCACCCACCACCAGCACGCGCGCGAGCATCTCACCGTCGAGATGGCGCTCTACCTGCTGCGCGAGCTCGGTGACGACTACGGCACCGACTCCCGGGTCACCAACGCCGTCAACGGCCGCGAGATCTGGATCGTGCCGGACCTCAACCCGGACGGCGGCGAGTACGACATCGCCACCGGCTCCTACCGCAGCTGGCGCAAGAACCGCCAGCCCAACTCCGGTTCCTCGTACGTCGGTACGGACCTCAACCGCAACTGGGCCTACAAGTGGGGCTGCTGCGGCGGCTCTTCGGGCAGCAAGTCGTCCGACACCTATCGCGGCACGGCCGCCGAGTCCGCGCCCGAGGTGAAGGTCGTCGCCGACTTCGTGCGCAGCCGGGTCGTCGGAGGCAAGCAGCAGATCAAGGCCGGCATCGACTTCCACACCTACAGCGAGCTGGTGCTCTGGCCGTACGGCTACACGTACAACGACACCGGCCCCGGCCTCACCCAGGACGACCGGGACGCGCACGCGGCTGTCGGGCAGAAGATGGCCGCGAGCAACGGCTACTCGCCGGAGCAGGCCAGCGATCTGTACATCACGGACGGCACGATCGACGACTGGCTGTGGGGCGCGCAGAAGATCTTCAGCTACACCTTCGAGATGTATCCGGGGTCCTCCGGCGGTGGCGGCTTCTACCCGCCCGACGAGGTGATCGAGCGCGAGACCAGCCGCAACCGGGACGCCGTGCTGCAGCTGCTGGAGAACGCGGACTGCATGTACCGCTCGATCGGCAAGGAGCAGCAGTACTGCACCGCCTGATCCGCGTACGTACATGAGAGGCGCCCGGGACGGCATCGTCCCGGGCGCCTCTGCTAGGGCCTCTCGTTTGGATCTTGCCGGGCTCGCGTGCCCTGGCACGCACGCTCGCCGCGTTGTCGTCGGTCGGCATGGCTCCGCCATGCCTCCATCCTCCGCCTTGCGATCGCACGCACCACGGTGACATCGGCCGCTCCGCGCCGGGCCGCTCACTCATCCGGCCTGATCCAAACGAAAGACCCTAGGCCCGCGCATCAGCCGAAGGGGATCGTCCACTGCGCGAGTCGCTCATGAGTCAGCACGGCGGGAACACTGCCCATACGTCACACGGCCAGGCTCAGCGCCGCCGCCACCGCGAAGCCCGCGACCGAGAGCACCGACTCCAGCACCGTCCACGACTTGAGGGTGTCGCGCTCGGAGATGCCGAAGTACTTGGCGACGATCCAGAAGCCTCCGTCGTTGACATGCGAGGCGAAGATCGAGCCGGCCGAGATCGCCATGATGACCAGCGCCAGGAAGGCCTGCGAGTGGCCGCCGTTCTCCACCAGCGGCAGCACGATGCCGGCCGTGGTGACGATCGCGACCGTCGCCGAACCCTGGGCCACGCGCAGCACCAGCGAGATCAGGTAGGCGAGGACGATGACCGGCAGGCCGACGTCGTTGAAGGTGTCGGAGAGCGCCTGCGCGACACCGCTCGCCTTGAGTACGGCTCCGAAGATGCCGCCCGCGCCGACCACGAGCAGGATGTTGCCGACCGGCTTCAGCGACGATGTCGACACGGACTCGAGCGACTTGCGGGACCAGCCGCGCCGGAAGCCCAGCAGGTAGTACGCCAGCAGCAGCGCGATCGTCAGGGCGACGAAGGGGCTGCCGAAGAACTCGATGACCGAACGAGGCGTGGACGGGTCAAGGGCGATGGAGGAGAACGTCGCGGCGAGGATCAGGATCAGCGGCGTACCGATGATGGCCAGCACCGTGCCGAGCGCGACCGGCCGCTCCTGCGGGGCGCGGCCGGCGGCCGTCTGCTCGGCGAGGACGGCGGCCTTCGCGTCCTCGGCGGCTTCCACCATGTCCTGCGGGACCTCGACGAACAGGCGCTTGCCGATCCACGCGGCGTAGACCCAGGCGGCGAGGACCGCGGGTATGCCGACGACGAGGCCCATCAGGATGACCCAGCCCAGCGAGACGTGGAACAGGCCGGCGGCGGCCACCGGGCCGGGGTGCGGCGGCAGGAAGGCGTGGGTCATCGACAGACCGGCCAGCAGCGGCATCGCGTAGAGGATGATCGACTTGCCGGAGCGCTTGGCGGCGGCGTACACGATCGGCGCGAGGACGAAGATGCCGACGTCGAAGAAGACCGGGATACCGAAGATCAGGCCGGTGAGTCCCATCGCGAGCGGAGCGCGCTTCTCGCCGAAGAGATGCAGCAGGCGCGAGCTCAACACCTCGGCGCCGCCGGACACTTCGAGGATCGCGCCGAGCATGGTGCCCAGACCGATGATGATCGCCACGTGTCCGAGGATGCCGCCCATACCGGTCTCGATGACCGAGACGGCGGCGGACCTCTGGACGGTGCCGAAGAGTTCGGTGACGGAGAGGCCGGCGGCCAGGCCGACGGCTATGGAGACGGCGAGCAGCGCGACGAACGGCTGCAGCCGGACCTTGATGATCAGGAAGAGCAGGAGCGCGATACCGAGGGCGGCGACGGTCAGCAGTCCGGCGGTGCCGTCGATGAAAAGGAGGAGACCGCCGGTGTGGGGCAGGGCGGGTGGTGGCGCGTCAGCGGCGAGCATCATGGCGGGGGACCTCGTTGTTCGGGGATTTTTGGGTGTGCGGGATCGCGGCACGGCGCTCGGGGGACGAGCGCCGCGCCGTACAACTGCGGGTTCAGGAGGATCAGCCCAGGACTGCCAGGGCGTCGATCTCGATGAGCAGGCCCTTGGGCAGGCCGACGTAGACCGTCGTACGGGCGGAGGCGGGCTCCTTGAGGCCCTGCTCCTCGAAGTACGTGTTGTAGATCGCGTTCATCTCGGCGAAGTGGTCGACATCCGTGAGGTAGACGCGGGTCATCATCACGTCGTCCCAGCTCGCGCCGCCCGCTTCGAGGACCGCCTTGACGTTGGCGAGGGTCTGGAGGGTCTGCTCACGCAGGGCCGGCCCGGCGGGCGTCGGCGGCTGCCCCTCGACGGCGGGCAGGAAGCCGACCTGGCCGGCGACCTGAAGGATGTTCCCCTTCCGCACCCCGTGGGAGAACTTTGCGGGCGGGGCGGTGTGGGTGGCGGGGGTGATCGCGGTCTTCTCGCTCATGAAGCTTCCTTCGGTGGGGTGTTGCCGCGGGGTGTCCGGGGGCCGTCCCCGGAAGGTGCGGCGCCGGAGTACTCCCGGCTGATGACGTCGGCGGTCCGTCGCACCAGTGGGAGAAGGCTGAGGAGTTCCTCGGCGGTGACGACGACATTCGGCGCGGAGACCGACATTGCGGCGACGACCCGGCCGTCCGCACCACGGATGGGGGCGCCGATGCAGTTGATGGACTCCTCGTGGCCACCGAGGTCGGTGGCCCATCCCTGTTCCCGCACCACCGCGAGTTCCTTGAGGAAGGCGACGCGGTTCGGGATCGAACGGGATGTGTACATGGGGTAGTCGAGCTTCTCGGCGAGGGCGCGCCGCTCGGCCTCGGGCAGGTCGGCGAGCAGCAGTTTCGCCACCGCCGCCACGGTGATCGCGACGGGCTTGCCGATCCGGGAGTACATCCGGACCGGATAACGGCTCTCGACCTTGTCGATGTAGAGGACCTCGCTCTCCTCGTACACCGCGAGGTGGATGGTGTGCCCGATCTGCTCGTTGAGCGCGACGAGGTGGGGGTGGGCGATCTCGCGTACGTCGAGGTTCTCGACGGCCTCCTGCGCGAGCGCGAACAGCCGGGCGCCGAGGCGGTAGCGCTGGTCCTGCTGGCGGTAGACGAGTCCGTGCTCGTGGAGCGTACGGAGCAGCCGCAGCGCGGTGGACTTGTGTACGCCGAGGCGTTCGGCGACCTGTCCGAGGTCGGCGGGCCCCTGGGCGAGCAACGGAAGAATGCTCAGCGCGCGGTCGACGGTCTGGCTCATGCGGTAGGTACCTCCACCTGGTCCTGCGGGTCCTGCTCCGTGGCCGCGGTCCAACCGGGGCCGAGTCGCAGTGTGCCCCAGGCGGGCCCGTCGAGTGCGGCCAGCCGGTCGGCGTGTGCGCGCCCCGGCGGCACGGCGAGATCCCCGGCGACGGTGAGGGTGGCGGCGGCCATGAGATGCCCGTGCCGCAACCGGTCCCGGGGGGGCAGCCCGCGCAGGGTGGCGGAGAGGAACCCGGCGGCGAAGGCGTCCCCGGCCCCGACGTGCGCGACGACGTCGACGCGGGGTGCGGGCATGAAGGTGACGGCATCGGGGCCGGCTACGCCGGCACATTCAGCCCCGCCGGCGTTTGAGGCGCGGGGTCGGGGCGGAGCCCCGGTTCGGGAAGGGCGGGTAGGGGACAGGCTCCGCGCAGCGGACGTATGCCACCGCTCCCTGCGCACCCCTCTTCACCACCAGCACCTCCGGTTCCGGCAGCGCCGCGCGGATCGCCGGCCCACCCCGCAGACCCCACGCCGCCTCCGCCTCGTCCTCCCCGACGAAGACGATGTCCGCGCCCCGCGCGAGGTCGAGGAGGACCCGCGGACCCTCCGCGTCGCTCCACAGGTTGACGCGGTAGTTCACGTCGAAGGAGACGAGCGGGCGGCCCGCGGTGCGGGTGGTCAACTCGCGCAGCAGGGCGAGGCAGTCCGCCGACAGCGCCGCGGTGATCCCGGACAGATGCAGGATCCGCCCGGACCACAAGTCGTTGTACGGCATCGTCGGCGGCGACATCGCCGACGCCGCCGACCCGGCCCGGTAGTACACGACCTCCGCGCGGCCCGCGCCCGCGTCCTCGCCCGCGTCCTCGCCCCGCGAACCCGTCGCGCGCTCGCCCGCCGTACGGAAGTAAATCCCCGTCGGGCGGTGCGCATCGCGCTGCACCGCCGAGGTGTCGACGCCGTACGACGCGATCGCCGCGACCAGATGCTCGCCGAAGCCGTCCGCGCCCACCCGGCTGACCCACTTCGCGCTGTGCCCCGACGCCGCCAGTCCGCATGCCACATTCGACTCGGCTCCGCCGATGCCCCGTACGAACGACGGCACTTCGGCGAGGCGTCCCGGCCGGGTGGGCAGGAACGTGACCATGGACTCGCCAAGACAGACGACGTCGACGGGTCCGGACACGGTCGCGGTCACAATCGCTCGAGCTCCTCGCTGATCGGTACTGGGCGGGCACAGGACACCATTGACCCGGCGTTGGCTCGGATGTTAGACAGCGCTGAGCGACGTACGCAATGGGTGTTGCAGAGAACGCAACGCGACAGAATAGACGGACTGCAATCTCCCGAGGAGGCCCCATGGCTGCCGACCACACAGCCGGACACCCCACCCCGCTCGACCGCCTCGCCGACGAGAGCGTCGACCACCGTTTCAAGGCGCTCCCCCCGGACGCCGAGACCGCGGGTCTGACCGTAGGCGCCCTCGCCGCCGAGCGCCGCAACCTCTTCACCGGCGGCTTCACCACCCCCGTACTCGCCCTCTCCGCCGAGTCCGTCGAGCACAACCTCGCCCTCCTCGAGACGTACTCCGAGCGCCATGGCCTCGCCTTCGCGCCCCACGGCAAGACCTCCATGTCGCCGCAGCTCTTCGCCCGGCAGCTGGAGTACGGCGCCTGGGGCATCACCGCCGCCGTCCCGCACCAGGCCCGCGTCTACCGCGCCTACGGCATCCAGCGGATCTTCCTCGCCAACGAGGTCGTCGACGCCGCCGCCCTGCGCTGGCTCGCGCACGAGCTGGACACCGACCCCGGCTTCCGCTTCATCTGTTACGTCGACTCGGTACGCGGCGTCGCGCTGATGGACGAGGCGCTGCAGGGCACGACCCGCCCCCTCGACGTGGTCGTGGAGCTCGGCGCCGGCGAGGGAGCCCGTACCGGCGCCCGTACGGAAGCCGACTGCGCCGCCGTCGCCGACGCGGTGGCCGCGACCGGGACGCTTCGTCTCGTCGGCGTCGCGGGCTACGAGGGCGAGGTCCCCCAGGCCGACGGCGACCGCGTACGCGCCTGGGTGCGCCGGCTCACCGCCCTCGCCGCCGACTTCGACAAGGCGGGCCTCTTCGCCGCCGCCACGGGCACCGACACCGGCCTCGAGGAGATCGTCATCAGCGCGGGCGGCAGCGCCTGGTTCGACGCGGTGGCGGACGTCTTCGCCGAGATCCCCGAACTCTCTCTCCCCGTACTGAAGTTGCTGCGCTCCGGCGCGTACGTCTCGCACGACGACGGCCACTACCGCCACCTCACCCCCTTCAACCGCATCCCCCAGGAGGGCACCCTCCAGCCCGCGTTCCGCCTCTGGGCCCAGGTCATCTCCCGCCCCTCCCCCGACCAGGCCTTCATCAACGCGGGCAAGCGCGATGCCGCGTACGACCTCGACCTGCCCGAGGTCCAGGTCGTCCGCGACGCCCGCACCGGCGAGATCCGCCCGGCGACCGGCATCACGGTCAGCGCCCTGTCGGACCAGCACGGCTGGGTGCGCACGACGGGGGACGCGGTGCTGGAAGTGGGCGACTGGGTCGGGATGGGGCTGTCGCACCCGTGCACGAGCTTCGACAAGTGGCAGCTGATTCCCCTGGTGGAGGCGGACGGCACTGTCACGGACTACATCCGCACGTTCTTCTGACCATGCGGGGCTCCGCCCCCCAGAGAGGCACAGCCCCATGGACCTCGTCTTCCGCAACGCCCGCGTCATCGACGGCACCGGCGGGCCCTCGTACCGCGCCGATGTCGCCATCGACGACGGCCGCGTGGCCGAGATACGCCGCGAGGGCGCGGGCACCGGCCCCCGCCCGACCGGCACACGCACCCTCGACGCCGCCGGCCTCGCCCTCTCCCCCGGCTTCATCGACATGCACGCCCACAGCGACCTCGCCCTCCTGCGCGACCCCGCGCACGAGGCCAAGGCCGCCCAGGGCGTCACCCTCGAAGTGCTCGGCCAGGACGGTCTGTCCTACGCGCCCGTCGACGACGCCACCCTCACCGAGGTCCGCAAGGCCATCACCGGCTGGAACGGCGACGGCTCCGACATCGACTTCGACTGGCGCACGGTCGGCGAGTACCTCGACCGCCTCGACCGGCAGGGCATCGCCGTCAACGCCGCGTACCTCATCCCGCAGGGCACCGTCCGGATGTACGCCGTCGGCTGGGACGACCGCCCCGCCACCCGCGCCGAGATCCAGCGCATGAAGCAGCTCGTCGCCGAGGGCCTGGAACAGGGCGCCGTCGGCATGTCCTCCGGCCTCACCTACACCCCCGGCATGTACGCCGATGACAGCGAACTCACCGAGCTCTGCCGGGTCGTGGCGCAGTACGGCGGCTACTACTGCCCGCACCACCGCTCGTACGGCGCCGGTGCCCTCCAGGCGTACGAGGAAATGGTCTCCCTCACCCGCGACGCCGGCTGCGCCCTCCATCTGGCCCACGCCACCATGAACTTCGGCGTGAACAAGGACAAGGCCCCCGACCTGCTCGCCCTGCTCGACGACGCGCTGGACGCCGGCGCGGACATCAGCCTCGACACCTACCCGTACACCCCCGGCTGCACCACGCTCGTCGCGATGCTGCCGAGCTGGGCGAGCGAGGGCGGCCCGGACGCGATCCTGACGCGCCTGCGCGACGACGGGACGGCCGAGAGGATCCGCCACCACATGGAGGTCATCGGCTCGGACGGCTGCCACGGCGTCCCGATCGAGTGGGACACCATCGAGATCTCGGGCGTGAGCGACACCGGGCTCGCCGACTGCGTCGGCAGGACGATCGCGCACTCGGCAGCCGAGCGCGCCGAGGCCCCCTGGGTCACGGCCCGCCGTCTGCTGATCAACGACCGCCTCGGCTCGACGATCCTCCAGCACGTCGGCCACGAGGAGAACGTCCGGCAGATCATGCGACACCGGGTCCACACGGGCGGCAGCGACGGCATCCTCCAGGGCTGCAAGCCGCACCCCCGCGCGTACGGCACGTTCCCCCACTATCTCGGCCGGTACGCAAGGGAGCTGGGCATCCTCTCCCTGGAGGAGACGGTCGCCCACCTCACCTCCCGCCCGGCCGCCCGCCTGCGCCTGCCGGACCGCGGTCTGGTCCGCGAGGGCTACCGCGCGGACCTGGTCCTCTTCGACCCCGACACGGTCGCGGCGGGCTCTACCTTCGAGTCCCCTCGTACGCTGCCGGTCGGCATCCCGCATGTGCTGATCGACGGCAGGTTCGTGATCGAGGAGGGCCGCCGCACGGATGTCCTGGCCGGCCGCTCGGTCCGCCGTACGGAGCGACGGCCTAGTGCACGCCCCGCGTCCTGAACTGGATGCTGACCCGCGGCCCCACCGACCGCGCCGTCTTCGGCACCGCGTGCTCCCAGGTCCGCTGGCACGAGCCGCCCATCACGATCAGGTCGCCGTGCCCGAGCGGCCTGCGCAGCGGGAGGCGGCCGCCGCCCCGGGGCCGCAGCACCAGATCCCGCGGGGCGCCGACCGACAGAATGGCGACCATGGTGTCCGCCCGGGACGCCCGCCCGCCCGTGTCGCCGTGCCAGGCGACGCTGTCCCGGCCGTCGCGGTAATAGCAGAGCCCGGCCGTGGTGAAGGGCTCACCGAGCTCCGCCGCGTAGTGCGCGGAGAGCGCGTCGCGGGCCTCGTCCAGGACGGGGTGTGGCAGGGCATCCCCTTCCTGGTAGGAGGCGAGCAGCCGGGGCACCGCCACCACCTGCTCGTACATCTGCCGGCGCTCGGCCCGCCAGGGCACACCGGAGGACAGGCTTTCGAAGAGGGCATCCGCTCCGCCGAGCCACCCGGGCAGTACATCGATCCAGGCCCCGTGCCCGAGCTCGGTCCGCCGGACACCCTCCAGCGGACCGAGCCGGATCTCGTCGGTCTGGTCGAACAGTGAGCCCTGCAGATGTGCGGCCATGTCTTCCAGGATAGCCGGAAAACCGAACACACGCTCGAATCATTCGGGTGACAGGAGCCCCTTGCCGGCGGGGACGATATCGGCGACGGGAGCGAGGATGGACTGTCCGCCCCTGCTGTCCGCGCTGTGCAACGGCAGGACCCCGCGGCCGGTCACGCTACGGCTTCGGAAGCGCGCAGCCCGCCCGGCCCAGGTCGATCTTGTTGTCGAGACCCACGCACGGGACTATCCCGTACGTCTCCTGGCCGTAGTTGATTCCCTGACGCACCGTCACCGTCCCGTTCTCGTCCACCTCGCACGGGTTGTTGTCGGTGCAGCGCCGGCCGTCCTCATTACCGGTGTTGTTGACCGCGACCACCTTGCCGGTGGCGTTGTCGATGACCGGCGAGCCGGAGGTGCCGCCTATGGTGTTGCAGCTGGAGGTGTAGCGGACCGAGTCCTTCCAGGTCCACTCACCCTCCTTGAGGCGGTACGCGAAGCCGTCGATGCTGCAGCTGTAGATCCGCTTCCAGTAGCCCGAGACGACCTTGATGGCGGTGCCCCGCACCGGGTGCGCGGCGTTGATCTCGAGCGCCTTGATGCCGTAGCTGCCCTCTATCTGGGCGTAGGTGCGGGTGAGTTGGTACAATGAGATGTCGGTGTCCGTCATCGTCGCGTACGCGATCTTGCTGGCCCGCAGCGTGGCGACTCTGCTGCCCGCGGAGTTGAGAAGGCCGAAGCTACGGCTTGACGGCTGATCGACGATGACCTCGCCGGCGGACGGGAAGCCGCTCTCGATGCAGTGCCCGTTGGAGAGTACGAGGGCGGGGTCGTCCGGCTCCGATGCGGGCATCCGCACCACCGATCCGGAACAGTTGCTGAGCGACACCGTGCCCGCGAAGTCGACCGCCTTGACGGAGACTTGGGGATCGGTGGAGGTGGCGGCCGGTGCCGTGTCCGCGGTGGTGGCCGCGATCGCGGGTGCCGCGCCCGCCCCGAGGAGTGCCAGGGCGAGGAGCACGCCGACGAGAGGCTTGTTCATGTGGGGGTCCCCTCTTGCGACTTCAGTGACCGAAGGGTCTTCGGTTTGTCATGCGCATTGTTGGGGGATCCGCCTCGGCCGACAAGTGACGGTTTCCGGTCAGATGCCTTCCGTGGCGATGAGCCTGGCCATCCTTTGGGACCGGGGCGAAAATCCGTTCCTGCTGTACCCCGCCGCCGTACCCCGGGAGTGACTTCGCCCGCGGGCGCGCGTTTGCCGTCGACTCGCCTACCGTACGGCGCAGATGGGCAGCGAACCGGAAGAGCATCCCGGCCCGCCCGCTCCGCGCAGGGGCCGGCTCCGTGAGCGGCACCCGGTCTGATTCCACCAGCAGGTGATACAGGGATCCCGGTATTCATTTCCGGTGCGGCTGAACAGACTCCTGGATACACGACCGGGGTGATGCCCCGGGTGGTACCCGTGACATCACCCCGATGAGGCGAATCGTGGTCAGTCGTTGACCGCACCGTTGCTGAAGGCCGGGTTGAGCGCGCCGATGACGTTGGCGGTGTTGCCCGTCGCATTGACCGGCACGTGCACGGGGGCCACAACCATGTTGCCGGAGCCCACGCCCGGCGAGCTGGAGGCGGCGCCATCCGCGCCGGCGTCGGCGAACGCGGATCCGGCAGTGGCACCAGCGGCGAGACCCGCGGCGGCGAGCACCAGGGCGGCCTTCTTGGCAGTCTTCATGGAAATAGCACCTTCTGTCCGATGTCTTGCCCACCAGGGGGCTTACAGCGAACGAAAACGGAATACGCATTGGAGATGACACGGCCTACGAGACAGGTGCACCCTGTATGGCCCAATAGCGGTAACAGCAGCGCAACATGTGCCCCGATTCCCAGTGCGCGCCAGACAGGCCAATTGGGTGAACCGGGAGAACCAATCCTCCCAAGGGTGGTTGTCCAGGGAGCTCCAGCACCGAGCATCCATGCGACAGAAGGACGGAACATGCTCAAGAAGGTTATGGCAACTGTGGCGCTCACCCTCTCCGCGGCGGCGGCCGGCGCGACAATGGCACCGCAGGCCATGGCCATCGGCGACGACGGCGGCACGACGTCACAGAGCGGCAACAACGCCCAGCAGTCGTTCGGCAACTCAGAGACGTTCGGCGACATGAGCCCGCAGATCGGCCTTGTCCAGGGCTCGCTGAACAAGCCCTGCGTCGGTCTGCCCGCGAAGGGAAACCTCGGCTCCCTCGTGGGTGTCGTGCCGGTCGGAGTCCAGGACGTCCCCGTCCTCTCGGCCCCGCAGACCCAGCAGTGCGCGGAGAACTCCACCCAGGCCAAGGGCGACGAGCCACTGTCGCACGTCCTCAGCAACATCCCGGTCCTGTCGGGCAACGGCGAGGGCAACAGCTGAATCCGAGCAGCGGGGTGGGACCCCCGCGGGGTCCTGTCCGGCTGATCACGGGCGGAGCCAGAGTCGGATTGCGGCGACGGCGACGGTGCGTTGAGTACGCTCTGTCGCCGCCGAGATGATCGCGGCGGGGGTGCGGGGTGCGTCACCCGTTCGTGAGCGTGCTGTTGGCTGCCTGCTCGGCGGCGATCTCCGGGGCGCGCTCCATCGCGGCGAATGGCCAGTGAACGAACAACGCCCCGCAGGAAGCCCTCGCACACCTTGGCGCCGCACCACGAGCGTGTTGAGCCCGCGGCCCGGCGCCGAGCGGGGCGAGCCCTCCGGCATCTGATCAGCCGCACCTGCCGGAGGGCTGGCCGACCCGCAGGAATGTGATCCCACAGACTCCAACTCGCGTGCCTCCCGTCACCTCGCAAGTGAGCAGAGCGCACGGTGCCTTCACCGTAAAGCTCAACCAGCGGCAGCTGCATGCCCAGCTCAAGGCCCTGCCCTGGAAGGAAGCGAGAGCCGGGCTCCACGACCGCAACTGCGGCCACAGCAGACTGGAAGCTCTCGTCGTGCATGTCCTGACCGTCACCGACCCAGGAGGTCGCGCACAGCGCGTCACCACGGACGTCTGCTCGATCTGACGATCGCCAGGAGGCGGCCCAGAATCGTGGCGGTCGCTGGGGATCGGGCCGGCCCCGCTGAGCACTGCGATCCGGCACAGCGCGAGAAGTGCACCGCTCCGGCGACCGGGGCCCTGGATGCGGCGCGGACCGGGAACGGGGTCCAGCACCTCGGCCAGCGTGGCCAGTTCATCCTGAAGCATGCAGAAGGCCCCGGAACCGTAAGGATACTTCGGTCCGGGGCCCGTGCCTCTGCGCCCTGTGCGGGCTGTCTGGAATGTCAGACGTTGCTGCAGGCGTTGCCGAATGCGGGGCTGAGCAGGCCAATCACACCGAGGGTGTTGCCACAGGCGTTCATAGGAACGTGAATCGGAAGCTGGAACACGTTGCCGGAGAGCACGCCCGCGGAGTCGGTCGCGATGGCGTCGGCCCCCGCGTCGGCCATGGCGGGCGCGGCGCTGCCCAGGGACATGAGGACGCCCGCGATGACGACTGCAGCCTTCTTGTGCTTCATTTCGATCCTTTCAGCAGCAGTGTCATGCGCAGGCGCGACCTTCGTGCTGCGCAGTCCGTATCCTGTTTGTGGACACCACTGCAAACTAGTAACGATTGGATTCCCGTAAGGAAACCTCAGTAAGGCGGCTGGTTCGAAAAGTCACCCGTATGCAGCATGCGTGATCCATCGAACTGCCAGGAGAGTTCTTTGAGATGGGAGTTCGACTGGTTCGGCACATATTTCCATTCCCTGGAGCATCTGGCGCACCGGACACCAGCGCGTCCCGAAGTGCTCAGGGGCGTACCTGTCGTCTTCGGAATTACTGGTTCTGCGTGCCGTTGCCCGAGAGCACCGGGATGTTACTGAGGATGTGGGACAGCGGCTCGTCGCCCTTGGCCTGGGTGGAGTTCTCCGCGCACTGCTGGGTCTGCGGGGCCGAGAGGACGGGGACGTCCTGGACTCCGACCGGCACGACACCCACGAGGGAGCCGAGGTTTCCCTTCGCGGGCAGACCGACGCAGGGCTTGTTCAGCGAGCCCTGGACAAGGCCGATCTGCGGGCTCATGTCGCCGTTGGTGGCGGAGTTGCCGAAGCTCTGCATGGCGTTGTTGCCGCTGGTCGACGTGGTGCCCCCATCGTCGCCGATGGCCATGGCCTGTGGAGCCATCGACGCACCCACGCCTACCATCGAAGCGGTGACCACCACGGTAGTGAGAATCTTCTTGATCACTTCTTGGACCCTTTTCACTATGAATGATCGATCGTGGAACAGGGCGATCAACTGCGCCTGGACGCGTTTGGTTCCGTGCGTTCACCCGGATGCCGCATCGCACGGAGGATGCCCTCTGCGAGAGCCCGTTCCCGGAGCTCCCTGATCAGCCCCGCCCGCCGGAGTTGGTTCTACGGCATCTCTCCACAGCCGACATTAGTCAGACGGAATGAAAAGCGGTTCCGATGTGCGCCGGGACGTCACGCGAGGTTCGTTTCCGCTCGTCCGGGGCGGTGGCCCGTAACGCGGCAGAGGCGCCGTAGGGGCCGTTCGGGTGAAGTCCCGAAACCAAACCGGAGCAGTCCAGTTGAGTCGGTGCGCAGACGAGGTCCAGCGTTCCTGCAGAAAGGCAATTCAGTGATGATCAAGAAGGTTATGGCCGCAGCCGCGGTCACGGCCTCAGTAATCGGTGTCTCGGCCGCTGCGGAGCAACAGGCCCTGGCCATCGGCAACGACACCGGCACCACATCCTCCAGCGGTGTCGGTGCCTCGCAGGCCTTCGGGAACTCCGCCACGTACGGCAACATGAGCCCGCAGATCGGCCTTGTCCAGGGCTCGCTGAACAAGCCCTGCGTCGGTCTGCCGGCCAAGGCCAACGCCGGTTCGCTCGTCGGTGTCGTGCCGGTCGGAGTCCAGGACATCCCCGTCCTCTCGGCCCCGCAGAGCCAGCAGTGCGCGGAGAACTCGACCCAGGCCAAGGGCGACGAGCCGCTGTCGCACATCCTGGACGACATCCCGGTGCTCTCCGGCAATGGCACGGGCAACAACTGAGTCGTCGGACCGGCCACCCTGGGCCGTCGGGTCCTTGAATGCGCGGAGATCGATCGGCCGGAGGGTTTCTTCGACGGGCTCTGCTCGTTGACAGGGCGTCAGTGGCATTTCCCAAGTGGCGTTGCCATAGCGCTGACATGACCGCAAACAGAAGGAATCCGAGATGAAGTACAGGAAGACTGCAACGGTTTTCGCAGGGATGGTGATGGCCATGGGCATGGCATCGCCGGCCCTCGCGGACTCCGGAGCGAGCGGCGTCGCAACCGATTCACCGGGTGTGCTGTCCGGGAACGTCATCCAAGTTCCCGTACACATCCCGATGAACGTGTGCGGCAACACCGTCAACGTCATTGCCCTGCTGAACCCGGCGTTCGGCAACGTCTGCGAAAGCGACTGACATTCAGTCATCGCATGTAGCCCTGAGGGGTCGTTTTCCCCGGTCCTGAGGTGCACCACACGGTGCATCCCGGGGCCGGTTCGCGAACCGAGAACGGGAAAGAAAAATAAGATGCGACAGGTCATCAGCAAGGGAATCCTGACGGCCGCGGCGGCCACCAGCATTCTGTCTCTGAACAGTGCATACGCCAACGCCGACTCCTACGCCGACGGGGAAGCCGTGGGCTCCCCCGGCGTACTGTCGGGAAACAGCGTTCAGGCGCCCGTGGACATGCCGATCAATGTGTGCGGCAACTCCGTGAACATCGTCGGGGTACTCAACCCGGCGTTCGGCAACAGCTGTGCCAATGAGCCGGACGCCTCGGGGGCGGGGTCCGCGACCGCCGTAGGCGACACGGTGGGCTCCCCGGGCGTCGCCTCCGGCAACAACGTCCAGATCCCGGTCGCCATCCCGGTCAACGCCTGCGGGAACACCGTCGACGTCATTGCCCTGCTGAACCCGGCGTCCGGCAGCGCCTGCGCCAACGGCGAGGCGGAGCCGCCGGCGACGCCGAACACCCCGGCGACCCCGGCGACCCCGGTGACGCCGGTGACGCCGGTGACGCCGGTAACGCCGGTAACGCCGGTGACCCCGGTAACGCCCGTGACCCCGGTAACGCCCGTGACCCCGGTGACCCCGGTAGCGCCGGTGGCGCCCGTGACGCCGAGCACTCCGGACCCGGGGCTCGGAGTGCCCGTCACCGACCCCGCTGACGACGGCGGCGCCGTCAACCAGCCGGTCGATTCGGGTGCGCTGGCCGAGACCGGCAGCGATGCGGGCATGCTTGGCGCCGGTGCCGCCGCACTGGGCCTCCTGGCAGGCGGCGCACTGCTCTACCGTCGCGGGACGGCCGCGGCGCGACGCTGACGTGCTTGTGTTTCCCGCGTGACTCCCGGCCGGGAGAGCCCACCTCGGGCTCTCCCGGCCGGTCCGTTTCACCCGGTCCGTTCGGGGGCCGTGGGCCCGGGACGGGGGAACAGGGCGTCGTCCACGGTCACCGGACGCCGGCCTCTCCGCACCCGGGCCGTATGCCGAGCACGTCGCGGCACACGTCCGCGACGGCAGCCGCGGTGTGTCGTACGTCGTGGGTGGAGACGACGTGCCGGTGGCCCCGGCGGCCGAGCGTGGCGCGCAGCGGCGCATTGAGCAGCAGATCTGCGACGGCCGTGGCAAGGGCGGCGTACGGATCCTGGGACGGCGTGGGACAGAACAGCGCATGCCGGGGCGGCATTGCTTTCGCACGCCCCGTCGACATCGGTGACGACGACCGGCCGGCCGCAGGCCATGCCTTCCCGTGGCGTCAGCGCCACCCCCTCCCAGCGGGACGGCAGGACGACGAGATCGGCCGCCCGGTACCAGGGCGCCGGATCCGGCACGGCGCCGGGCGAAGCACATCGACGCGGGCGCGTTCGCACGCAGCTCCTCGGCGTCGCCAGTACGCTGCTCCGTCTCGCTGACACAGACGACCTGGTCCGCCCGGTGCGCGGTAGCGCTCCCAGCTGCGCGCCGGCCGGGCGGAGATGCCATCAACCGGCTCGAAGGACCAGGCGTGCGGCTGGAACACGGTGGGGATCCGGCCGCGCAGGGCCAGTTGGGCGGCCAGCCCTGCCTCGGCGCAGTGGGCGTGCACCACCTGCGGGCGTATCCGCGCCACGAGCCGGGCGAGGTGCAGCACTTCCTGAAGCAGCAGCGGGCCCGGCGCGCGCCCCGCCCGCCACGGGTGGACGTCGGCCGCCCAGCGCGCGTACGGCGTCCGCGAGCACACCGCCCCCGGGGCACGCCACGGCCGCCCGGAGGCCGGCGCGGACCTGGTCGGTCACCAGATCCGCGACCACCCGCGCGATGCCGCCGTCGACGGGCTGCACGGTGTGTAGCGCCGCCGGACGAAGGCCGTGCGTCAGCGATTGCGGCGGCACCCGCAGATCTCCGCTCGCGTACTGGCTCGGGTGGGGGAAGGGCATTCACCGCGTCAGCGGACACGGCACACGAGAAACCGCGGCGGAAGGCAGCACCCAGCCCCCCTTGAATTCGTATCCGGAGGTCGCGTGCTCTCGTTGACGGTTGTGCCTCATAGGTAACCCGGAAGGAAGAAATGATGTGGTCCCGGTCCACGTCCCGGCGAACGTGTGCGGCAGCACCGTCGACGTCTTGCCCTGCTGAATCCGGCGTTCGGCAACGCCTGCAGCAACGAATGATGGACGCCGGCATCCGCCAGTGCCCCGCCGGCGGATGCCGGCATTCGTATCGGCTGACCGGCTTTCACTCCTTCGGCCGCACAACCTGACGGCCATGCTGCCGTTGAACCATGGACCGGGCAGTCACGCACGGCAACTGAACATTTGACCAAGGAGTGCTTCTCCATGTCGCGTACCGCGAAAGCTCTTTTCCTGTCCACCCTCGCTGCCGCCGCTGTCGCGGGCACCACTGGAATCGCCACCGCCGACAGCGGTGCCGCGGGATCTGCGACGGGGTCGCCGGGTGTCCTCTCGGGCAACGCCGTCCAGGCTCCCATCCACCTGCCGGCCAGCGTCTGCGGCAACACCGTCAGCGCCATCGGTCTGCTGAACCCGGCCCTCGGCAACGGCTGCGTCAACGACTGACCGCTCGTACGGCGTTTCCCTGGCTGCTCTCCCCGCCACGGCGGGGAGAGCAGCCTTTCGTTTTGTCCGGCGCGTGCTGCCTCGAATGGCTGGGGCTGCACGCCGTCGCGGGACGCTTCATTCGGGTGGCAATAGCAGGAGTCCCCGGGCTTCGGAGTTTCTCACGTGGTGACGGATCGTCAGGCGAAGAGGAAGCCATGAGGGCAGGCATTCACGAGCATCCGCAATATGCCCGAAATGCAGGTCACTTGCGCGCGTGACACGCGTCGCCGAAGGAGAGATTCACTGATGAAGCCCATGAAGGTCGCTGCGGTCGTAGCCGGTTCCCTGGCGGCCGCGGGTGGCGCCGCCCCGGCCTTCGCCGCTTCCGACCTCGCCCCGACCAGCCTCAACGGGACGGTCGAGACCGTAGTGCAGCAGACCAATACCGCCGCGGAGCCGCTTGCGAACGAGGCGCTGGGCGAGGGGACGGAGGGCCTGCCGCTCAGCATCGCCCAGGACGCCACCGGCAACCTGAGCAAGGCCGAGGGGGGCGCCCCCGGGCCGGCTCCTCGGCGGACTTCCCTTGGGTTCCTGAGCGCGGGCAGCGAATCACCCGACGGAGTATTCCGGGGTTGCGCCGGACGGGCGACGCCGCTGGTGCGGTGCCGGGCCGGTCTGCCGGAACGGGGGTTCCGCAGGGCCGGCCCACTTGTCGCCTGCCGGTCCGCCGCGCGGGTGCGTACGCGCGAGCGACAGGGACACCTTCGGGGTAATCGGCGGCGGGGCTCCCCCGCGCAGGTGACACGGACACCCGGATGGTCCCGGTAAGTCGCTAAGGTCCGACGATGACCTCAATCTCCGGCGCTGTGCGCGCCTTCCGCCCGGCCCAATTGGGCACTCTCGTCGTCATCGCCTGGAGTGGCGAACATCCCGACGACGAGCGCGACATGCCGTTTCTGCTGGCGTACTCGCTCGGGGACGGCGACGGCGGCCCCGAAGGGGTGGAGGCCGCCGCCCGGAAGCTGCTCGCCGACATCGGCCTGCCGGTCGGAACCGAGTACGTGGACGCCGCCCAGGTCGACGGACTCCCCGTCACGCTCCTTGTCGAGGCGGGCCAAGCAGTCCTGACGATGCCTCATCTCACCGCCCAGTGCACGGTGCCGCCGGAGTGGCTGGCCGCGGTGCGGGAGCGGGGCCATGTCTACTTCCTCTTCGCCACCCGCGCGTGGCCACAGGCGGCTCCCGGGGCGCCGGTCACGGAGGAGGAGCTACGGGATTTCGCGGGCGACGAGGCGATGCTGTCGACGGCGGCGCACTGCTTGCTGCCGGTGCGTCAGCTGCGGGGGTGAGGCGGCCGCACACGCCAAAAGGCCCGGCGGGCGGTGGTACGGCAGCCTGCCGGGCCTTGGTTACGCCGTGCGGATCAAAGGTAGGGGGATGCGCCCGCCGAGCAGGAGACCGCGGGGTGCGCGACCGCCCGGGTGGCCCCGGCGAGCTTGAGTGTTATCCCGGTGTTCCTGGCGGCGGCGGCCGCCGGGTGGCGAAGCGTCAGCTTCATGATCGAGCTCCTCGATACAAGGGTCTGGGACACCGGCGACGCTAATCGGAATCTGACGATCCGTCGCGCTGGACGAGGCGGTGATTACTGCGTGTGCGCATCGGCTCAGGTGGGCGGCGGCCCGTCGGAACGATCTTTCGGACTGTCAGGAGAGGGACGCAGCGACATGGTCATGGAGACACGAACAAGGAGGCGACACGTCCCGCGCCCGGCGACGGCGCCGGACGACGCACCGTCAGGTGCCGTCGGTGGAAGCCGTGGCTTCGCCTGGCTGCTGGTCGTCACGGGCGCGGCGGGACTGCTCGCCTCATGGGTCATCACGATCGACAAGTTCAGGCTGCTCGAGGACCCGGACTTCACGCCGGGTTGCAGCCTCAACCCGGTCGTGTCCTGCGGCAACATCATGAAGAGCGACCAGGCCGCGGCCTTCGGCTTCCCCAATCCGATGCTGGGCCTCATCTCGTACGCCGTCGTGATCGGCGTCGGCGCCGGGCTCCTGGCGGGCGCCCGCTACCGCCGCTGGTTCTGGCTCACCTTCAACGCCGGCGCGCTCTTCGGCGTCGCGTTCTGCACCTGGCTCCAGTTCCAGTCGCTGTACCGCATCAACGCGCTGTGTCTCTGGTGCTCGCTGGCCTGGGCCGCCACGATCCTGCTCTTCTGCTACGTGACCCGTCACACCGTCGGGCACCGGATGCTGCCGGCTCCGGCGGGCCTGCGCAGCGGCCTGCGCGAGTTCGGCTGGGTACCGCCGGTGCTGTGGACGGGGATCATCGGCATGCTGATCATGACGCGCTGGTGGGCCTTCTGGACGAGCTGACGCTCGCTGCAACGGCGGGCACGGCTGCCTACCGAGGTCGCGGGAGACGTCCGCCGGCGGACGGGGCCTGTCGTCCTCTCATGACCGCTTCCGCTCCCGCCTCCACCCCGGCGGGTGGTGCGGGTGCGGGATCCCGCTCAAGTCGCAGCATGCGCACCGTCCGCTGGGTGTCCTCCTCAAAAGCTCTGCCGGAGGCGAGCCTGTCCCACTGCAGGTCGCGAGCGCCCGGCAGCATTGCTCCGCGCGCCCGCCACTCGGCTACGAGCTGCGCGTACAGCGGTGTCTGTGCAAACTCACCCGGGCCGTACGGTCTGCCCGAAGTCCGCGGGTACGGCTGGGAGCCGCCGGCAGCCGCAGCGGAAGCCGGTGTGGACAGGGGGTTCGAGCCGCCAGGAGTGAGCGGCGGCGGATTGGAAGAACTCACGATGGACGAAACGATTTCGCGTGCCGACGGACACTCAACTGGCGTCGGTATTCCCGCCCTGGCGGGAATGGTGAGGCCAACTCGTAGGTAAACGTGCGGTATCACGACCAAAGAAATGATTATCCCGACGGATGCGCGCCGGGCTCACGGCTGCACACGCTACGGCTCTCCGAGTCAGAGCCGCCGTATTCATCGGTGATTCACCTATGGTGATGCCATGCGAGGAATCCTGCTGGCCGGCGGCACCGGCTCGCGACTGTGGCCGTTGACGCGCTCGGTGTCCAAGCAACTGCTGCCGGTCTTCGACAAGCCCATGGTCTATTACCCGCTTTCCACGCTGGTGATGGCCGGCGTCAGAGAGATCCTGATCATCACCACCCCTGAGGACCAGCACCAGTTCCGTCGACTGCTCGGCGACGGCAATCAACTGGGCCTGCGGCTGGAATACGCCACACAGGAGCACCCGGAGGGAATCGCTCAAGCTTTCGTGCTGGGCGCCGACTTCATCGGCGGCGAGTCGGTCGCCCTGATCCTGGGCGACAACATCTTCCACGGCAGCGGCCTCGGTACACGGCTGGCCAACCACGACGACATGAAGGGCGGCAGGGTATTCGCCTATCAGGTTGCCAACCCCGCGGCCTACGGCGTGGTGGAGTTCGACGAGCTGGGCCAGGCGCTGTCCATCGAGGAGAAACCGGCCCTGCCGAGGTCCCGGTACGCCGTGCCCGGACTGTACTTCTACGACAACCACGTCGTGGACATCGCCCGAGACCTACGGCCCAGTGCCCGTGGCGAGTTGGAGATCACTGACGTCAACCGCGTCTATCTGGAGTCCGGCGCGCTGCACGTCACCCGGCTCGACCGAGGCACCGCCTGGCTGGACACCGGAACCTTCGGCTCCATGGTTCAGGCGTCAGAGTTCGTCCGGGTGATCGAGGAGCGCCAGGGCTTCAAGATCGGCTGCATCGAGGAGGCGGTCTGGCGGGCCGGCCTGATCGACGACGACCGGCTCCGGGCTCTGGCCCAGCCGCTGCTCAAGAGCGGGTACGGCCACTATCTGATGGCGCTGCTGGAAGACTCCCGACATGCCGTCATGCGCCAAAGGGGAAGCGGACCGCTTCGGGAGGGCCTGCTGCGAACAGGACCGGGCGCTCCCGTGTAGCCGTTCGAACGGGTGAGGGAAGCGCAGGGCCGTTGCTACGTATGAGAGGACGCGAGCACGTGAGACCGCTGGGCATCGAAGGGGCCTGGGTGGACACACCCGAGGTCTTCGCGGACGGCAGGGGCCGCTTCCACGAGTGGTTCAAGAGTGACCGGTTCCGTGATGTCACCGGCCAGGGGCTCCATCTCGGGCAGGCCAACTGCTCTCGCTCCGTGCGCGGCACTCTTCGCGGTATCCACTATGCGTCGGTCCCGCCGGGCCAGGCCAAGTACGTCACCTGCGTCAGCGGCGCCGTCCTCGACGTAGTGGTCGACATTCGCACCGGTTCCCCGACCTTCGGCACATGGGAGGCAGTTCAGCTCGATGACACGGCCCACCGCGGCGTCTACCTCTCGGAAGGACTGGGCCACGCGTTCATGGCGCTGGACGATCACGCCACCGTCGTCTATCTGTGCTCGCAGGGATACGCGCCGCAGCGCGAGTACGGGATTCACCCTTTCGATCCGACGCTGGCGATCGCATGGCCCGAGGACCTCGCGCCGCGGCTCTCCGAGAAGGACGTTGCGGCGCCCACGCTCAGGGAAGCCGAGCGGCAAGGTCTGCTGCCCTCCTACGAGGACTGCGGTGCCTATCGTCGAAGTCTGCGAGTCCGCGCCTGAGGTAGCCGGTCTGCCTCACGATGGCGCCGCCCCTCCATGAGCCGTGATCATGCCGCAGCGGTCTTGTCGTTCATGCCGGCGCTCGACGTTCGTGAGCCGTTCGTGAGCAAAGGAGGCCGGCGGTTCCGCCTCGTCAACCCGTCGGTGTGTATGACGGTGCCTGCGAGGTTTCGCGGCCGCTCGGGTGATGTTCCTCGGCGACACGGGTCAATTTGTGATCATTTGGTCGCGGAGAGTGAAGACTGGTTCTGTCCGTCGCCGTGGGCGACGGACACGCATGCGAATCAAGGCGCACTTAAAGAGTGCGCACGCTTGCGGTGTGGTCCCCCTCCAAGTCCCGTGAGGAAGGTTCTCTGGTGAGCCGTAAAACGATCCGAAGTTCTCGCATGAAAACCGCAACGCTGGTTTCGGCGGGCACCCTTGCCGTCGTGCTCAATGTTGTCCCGAGCACAGCAGCCATCGCCGACGCGATCCACAGGTCCGGCACCGAGCAAAGTGTGGCGCTGCCGGGCCCGAACGGCGCCACTAGCGCCGACCGCGACCGCGGCGACCGTGGCCCGCAGGGGCCGAAGGGACCGAAGGGCAAGGTAGGCCCGCAGGGCCCCCAGGGCGTGCCGGGCGTGGATGGCGCACAGGGCCCGCAAGGTGTGCCGGGTGTGGACGGCGTGAACGGCGTGGACGGCGCCCAGGGTGCGACGGGTGCGCAGGGCCCCCAGGGTGACTTCGGTGGCCCTCAGGGCGCCCAGGGCCCCCAGGGCTTCCAGGGTGACACGGGCGCGCAGGGTGCCCAGGGTGACGACGGTACGCAGGGTCCGCAGGGAGACCTCGGCCCCCAGGGCTTCCAGGGTGACGCGGGCCTGCAGGGTGCCCAGGGCGACACCGGTACACAGGGTCCGCAGGGAGACCTCGGCCCCCAGGGCTTCCAGGGTGACGCGGGCCTGCAGGGTGCCCAGGGCGACACCGGTACACAGGGTCCGCAGGGAGACCTCGGCGCGCAGGGCTTCCAGGGCGCCCAGGGTGACACGGGCCTGCAGGGTGCCCAGGGCGACACCGGTACGCAGGGCTTCCAGGGAGACCTCGGCCCCCAGGGCTTCCAGGGCGTCCAGGGTGACACCGGTACGCAGGGTCCGCAGGGTGACACCGGCACGCAGGGCTTCCAGGGCGCGGCGGGTCCGCAGGGCACCCAGGGCTTCCAGGGCGCCCAGGGCGCAGTCACGCTCGAGACGTACGTCGTGACCGGCACCCAGGGAGCCCAGTCGACTGCCCTGTGCGCCGCTGACGACATTGCCACCGGCGGCGGATACTCGCAGTTCGGCGCCATCGCTGTGAACGTCAGCCAGAGTGCGCCGGTCGGCGGTCCCCCTGCCAATGGATGGCAGGCCACCACCACCCTCGGCGAGGTCAACTCCTTCGTGATCTGCCACGACGCGTAATAACTCCCATGTGAGCGGTGGCCGGTAACGGCCTCCCGCTTCCGCTGGGAATAACTGACGGTGTCCCGAGGCCTCGGCCTCGGGGCACCGTCCGCGGTTTCCGGCGAGGGGGCCGCACGGCCATCGGTGCAACTCACGATCCGAGACCCACCATTGTTATGAACAACGGTGGAAAGAACTGGAGTTGACAAGACCAGCGCGAATCGGACCTGCCTGCCGGGAAGATGCCGGGGCCCTGAGTAGCGTAAGTGGTGCACGTACTGGGTGACCAGATGGCCCGGTTCTGAACGCCGGGCAGCCACAGCATCGGAGAATCATGCGCATCCTTGTGACCGGCGGAGCCGGCTTCATCGGTTCGGAATACGTCCGCCGGCGGCTGAATTCTGACCCGACGGCGCGGATCACGGTTCTCGACAAACTCACCTACTCAGGGGTCGAGGCCAATCTGGCACCGGTGGTGGAACACCCGGGCTACAGCTTTGTCCGCGGCGACATCTGCGATCCCGATGTGGTCGGCCAGGTGATGGCGGGCCAGGACGCGGTGGTGCATTTCGCGGCCGAGTCGCACGTGGACCGGTCGATCGAGGGTGCCGGTCCGTTCGTCCAAACCAATGTGACCGGGACCCAGGTGCTGCTGGACGCGGCACACCGGCACGGCGTCGGCCGCTTCGTTCACGTCTCCACCGACGAGGTGTACGGCTCGATCAGCGAGGGCTCATGGACCGAGGAGTGGCCGCTTGCGCCGAACTCCCCGTACTCCGCGTCGAAGGCCGGCTCCGACCTCCTCGCCCTCGCCTACCACCGCACCCACGGCTTGGACGTCGTGGTCACCCGGTGCTCCAACAACTACGGGCCGCATCAGTTCCCGGAGAAGGTCATCCCGCTCTTCATCACCAACCTGATCGACGGGAAGACGGTCCCCCTGTACGGAGACGGCCGGAACATCCGTGACTGGCTGCACGTCTCCGACCACTGCCAAGGCATCGAGCTGGCCCTGCACGGCGGCAAGGCCGGGGAGATCTACAACATCGGCGGCGGGACCGAGGTGAACAACCACAAGCTCACCGGCCTGCTGCTGGACGCGGTCGGCGCGGACTGGGACCGGGTCGAGTACGTGAGCGACCGCAAGGGCCACGACCTGCGCTACTCGCTGGACGACAGCAAGATCCGTGAGCACCTCGGCTACGCCCCGCAGGTCACCTTCACCGACGGACTGGCCGCCACGGTCGCCTGGTACTGCGATCACCGGTCCTGGTGGGAGCCACTCAAGGCGAGGGCCGAGCTGGGATGACCACGAGCTGGCTGGTGACCGGTGCACGCGGGCTTCTCGGCCGCGATGTGCTGGCAGAGCTCGGTGCCGATCCGGAGGCCGCGGTGACAGGGCTGAGCCGTGACCAGCTCGACATCACCGACCCGACGGCCGTGCGCACGGCCGTCGACGGTCACCGCGTGGTCGTCAACTGCGCCGCCTGGACGGACGTCGACGGCGCCGAGCAGGCCGAGGCGGCGGCCACAGCCGTGAACGGCACAGGCGTCCGGCATCTGGCGCGCGCCTGCGCGGACAGCGGCGCTGTCCTGCTGCACATCTCCACCGACTACGTGTTCCCGGGGGATGCCCGTCAGCCGTACCCCGAAGACGCGCCGACCAGTCCCGTCAACGCGTACGGGCGAGGCAAGCTGGCGGGGGAGCGAGCAGTCGCCGAGCTGCTGCCGCGCACCGGCTGCATCGTGCGCACCGCCTGGCTCTACGGTGCGCACGGCTCCAACTTCGTGGCCACCATGCTCCGGCTGGCCGCCCAGCGCGAGATGCTGGATGTGGTGGCCGACCAGCACGGCCAGCCAACCTGGTCCCGTGCACTCGCCGGGCAGCTGGCCGTCCTCGGCCGTGCCGCACTGGCCGGCCGGGCACCGGCAGGCATCTACCACGGCACGGCGGGCGGCCACACCACGTGGTACGGCCTGGCCCGGGAGACCTTCCGTCTGAGCGGCCTCGATCCCGAGCGGATCCGCCCGGTCGGCTCGGTGGCATTTCCGCGCCCCGCTGCCCGCCCGGCATTCGGCGTACTCGGCCACAGCAGCTGGCCACGTACCGGGCTCGTGCCCCTCCCCCGGTGGGACGCCCAACTGACCGCAGCGCTGGACACGCCCGCCTTCGCCGCCCTGGCCGCTGCGGCGCGGTCGAGCAGCTGACGCGCCCGACAAGGAGGCGCCCGGCGGGAGCTGACAGCCCCGCCGGGCGCCTTGCGTGCCGGACCTGTCCCAGGCCCTGTCCGGCCCTGGGCCGTGTCGGACACGACCTAGACCAGCAGCGGTCCGCCGCAGCGGGAGGCGCCCTCCTTCACCGCGATGAGGTTCGCCACCACATAGGAGATGTTGTTCTTGGAGTGCCAGTCGGTCGGGTAGTAGGTGACCAGCCGTGAATTCTGGAACCGGGCCTGGATCTCGGGCACGAAGGTCCGGTACTGGTTGTCCGTGTAGTACCAGAAGGAGTTCTCGTTGTAGAAGGCGACGTGCGTCGGATCCTGGTACGCGCCGCGGCCGTCGGCGCTGGGTGTCATGGAGAGGAGCATGCCCCCGGGCGCCAGAAGCCGGTACAGCTCGTTGATCAGCGGCACCTTCGCGGGCACGTGCTCGAGGAAGTCCACCGCCCTCAGCAGGCCGACGGAGCCGTCGGGCAGGTCCAGCTTCCCGGGCAGGGTCGCGACGATGTCGACGCCCTCTCCCTGATACTGGTCCACGCCCAGGTAGCCGGGCGGCTTCCGGTGGGCTGCGCCCAGGTCCAGCGCGAGCAGTCCGCGGCGCTGGCTCCAGGCCAGGGCGTTGGCCTCGATGTACTTGTCGTACAGGGCGACCGTCTCACGCTGGATGTGTGAGTTGATCTCCGGATCGCGCTGCGTGTTCGCGGGGTGGATCCTCTGGAGGTACAGGCAGCGAGGGATGTGGTGGAAGTCGCCGGCCTGGAAGAGACGGCACATCAGGTCCTGGTCGTCCAGGACCGTACGGGTGGCGTCGTATCCGCCGACTTTCTCGTAGACGTCCTTACGGAACGCCCGCACGTGGTTGGGCGCGTACCAGATGTACGAGACGTTGTGCGGCGTCGGAGACATGGACAGTGCTTGCAGCAGCCGGCGGCCGTCGACGCGCACATCCTCGTACTGCCAGCCGTGCGCCTTGTTGAAGCGGCTCTCGTCCCGCTCCCCGTCCTCGGTGATCTGCGCGGTGTTGCTGTAGACGAAAACGGCGTCGGGGTTGGCGTCGAATGCCTTGGCGAGCTCCGCCAGGCACGCCTTCGCCAGGAGATCGTCGTGGTCGAGTTCCACGAGGATCTCCCCCCGTGCCAGTTCACAGGCCCTGCGTTTGGCGGCCCCGACGCCGTGGACTTCGTCCGCGACCTCCACACGGACACGCTCATCGGGCTGCTCCGGCCGCCACCGGGCACCGTTGTTGAGCAGGACGATCCACTCCCAGTCCGAACAGGTCTGTGCCTGCAGGGTGGCCAGGCACTCATCGAGGAAACGCGGCCGGTGGCTGGGAGTGAAGACGGAGAACCTCGGTGTCGCAGTCGACGTCATCTGGTAGTACCCGCTTGGCTCGTTGACGGTGATGGGCTTGCGGAATCCTGGAACGGTTCCGGTACGAGAGGGTGCAGCTTGGGGTCGGCCGTAACGGCACGACGGAATGCGTCTTGGGCCTCGTCGTCGCGGCCTTCCTTCGCCAGGGCCTGCCCGAGGTGCAGGTAGGCCGTGGAGGCCTTCGAGTTGCCGGCAACGACTCGCTTCAGGAGCCCGATGGCGCGGTCGGGCTCGCTCGACTCGAGCATTACCGCCTCGTTGAAGAGGGCAGAGTCGAAAGACGGATCGATCTTCAACGCCTTGTCATAAGCCGTGCGGGCATCAGCCGTCCTGCCGTCCCGCTGCGCGATGACACCCAGGTTGTACCAGGCGAGTTTGTTGGCCGGATCCAGGTCCACCACCCGCTTGAAGGTTTTGGCCGCCCCGGAGTAGTCCTGGTACCGCGACTGCATAAGGCCCGCGTGCAGAAGCGCCTGCGCCTCCGAGACGGCACGGGCCGCTGATTTGGCCTCGGATTCCGAGGTGGCGGCCGGCTGGGGCAGAAACGCCCAGACTGCTACCCCAGCGCCAACCACGGCCGTTGCGGAGAGCCCTGTCCACAATCGCCTACGTTTCACTTGGTCACATCTCATGGAGTCGGTGTGGAAGAGGACGGATCCGGCTGATGTCAGGTGGCCGGCATGAGGCCCGAGAGCGCTGCCGACGAGACCGGAATCCGAACCTCCGTCATTGTCACCAAAGTTACGAGGTGACCGTTATGACGTCACCCGTTGTCAGGGACTTAGGGCGTACAGACCACCCGAACGTACGCATCGGAAGGGCGGTTCACCCGAGGCCGATGCCGCGAACCCTGGTGAATGACGGGGTTCTTGGGCGGGCTGTCTTTCTATTCGCTCACAAGTCCCATGGTGTGTACGCCTGTCCGCCCTGGCCCTGCGACGCGGTCCGCGAGCGGGTGGATCGCCGGTTCGTGACGGGCCGCCGCCCGCGCTGCGGGCGACCCGACGCTCCTTCACACCGCCTTCACGCGGCTGATAACAACCCTATCCAGCACCTGCTCCGGAGCTTACGATTCCCCCGATCCGGCTCTTCGGGAAGCGCGCACGAATACTTGAAGAGTTGACATGTCCATGCCGCTGAATGGACCTGCCGCCGGATGAACCCCTCACATTCCCCGATGGGAGAAGCATGTCCCGTGCACTTATAGCGGGTGGCGCGACAGCGGCTTTTGTCGCTTCGCTGCTCGCCGGCCAGAACGCGTCCGCGTCCAGCATTGCGCCCCCGGACAAAATCACGATCGACATCGCGACAGTCAATGGATCAGGGTGTCGCCAGGGAACCGCCGCCGTGGCGGTGTCCGAGGACAATACGGCCTTCACGGTGACCTACAGCGAATACCTCGCCAAGGTGGGCGTGGGCGCCGGGCCGACCGACTTCCGGAAGAACTGCCAGCTCAATCTCGTCGTGCATGTCCCGCAGGGATTCACCTACGCGATCGCCAGCGCCGACTACCGCGGCTACGCCAGCCTGGTGAACGGCGCCACGGCGACGCAGAAAGCGTCGTACTACTTCCAGGGCTCGCCGGACACGGCGTCCAGAAATCATCCGTTCCGCGGCCCGCTGGACGACAACTGGCAGGCGACCGACTCCACGGAATGGGGTCAACTGGTATGGGCGCCGTGCGGAGTGAAGCGCAATTTCAACATCAACACTGAAGTGCGCGTCGGCGCAGGCACATCGGACCCGAAGAAGACGACCAGTTTCATGACGATGGACTCGACGGACGGTGAGATAAACACCATCTATCGGCTCGCATGGAAGGAATGCGAAGAGTCCTGATCGAGCGGTGACGGCCGGGGCGGCAACGGCACGGGTGCGTACCGCCCCGGCCGCCGTCCCGCGCCGTCATGCGGCCGCGCGCAGCGGCGCGAGGGCGCCGGACCAGGCGATGATCTCGTTCAGCATCTCGTGCAGGGCCGGCTCATGGTGCTCGGCCGGCTCGCACACGCCCGGGTCGGCCGGGTCCGTGGGGTCGGTGAAGCGGAAGTCGGTGAACATCCCCAGCTCGACCTGCCTGTGTACCTCGGCGATCTTCAACTCGCCCGCCACCTGGCGCAGTTGCTCGGCGGCGCGGCTCCCGCCGTTGATCCCGTAGCTGACGAATCCCGCCGGCTTGTGATGCCACTCGGCGTTTCTGCATGGATACCTGGGGTGAACGCATGCCATCCCGGCCGGCCCGAGGGGACTCAGCGCGGGCTCGGCCTGGAGAAGGTTCCGGCTCGCGCGGCGTGGTAGGCGGCTTCGGCGGCCGCGTGGGTGAGGCGGTCGTCGATGGGTTGGCGGGTGATGAGGAGCCGGTAGTAGAAGGGGGCGCCCAGTGCGGCGATGACGTCGGTGGCGTCGGTGTCCGGGGGGAGTTCGCCGCGGTCGATCGCGCGGTGGACGAGCTGGGTGACGTGCTGGACACGGGCGGCGAAGACGTCCCGGACGATCGGTCCGACGAGCGGGTCGTGGGCGGCTGCCGCGACGATTCCTTCGATGAGACTGCGGTTGCGCGGGCTCGCGTAGAAGCGCGCGATCGCCTCGGCCAGGGCATGCAGGTCCTGCCGGAAGTCGCCGGTGCCGGGGATCGGAATGGTCGTGCCCTGCTGGGCGAGCAGGTCGCCGATGACGCCTTCGACCGTGCGCCAGCGGCGGCGGATTGTCGAGACGTGGACCCCGGAGCGCTGGGCGAGTCCGTCCATGGTGAGCGCGCCGAACCCGTGTGCGTCGAGCTCGTCGAAGGCGGCGGCCAGTACGGCCGCGCGAGTGCGGGCTGTCCGCCCGCCGGGACGGGCCGAGCCGTGAGGCTGTCGTTCAGTCATGGCCCTGTTGCGTCGACAGTGTGTGTCCGACTAGTGTCCCATCCAACTTAACGCGCCGATGCGCGCATTAAGCTAACGGGGACGGGGGATCAGCGCCGGCGCCTCTCGGGGCGCCGGCGTGATGCCGGCGTGGGCGGTCACGGGGCTGGGACCGATGCCCGGCCCGTACGCCAGTGCTCCGGCCCGTTACCCGACGCCGCCAGGGGCTCGCGTCGCCGGTGAGGCCCATCAGACCGGCCGTGCCATCGGCTCCGGCGAAGGTGACGAGTGCAACACCCGCTCGCTTCGCTCCGGTCCGGCCGAGGTAAACCGCAGGTGTCCGGCGCTTGGGGCCGCCCCTTTCGAAGGGCGGGAGCCGCTCTCACCGGCCGATGCACCAAAAGCGGACATTCTCGCCACGTCCCCGTCGCCCAAAACACAGAGCGATCAGCGATACACGCCCGTAAGCTCACCGGCATGCAGGTGATCCAGTCGACGAAGCTCGCAAACGTCTGTTACGAAATCCGGGGCCCGGTCCTCGAGGAGGCGATGCGGCTTGAGGCAGCAGGTCATCGCATCCTCAAGCTCAACACCGGCAACCCCGCCGCCTTCGGCTTCGAATGCCCGCCCGAGATTCTCGAGGACATCCTCCGCAATCTCGGCGACGCGCACGGCTATGGCGATGCCAAGGGGCTGCTGTCCGCGCGGCGCGCGGTGATGCAGCACTACCAGACCAAGGGCATCGACCTGGGCGTCGAGGACATCTATCTCGGCAACGGTGTATCCGAGCTGATCCAGATGTCGATGCAGGCGCTGCTCGACGACGGCGACGAGGTGCTCGTACCGGCGCCGGACTATCCGCTGTGGACCGCGTCCGTATCGCTCGCGGGCGGCACCGCCGTGCACTACCGATGCGACGAGCAGGCCGACTGGATGCCGGACCTCGCCGACATCCAGCGGAAGATCACCGACCGCACGAAGGCGATCGTGATCATCAACCCGAACAACCCCACCGGCGCGGTGTACGACGACGAGATGCTGCGCGGCCTCACCGAGATCGCCCGCCGGCACAACCTGGTCGTCTGCTCCGACGAGATCTACGACAAGATCCTCTACGACGGCGCCACGCACACGCCGACCGCCGCGATCGCGCCGGACCTGATGGTCCTCACCTTCAACGGGCTCTCCAAGAACTACCGGGTGGCCGGCTACCGCTCCGGCTGGATGGCGGTCTGCGGCCCGACGGCGCACGCCTCCTCGTACATCGAGGGCCTGACCATCCTCGCCAATATGCGCCTGTGCGCGAACATGCCCTCGCAGCACGCGGTGGCCACCGCACTCGGCGGCCGGCAGTCGATCGAGGACCTGGTGCTGCCGGGCGGCAGGATTCTCGAGCAGCGGGACGTCGCATACGACCTGCTCACCCGGATCCCGGGCGTGAGCTGCGTCAAGCCGAAGGGCGCCCTGTATCTCTTCCCGCGGCTCGATCCCAAGGTCTACAAGGTCAAGGACGACCGGCAGATGGTGCTCGACCTGCTGCGGGCCGAGAAGATCATGGTCGTGCAGGGTACGGGCTTCAACTGGCCGGAGCCCGATCACTTCCGGATCGTGACGCTGCCGGCGGTGAAGGATCTGGCCGACGCGGTGACCCGGATCGGGACGTTCCTGGACGGCTACAGCCAGCCTTGATCGCTTCTTGAGTGAAGAATCACGACCGGACTCAACTTTAGACTGAATCCAAGCTAGGATGGTCTCCTGACAGTGAGCAGGAGGCCATCCCCCATGTACGAGCCGATCCGCACCAGGTCACTCCACTCGATGGCCGACGATGCCGAGTACCCGCACCGCAGCCGCGAGGAGGAGCTGGACATCCAGCTCGCCGGTCATCTCTCCGCGCTCCTCGCCGTCACCGACGAGCTCGGTCTCGACGCGGCCGCCGAGCGCATCGCCGACGAGGTCGCCCGCCTGCGCGGCGCCCCGCCCGCGCGTCACGCGGGCCTGTCCGGCGCCGCCCCCGCGGCCCTGCACCACCGCGCGCACGCCCTCGCGGGCCGCGCCCTCGTCGTCGCGGCGTCCCGCGCCGACACCGCAGCCGCGATCCTCTCCGCCGAGCGGATGGACGCGCACACCGCCGCCCTGACCGAACTGCGTCTGGTCGGCGCCCACTGACGGCCCCGGTTCGCGGGCCGCGGAGGCGCGCGGACCGGGTGCCACATTCCTCATCCCGAATTCCGTTGCGGAAAAGGGTCCGGCCCCGGAGCCGTGAGGGGGCTCCGGGGCCGGGGACGCGGCGGACCTGTGTGACCCCACAGGTCAGGGCGGACGTCGGACTGGCCCGCCGCGACGTTCTTGGGTGGGATCAGCCCAGGCGCTTGACGAGCGCGCGGTACTCGTCCCACAGCTCCTTCGGCGCGTGGTCGCCGAAGGTGTTCAGGTGCTCGGGGATCAGCGCCGCCTCCTCGCGCCAGACCTCGTTGTCGACCTTGAGCAGGAAATCGAGGTCCTCGTCGGCCAGTTCGAGGCCGTTCGTGTCGAGCGCGTCGCGCGTCGGCAGGATGCCGATGGGGGTCTCGACGCCCTCGGCCTTGCCTTCGAGGCGCTCGACGATCCACTTCAGGACGCGGCTGTTCTCACCGAAGCCCGGCCACACGAACTTGCCCGCGTCGTTCTTGCGGAACCAGTTGACGTAGTAGATCTTCGGGAGCTTGGCCTGGTCCTTGTCGGAGCCGACCTTGACCCAGTGACCCATGTAGTCGCCCATGTTGTAGCCGCAGAACGGCAGCATGGCGAACGGGTCGCGGCGCAGCTCGCCGACCTTGCCCTCGGCCGCGGCGGTCTTCTCGGACGCGACGTTCGCGCCGAGGAAGACGCCGTGGTTCCAGTCGAAGGACTCGGTCACCAGCGGTACGGCGGTGGCGCGGCGGCCGCCGAAGAGGATCGCCGAGATCGGCACGCCCTTCGGGTCCTCCCACTCCGGCGCGATGATCGGGCACTGCCCGGCCGGCACGGTGAAGCGGGCGTTGGGGTGGGCGGCCGGGGTGCCGGACTCCGGCGTCCAGTCGTTGCCCTTCCAGTCCGTGAGGTGCGCGGGCAGCTCCTCGGTCATGCCCTCCCACCACACGTCGTTGTCGTCGGTGAGCGCGACGTTGGTGAAGACCGAGTTGCCCCACATGGTCTTCATGGCGTTGGCGTTGGTGTGCTCACCGGTGCCGGGCGCGACGCCGAAGAATCCGGCCTCCGGGTTGATCGCGTACAGCCGGCCGTCCTCGCCGAAGCGCATCCAGGCGATGTCGTCGCCTATGGTCTCCACGGTCCAGCCGGAGATCGTGGGCTCCAGCATGGCGAGGTTGGTCTTGCCGCAGGCGGACGGGAAGGCGGCGGCGACGTACTTCGACCCGCCCTGCGGCGGGGTGAGCTTGAGGATCAGCATGTGCTCGGCGAGCCAGCCCTCGTCGCGCGCCATGACGGACGCGATGCGCAGGGCGTAGCACTTCTTGCCGAGCAGGGCGTTGCCGCCGTAGCCGGAGCCGTACGACCAGATCTCGCGGGTCTCCGGGAAGTGCGAGATGTACTTGGTGGAGTTGCAGGGCCAAGGGACGTCCTGCTGACCTTCGGCGAGGGGCGCACCGAGGGTGTGGACGGCCTTGACGAAGAAGCCGTCGGAGCCGAGCTCGTCGAGGACGGGCTGTCCCATGCGCGTCATCGTCCGCATGGAGACCGCGACGTAGGCGGAGTCGGTGATCTCGACGCCGATCGCGGAGAGGTCGGAGCCCAGCGGACCCATGCAGAACGGGACGACGTACATCGTCCGGCCGCGCATCGAGCCGCGGAAGATGCCCTTCTCGCCGGCGAAGATGGCCTTCATCTCCGCGGGGGCCTTCCAGTGGTTCGTGGGGCCCGCGTCCTCCTCCTTCTCGGAGCAGATGAAGGTTCGGTCCTCGACGCGGGCGACATCGCTCGGGTCGGACGCGGCGTAGTACGAGTTCGGGCGCTTGATCGGGTCCAGTTTCCTGAACGTGCCCTTGGCGACGAGCTCCCCGCACAGGCGCTCGTACTCCGCTTCGGATCCGTCACACCAGACGACGCTGTCCGGCTCCGTGATTGCTGCGATCTCGTCGACCCAGGAGATGAGGTCCTGGTGGTTGGTGGGGACGGTGCCGGGAGCCGCGATGTCGCGCGCCACGATCGCTCCTAAGTGAGGGGTCTGTTGGTTGTTGCCCCGTGGGGGCTGCGACCCGGATGCTTCGGTCCTTGCTCTTCCTGGCGCTCATCCGGTGCCGACCGCACTCATCTGATCATCGGTGCAGTGTGCGCATATGTCCAGAGGACGTCTCACGTGAGCATCACCACTCGAAATCCGGAACGCGCAACTCGAGGCGCGCTCGGGCGCGACCGAAGGGAGGCCGGCGGGATGCATCCGTTACCTACGGTTCCGTAGGTAACATCCACTCCATGACCTCTGCCGCGCCCGAAGTGACCGACATAGATCCCACCCCGGTGAAACCAAGGCTGCGCGGCTGGCTGCATGCAGGGATGTTCCCTGCCGCCCTGATCGCGGGGCTGGTCCTCATCACGTTCGCCGACTCCACTCGGGCCAGAGTCGCCTGCGCGATCTATGTCCTGACGGCGTGCCTGCTCTTCGGCGTGAGCGCGATCTACCACCGGGGGACCTGGGGCCCGCGCGGCGAGGCCGTACTGCGCCGGCTCGATCACGCCAACATCTTTCTGATCATCGCGGGCACCTACACCCCGCTGACGATGCTCCTCCTCCCCGATTCCACCGGGCGGACGCTGCTGTGGGCGGTCTGGGCGGCAGCTCTGGCGGGGATCGCCTTCCGGGTCTTCTGGGTCGGCGCCCCGCGCTGGCTCTACACCCCGTGCTACATCGCGATGGGCTGGGCTGCCGTCTTCTTCCTGCCCGACTTCATGCGCGCGGGCGGGATCGCCGTGCTCGTGTGCGTGATCGTCGGCGGGCTGCTCTACAGCGCGGGCGGCGTGATCTACGGAATCAAGCGCCCGAATCCGTCACCGCGGTGGTTCGGCTTCCACGAGGTCTTCCACTCGCTCACGCTGGCGGCGTTCATCGTGCACTACGTGGGCATCTCGCTGGTCGCCTACCGGCACGCCTGACTCTGTACGGGGACACGCGTCCCCGCGCCCCTTACTCGGCCCCAGACCCCGCTACCTCGCCACGTCCCCCCTGCCGCACGCCACCCCGTCCCTGTTCGGGTCGAGCCTCAACGGGTCGTCCTTGCCGTTGACCTTCAGGCGTCCGTAGTCATGCGCCGAAAGCCACCCGCACCGCGCCGCCGTCGTCGCCTTCACCGCCTTCGGGAACACCGTCGGGACACACACCCCCGCCGCCCCGTAGTGCCGGTCGCACCCCGACACCGTCGGGCTCACCGGTGCCGAACTCCGCTTCTTCAGGGCCTTCTTCGGCGCCTTCGCCGGCGCGTCCGCGAAATCGTGGACATGCGCCGAAGGCGCATCCGCCGCCATCGCCGCCGGGCCCCCGAGATGCACCCACTCGGCCACCGACGGGATCCCGTTCGCGTCGACGGCGAAGAGCATGTACCAGCCGGGCGGCGCCATGTTCGGGTTGCTGGTGACATTGAGGTCGATGCTGTTGCCGTCGACCGTCATCGGCAGATCCACGAACCGCTGGTTCGGGTCGGACGAGTGCGTCACCGCCGCCGGGCGGATCAACTCCGCCTTGGCGATCGGCCGGTCGACCGTGATCCGCTGCGTGTCCCCGTACGTCCACTGCCCGTCGATCACCGAAGTGATCTTCGGCCGGGCGCCCTTGAGCAGATACGGCGGGGTGTAGAGCGACACATTGTGGTTGTACGTCCCGTTGCCCGGGTTGTCGCCCACCGACATCACCCGCCCGTCCGGCAGCAGGAAGGACGACGAGTGGTACGTACGCGGGACCGGGTCCGTCGCCAGGCCCTCCTCGTACGTGTTGGTGACCGGGTCGAAGAACGACGCCTCGTACACCGGGTCCGCCCGGTCGTGCAGACCGCCGCCCGTCTCCAGAACCTTCCCGTCGGGCAGCAGCACCGCGGAGACGAACATCTTGCCCTCCGCGCCCGTCTGCGGACGCTTGCCCTGACCCTGGTCGACCTGCCCCTGCGGCAGCAGCGGACCGTGCGTGTACACCGGGTTGGGGTCCTTGAGGTCGATGATGTCGGTCAGGCGGTTCGCGGCCGGGTTGGTCTCGTTGTTGCCGCCGCCCATCGTCAGTACCCGCTGGTCCTGCGCCGGCGGCAGCAGCACGCTCGCCGACTCGTCACGCTGGTCCTTGTTCTGCAGACCGGGCACATCGGTGATCGTGTTCGCCGTGTAGTCGTAGATCGAAGCGCCGCTGCCCTGCGTGCCGTTGCCGAAGACATGGCTGCCCGAGTAGAAGAGCCGGCCGTCCTGCATCAGGATCATCGACGGATACAGACCCCAGTACGACCAGGTCTGGTTGACCTCGTTCATCGGCAGCCACTTGTTCTGGGCCGCGGAGAACTTCTCGGCCGTGACATTGCCCGTCGAGTCCTCCTTCAGACCGCCGAAGGAGATGACATCGCCATTGCCGAGGATCGTCGCCGACGGATACCAGTGACCGCCGTTCATGTCGTTCGTCTTCGCGTACGACTCGGTGGCCGGGTCGAAGATGTACGAGTCCTTCAGCCCCTGGTAGCCGATGCTGCCGTCGGCGGACGGATAGCCCTTGTTGCCGCTCATCACCAGGACCTTGCCGTCCTGGAGCTGCACATGGCCGGCGCAGAACATGTCGACGGGCGTGGGGACGGTGCGCCACGCACCGGTCGCCGGGTCGTAGATCGCGGAGGTGAAGGTGCCCGCCTCGAACAGCGCCTCGTCGTTGCCGGAGCCGGCGATGACGAGCACCTTGCCGTTGTGGAGGACCACGGAGTGCATGGAGCGCACCGGGTTCTGCACCGGCAGGACCTCCCAGCGGCCCTTCGCGCACTCCTCCGGCGTCGCCGTGCACTCGGGCTCGGGGGCGGGCGCGGACACCTCCTCCATGATGTAGTCGTCGGTGGTGACCGAGCCCGTGCCGTACACCGAAACACCCCAGCTGATGCGGTCGGTGCCGGGCGGCACGGCGGGCGTACGGACCTCGGCGCGCTCGTAACTGCCGCTCATCGGAAGGGTCTTGAGGTCCGTCCAGTACTGCCAGCCGGCCGTGGTGTCGTGCCGGAAGAGCGTGATGGACGTGTCGGGCGTGGTGCTCTTGTACCAGAGGGAGAGGTCGTACTGGCTGTCCGGCTTCACCGTGGGCGCGCAGGTCGCGTTCTCGGTGATCAGCGCCTTGCGGTCGCCGTCCACCCGGCGGGTGAGCGAGACCTTCATCGCCGTGGAACCGGAGTGCGCGTCGGCCACGGTCTCGAAGGCGAAGTCGTTGTCGCCCCAGCCGGACTTCTTCCAGCAGGCGGGCATGTCCTCGCCGGCCGGACCCGCGGTCTCGAAGCCGGGGTTGGTGATCAGGTTGACGCCGGCGGCCGCGGGCTGCGGGGCCGACAGCAGCAGCCCGCCGGTCAGCGCGGCGACGGCGAGCAGCGCGCGTCTGCGTCCGCGGAGTCCGCGGCGTGGACGTCTCGTAGCCGGGCCGGGCATCACGCGGTCCTTTCCGAACGGCTCCGCTGCCGCGGCAGATACACCAGCGCCTCCGTCGCCGCGAACCGCAGCACGAACGTCATCAGCAGGGCGAGCGTCGTCGCGGGCAGCACCGCCATCTCCAGCCAGCCCACGAACAGCGCGATCAGCGGGATACGCAGCAGCAGATCGGCGTTGGCGAGCAGCGCGAACCGCCCGACGCGGTCCGCCCAGTGCCGGTGTCCGCGCCGGTCCCGGAACAGCAGCACCTCGATCAGGAGGAAGTTCCACACCACCCCGAACTGATTGGCCACGATCTCGGCCGGCAGATAGTGCATTCCGCCGGCCGTCAGCAGATGCAGCCCGATCAGGTTCGGTACGAAGCCGGTGAGCCCGATCAGCCCGAACGCCAGCATCCGCGCGGCCGGGGAAGCCGTACGCAGCGCGACGAGATGCCCCAGGAAGCGCATCCCCTCCTTCGCCGTCGACTTGGACTCCCCGGCGAATCGCTCCTGGAAGACGAACGGCACCTCGGCGACCCTCTCGGGCCGGCAGCGCACCGCCAGCTCCAGCAGGATCTTGTAGCCGAGCGGCTTGAGCACATCGGCGGTCACCACACTGCGGCGGATCGCGAAGAAGCCGCTCATCGGGTCGCTGATGCCGCGCAGCCTGCGCGGGAAGAGCGCCTTGGTCAGCCAGGTCGCTCCGCGCGAGACGGCGATCCGGTATCCGCCCGCCAGGCCCTCGCGGCTGCCGCCCCGTACATAGCGGCTGGCCACGACGAGATCGGCGCCCGACCGCTCCCCCGACGCCACCAACTCGGGTACGAGCGCGGGCGGATGCTGCAGATCGGCGTCCATGACGACGATCCAGTCGGAGCCCGCGGACTTGATGCCCTCCACCACCGCGCCGCCCAGACCTCCCGTGGGGGTCTCGCGATGCAGGACGGTCACCGGGAACGGGCAGTCCTGCGCCGCGCTGCGGATCACCTCAGGGGTGTCGTCCGTGGAGTCGTCGACGAAGACGACCTCGCAGGGCAGCCGGGACGGCACCGACTCGGTGAGCCGGTGCAGCAACTCCCGCACATTTCCGGACTCGTTGAAGGTCGGGATGATGACGGTGACGGCGCCGGGCTCGGCGAGCGAGGCAGCGCTCAGTTCCGGGTCGCCGAGTTCCTCGGCGCCCGTACGGGGTGTGGTCATCGGTCGCCTCCAGCGATCCGGCGGATCTCGATCCGGTCCTCGCCGTCGCCGAATACGGCGACCGGCTTCGAATGCTCCAGTGCCGCCTTGACGTTCGGCAGATCGACGGCGTCGCGGCGGACGGTCGGGGACGACACGACGTAGTCGAGGTCCCGCCAGCCGCGCGGCATCGTCTTCGTCACGGCGGGGTCGAGGTCGGCCTTGTAGAACCAGATGGCGCCGGTACCGGGCTTGTACCCGTCGTGGACGAGGTCGAGCCAGAGCGCGTCGTCGACGAGCACGCGGGTGGACGCGGGGTCGGTGACCTCGTTCTGCATCCAGGAAGCGGCAGCACGGTAGGGGGCGTTGGCGTCGACGGTGAGGGCGTCGCGGTTGCCTGTGTACCAGTGCGGCACGACGTACGCGGCGGCGGCCACGGCGAGCAGCCCGGCCACGCCGTGGCGAACCACCGGGGGCACCATCGAGCCCGTCCGGCGTTTGAGGACACGCCCGAAGGGCGTACCTTCACGCCGCAGGATCGCGTGAGCAACACTCGCCGCGCCCCCCGCCAGCACAATCGCCAGGAACGGCAGCGCTTGGATCACGTACATCGCCGGGAGGTACCCCGAGGGCCGCATCGCGACGAGCGCCAGGATCGCCACCACCAGGGCGGGTCCGGCCAGCGCCCGCGCGGTGACCGACCAGCGCAGGGTGAGCAGCAGCAGCGCCGCTCCCGCCAGTCCGCCGAGCGGCAGCACCCAGTCGTAGTACAGCCAGGACTGGAAGACGCCGTGCGAACCGGAGCTCGCGTCGAAGATCGAGCCGGAGCCCGCGCGGCCCATCTGGTACGTGATGCCGTCGATCAGCGACACATGTCCGGGCCCGGGGAAGAGTTCATTGTTGAGCAGCGCGTACAGCGGATACCCCAGGCCGATCAGCGCACAGGCGGTGATCGCGCCCGTCACCGCGTACTTACGGGTGTCGCGATGGCTGTGCCGCCACATCGTCACCAGCAGTGCGGGCAGCACCACCAGCATCGTCTCCTTGGTGAGCACAGAGGTCGCGGCAGCGAGACCCGCGGCGAAGTGGTGCCACAGATGGCGGCTGGGCGACGCGGCCAGGCAGAACGCCAGCAGCATCCACATCACCGCGATGTTGTCCAGGAAGATCTCACGCTGCAGAACCACGGAGAGCGGCGAGAGGCCGAACAGCAGCATGGCAAGCGCGGCCGCCCAGCGCGGCAGGAACAGCCTGCGCGCCAGTACATAGAGGAGCACCGCGCACGCCGCGCTGACCAGCAGCATCGCGAAACGCATCGACGCCACCGTCATCGTCTCCGGCGCGATCAGCGACGGCAGCCAGGTGAGCGCGGCTATCTGTATCCAGCCGAGCGGCGGATGGTCGTACCAGTACGTGTAGTGCGCGAGCCCGTCGCCCTGCTGGACCGCCCAGGCCTGCGCGAGATACGTGCCCTCGTCGTCGCTGAGCGTCGGGAAGTGCGTGATGTTCCAGCCCTGGACGAGCAGGATCGCGGCCAACAGCCCGAAGCAGAGCAGCAGATCGGGGCGCGAGCTGCGAAACCGTACGACGGGCCGTACATGCACGGGCGCCGCCGGCCGGGTCTGCCCGGCGGCGGGCAGTGTGATGGAGGTGTCGGGAGCCGGGGGCAGAGTGGTGGTCACCGGTGGGCGTCCTCTCGGGTCTCGGTGAGATGCGCGCCGACATGACTGGTCAGCTCCCACTCATTGCGTCCCCGCTGCTCCCGCCAGACGGCGCGCATCGCGGCGCCGGCCAGGAGGACCTGGTAGAAGGGGCCGCCGGCGATGAGCTTGAGGTAGTGGACGAGGCGGACGCGAAGGCCGTACTGCTTGCCGAAGTCGTGCAGTCCGACGATCTCGAAGACGAACGTGACCATCGCTGTGATCAGCGGCAGGAAGGTCACGATGGCGATCCCGACGGGGACGTCGAGGAAGAGGGCGATGGCGGCGTTGACCGGGATGATCACGCCGGAGAACGCCTGCAGGAACGGCGTCATCAGGGTGTAGCGGGCGAGCATCCGCTGCCCGCGGCCCGGGAGCTGCTTCCAGTCCTTCTTGCGGTAGACCTGCAGGAAGCCCTGGTTCCAGCGGGTGCGCTGCTTGAGCAGGCTCATCAGGGTGCCGGGGGTCTCCTCGCGGGTGACCATGTCGCTGTCGTACGCGACGACGACCTTCTTGCCGACGGACGAGAGGCGTACGCCCAGGTCACAGTCCTCGGCAAGGCAGTTCGGGTCCCATCCGTCGGCGTCGCGCAGCACCTGCGTACGGACGAAGACGGTGTTGCCGCCGAGCGGGATGAAACCTTTCTGCGCGTGCAGGTGGAGGCGCGAGCGGAACCAGAAGAAGTACTCCAGGCAGTTGCGCAGGCTGTACCAGCTGGAGTGGAAATTGATCAGCTGCACACCGCCCTGAACGACATCCGCACCGGTGGAGGTGAAGGCGTGATCGACATGCGCGAGCAGCTCCGGATGCACCTGGTCCTCGGCGTCGAAGACGCCCACGATGTCGCCGCGGCAGTGCGGCAGCGCGGTGTTGAGGGCCTTCGGCTTGTTCTTCACCTCGTGGGTGTCGGTGATCACCCGCACCCGGACCGGGTCACGGGCGGCCGAATGCCCGGCGACCGCCGCGGTCTCCGGATCGTCATGGCCGACGATCACGATGATCTCGAAGTTGGAGTGGCTCGACTCGAGCAGCCGCTCGATCGTGTGCTCCAGCACGGCCTGCTCGTGCCGCGCCGGCAGCAGCAGGGAGAAAGAGAGCCCGACGGCGCCGTCGGGCCGGTCGAACCGGGTCGCCGCGAGTATCTCGGGCGTACGCCAGGCATGCATCTGCCACCACAGCGTGAACGCCGCCATCCAGAACAGCGCCACGGAAATGGCAACAATGAACACCGATATGAGCACCGGAAGGTCCCCCCTTGGACCTGCGCCCCGGCAGCAGGACCCCCTGGCCGGGTAACGCATCTGTTCAACCGCCGCGCAACACTCCCCAGTGCGCACGAACGATCACTTCTCGTTCCGAGGAACTTATCGGCGGAAGATTAAACTCCGGTGCTCGCCGGATAAAGACTGATGTTCCGTGGTCAGTTGGTGAGTTTCCGGGCAAGTGCCGACGCGTCCGTGACAGGAGCGTCGCAGGTGAAATTCCGGCAGACGTACGCCGCCGGCCGACCGCCCACCAGCGGCCGGTCCCGCAGCAACGGAAACTCCTCCCCGTCCGGCTCACCCACCGCCACCACCGCGCCCGGAGCCGGTGCCAGCAGGGCCGTACGGTGCAACTCCCGCATTTCCGCGTCGCCCTGCGGCCCAACCACCGCAACCTCACGCGGCCCGTCCAGCAGCGCCTCGGCGACCGCCAGCCCCCAGCCGATGAACCGCGGCGCACGCGGCCCGAGCGCCTTCACCACACCCAGCGCACCCTCCGCGGCCGTTCGATGCGCCTCCGAGCCGGTGTGGGCTGCATACGAGAGCAGCGCACCGGCCGCGGCCGTCCAGCCGGACGGCGTCGCACTGTCCGTCGGATCCTGCGGCCGGCGGATCAACCGCTCCGCGTCATGAGCCGTGTCGTACAACGCCCCGCCCTCACCCACGAACTGGTCGATGACGATGTCCAGCAGGAACCCCGCGAAATCCAGCCACACACCCTCGCCGCTCACCGCCGCCAGCGCCAGGAAGCCCTCCGCGACATCCGCGTAGTCCTCCAGCACCCCGGAGTTCGCCCCGACTTGACCGCCCTTGGACGTACGGGCCAGCCGCGCCCCGCTGTCCATGTGCAGCCGCACCAGCAGATCGGCCGCCTCCGTCGCCCGCTCGATCAGATCCGGCCGATCGAAGAACGCCCCGACCTCGGCCAGCGCGGCGATCGCCAGCCCGTTCCACGCGGCAACCACCTTGTCGTCCCGCCCGGGTCGCGCCCGCTCGGCCCGCGCCGCCAGCAGCCGCTCCCGGATCCCCGGCTCCGCCTCGCCCGCAGGGAGTTGAAGAACCGAGGCGCCCTCCTCGAAGGTCCCCTCCTCCGTCACCCCGAAGCACTCGACGGCCCGCTGCCCGTCCGCCTCCCCCAGCACCTCGCGCAACTGCTCCGGCGTCCATGCGTAGAACGCGCCCTCTACGTGCTTCCCCGTGCCGTCGTCGCTGTCCGCGTCGAGCGCCGAGGCGAACCCGCCCTCCGCCGTACGCAACTCCCGCACCATGAAGTCCGCGGTCTCCAGGGCCACCCGCCGCGCCAGCTCGGAGCCCGTGGCCCGCCACAGATGCGCGAAAGTCCTACAGAGCAATGCATTGTCATAAAGCATCTTCTCGAAGTGCGGCACCACCCACGCCCGGTCCACCGAATACCGGGCGAACCCACCCCCGAGCTGGTCGTACATCCCGCCGCGCGCCATCGCCTCACAGGTGTCGGCGGCCATCTGCAACGCACCCTCGGCCCCCGTACGGGCGTAGTGCCGCAGCAGAAACTCGACCACCATCGACGGCGGAAACTTCGGCGCCCCACCGAACCCGCCGTGCCGCTCGTCGTACTCCCGCGTCAGCCCGAGCAACGCCTGCGCCAGCTCCTCCTCACCGGGCACGCCCTCCCCGCCGTACGCGAGCGACCGCGAGGCCAGATCCCGGACGATCTTCCCCGCAACCTCACCCACCTCGTCCCGCCGCTCGGCCCAGGCGGACGTGACGCCTTCGAGGACCTGGCGGAAGGAGGCCATGCCGTGCCGGGGCTCGGGCGGGAAGTAGGTACCGAAGTAGAAGGGCTCGCCGTCCGCGGTGAGGAAGACGGTCATGGGCCAGCCACCCTGACCGGTGGCGGCCTGCACGGCTTCCATGTAGACGGCATCGACGTCGGGCCGCTCCTCGCGGTCGACCTTGATGTTGACGAAGTGCTCGTTCATATAGGCGGCAGTTTGTTCATCTTCGAAACTTTCACGTGCCAGAACATGACACCAATGGCAACTGCTGTACCCAACACTGAGCAGAACCGGAACCCCGCGCTGACGTGCCTCCTCGAAGGCTTCGGACGACCAGGGCCACCAGTCGACCGGGTTGTCGGCGTGCTGCAGGAGATAGGGGGAGGTTTCATGGGCCAGTCGGTTCGGCATGCCTTCATCCTGCCTGACGGCGCCTGATCCACCCCATGACCCGGCCATCGGACCGCAGGATCGGCTACCGCAATGCGGTCCGCCCACGTCCGGGCTCGCGGCGGCACACAACGGCTGCGTCGTCGCCTCTCTGCCCTCTTCGGCATTTCGTCCGACATTCACAAGAACGAGCGAGATCTGCTCAGGACACTCCGTGCACCGGGGATGCCACGGGGAAGCCTCAACGCGGAAGCGGTCTCGGCTACTTGATCGTCGGACTCTCTCGCGCTGACGCGCCGTACGCAGGACACTTGTCGCCGGAACGGAACCGGAAGCAGAACTGGATCAGAGACGAAACCGGAGCTCTCGGAGGGGGACGCACATGCGGGACAGCCATCGGGCTGAAGCCGAGCGGCTGTTGGTACGCGCCGTCGAGGAAGAGGTACGGCGTTCGGGCGGACGGTCCGACTCGGGAGCGCTGCTGGCGCGCGCGCGGGCCGGGCTTGAGGTCATGGCGGCGAATGCCGGCGAGGAGTACGCCGCGTACGAACAGGCGCTGGTGGAGGCGGAGGCCGGGCAGCCGTCCCTGGGTGAGCGCTTCAGTCGGCGGAACATCTCAACGCCCGTGCTGGTGACGGCCGTTGCGGCGGCCGCCGCGATCGGTGCCGATATGGCGCTGGGTACGGCGACGGGCACCGCGCTGGGTGCCGGGGCCGTGGTGGCCGTTGCCGGGGCCGCGACCACGGTTGCCAAGGTGACGGCGTCGCACTGGCCGGCCGCGCAACGCAGGGCCGGTGCGCTGGGTCAGCCCGGCGGGGCTGAGCAGCTGCGGTTGCAGTGGCTGACGGCGCTGGAGGTGCGGGGTATCCGCCCGTTCCTGGATCAGCAGCGGATGCTGGTCTCCACCGCGCGTACGGCGAAGAAGGCGACGGTGGCTCCGCAGCTGCGGGGCGGGGACCGGAGTGCGGCGGCGCGGCGCAGATCGGTGCTCGAGCAGTCGTTCGGTCATCTGCCGGAGCCGGCAGGGCCGTTCACGGGTCGTCGGGAGGAGATGACGCAGATCGCGCAGTGGGTGCATGCCGCGCGGGCGTCGACGGAGACGAAGCCGACGGTGGTGGTGCTGTACGGCGCCGCGGGTTCGGGGCGTACGACGCTCGCGGTGCGGGCCTCGCATCAGCTGAAGGACCAGTTCCGGGGTGCGTGCGTCGTGGATCTGGGGGGCGACAGCGGGCGTCCGCTCTCGACGCGCGATGCGCTGCTGCATCTGCTGAACCGGCTGGGTGCGCCGCGTGAGCAGTTGCTGTTCCGGGAGCGGTCGTCGGCCGAGCAGCAGGACCGGCGGCTGGGCGAGCTCTACCACCAGCATCTGACGGGGCTGCCGGTGACGGTGGTGCTGGATGACGCGAGTGATGCGGCGCAGGTGCGGACGCTGGTGCCGGAGCGTTCGGACAGTCTGGTGCTGGTGACGTCGCGTACGCGGCTCGATCTGCCGGCGGACATTCCGGCGTGGGTGCATCAGCTGCCGGTGGAGCCGCTGGATCCGGCGGGTGCGGAGGAGTTGCTGCGGGCGTCGGCGGAAGATTCCCCGGCCGGTCCGTACGACGCCCAATCGGCGGATGAGATACGGGAGTTGTGCGGCGGGCTGCCGTTGGCGCTGCGGATGGCGGGTTCGTCGCTCGGTCCGCGTACCGCGCATCAGCTGGCGGCGGATCTGGGTGCGTACGGTCCGGTGGATCCGGTGGAGCGGGCGCTGTGGCTGCGCTACACCGATCAGTCCGAGCAGGCGCGGCGGCTGCTGCGCAGGCTCGCGCTGGCCGGGCGGGCGTCCCTGGGCGCGGCCGCGGCGGCGGCGCTGCTGGCGACGGACGAGCAGGAGTCGCAGCGGCTGCTGACGGGGCTTGCGCGGGCGGGCCTGATCGACCATGTGCGGGCGAGCCGTTACCGGCTGCACGATGCCGTGCGGTCCTTCGCCCGGGCCCGGCTGATGGACGAGGAGGAGGCGGCGGAGCGTACGGCGGCGCAGGAGCGCCTGATCCAGAACTACGCGGATCTGGCCGGCGCCGTGATCCGCATGGTGGACGGCAAAATGTCCACGCGGGCGGGCCAGTTCGGGGCGCACGGCTTCTCGTCGCTGGACGCGGCGCTGCGCTGGCTGGACGACGAGTCGAGCTTCATCACCTCGGCGCTGCGGTATGCGGAGGGTGTGAACCAGCAGGCTGTGCTGAATCTGCTGGGCGCGCTGTGCGACTACTGCCTGCTGCGCGGTGATCTGTACCGGCTCGGCGAGATCAGCGAGCTGTCGCAGGCGGTGGACCAGGGCCTGCTGGAGCGTTCCGTCCGGTGGCGTACCGGCATCGCGGCCCGCCAGCTCGGCGAGCTGGACAAGGCCCGTACGACGCTGTCCTCGGTCGTCGGCCTGTACCGCGAGGCGCAGAACGACGCGGGTGCGGCGCTGGCGCTCTGCTCGCTCGGGATCACCCTGCACCACCAGGGCAATCTGACGGAGGCGGCGGCGAAGCTCAACGAGGCGATCGAGCTGCAGTCCTCACAGGAGCAGGCCGAGGACCGGGCATGGTCGCTGCACGCGCTGGCGGCGGTGGAACGCGACCGTTCGAACATCAATCTGGCGCTTGAGCTGCTGGCGACGGCGCTGCGGCTGCACCGGGAGGGCGAGTCGCTGCACGGTGAGGCGTGGACGCACTTCCAGCTGGGGCAGGTGTGTCTGCGGATGGGTGATGTGCCGCGTGCGGAGGAGGAGCTGCGTACGGCTCTGGATTCGTACGGCCGCACCCGGGACGGCCGCGGGGAGGCCTGGGCGCTGACCCAGCTGGCGCGGGCCCGCCTGGTGGACGGCGACCCGGCTCCGGCGGTGGACCAGCTGCGCGAGGCGCTGGCCCGCCATCGCGACAACGAGGACGCGCGCGGGGAGGCGTGGACGCTGTACTACCTGGGCCAGGCACTGGAGGAGCACGGCGACCGCGATCAGGCGGTACGGGAGCTGGAGCGGGCCCGCACGATGTTCTCGCGGATGCGCGATGTGTACGGCCTGGCCTGCGCCCGCCACCACTCGGGGCGGGTGACCAGGGACCAGCGGGCGGCCCAGACCGGCAACCTCCGCAATTCCGGCTTCGCCCGTCAGCTCCTGGTGGATGCCCGTGCGGACTTCCACCGCATCGGGGTGGCTCATGGCGAGGCCTGGACCTGCCTGGAGCTGGCGCTGATCGACGGGGGCAACAACCGCCCGGCGCAGGCGCTGGCCCTGTGCGACGAGGCGACGGCTCTGTTCACCTCGTACGAGGATCACCGCGGGGCGGACTGGTCGCGCTTCCTGCGCTGCACGCTGCTGCCGTACGCCTCACCGGGCGGCAGCGAGGTCGGCACGGTGGTGGCTCAGCAGGAGCTGGCCGAGCTGATGGGGACGTCGCACCCGTCGCGCGACGGCAAGCTGGAGGACTGCGCGGAGGCGCTGGCGGTGATGCTGGAGCGGGGCGTGCACCTGGAGGACGGCTGGCAGGCGTGGCACCTGGGGATGGTGCCGAACCGGCATGCGCGGGAGGTGATGGGGGTGCCGGTGGCCGCGACGAAGTAGCCCGCCCCGAACCCCGCGCCTCAATCGCCGGCGGGGCTGACAATGTCAGCCCGTCCGGCGATTGAGGACACGGCCGAGGGCCGTACTAGCCCCTCGCCGCGGCGGGCGACTCGCTCTTGCCGTCCTTCGGGGACGCCTCCCCCGACGGGTCCGGCGCCTCCTCGAAGTTGACCCTGCCCATGTGGCGGTTCATCGACTTCATCAGGAACCACACGCCCGCAGCCAGCGCCGCGAAGACGATGAAGCCGAGGACGCCTGGAGTGACCTTGTTGTCGTCGACCTCCTTGGCGAGGGGGACGAGGTGCGTCAGTGCGAGGTTTGCGCTTGCGCTCATGTCAGGCATTGTCGCGGATGCCCGCGAAGAGGTCGTCCTCGGGGATGGAGCTGTCGACCAGAGACTTCGCGAGCTCGTACTCCTCCGTCGGCCAGACCTTCTTCTGTATGTCCATCGGAACGCGGAACCAGCCGCCGTCCGGGTCGATCTGCGTCGCGTGCGCGATCAGTGCCTTGTCCCGGATCTCGAAGAAGTCGGAGCACGGGATGAACGTGGTCAGCGTGCGCTCCGCGCGCATGAACTCCTTCCAGTGCTCCAGCCACTCGCCGTACGGGGACTCGAGGTCACGCTCGAGCAGCGCCTCGTGCAGCGCGACCGTACGGGGACGGTTGAAGCCCTGGTTGTAGTAGAGCTTCTGCGGCTGCCAGACCGGCCCGAACCGCGACTCCGGGAACTTCTCGGCGTCGGCCGCTCCGTCGAAGGCGACCATCGAGATCTTGTGGGTCATGATGTGGTCGGGGTGCGGATACCCGCCGTTCTCGTCGTACGTCGTGATGACCTGCGGGCGGAAGGTGCGGATGGACTTCACCAGCCGGCCGGCGGCCACGTCCACGTCCTCCAGGGCGAAGCACCCCTCGGGCAGCGGCGGCAGGGGGTCGCCCTCGGGCAGGCCCGAGTCGACGAAGCCGAGCCACTCCTGCTCGACGCCCAGGATCTCGCGGGCCTCGTCCATCTCCTTCTTGCGCACCTCGTGGATGTTCTCCTCGATGTACGCGTCGCCCTGGAGCTTCGGATTGAGGATGGAGCCGCGCTCGCCTCCCGTGCAGGTCACGACCAGCACGTCCACCCCCTCGGACACATACTTGGCCATCGTTGCCGCGCCCTTGCTCGACTCGTCGTCGGGGTGGGCGTGAACGGCCATCAGTCGCAGCTGCTCAGTCAAGACTCGATCCTCAGTGATTCATCGCGTTGGACGGCTTCTATAGTGACCGAATCGGGGGACGGAAAATTCCGGCATCCCGTTCCGGAGAGGATTGATCATGGCCGCGGTGCGCGAGGAGCCCCCGCAGGGGCGCTACGGCCGCTCGGCCGACGAGCGTGCCGACCGCAGGCTCAAACTGGTGGGCGCAGTCCTGGGCGCCGGGCTGCTCGCGATGACCGGCTGGTTCGGTTACGACTACATCGCGGGCCAGAAGATCAGCGGCGAAGTGATCAAGTTCAGTGTCATCTCCGACACCGAGGTCCAGGTGCACCTGGAGGTGCGCAAGGACAAGGACGCCACCGGCACGTGCACGCTGCGCTCCCGTTCCGAGGACGGCGGCGAGGTGGGCCGGGTGGATGTCGCCGTGGACCAGCGGGGCCGTACGCGGATCGACCAGGTCGTGAAGGTGCGTACGACGGCGCGGGCGACCAGCGCCGAGCTGGTGGAGTGCACCGCCCGCTGACACACCCCGCTGACACCGCCGGCTCCCCTACCGGCTCCCCACCGGGGGCACCGCACGGCGGGTCCCGGCGCTGACCTGCGTTGATGTAATTCTGATGGCTTTCGTCCTCCCCCTTCCGCCGCGAAATTGTTAGGCTCGTGGTTTCGCCCACCCAAGGAGGCACATCCTTCTGGGTAGGGCGATGCTGTATTCCCAGTACCTACGAGGAGCACCAGTGACCCAGACCAGCGAGAACGTCACCTGGCTCACCCAGGAGGCGTACAACCAGCTCAAGGCCGAGCTGGAGTACCTGTCTGGTTCCGCGCGTACGGAGATCGCCACCAAGATCGCCGCCGCGCGTGAGGAGGGCGACCTGAAGGAGAACGGCGGGTACCACGCGGCCAAGGAGGAGCAGGGCAAGCAGGAGCTCCGTGTGCGCCAGCTGACCCAGCTCCTGGAGAACGCGAAGGTCGGCGAGGCGCCGAGCGTCGCGGAGGGCGTGGTCGCGCCCGGCATGGTCGTGACGATCGCCTTCGACGGCGACGAGGACGACACGACGACCTTCCTGCTCGCCTCGCGCGAGTACGCGAGCGCCGCCATCGAGACGTACTCGCCGCAGTCCCCGCTGGGGTCCGGCGTGAACGGCAAGAAGGTCGGCGAGGACGCGGAGTACGAGCTTCCGAACGGCAGGAAGGCCGCCGTGAAGATCCTCGAGGCCAAGCCCTACACGGCCTGACGCGGACAGAAGCACGACAGTCGAGCACGGCAGTCGGAACACGACAGACAAAGCACGGCAGACAGAGCACGAGAGGGCCGGACCGCCTGAAGCGGTACGGCCCTCTCTGCGTGCTGCGTGGGTCAGACGGAGGCCGAGCGGTACTTGCGCACCGCCAGGGTCCGGAAGAACACGATGATCACGATCGACCACAGCAGCGAGGCCCAGACGGGGTGCTGCATGGGCCACGCGTCCGGCGCGACGTAGCCGGGCGGCAGATTGCCGAAGAGGTCACGGGCCGCCTGCACGGTGGCGCTGAAGGGGTTCCACTCGGCGATGGTGCGCAGGAACGTCGGCATGTTGTCGGAGGGCACGAAGGCGATCGAGATGAAGGTCAGCGGGAAGAGCCAGATAAGACCGCCCGATGTGGCCGCCTCCGGGGTCCTCACCGAGAGGCCGATGAGCGCCCCGATCCATGAGAACGCGTACCCGAGCAGGAGCAGCAGGGCGAAGCCCGCGAGCACGCTGCCGATGTTCTCGTGGGTGCGCCAGCCGACGATCAGGGCGACGACCGCCAGCACCACCAGAGTGAGCGCGGTCTGCACGAGGTCGGCGAGCGTACGGCCGGTGAGGACCGCTCCACGCGCCATGGGCAGCGAGCGGAAACGGTCGATGAGGCCCTTGTGCATATCGTCGGCGATGCCCGCTCCGGCACCCGCAGTGGCGAAGGTGACGGTCTGCGCGAAGATGCCCGCCATCAGGAATTCGCGGTACGCGGCCGGCGAGGTGTTGCCGTTGACGGAGATCGAGCCGCCGAAGACGTAGCTGAACAGAACGACGAACATGATGGGCTGGATCAGCCCGAAGATGATCATCTCCGGGATGCGCATCATCCGGATGAGGTTGCGCTTGGCGACGACGAGCGAGTCGTTGACCGACTGGACGATGCCGCCGCGGGGCCGGGCAGCCGCGACGGCGGCTTCCGCTGTGGTGGTCACTTCGCGGTCTCCTTCCGGGTCTTCTTGGTCTTCGCGCCCGTGGCATCCTCGGCGCCCGCTGCCCCGCCGTTCTCCTCGTCCTCGAGCTCGGCCCGGTGGCCGGTGAGGGAGATGAAGACATCGTCGAGGGTGGGGCGGCGCAGGCCGATGTCGTCGATCTCGACGCCGCGGCCGTCCAGTTCGCGGATGACCTCGGCGAGCAGCTTGGCGCCGCCGGTGACCGGGATGGTCAGCTTGCGGGTGTGCTCGGCGACGGCGATCTCGCCGGCGCCGCCCAGGGCGAACCGCTCCAGCACGGTGCGGGCGGGGGCGATCTGGTCGGGCTGGTGCACGACGACCTCGACGCGCTCGCCGCCCGTCTGGGCCTTGAGCTGGTCGGCGGTGCCGCGGGCGATGACCTTGCCGTGGTCGATGACGCAGATGTCATGGGCCAGGTGGTCGGCCTCTTCGAGGTACTGCGTGGTGAGCAGCAGCGTCGTACCGCCACTGACCAGTTCTTCGATGACTTCCCACAGCTGCTGCCGGTTGCGCGGGTCGAGTCCGGTGGTGGGCTCGTCCATGAACATCACGGGCGGGGAGACGACCAGGGCGGCGGCGAGGTCGAGCCGGCGGCGCATACCTCCGGAGTACGTCTTGGCGGGGCGGTCGGCGGCGTCGGCGAGGTTGAAGCGCTCGAGCAGCTCGACCGCCCGGGCCTTCGCGTCGCGCGCGCTCATCTGGTAGAGCTGGCCGACCATCTGAAGGTTCTCCCGACCCGTCAGATACTCGTCGACCGCGGCGAACTGACCGGACAGGCCGATGCAGCGGCGGACTTCGTTCGGGTGCTTCAGGACGTCGATACCGGCGACGACGGCCGTACCGCTGTCGGGCCGCAGCAAGGTGGTCAGTACGCGCACGGCGGTGGTCTTGCCGGCTCCGTTGGGGCCGAGAAGTCCCAGGACCGTGCCTTCCGGAACGTCGAGGTCGACGCCGTCCAGAGCCCGTACATCACCGAAGGTCTTCACCAGACCTTCGGCGTAGATGGCGCCTGGCATGTGGGTTCTCCCAAGGTGGCAGGTGGGTGGGTTCTTCGTGCGGATGAGTATGGATTGCCCGTCACCCCGCGCCTGGCGGGAGCATGGCAGGACGCCTACCGTATCGCGATGTATCGCGTTACTCAAGAGGTTCGGCATTCCGGCCGGGCAGGCCCGGCCCGGCAGTCCCGGCCCCAGTCCCGGCCCGCGTCCGGCCGGCTTCAGCCCAGGACCGTGTACCCCGCCTCGCGCAGCGCCGCCGTGACCTCTTCGCAGTGCTCAGGGCCCTTCGTCTCCAGGTGCAACTCCACCTCCGCCTCCGTGAGTCCGAGCCGCGGATCGGTCCGTACGTGACTCACATCGAGGACGTTAGCGTCGACCACTGACAACGCCCCCAGAAGTGCGGCGAGCGCTCCCGGGCGGTCCGTCAGTCGCAGCCGCAGCGAGAGGTACCGGCCCGCCGCGACCATGCCGTGCCGCAGGATGCGCTGCATCAGCAGCGGATCCACATTGCCCCCGGACAGCAGGGCGACGACCGGCCCCTGGAAGGCATGCGGATCGCTCATCAGCGCGGCCACCGGACTCGCCCCGGCGGGCTCGACGACGAGCTTGGCCCGCTCCAGGCAGAGCAGCAGCGCGCCGGCGAGCGCGTCCTCGGAGACCGTACGGACCTCGTCGACAAGATCGCCAATGATTTTGAACGGAACGTCGCCGGGGCGGCCCACCTTGATGCCGTCCGCCATCGTCGCCGGCGACTCGATCGAGACCGGATGCCCGGCTGCCAGCGAGGGCGGGTACGCGGCCGCGCCCTCCGCCTGCACACCGATCAGCTTCACATCGGGACGCAGTGCCTTCACCGCGACCGCGATACCCGCCGCGAGCCCGCCGCCGCCCATGCCGACGACGATCGTCCGCACCTCCGGGCACTGCTCCAGGATCTCCAGACCCACCGTGCCCTGCCCGGCGATGATGTCCGGGTGGTCGAAGGGGTGGATGAAGACCGCGCCCGTATCGTGCGCGTACTCCTGGGCGGCGGCCAGGGTCTCTTCGATGACCTGCCCCTGAAGCCGCACCTCGGCGCCGTACTGCCTGGTCGCCGCGACCTTGGGGAGGGGCGCCCCGGCCGGCATGAACACGGTGGAACGCACCCCGAGCAGTGAGGACGCCAGCGCCACGCCCTGCGCGTGGTTGCCGGCCGACGCGGCGACGACACCCGCGGCCCGCTCCACCTGGGAGAGCCCGGCGATACGTACGTACGCGCCGCGCAGCTTGAACGAACCGGTGCGCTGGAGGTTCTCGCACTTGAGGTGGACGGGCGCCCCCACCAGCTGCGACAGATACCTGCTGCCCTCCATCGCGGTGATACGAGCGACGCCGGAGAGCATCTTCTGCGCCCCGCGGACGTCGTCGAGGATGACGGGCGGCAAGGTGCCAGGCCTGCTGAAGCTCATGACAGCAAGTCTCGCAGCTCACCGGCCTGGCATCCGCCCGGGTCCGATGCTTGCCCACGGCTTTGCGCAGCGCTGGTACGCACCGGGTCGTTGCCGCGTACTCTGTCCCCCACCAACCGACCACCGCACGAGAGAGCCACCGCAGCCATGCCCACTTCTCAGGACATGACGACTCATCTCGACCCCGGCCTCCTCGATGCCCTCCAGCACCAGGTCGCCGTCTTCGCACGCCGCGCGGAACAGACGCGGCTCGGCGGGGTCGGCCAGGTCCGCAACTCCATGGACCGCGCCGCCTACCTGCTGCTCAACCGGCTCGACCGGGAAGGCCCGATGGGCGTCAAGGCGCTGGCCGCCGGGATGGGCATCGACTCCTCGACCGTCACCCGCCAGGTCGCTCCGCTCGTCGACACCGGCCTGGTCAAGCGCACCTCGCACCCGGAGGACGGCCGCGCGGTCGTGCTCCAGCTGTCCCCGCGCGGCCAGGCCAGGCTCGAAGAGGTCCGCTCGTCACGGCGCGAGCTGATGGCCCAGGTGACGGACGGCTGGACGGAGACGGAGCGCGAGTCGTTCTGCACTCTGCTCACCCGCTTCAACACCGCCCTCTCCGCCCGCCAGGCGGGTCTGCCGTCCGTGGACACGGAGACGCCGCCGGCCTCTTGACCCGGGGGCGTATCTGCTCCTTCATGAGGACGTGAGCGAGCGGCAGACGACATTGACGCGTCGCCGCGCCCGGGAGTTCGAGGCGTTCGTCGCGGGCGCGGCCGGCCGGCTGCTGCATGCCGCCACGCTGCTCACGGCCGAGACGCCCGGCATCAACCCGCACGCCCAGCAGCTGCTGACGGCCGCACTGGCCCGTACGTACGCGGACTGGGACCGGCTGCGCGGCGAGGACCCGTACGACCGCACCCGCCAGGAGCTGGCCGCCCGCTTCGCCCGCAACGCCTGGCGCTGTCACAAGGCGCACGGCGGAGTACTGGAACGCCTCACTCCGCAGGAGCGCCTGATCCTGGTACTGCGGCTGTACGAAGGGGTCGCCGAGGCGCAGACGGCGGCGCTGATCGGACTGCCGGTGGAACGGGTCCGGGCGATCTGCGCCCGGGCCATCGCGACGATGCGCAGCACCCCGCCGAGGCCGCCGCGCGCTCCGGTGAAGGCGGCGTCATGAACCGGCCGGACCGCAAGGAGGACGAGGTCCGCCGGATGCTGGAGACCCGGCATCCCCCGGTCCCCGCCGATCTGGCGGCCCGCGCCACCGAACACGGCAGCCGGCTGCTGCGCCGCCACCGGGCGCTGCGCCGCGCGGCATGGACGCTGCTGGTGGTGGCGGCGATCGCATTCGCCGTCTGGGCGTCGATGGCGGAGCCATGGCTCACGCCGCCGTCGGAGACGACGCCGCCACTGGAGGGCTGGTAGCACGCTCCATTTTGGGGCGATCGGCCCGATTCGCCGGAGCTGGGCTGATCTGCGCTGATCTGGGCGGATCTATGCTGGAGGGAAGCGCCGCACAGACCCAGCTCAGGAGGCCGTCATGACCAGGAAAGTCGCCGATTGCCGCAAGTTCCCGAGTGTAATGAACTGTTCCCTCACCATCACCGGCGAGGAAGAGGAAGTCGTACGGGCCGCCAGCGAACACGCGGTCTCCGTTCACGAGCACACGGACAGCCTGGAACTGCGCGCGCAGATCCGCGAGTCTCTGGAGGACGAGAAGGTCCCGGCCTGACACCTCTACGCGTGACGCCGTTCGCCGGACGGGCTCGAGAGCAAGCCCGCCCGGCGACCGGGGTCGGAGCGAAGGCGGTACGGGCGCGGTCGGCCCAGCGCCCGCTTGGGTCCAGGCCGGCCCGGCGCCCGCTTGGGTCAGGCCTGCCCAGCGCCCGCTTGGGTTCAGGTCAGCCCAGCGCCCGCTTGAGGTCCGTCAGCAGGTCGTCGCCCGACTCGATGCCCACCGACAGACGCACCAGGTCCGCCGGGACCTCCAGCGCCGAACCCACCACGGACGCATGCGTCATCCGGCCCGGGTGCTCGATCAGCGACTCGACGCCGCCCAGGGACTCGCCCAGCGTGAAGAGCTTCGCGCGGTTGCAGACCTCGACCGCCGCCTCCTCGCCGCCCGCGACCTGGAACGACACCATGCCGCCGAAAGCCTTCATCTGCTTGGCCGCGGTCTCGTGGCCCGGGTGCTCGGGCAGTCCCGGGTAGAGGACCCTGGTGACCTTGGGGTGCTCGGTGAGCATCTCGGCGACGCGCGCGGCGTTCTCACTGTGCCGGTCCATGCGCACGGGCAGCGTCTTGATGCCGCGCAGCACCAGCCACGCGTCGAAAGGCCCGGCCACCGCGCCCATCGCGTTCTGGTGGTACGCCAGTTCCTCGCCCACCGTCTCGTCCGCCGCGATCAGCGCACCGCCGACGACGTCCGAGTGCCCGCCCATGTACTTGGTGAGGGAGTGCACGACGATGTCCGCGCCCAGCGCGATCGGCTGCTGCAGATAGGGGCTGGCGAAGGTGTTGTCGACGACGAGCTTCGCGCCCGCGCCCCGGGCGACGGCCGCCACGGCCGCGATGTCCGTGATGCCGAGCAGCGGGTTGGAGGGGGTCTCGACCCAGATCACCTTCGTCTTCGGGGTGACCGCGGCGCGCACCGCCGCCGGGTCGGAGGTGTCGGCCACCGACCACTCCACGCCCCAGCGCGAGACGACCTTCGCGAAGAGCCGGAAGGTGCCGCCGTACGCGTCGTTCGGGATCACCACATGGTCGCCCGGCGCCAGCAGCGTACGCAGCAGGCAGTCCTCCGCCGCGAGTCCGGACGCGAAGGCGAGCCCGCGCCGGCCGCCCTCCAGGGCCGCCAGGTTCTCCTCCAGCGCGGTGCGCGTGGGGTTGGCGCTGCGGCTGTACTCGTAGCCGCCGCGCAGGCCGCCCACCCCGTCCTGCTTATAGGTGGACACCTGGTAGATCGGCGGGACGACCGCGCCGGTCAGCGGATCCGCGGTGTTGCCCGCGTGGATGGCGCGGGTCTCGAAGTTGTGGAAACTGTCCTGGTCACTCATGAGGCCCGAGCGTAGTCCCGGTACGGCCCCGGGCGTGGCCCGCCCCGGTCGCCGTCCGGGACAATGGGGCCATGGAGATTCTCTGGTTCCTGTTCGCGATGGGCCTGCTGGCCATGATCATCGGTCCTTACGTGATGCGGCACCGCTCCGGCATACGCCAGGTCGCCCCCGGCTCGCCCGACGCCGCCGACCCGGACACGTACGGATTCGTACGGCAGGAAGAGCTGGACATCCGGCTGCCGGGACCGGACCAGGACCTCCTCGACGTACTCGATGTCGTCCAGCACACCCAGGACTGGCGGGCCGCCGCCCAGCTGCTGGCCGGGACGCCGAAGGAGGGCGAGGTGCGCTGGCAGCGCGTCCAGGCCTTCGCCGGGGCCGCCTCGCTGGAGCTCCAGCAGAAGCCGGGTGCCGGTGGCGCGTGGCTGCGCGACTGGCGCTCGGAGTCCTCGAAGGACGCGGGCGCCGCGCAGGTGCACGCCGAGTTCCTGGTGCAGCAGGCGTGGCGGTCGTCGTCGGCGGGGACGGACGACTTCCGGATCATCCTGGAGGAGGCCCGTACCGTCTGCGGCGAGGCGGCACTGCTGTCGCCCGGAGACCCGATCCCGTACATCGTGGAACTCGCCGTCGCGCGTGGACTCGGCTACTCCAACGAGCAGTTCGACCAGGTGTGGGCGAAGGTGATCGACCGGGCGCCGGAGCACATGGGCGCGCATCTGGCCGCGCTGCACTACCTGTGCGAGAAGTGGCACGGCTCGCGCGAGGAGGCCGACCACTTCGCGACGACGGCCGCGGCGCGCGCTCCGCACGGCTCACTGCTCGCCGCGCTGCCGCTGTTCGCGGTGTACGAGCACATCCCGGACGTCATTCTGGTGCAGGGCTTCTACCAGAGCGCGGTGGTCACCAAGGCGATGGAGGGCGCGCTGTTCGCGGTGCACTCCGCCCGCGCCGACGACCCGATGCTCGCGCACGTACGGCATCTGCTGATCCTCTTCCTCGTACGGTCGGAGCGGTGGGCCGAGGCGATGAACCAGCTGGTGCGGGTGGACGGCCACATCGGCGCGCTGCCGTGGACGCACAGCGGGGACCCGGCGGCGACGTACACGGTGCACCGGAACCTGGCGGTGGCGGGGTACGAGGCGAACGGCGGGACCCCGGCGACGCTCCTGCGCTGACTCCGCAGGTCGCAGCCCGGCCACCGACAAGGACTGGGAGCTGCGCACCTCGGCGGTCCGCGAGGGCAGGCTGAGGAATGCCCGGCGGGGTCCGTACGTTCCCTTGTACGGACCCGACACCCCGAGGAGCCCCGCATGTTCCTGTCCCGCCGCACCCCCGAGCTCCCCGCCCCCGACCAGGCCCTGCGCGGCCGCCCCGTGCCCGAACTCACCGTCCCCGACCGCCACACGGTGCTGGGCAACCCGCTGCTGGGCCCGTACCCGGAGGGTATGGAGATCGCGGACTTCGGCCTGGGCTGTTTCTGGGGCGCGGAGCGCAAGTTCTGGCAGACGGAAGGCGTCTGGACAACCCTGGTCGGCTACCAGGGCGGCCACACCCCGAACCCCGCATACGAAGAGGTCTGCTCGGGCCTGACGGGCCACACGGAGGCGGTGCGCGTCGTCTTCGACCCGAAGATCGTCTCGTACGAGTCACTGCTGAAGCTGTTCTGGGAGTCCCACAACCCGACGCAGGGCTTCCGCCAGGGCAATGACGTGGGCACGCAGTACCGCTCGGCGATCTACACCCACTCGGAGGCCCAGGCAACGGCCGCGGAGGCGTCACGGGAGGCGTACCAGAAGGTCCTGACGGGCTCGGGGTACGGCACGATCACGACGGAACTGCTGCCGGCGGAGGGCCGGACGTTCTGGCCTGCCGAGGGATATCACCAGCAGTACTTGGACAAGAACCCGGCGGGGTACTGCGGGATCGGCGGGACGGGCGTTTCGTGCCCGATCGGCGTGGCCAAGGCATAAGGCTGACGTCACCGAAGTGCCGGATGCGGAGCCGCTATTGGGGGTGCCGGCCTCCTGGCGGCCACGATCGCCACCCATGCCTCCGAGAGGGAGCCGTCATGACCACACCGCGTGACCTGTTGATCGTCACCATGGACGTCGCGTCCGGCCGTCCCGTCGAGCAGGGCGACCTGTCACTCGCCCTCGCGGGAGCCGAACTGGTCGACCTCGTCGACGCCGAGGCCCTCACACTGGACGGCGACCGCATCGTGCCCGGCCCGCCGTCGGCAGTAGCTGATCGCCTGTTGCACGATGCAGCGTCGTCGCTCAGCCGGCAGGCGCCGTACGAGTCCGTCGAGGAGTGGCTGTGGCGCCGAGGCCGTGGCCTGTCCTCGACCTATCTCGCCGACCTGGAGGCGGAAGGACAGGTCACTCGGCAACGCCATCGCTGGATACCTCTCCGGACCGACGGAACGGCACTGGTCGACTCACCGGCCCGTCGCCAGGCAGCCGCCCGCTGGACGTCGGGCGAGCCCGTCCTCGCCGCCCTCGGGGCAGCCCTGGGAATCCGTGAGCCGACCGACGACTCCCTGCAGCTCTCCGACGACACCGTCGTGACCGTACTGGCCACCGTCAACGACGCAGTGATGGAACTGGAGGCCGTACGGCAACGGCGAAGCATCGAAGATGCGGCCTTCGACAACATCTGGCGAGGCCCGTGACGCGGGGTACTGGGGGATCGGCGGGACGGGGGTCAAGCCAGGTGACCCGTTCGAGACGAACTGGGGGCGTCTTGCCCGACGGGTCTCACGCCGGCTCAGGAGGCAACGGACAAGTAGCCGGTGGCACGAGTCCTGGTGCTTGAAGAGGACGGCCGTGGTACTGGCAACTGGCACAGTGCTGCGGCCAGGCCTCCGCGGGGGGCAAAGGGCGGTCGAAAATCGGTGGCTGCCCGGACCGGTCAGCTCCACGCTGTACGTCATGGAAGAACCGCAACGCCGGATCCGGGCGGTCTACGCAGCATCCACGATCACCGTCTATCAGGCGTACTCCCCGGACATCGGCCTGCCCGCCGTCCGCGAGGGCCGCTTTCCCGCCATGTGGAAGCGGGACCGGATGACGTGGATCAAACCGTCATTCCTGTGGATGATGTACCGCTGTGGCTGGGCCACTAAGGCCGGTCAGGAGACCGTCCTCGCCGTTGAGATCGCCCGCGACGGCTTCGAGTGGGCGCTGCGCAACGCGTGCCTGTCGAGCTACGTCCGCGGGGTACACCCCGACCGCGCCACCTGGCAGCGTCAGCTGAAGAGCGTGCCCACTCGTATCCAGTGGGACCCCGAGCGGGACCTGCACCTGCAACCCCTGCCGCACCGCTCCCTTCAACTCGGCCTCTCTGGCGAGGCCGCACGACGCTACGCCGACGAATGGACAGTCACCATCCGCGACATGACCCCACTCGCCCACGAGATCCACACGCTCGTACGCAGTGGCAACCTCGACTCGGCGGCCCGCCTGCTGCCCCAGGAACGTCCCTACCCTGCCGCAGACGAACTGCTGACCCACCTGCGTCCCTGATCGAGCAATCCCCCCGCAGCAGACCGCACGTTGACCTGGGAAGACATGGGACGCCCATTACCTGTCGTACAGCAACATGCCGGTGGCCCGTCCCGCACTGGCGGAGTGAACTGATAGACGGCTTCGGCCCCGCACCCAGTCGTAGTCGTAGGGTGCGGGGCCGAAGCCGCTATGAAAGCGCTGTGGTCCGACTACTCCTGGTCGGCGGTGCGGCGGCGCTTCCACCACACCAGGCCGCCGCCGATGGCCGCGAGGGCTGCGGCGAGTCCGGCGATCATTCCGACCGGCGTGCTGGAGCCGGTGTCGGCGAGGTCGCCATGCGGGTCCTTCCCGCCCGTGCCGCCGCTGCTGCCGCCGGTAGCCGGGGGCGTGGTGGGGTCGGTGGGCTTGTCCGTCGGCTCACCCGGCTTGGTCGGCGTCGGCGTGGGAGTCGGCGTCGGGTCCGGGGTGTCGCCGCCGCCGGAGAGGTCGGAGGCGACGGTGTTGCCGCCCAGGAGCAGAAGGTTCTTCTCGCCGTCCTTGGCGTTGTCCGTCAGCGTGCGCACCGATGACTTCGTCTCGCGAGGGAGGTAGCGGTGCTCGGTGTCGAAGCGGGGCTTGGTCATGTTCCGCTTGGGCTGCTTGGAGAAGTCCACTCCGCCCACGCTGATGGTGTAGGGGCCGCCGCCGGCGTCGTGCTCCCACTGCTGTTCGCCCTCACGCAGCGACTTCAGGTACGCCTGGTACACGCTCTCCCGCGTCCAGTCCTTGTTCTCGCCGCGCAGCGGCCACGAGGAGACGTCGTTGCTGTTGATGACCTTGTGGTAGTCGGTGGGGGTCTTGGCGTCCTGCTGGCGGATGAACTCCGCCGCTACCCGGGCCGTGTAGACGCGGCGCAGTTCGGCGTAGCGCGGGTCGTTGTTCACGCGCCTCTCGACCTCGGGCATGATCAGCCGGTTCATGCGGTCTTCGGTGGCCTTCTTCTCGGCCTCGTTGAACTCGCACAGGTACGGGTCGCCCGGCATGTTGTCGATCTTCAGGTACTGGGCCTTGACCTTCAGCGGCGTGTCCAGGATGTGGATGCCGCCGTTCTCCTCGCGGACGACCGCGGTGTCCGGCTCGATCCAGTTGCGGACCTGGAACCAGCAGGGAATGCCCTCAGCGTTGCGGGGCAGCGACTTCCAGTACTGGTCGGCCTCCGGGCGCTTCTTCGGGTTCATCGCATCGGCGAAGTCCCTCTTCAGCTCCAGGTCGGCTTCCAGCAGGATCCGTCCGGCGTCGGTCTTCCCGAACGCGCTGTCCATGATCTTGTCGGGCTGGTCCGGGTTGAGGTTGACCCAGAACTTCTCCGGGGTCAGGGCGAGCCAGGTGAAGAACGCGTCGTTGATGAGCTGCGCCTTTTCCTTGCCTCCCCAGCCGGCGGTGTCCTCGGGGACTTCCTTGGCGGAGAAGCTGTAGTCGACGCCTTTGCCCTTGACCGGCTTGCCGATGTACCGCAGCTCCAGGGTGGTGAAGTCCACCCCGCCGGGCCCCTTGGGCTGGAGCCGGTTGGGGTCGGCCGCGTTCTTGCGGTCCAGGAACTCCTTCATGTCCTTCGGGTTCGGGCGCGACTCGCGGATCAGGTCCTGCGCGCCGCCGCCGGTCACCCCCTTGGATCCGGGGGGCTGCATGGTGGTCGACTTGTCCCGCACGCCGCCGCCCGGGGCCAGCTCGGCCTTGCGGGAGCGGTAGTTGTACTCGGTGACCTTGCCCGGGGCGTTCTTCTTCAGCTCGTTCAGGTGGTCCTTGGCGGACTTCTCCTGCGGCTCGGCGAAGACGTACTTCAGGGACTTGACCGGGCTTTCCTTCTGCTTGGACCAGGCGATGTCGCCGGGCTTCTGCTTGGGGTCCGGGTGCCCGTTGGACTTGATCTCCAGCTGCTGTCCGGTGCTCTTGTTCCAGACGTCCGCCTGGCGCCGGTGGGTCTTGCCGGTGTCGGGGTCGGTGAAGTCGAACTCCTTCTGGCAGATCCAGTCGTCGCCGACGAGCCCGTGTTCCTTGATGATCTTCTTCTCGAACGCCTTGCCGCGCGGGTCGTTCCCGGCGTTCTTGATCAGGATGATGTCGCGCCAGTAGGTGAAGTCCCCGAACGCGTTCGGGTTCTTCTTGCTGGCCCGGATCCACTTCCACCAGACCCGGTCGACCGGCCGGGACTTCGGAGGCTCCTTGGTCTCCAGCTCCAGGCGCTTGTAGTCCGCCTCGGACGGCCCCTGAAGACCGTCCCACTTCTTGCCCGGGTTCTCGTACTCGTAGGTGTCCCACTGGGACTTCGCCCGCGACGCATCCCCGTCGGGCATCTCCACGATGGCAACGAGATCTTCCGCGAGATCGAAGTAGTCGCGGCAGAGCATGCCCGGGTTCGGCGGCTTCGGTGCGGCATCCGCGCTGGAGGTCAGGCCCGGAAGGCCGGTGAACGCGAGGGTTGCCGCGGCGGCGACCGCGACAGCCGATGCCAGGCGTGCCCTCACGCGTGAACGTATGGTTTTCAAGTGCTTTGTCCCTTACCTGCGGGGGCCTGGGGACAGGTGAGAGCGGTGTGAGCCCCCGTGACATGACACCGCCAACGAGGCAGCCTAGTACCTGAACTCTCTGTGAATGCAACCCAATTGGGGCGCGACGTACGGGCCGCTGCCGCACTGTCAGAGGTGCCGGGTAGGGTCGGCCGGTATGGAGATGACCGACGACGAGTACCAGGAACTGGCCGAGCTGGACCGCGTACGCTCCAGCAACCCCGTCCTGGACGCCTGGCGTCAGATCCAGCAGCAAGAGTTCCCCGCATGGGCCCAGCGGCACGACGGGGACTGGGACTTCACCCCCGGCTCCCTTGAGCGCCTGGAGGCCCTCGTTCGCTCCCGCTGCACCAGCAGCGACCAGGCATGGGAGGAACGCGGCAGCGACTTCCTCCAGACGGCCGCCTGGTATGTCGGCGAGGTCCACAACCGCACCTGCGGCACCCAGTGGCAGTACCACCCTGACTCCGCCGACGCCGACCCGGCCGTGTGGCCGTTCGTCACCGTGCCGTTCGACCGGCTCTTCGACTTCGAAGACGAAGACGGCATCGAATCCGACGCCAGGCCCCTGTACACGCCGGTCAACCGCCTGTGCGGAATCCTCGACGCGGACGGCGGGAGCCTCATCACCGACATCGACATCCACACACCCCCACAGTAGTCGTCAGGATTACCTCAACACACCCTGGGGGAAGGCCGGTTGGGTCACGATGATCCGACCGGTGCCGCGCATCCGCGCCACCCGGGCGCTCACGGGGATTCCGGAGGGCGTCGACAATGATCGGGCAACTCAGAAGAGTTCGTGCCGAGTGCCGTCGGCGACGGCGTGGAGCTTGTCCGGGTTGGCCACGTTGTGGATGGTCGAGATGCGGCCTTCCGGGTCGAAGTCGAAAGTCAGCGTGGCGACCACGCGGCCCGGGCCGCGGAAGACCACGCCCGGGCCGGCGTTGATCCAGGTGAGTTCTGCCCGCATCTGCCCGGGCTCGATGCCCTGGTAGGTCACGGTGCCGAGCGCGGCGAACCAACGGGCCACGGTCTCCAGGCCGACGACCGGCTTGAGGGCCTGGCGGACCTTGCCGCCGCCATCGGTCCACAGCGTCACGTCCGGGGAGAGCAGCTCCATGAGGGTGTTGATGTCGCCGCCCGTCGCCGCCGCGAAAAAGCGCTCGGTGACGTCGCGTTGGCGGGCGCGGTCCGCGGTGAAACGGGGCCGGCGGGCCTGGACGTGCTCGCGGGCGCGGTGCGCGGCCTGCCGGACTGCTGTCTCCGAGCGTTCCACCGCCTCCGCGATCTCCGCGTAGCTGAAGGCGAAGACCTCCTTCAGCACGAAGACCGCGCGCTCCAGGGGGCTCAGCGTCTCCAGGACGACCAGCAGGGCCATGGAGACCGAGTCCGCCGTGGCGACGCCGTCGGCGGTGTCCGGGCTGGTGAGGATCGGCTCGGGGAGCCACGGTCCGACGTAGGTCTCGCGCTGGTGGCGGGTCGAACGAAGCCGTTCCATCGCCAGGTTGGAGACGATCCGGGTCAGATAGGCCTTGGGGTCGGCGACCTGGGAACGGTCGGCCGCCGACCACTTGAGCCAGGCGTCCTGGACCACGTCCTCGGCGTCGGCGGCGGTGCCGAGGAGGCGGTAGGCGACGGAGAAGAGCAGGGTGCGGTACTGCTGGAAGGCGAGCTGGTCGGGGCCGGCCTGCTGTGGCTGGGTCACTTGGCGCTCCGGATCCGGGTGTAGCGGCCGCCGTGCGGCCAGAACGCGCCCGAGGCGGGCATCTTCTTCATGCGGGCGAAGGTCGGCCACGGCGCGGCGGTGACCGTCTCCTTGTACTTCGCGGCCCGCTTGCCGGTCAGCATGAGCCGGCGCGGGCTGTCGTCGGGGTGGGTGAACTGCACGACGGCGTCGTTCCGGCCCAGGCTGACGGGTGTGTGGTAGTAGCCGAAGCGGAAGGGCTTGGGCTCCTTGCCGGCCAGCACCCGCAGGATCGAGAGGGCCGCGTGCACGCCGGTGGGCATGCCGCCCTGGCAGGTCCCGTGCATCACGCCGTAGCCCTGACGGATCGCCGCCGCGTCGCCCACGGCGTAGACATCCGGGTGGGAGACCGAGCGCAGCGCACTGTCGGTGACCACACGGCCGCGCTCGTCGACGGTCAGGCCCGCGGTGGCAGCCAGCGGCGAGACGCGGGTGCCGCTGGTCCACAGCACCGCGGCCGCCGGGACGCCGGAGCCGTCCGAGAGCTCGACGCTGTCCGGCAGTACCTTGGCCACCTCGACGCCGCTGCGCACCCGCACGCCGAGCCGGGCGAGCGCCGCGTCCAGGTGGGCTTTGGCCTTCGGGTGCAGGCTCGCGCCCGGCTCCTGCCGGCCCAGCAGCACCACCTGGAGCTCCGGGTGCCGCTCGGCGATCTCCGCGGCGGCCTCGACGCCGGTGAGGCCGCCGCCGCCGACCACGACGGTCCCGCCGTCGAGCCGGGTCAGCCGGTCGGCGAAAAGGGCGGCGTCCTCCGGGCTGTTGAGGGTGTACGCGTGGTCGTCCACGCCGGGGACGGCGACGGTTTCCGCGATGCTGCCCAGGCCGTAGACCAGGGTGTCGTAGCGCAGGACCCGGTCGTCGTCGATCCGGACGGTCTTCGCCTCGGCGTCCACGGCTGTGACCCAGCCGCGGACGAAGGCGGCGCCGGTGCCGTCCAGCAGCTCCGGGATGTTCATCTCGGCCGTCTCCTGGCCGGTGGCGGTCATGTGCAGTCGGAGCCGCTCGGTGAAGTTGACGTAGGGGTTGACCAGCGTCACTCGCAGGTTCCCACGCTTCCTGGTGCGGGCCGCGAGCTGGATCGCGGCGGAGAGCCCGGCGTAGCCGGCTCCCAGGACCAGGACCTCGTGCTGTTGCGTTGCTGTCGTGTTCATCGCTCTGCCGTCTCTTTCGTGTCGGTCGTTCCCGCTGTGCGGACGACCACCAGACGCAAGCTGCCCTTCCGTTCGTGACATGGGTCCGATATGACCCGCGTCACATCACGAAGAGAGAGCGGGCGCGCGCGGCATCAGCACCCCGAGCACCGCGACGCGCAGCATTCAATCATGATCGACTGGCTCCGCACAGGAGCTGACGGAACAACAGGATCCGCAGGTCAGGGGCAGGGCCTGGTGCTTCCACGCCGCCCGCGAGCACGGCCGCCCCTACACCACCCCCGCCCAGCGGAACTACGCCCTCACCACTTGATCGCGAGCATCACTCGAAACGAACCGGACCCAAATCACCGATCCTCATCACCTCGACACCTGAGCGGCGGCGCCCACGACCGGCTCCGGTGTCAACCCCCGAAGGACTTCCGGAGCCGACCACTTAGATGTCTGACCCTGCAACTACTCTTGCGACACATCCGGCTGCACAGCCCCAAGAGCTTCCCTGGCGACGGCGACAAAATCATCCAGCGCCTGCCAGAACTCCCTGTATCCCTCGTCGAATTCGGGACTGTAGATCGCGGCCTCGTCAGCCATCGCGCCGATCGCCAAGTACACCCGAGTCGATGCGTCCTCCATCCTGCGCGCGGCCCGGGCAACTTCATCCGGCCCTTCAAGGTGGGCCACATGGGCAGCCCGCATCATCGCCGCGTGCTGCTGGGCCTGGCGCTCCTGGAGGGCTCTCAGGGCTGCGGTTCGTTCTGCGGCGTCCGCGACAGCCACGGCCGGCATGATGTCGCGGAATCCCTCGCCGATCGCATGAAAGCTGTGAATGACGTCCGCGTAGGCCGTCCGCCGTGAGGCACGAGTCCGCTCCGACTGCTGCGTCGCTCGCGCGGCATCGGCCTGAACCTGTGCGGCTCGTGCGCTTCCCTTGCTGGTCACCCAGCTGGCAAGTATCGCCGTGGCTCCCGTCAGCGTGGCCACGAGCAACGTGTTGTCTCCCATGGGGCTCCATTGTCAACGTGTCGTCGGACGTGGCAGCGCCGGAGGGCTGCGCTGGGCGGTCTCGGTCCTCGGCTGGTTCCTGCTCCATGTGTCACGGCGAGAGAACTGACGAGGCAGTGTCCAGTGCCAAGTGCCAGGGGTACTCATTCGGCCGCCCTTGCCCCGGCTCGTTCGGTACGAAACCGCCTCCGCCGTAGAGCACCGTGACGCCCATCGAACGAAGAGTGTCGACGCTGCGCTCGAACTGGACGTGCTGGACGTAGGCGACGTTCACGCAAGGCATCGTGATCAGCGGGATGCCCTTGCCGATGGCCTCGGCAGCGAAGCCGACGATGAACTTGTCCGTGATCCCCAGCGCCCACTGGTTGATCGTGTTGAACGTCGCAGGAGCGATCACGGCAACGTCAGCGGGTGGCCAGACGTCCGGCTCCCTGGGCAGCTTGTACTGGCAGCGTACGGGGTGCCCGGTGAGCCTCTCCAGAGCGGGCAGTTGGTCGTCCAGCCAGCGCGCGGCCGTCGGCGTCAGGCCGAGGCATACGTCCCAACCCGCCGCCTTCGCCTGCTCGATCACGCCCGCGACGTTGAGCACAGGCGGCGCCGCGCTGCCCAGCAGGTAAAGGACCTGGTTCGCCGTCTTCGCCGTCATGGGCGCAGTTCATCCCGAGTCGGCCTTCGGCTGCAACTGAGCTTGATGGGGTGGCAGATCATCGTTCACCGTTCTCCGTATCCGCCCGACGGGTAGCGTTCCCGGTGAGCAAGTCCCGGAATGGAGCCCTCATGCCCTTCCCCGACGAGGAACACACCGGAACCCGGATCGCGCACCACCGCAAGCGAACCGGGCTCACTCAGCGCGGGCTGGCCCAGCGGATCCCGTACTCGTACAGCCTGCTGACTCAGGTGGAGTCGGGGCACAAACCGGCCAGCCCCGACCTCGTGGCCGCTGTCGCCAAGGCGCTGTGCATCGACGTCACGGCGCTGACCGGGCAGCCGTATGTGACCGAGCTCCAGCAGGACCGGCTGGCCGAGCTGATCCGGCCGATCCGCGAAGCGCTCGACCTCTACGATCTCGGGGCCGACCCGGAGATCACACCGCGTCCTGCCGATCAGCTACGGACCTCCGCTGATCACCTTTGCGCACAGATCCGTGCGACGAAGCTGTACGACGCTGCCCTCGAACTCCCCGCTGCGATCGCAGAGATCACGACGGCTGCGCATCGAACGCCGTCCTCCCAGCTGTGGGCCACGCTGGCGAGCACGTACCGCACCGCGCACGACGTGTCGGTGAAGCTCGGGTACTACGACCTGTCGACAGTGGCGCTGGACCGGATGGACTGGGCGGCGGCGCGGGCCTCCGATCCCCTGCTGGGCGCGGTGCGCCAGTACATGCGCGCACTCGTCTACTTCCGTGAGGGTGAGTACTCGATCGGCCGGCGGCTGATCTCCTCCGGGCACGGAATCCTGGAACAGGCTCCGCCGACCCACGAACGCCATGCGGTCACCGGACAACTCCACCTCGGCGCCTCGATCATCGCCGCACGCGCCAGCGACGAGCATGCCGTTGCGACCCATCTGGCCGAGGCCGGCAGCTATGCCGATCAGGTGGGTGAAGCCAAGGACGTCCATTGGCTGTCCTTCGGGCCGACCAATGTCGCGGTGCACGCGGTGTCGGCGCATGTCGAGATGCGGCAGTACGGAAAAGCTCTGCGGTACGCGGCAGAGCTCGAGATCCCGGACGACTGGGCTGTCTCCCGCGCAGCCCACTTCCACGTCGATCAGGCGCGGGCCCAGATGGAGGCCGGGCGCACGGAGGCGGCCCTGAAGTCCATCGTCAGGGCACGGCGATTGGCTCCGCAGCAAACCCGCTATCACTCAGGGGCACGGGAGACGATCCGCGGCCTCGTCCACGTCTCGCGCCGTACGCCCGACACTCTCGATCACCTTGCAGCCTGGGTGGGGCTGTAGACCCTCTGACGCGCCTCCGGCTTTCACCCAGGTGTGAAAGCTGCGGGTCTTGCGCGTCGCCAGCATGAATACCGGGCCAATTCACGACAAAGGGACCCGGGGTAGGCGACATGGACAGCAGCGCGGGAGCGAACGACCGTGAAGTGATTCGGCGTTGGGCACGCCATCCCCGTTCCGTCCCATTGGCGCGCGCTGAGTTACGCAAGACGTTGGCCGAATGGGGACTGCCGCAGATCGAGGATGCAGCCCTCCTGGTGCTCTCCGAGCTGCTGACGAACGCCGTCCGTCATGCGCGCGTATCCCCTGGGCGGGAGATCGAGACGCGCTGTCGGCCCGTCAGTGACGGCGTGCGGATCGAGGTCCACGACACGGCGGACGAGCGGCCGGTTATGCGGTCGCTCGATGCGGAGGCCGTCAGCGGAAGGGGGTTGAGCCTCGTGGCCGCCGTGGCAGACCGGTGGGACGTGAGCGACCGGACGGGGCCCGGCAAGGCGGTGTGGGCCGTTCTGACGGTTGCCGGCGCGGGCGGTGACCACAGTGTGCGGCAGCAGGAGGGGTCTTGATGGCTCGGGTGATGCGGTCCGCCGACTGGACACTGAGCATCGATCTCTCAGGGAGCGGCCCGATCTTCGAGGCCGAGTGCACCTCGTGCGGAGAGGCTTCCGGGCCGGCGGACGACAAAGCGGGCCCGGAGATCTGGTGCCTGCGCCATGCGGGCCGCACTGGGCACACCGGGTTCCGGGGGATCACGACCGCGTTCTTCCGCGCGGCGCTGGAGGGCTCCTCTGCCGTCAGCGAATCTGCTGCGGGCCAAGAATCCTGACGTGGCAACGCAAGCCCGCCGACAGTGGAGAGACCGCGGCGACCACCGCCGCGCCACGACGAGGAGGACCGATGTCGCCACTCATCACCGGCTGGGACCCAGGCCTGAATCCACGAGCCGACACCGGCGACACACCCCCGTCGCGGTTCGACGACCACCTCGCCGCCCAACTCCTCACGCAGCGGATCGTCTTCCTCGGCACCCAGGTGGACGAGGTCTCCGCGAACCGGGTGTGTGCGCAGATGCTCCTCCTGTCGGCGGAGGACCCGAAGACCGACATCAGCCTCTACATCAACAGTCCGGGCGGCTCGGTGACGGCCGGGCTGGCGATCTACGACACGATGCGGCTGATCCCGAACGACGTCTCCACCCTCGCCATGGGGTTCGCCGCGAGCATGGGGCAGTTCCTCCTCGCCGTCGGGACGGAGGGGAAACGCCATGCGCTGCCGAACGCGCGGATCATGATGCACCAGCCGTCGGCCGGCATCGGCGGGACCGCCGCCGATATCGCGATCCAGGCCGAGAACCTGGAGTTCACGAAGAAGGCCATCGAGCGCATCACCGCGAAGCACACCGGCCAGAGCGAGGAGACGATCTCCCGCGACGGCGACCGCGACCGGTGGTTCACGGCCGAGCAGGCGAAGGAGTACGGCATGGTCGATCACGTCGTCGAGTCGCTCGACAGCGTACGGCCGGCCGGTTCGCGTCGACGGGTGGGACTCTGACATGGGCCAGTACACGATCCCGAACGTCGTCGAGCGCACGCCGCAGGGCGAGCGGTCGTACGACGTCTTCAGCCGGCTGCTGTCCGAGCGGATCATCTTCCTCGGTACCGAGATCGACGACGGCGTGGCGAACGTCGTCATCGCGCAGCTGCTCCACCTCGAGTCGTCGAGCCCGGACAGCGAGATCGCGATCTACATCAACTCGCCCGGCGGCTCCTTCACTTCACTCATGGCGATCTACGACACGATGACCTTCATCCGCGCCCCGATCTCGACGTTCTGCGTCGGGCAGGCGGCCTCGACCGCGGCGGTGCTCCTGGCCGGCGGAGCCCCCGGGCGGCGGTTCGTACTCGAGCACGCCCGGGTGCTGTTGGGGCAGCCGGCGAGCGGCGGCCGGCAGGGGACGGTCTCGGATCTCAGCCTCCAGGCCAAGGAGATGCTGCGGATCCGCTCCCAGGTCGAGGAGGTGCTGTCCCGGCACACGCACCACGACGTCGCGACGCTGCGCGCGGACATGGACCGGGACAAGATCTTCACCGCGCAGGAGGCGGTGGCGTACGGGCTCGCCGACGAGGTTCTGAGCCGGCGGCTCGCGGTTGCCGCCTGACGTGCGGGGCGGCCGTCGCTCCGGCGAGCGTACGGCCGCCCGTCAGGGTCAGGCGGCGAGGCTCACTTGGCCCTGCCGCGAGGGCATCCGCGCCCCGGTGTGCCGGTTGCTCAGCGCCGCGACCGACGTCACCGCGCCATCGGCGGCGGTGGGGGCGATGTCGGCGTTGGCCCGCCTCGCCCGGACCGGGCGGGCGAGCTCACCATGTGCCAGGGCGAGCAGGTCGGCCAGCCCGAGACCCAGTGCACGCGCGGCGGCCGCGAGGACTTCGGACGAGGCCTCCTTGCGGCCGCGCTCGAGCTCGGAGAGATAGGGCATCGAGATCCGGGCGGCGTCGGCGACATCCTTGAGCGTACGTTCCTGGGCGAGACGCTCGCGGCGCAGGACGTGACCAACGATGTGGCGCCAGAGGGGCTCCTTGGCCGCGGGGGCGGGCGCCGGTGCGACCGGGCGCAGGGGAATGACGCGGGCTTGGTTCGGCGCTTGGGTGCTCACCTCTTGAGCGTAAGAGCCGCCCGGCTGGGAGGGAGGCGGGTTCCGCCCCCGGCGAAATCGCGTGATGCGGCGGCGGTGTCCGAGAAGGGCTCCAGGGTTCAGCTCGCAGCCGACGCGTCACTCGGGGGGGCGCGATACATGCGTACGACATGACGGGTACAGACCGGCGTCGCGCCCACAACTCACGGCACCCGGTGCCGAGTTACGGGAAGGTGGCGGATGGCGCGCGGCGCGGCCGGGCTTCCTGTGAGCCGGGAGCAACCATCCCCTTACCGCCGGGAAACCGCGCCGGGCACGCCGGTTCGTATCGTCGTCGGACGTGATCCGCAACCGACGACGCACTCCGTCGCGACAGCCCGCTCTTCCCACTCTGCCCGGTTGGGGCACGATCCGCGGCCGTGTGGCCATCGTGCTCGCCGTGCCCACCTGTCTGCTGCTGGTCGTGACCGGCCTCGGTGTCGTCGACCGGGCGGCCGACTGGTCCGCGGCGCGCGAGACCGCCGGCCGGGTCGAGCTTGTCCTCAAGGCCCAGGATCTGGTGCGCGAGCTGCAGCGCGAACGTGGCCTCACCAATGGGCTGGTGGGCGGCGCCAAGGAGTACCGCGACGACGTCGACGTTCAGCGTGCCCGCACCGATACCGCCCGGACCGGATTCGACGCCCTGCTCGCGGCGGGCGGCGCGGACGCGGATACCGCCGACGACTTACGGGACGCGCTCTCCCCGGTCGCGGCGTTGGCCGACATGCGCCGAACGGTTGACGACGGCGCCGCCCAGCGCGCGCCGACCCTGGCCGCGTACACCGAGGCGATCGACGGCCTGATCAGCGCCGCGGCGGCGGAACCCGCTCGGGGTGACCGCCCCCTCGCCGACGCGATGGGCGCCCTGCAGGCCCTCGCCCGAACCACCGAGGCGGTCGCCCTGGAGCGCGGCTCCCTCAACGGGGTCTTTGCCGCCGGGCGTTTCAAGGGGAGCGAGTTCCTCGACTTCACCGAGGTACGGGCGGAGCGGCTGGCCTTCCTGCGTCAGTACGCCGAACTCGCCACCTCCGACCAGCAGTCCGCACTCGCCGCCGCCTTCGCCACCAGCGACGCCCGGCGCGCGACCGGCTACGAGAAGCGGGCGGAGGGCGGAGCCGACGGCAGCCGGCTCGCTGTGAACCCCGGCCTCTGGTGGTCGTCGATGACCGTGCTCGTCGACCAACTCCATGGCGTGCAACGGCAGATCGGCGCCGACGTGCGGGTTCGCGCGGACCGCATCGGGGACGACGCCACCAGGCAGTTGGGCGGCTTCATCGGCCTCGGTGTGCTGATCCTCGCGGTTGCCACCGCACTCGCCGTGCTCTCCGCCCGCTCGATCACGCGGCCGCTCGTCGCACTCGCCGATGAGGCCGACTCGGTGGCTCGTACCGGGCTGCCCGCCGCTGTTGCCCGGATCCAGGAGGCCGAGGCGGGCGACGAACTCGTCCCTGAACCGTCCCGTCCGGTCCCCGACAGCGCCCGCGAGTTCACCAGGCTCGCCACCGCCCTGCACAATGTCGAGCACACTGCGATAGGCCTTGCGACCGAGCAGGCTGTGCTCCGGCGCAACACCTCCGAGTCGCTCGCCAGCCTCGGCCGCCGCAATCAGGCGCTGCTCTCCCGCCAGCTCGGCCTGATCACCATCCTGGAGCGCCAGGAAATCGACCCGGACGCGCTTGGCGAGCTCTTCGAACTCGACCACCTGGCCACCCGTATGCGCCGCAATGCCGAGTCGCTGCTCGTGCTCGCCGGGGAGGAGCTGCCGCCGCGCACCTGGTCCGGCCTGGTGACGGCGACCGAGGTGGTCCAGTCGGCGATCGCCGAGGTCGAGCAGTACCAGCGCGTCGCTGTGGCCGACGTACAGGACGGCCGGATCCACGGCCGGGCCGTTGCCGAGCTCTCCCATCTGCTCGCCGAACTCATAGAGAACGCCCTGGTCTTCTCACCTCCCTCGTGCCCGGTCGAGATCTACGGCTGGCGCGACGTCGGCGACTACTGCCTTGCAGTCGTCGATCGGGGTTCTGGCATGAGCGCCGAGGAGCTGGCCCGCTCCAACGCCCGGCTCGCGGGCCGGGAAACCTTCCTGATCGCCCCCACCCGCTACCTCGGCCACTACGTCGTCGGGACACTGGCGGCCCGGCTCGGCGCCCAGGTCGAACTGCGCCCCACCCAAGGGCAGGACGGGGCCGTGGGTGTCACCGCGTACATCGCCCTGCCGGCCACTCTCGTCGATGTGACACAGCCGCAGTCGACACAGACGCATTCGGCACAGACGCATTCGGCGACGGCCGGCTGAACTCGGCGCGGCTCAGTGACGGGTCGGCAGCTGTGGCCCGTGCGCCACTTCATGCCCTGGCATGCTCCCCGACCTCCGGCACCCGCCGCTTTCCCATCACGCTGCCCAGCGCGCCGAGCAGAAAGGCGGCGGGCATCGATACGAGGACGACCGTCTGGAGCGGGAACCAGTCGAGGTTCCAGTCCGGGAAGAGCGCCGAGGGGGTGCCGGAGAAGACCGGACCGCAGATCTGCAGTCCGACGGCGCAGCCCAGGCCTCCGTACAGCGTCCAGAGCAGACCGGCACGGGTGTACCCACTCCAGAAGAGGGAGTACACCAGTGCCGGAAGCAGGCAGGAGGCGGCTACCGCCAGGGAGAGCGCAGACAGGAACAGGACGTTCCATCCCTGGACCCAGACCGCCAGTCCGATGCTCAGTGCTCCGACCGCGGCGGACGCCAAGCGTGCGGCGGCCACCTCTCGGCCTTCGGTCGTGCGCCCCCGGCGCAGGACATGCGTGTACAGGTCGTGGGCGACCGCCGCCGCGGCCGCCAGGGTGATGCTCGCCACGACCGCGAGCGTGGTGAGGAACACTGCGGAGGAAACCAGTACGACGAGAAACGCACCGCCCGTGTCGGTGGAGGAGCCGCCGGCCAGTTCGCCGGTGAGCAGCAGCAGGGTGCTGTTGCCTCCCGGATCCGCGGCCATGATCGCCGGGGCGCCGACCAACGCGGCAGCTGCGAAGCCCATCAGTGCTGTGGTGAGGCAGAAAGCGCCGACGATGCTGATGGTGTGGCGCACTGTGCGGCGCGCGGCGGCCGCGTCGGGCGCGGTGCCCAGTTGCATGGCCACGTGTGGCAGGCACGCCACTCCCAGCACGATGGTGATCATCAGGCCGACGAAGTCGAGTGTGCTTTCGGGGTCGGTGCTGCCGGCGAACCTGAGGCCGGGTCGCATATAGCCGGCGGGACGGCCGCTGCCCTGTCCGGCGGCGTCGATCAGGGATTCGCCGCTCCAGTGAAAATGATGGAGCAGTACAGCTGTCACAGCCAGGGCCGCGCAGAGCAGCACCACCGTTTTGATCACCTGAATCACGATGGTGCCACGCATGCCGCCGAAAACCGTTGCGCAGACGACCAGTGCGCCGATCATGATGACGGCGCTCTGTTCGGCGCCCGCACCGGACAGTCCCAGCAGCGCCGTGGTGGTCACTCCCGCACCGGAGAGCTGCACGACCAGATAGGGGACGCATGCGCTCAGGGTCACGACGGCGGCCGCGATCCTTGCCGCGGGTCCTGGAGCCCGCAGGGCGAATATGTCACCCAAGGTGTAGCCGGCCCGCTCGCGCAGGGGGCGGGCCAGCAGGAGGAGCACGCCGAGGGACAGCACGGTGCACAGGGCGATGAACAGACCGTCGTAGCCGAAGACCGCGACGCTTCCCGTGGTGCCGAGCACCGTGGCCGCGGACAGGTAGACGCCGGACAGTACGAGCGCTCCCCGCAAGGGCGGCACGCTGCGACCCGCTGTGTAGAAGTCGTTGACCCTGTCTCTCTCGGGGCCGCTGAGGACGCAGATGAACAGGATGGGGACGATGAACGTGAGAAAGCCCACGAGGACCAGGGCGCGCGTGTCCGTGTCCAGGGCGCCGGGCGCGGCGAGCAGGATCTCCGGATTCATCAGTGCTCCAACTCCTGCTCCCGCGCAGCGCCGCGTTCGTCCGCACGGCGGTCGTACCGCGCCGCGGTCCACAGCAGCAGGGAGCCCTGGATGAGGAGGGCCAGCACACCGATGGTGGTTTCCCCCCAGACACGGGTGGCCATGAAGTCGGCGGCGGAGCAGGCGAGCAGCAGATGGAGACCGAAGGTCAGTCCGTTGACCACGGCGAAGGACATACCCGGGCGATGCGGCCGTGGTCGATGATGAAGCAGGGAGGCGTGCTGTTGGGCCATGGCGGTCTCCTGGCGGGGCGCGGATGCGGGCGGGGTCACCTCTGATGCGAGGCTCACCAGAGCACCCGCGCCCCGGCCCGTCCATGCGCTGTGCTCGGGCCGATGTCCGCTCCCAATGCCCCGCATGGGCAACTGTGCTGATGCCCATCCAGTCGTGCCGGCCGGCGGACCGCCGACGGTCATCAGCTGCGGCGGAGCCGTGCGTCGTCAGGCAGTCGGCGGGCGATTGCGGTCGATGGTGCCGAGTGCGGCGGTCGGTCCGAGCAGGCGGTGGGCGTCCAGCGCGAGGGTGAGTTGCACCAGATCGCGGGGGCGGGTCAGCGCAAGGCCGGTTATCTGCTCGAAGCGGCGCAGACGATTGAGCACGGTGTTGCGATGGCAGAGCATGTGCCGGGCCGCCTGGACGGCGGAGCCGCCGTTCTCGATCCAGACGCTGACGGTGTCGAACAGCGTGTCCCGGTCGGCGGGTTCAAGGTCGTACATGGGCCGGAGCACCCCGTGGGCCAGTTCGGCGGACAGGTCGGGCCGCGAGATCAGGAGCCCCTCGGGCAGCCGGGAGTCGAGCCGGGCGATCTCACCGTCGGCCCGGCACGTGCGAAGAGCGAGTCCGGCCATGTCGCGCGCTCGGGCCAGACTCTCCAGCCCCTGGACGACCGGGCTGATCCCGATGCGGAACCCGGGACCGGCGTCCAGGCCGGAGGCGAGCGCGTCCAGGGGGCGGTCGCCAAGGTGGGCGACGAGCACATCGCGGCGTCCGCAGGCGTGGCGCAGGATCCGGATGCCGCGAACCTCCGGAGTGGTCTGAGGCGCGCGGCCGTACGGCGGTGTCGCCCCCACCACCGCCACCGCGAAACGCCCGTCGAGCGGCAGATCGAGGATCGCCGCCGCGTCGCGGGTGAACTCGGGTTCGTTACGGGTCTCCAGCAAGGCGGCGAGGATCAGACGGACGCGTTCACCGTGCCGGCTTGCGACGCCTTTGGCGACCTGCCGGTAGGCGTCGGCGACCATGACGGCGTCGCGGTCGTTGCTCTTCCACACCAGCTCGGCGACGTGTACCAACTGGCGCGCGTCGCCGAGTCCGTCCCGCTCCACCACGCTGATGATCCCGCTCCAGACTTCGGAGCCGGCGACGCGGTAGGCGTGCAATACCTCGTCGAGGGGGCGGCCCTGTTCCGCGCGTCTCATGCCGAGGTCTCTGGTGTACCGCTCGACGTCCACGATTCTGCTCGGATCCACGCCGGCTTCCAGCCCGTGACGGATACCGACGCCTACGGTCCGCCGCACGTCGGGCGGCGCGAGCACCGGGTCGGCGTAGTACGGCACCTCGGCGCGGATCCTCTCCACCACGGTGTCGGCGAATTCCGCGCCGTGCCCCAGAAGGCGCCGGCAGGCACGGTCGAAGAGCTGGAGAGGAGAGGAATCCGCGCCGCCGTCGGGCACCGGACCGCTGGGCAGGGATACGTCATGGCCGCGAGGGCGAAAGCTCCCGGGGACGGAGATGGCGTGCATGGACCCTCCAGGTAGGACGGGGCGTGCGAGAACACCACGCGAGTTGCCATGTCGTGAGCTGCGCTGAGAGCAGTGAAGTTCCTCCACCGGGCAATGGCTGCCGTGCGGAAGTCGCGTGCGACGCCGCATGCGGGTCGCGCGGGGAAGCCGGCGGCACCCTTCCCGGAGGCCACCATGCTAAGCAGTCGCTTACCCAAGGGCGAGGACTCTGCCAAATCGTGATGATTCCGCCCTGCAGGCCTTGCGGACTGTGAGCCCTCACAAGCCGGGCGCCTCCCGGCTGGGAGCGGACAGCGGCTCTCCGTACCTGTATGGACGCCCTGCTCGGGCCGTGTTCTCGTAGCGCCCAGCCCGGCCCGCTCGTTTGCACCTTTTGCGAGGAGACCCCCTGTGAGCCCTCCACCGACGCAGTCAGGATCCCTTCGGATCACTGATCTCCACGTCACCTACGGACGGTCCGTGCGGGCGCTGCACGGAGTTTCGCTGAGCGTCCCGCAGGGCGGGATCGTTGCCGTCCTCGGCTCCAACGGAGCGGGCAAGACCACGCTGCTGCGGGCGGTCTCCGGGACCCTCGCGCTCCATCGGGGCACGGTGGACAGCGGCACCGTGCACTTCGGCGAAACACGGCTGACGGGCGATCCCGCGCGGTCTGTGGCCGCCGGAGTGGTGCAGGTGCCCGAGGGCCGCAGGATCTTCGGCGCCCTGTCGGTGGAGGACAACCTGCGGGCCGGGTTCCTGGGGGCCCGCCGCAGGAGTGGCGCGGACCGGCAGGCGGCCCGCGACCGCGTCTTCGCGCTGTTCCCGCTGCTGGCCGAACGGCGGCGGCAGGCCGCCGGGCTGTTGTCCGGCGGCGAGCAGCAGATGCTCGCGATGGGCCGCGCGCTCATGGCCGCCCCCCGGCTGCTGCTGCTCGACGAGCCCTCGCTGGGACTGGCGCCCCTCATGGTTCAGCGCATCGCGTCGGTCATCCGCGAGATCAACGCCCAGGGGACGTCGATCCTGCTCGTGGAGCAGAACGCCTCCATGGGCCTGGCGCTGTCCGACCGTGCCTCGGTGCTGGACGTCGGCCAGGTGCGGCTGGAGGGGGCGTCGGACGACCTCGCCGGCACGGACGAAGTGCGGCGCCTGTACCTGGGCGAGAGCTTCGAAGCCGGCACGGCGGGCCAGGGCGCGGTGTCCGCCGCTACATCCGCGACCGCTTTGTCCGCGACCGCACCGGGACTGACCGAGCTGGCCAGGTGGAAGGGATGAGCATCGACGCCGCGGCCGCAACACGCGATCCCGCCTCTTCACCGGAACCGGACGCGGAGACAGAGCCGGTGCCCGCACTCACGGTCGACGCGCTGACCGTCCGCTTCTCCGGCCTCCTCGCCCTCGACGCCGTCTCATTCACCGTCGCCCCCGGTACGATCCACGCCCTCATCGGGCCCAACGGCGCGGGGAAGTCGACCTGCTTCAACGTCGTGTCCGGGGTGTACCGCGCCACGGCAGGAGCCGTCCGGTACGCGGGCAAGGACCTCACCCGCATGGCACCGCACCGCATCGCCCGGCTCGGAGTGGCACGCACCTTCCAGAACATCGTGCTCACCCACGGAACAGTCGCCGACAACCTCATGCTCGGCCGCCACAGCCTGACCCGTGCGGGATTCACGGCGACCGCGTTGCGACTGCCCCGAGCCGTACGGGAGCAGCGCCGCCACCGGGAGCGCGCGGCCGAGATCGCGGACTTCCTCGGCCTGGGCCCCGCCTTCGACAAGCCGGTGGGTTCGCTCGCGTACGGCGACCGCAAGCGCGTCGAGATGGCGCGCGCGTTGTGCATGGAGCCCAAGCTGCTGCTGCTGGACGAACCCGTCGCCGGTATGCATCCCACCGAGCGGGTGGCCATGGCCGAAACCATCGCCAAGGTCCGCGACGCCCTGGGCATCTCGATCCTCATCGTCGAGCACGACATGGGCCTGATCATGCGGATCGCCGATTCCGTGACCGTTCTCGACTTCGGCCGGCTCATCGCCGACGGGACGCCCGAACGTGTCCAGCGCGACCCGGCGGTCATCAGCGCCTACCTCGGCACCCCAGCCCAGGACGCCCAGGACACCCAGGACGAAGGGACGCAACCGTGATCAAGCTGGCCGAAACGATTCTGAACGGACTGGCGCTGGGTTCGGTGTACGCGCTGATAGCCCTGGGCTTCGTCGTGATCTTCAAGGCGTCGGGCGTCATGAACTTCGCCCACGGCTCCCTGCTGCTGTTCGGCGGCTATGTCACGGCACGGCTGCACGACACCATCGGCTTCCTGCCGGCCGTGCTCGTCGGCGCCGCGCTGGCGGCGGCGCTCGCCGGGCTGGTGCAACTGCTGGCCACCCGCGGTCTGCGCGGAGCGGAAATCCACACGCTGACGATCCTGACGATCGGTATCGACGTCCTGCTCAGCACCGAACTGAACAGGCGGGTGGGCGCCGACTTCCTCAGCATGGGAGATCCCTGGGGTGCCGACGTGACGCAGCTCGGGGACATCACCGTCGCCGACTCCCGGATCGCGAGCATAGCGGTGGCGATCGTCGTCATCAGCGTGTTCTTCGCGGCGTTCCGCTGGTCCCGCTGGGGCCTGTCCATGCGGTCGGCGGCCGCCGACCCGGAGGCCGCCTCCTTGATGGGCATACGGCTGGACCGCGTACGGCTCATCGCATGGTGCGTCGCCGGAGCGCTGGCCGCTCTCGCGGCGGTGTTCCTCGCCGCCTTTCCCGCCGCGGGCCTGGACCGCACCACCAGCCAGATCGCCCTGAGCGCCTTCCCCGCCGCCATCCTCGGCGGTATGGACTCGGCCGTCGGCGCACTCGTCGGCAGTCTCGTGATCGGCCTGACGGCGGCGATGGCCGCCGGCTACCAGAGCGAGTTGAGCGCCCTGGGCTCCGGATTCTCCGACGTGGCCCCCTACCTCGTGATGGTGCTCGTACTCCTGGTCCGCCCGACCGGTCTCTTCGGATCGAAGGAGCTGACCCGTGTCTGACACCCTGTCGCCCGACGTCTCCCCTCCCCCCACCACGGGCGCTTCCCCCGACGGCTCGGGCGGTGCCGCCGGACGCCGGTCCCAAGCAGCTTCCAGGGCGGGCACTGTCGCCGTCGCCGTGCTGCTTCTGCTCGTCCTCCCCTTCTACGTCTCCTCGTTCTGGCTTCAGACAGGCCTGTTCGCCATGGCCGCCGTCATCGGCGCCATCGGACTGAACCTGCTGTCCGGGACCACCGGACAACTGTCCCTGGGCCACGCCTTCTTTCTCGCCGTAGGCGCGTACGGCTATGTGTGGCTGGCCGCGGACCCGTCCGGCACCGGCTCCGCCCACCTGTACGGGCTCGGGCTGCCGCCGCTGCTCGCCCTCGTTCTCGCCGTCGTACTCGCCGGCGTCGCGGGAGGGCTGTTCAGCCCCATCTCCGGTCGCCTGCGCGGCATGTACCTGGGCATCGCCACCCTCGCCCTCGTCTTCCTCGGCCACCACATGATGCTCAACGCCCGCGACATCACGGGCGGCTTCAACGGCCGCTCCGTGCCGGCGCTGGAGATCTTCGGCTTCTCCTTCTCCGACACCTCACCCGACGGGCTCGCCGTGCTCGGCGTCCCCTTCGGCGGACTTGAACGCCTCTGGTACTTCGGCCTCGTACTGGTGGCGGTGGCCTGGCTCGCCGCACGCAATCTCGTGCGCGGACGTCCCGGCCGTGCCCTTGCGGCCGTACGCGACAGCGAAGTCGCCGCCGCCGTCATGGGAGTTCCCCTCTCCCGCTACCGCGCCTCGGCGTTCATCGTCTCCTCGATGTACGCGGGCGCCGCCGGCGCTCTGCTGGCCCTGGTGTTCAAGCGCGTCGTCCCCGACCACTTCGGTCTGCTGCTCTCCATCGACTACCTCGCGATGATCGTCATCGGCGGCCTGGGATCGGTCGGCGGCGCCGTCGCCGGAGCCGTCTTCGTCACCCTGATACCGCATCTCCTCACCAAATACGCCGACCACCTGCCGCTGCTCACCGCCCCCGGTACCGCCGGATCCGGCGTGACCCCCGGCGACGCCGCGCGCTACCTCTACGGCGCCGCGATCGTCCTCGTCCTGGTCTTCGCGCCGGGCGGCCTGGCCGGCCTGGCCCACAGACGGCCGCGCCGCACCGGCGACGGCGCTCGCCGCAACCGGCGATTCCCTCTCCGCACCCGCACCACCTCCGACCCTCAGGGCGTCGAAGGCGCCACCCCGAAGGAGCACACACCGTGAGACACCCCCGCCTGGCCCCGGCCGCAGCCGTCCTTGTCGTACTCACCCTGAGCGCCACGGCCTGCAGCACCAAAAGCGGTACCGGCACGGACACTGCCGGCAGCGATGGCGTCAAGACCGGCCCCGGAGTGACGGAGAAGACCATCACCCTGGGCGCGCTGACCGACCTCACCGGACCGTACGCATCGCTCGGCAAGAGCATCGTCAACTCGCAGCAGCTGTACGCCGACCAGCTCAACGCCTCCGGCGGCATCTGCGGCCGTACCGTCCGGATAACCGTCAAGGATCACGGCTACGACGTGCAGAAGGCCGTGACCGCGTTCACCGAGACCGAGCCGAATGTGGCCGCCCTGTCCCAGGTGGTCGGTTCTCCCGTGGTGTCCTCGTTGCAGCAGGAGATCGAAGCCAAGCACCTGCTGACGCTTCCGATGGGATGGGCCTCCAGCCTGCTGGGCCACCAGTACGTCCAAGTGGTCGGATCCACCTATGACATCGACATGATCAACGGCGTCGACTTCCTCGTCCGCAAGGCGAAGCTGAAGCCCGGCGCCAAGATCGGCCACGTCTACTTCGAGGGCGAGTACGGTGAGAACGCCCTCGCCGGATCCAAGTACGCGGCGAAGCAACACCGGCTGAGCATCGTCGAGCAGAAGATCAAGCCCACCGATCAGGATCTGACCGCGCAGGTCACCGCCCTCAAGCAAGCCGGGGTCAAGGCGATCCTCATCAGCGCCGGTCCCAAGCAGTCGGCGGCCCTGGTCGGCACCGCGGCTGCGAAGGGATTCGCGGTCCCGGTGCTCAGCAACGCACCCGGATTCGCCCCGCAACTGCTCGCCACCCCGGTCGGCCCCGCCCTGGAGAAGCAGCTCTACCTGGTGAGCGCCGCCCCGCCGTTCAGCTCCGACGCCCCGGCGATCCAGAAGCTCGCCAAGGACTACAAGGCGAAGTACCCCAACGACCCGCTGGACACAGGCGTCGTCAGCGGCTGGAACACAATCAGTGTCCTCGGTGAGGACCTCAAGGCAGCCTGCAAGGCCAAGGACCTCACCCGGGAAGGCATCGCGGCGGCGCACCGCAAGCAGTCCAAGCTCACCGTTCTCGGAGTGTCGTTCGACTTCTCCGACCGCGCAAAGCCCTCCACCTACCAGTCCTTCATCCAGAAGCCCGCCAAGCAGGCCGCGGGCGGACTGGTGACCGTCGAGCCGGCCCACGAAGTGCCCGCGGCACGGACCTATCCACTGCCCAAGAGCTGACCCGTCACCCCTGCGATCCGCCGCGTGCGGCAGGGCAACTCGCGCCCTGTGGCCGCGAGATGGGACACCCCCACGGGCTACGGCGCGCGGCTGCGGGAGGACGGACGCCCCTGGTGAGGCCGGGCCCGCCGATCCCCCGCTCAGCCGGATCACGGCGCCATTAGGGTTTGCGCCGTGGGGATCAGCACGCGGGCAGAGACCGAAATGACCGTCGCCGTCGAGCGGGACGCACCACCCTGGTGGCGCGTCCCGCTCGTCGCGACGGCCGTCGTCGTGCCCCTCTACGTCCTGTGGGCCGGCTGGCTCGCGACCGGCGGCGGCGACCTGGCGGCGCAGCTCGCCTGGGCCGGGTTCATGGAGCGGCACCCGGCCTCCGCGTACAACCTCGCCTGGTACGGCGGCACCCACACCGCCAACTACAGCCTCCTGACTCCCCCGCTGATGGCCGTCTTCGGCGTCCGCGCGGTGTCGGTGGCCGCCGGGCTGGCCGGGGCCTGGGTGCTGGCCTGCCTCTTCGTACGCAGGGGGGTGCGGCGGCCGGTGTGGCCCGCGCTGCTCGGGGCGCTGGCGCTCTGGTGCAACGTCGCCTCCGGCCGTACGACCTTCGCACTGGGGATCGCGATCGGCCTGCTCGCTCTGCTGTACATACGCAGGGCTGTCGTCGCCGTCGTGTGCGCGGCGCTCGCGACCATGGCCAGTCCGGTCGCCGGGCTCTTCCTGGTGGTGGCGGGGGCCGCGTATCTGCTGGACCGGCAGGGGCGCGAGGGCGCCGCGCTCGTGCTGCCGCCGTTCCTCGTCGTGGCGGCGGTGACGCTCCTGTTCCCCTTTCACGGCGAACAGCCCATGACGCCGGGAAAGTTGTGGATGCCCCTGGTCGCCTCCGTCGCCCTGGCCGGCGCGGCACCGCGCGAGTGGCGGGTGGTGCGGTACGGCGCCGGGGTGTACGGGGCCGGCGTCGTGCTCACGTATCTCATCGCCTCGCCCATCGGCACGAACGTCGAGCGGCTCGTCGGCCTCGTCGGACCGCCCGTGCTGCTCGCGGCGGTCCTGGCGGGCGGCGGCCTCGGTACCCTCCTGCGGGCCGTCCTCGCGATCGCGCTGGCCGTGAACACCTACTGGATGATCGACAAGACCGAGGACGACCTGGTCGTCTCCAACTCGGTGCCGTCGTGGGCCGCGCACACCGATGGTGTCGTACGGGCGCTGGAGCGGCTGGGCGCCGACCGTACACGCGTCGAGGTCGTCCCCGCCCGCAACCACCGCGAGGCGGCGCTTCTCGCCCCGCACATCAACATGGCGCGCGGCTGGAACCGGCAGCTCGACGTCGAGCGCGGCCGGCTCTTCTACGACGGGTCGCTGACCCCGGCGACGTACCGTCAGTGGCTGGACCGCAGGGCGGTGGGCCTCGTGGTGCTGCCCCACGGGCAGCCGGACGGGCCGGCCGAGGACGAGGCGGCGATCGTCGCCGGCGGTCCCGACTGGCTGCAGCAGGTCTGGCAGGACGAGGGCTGGACGGTCTACCGGGTGCGGGACGCGGTTCCGCTGGCCGCCGCCCCGGCGACGGTGGTGGGCGGCAGCGACGCGGAGCTGGTCGTACGGATGCCCGCGGCCGGGTCGGTGACGGTACGGGTCGCCTACTCGCCGTGGCTGCGGGCGAAGGGGGCGTGTCTGCGCCAGGAGGGCGAGTGGACGCGGCTGACGGTGCCGCGGGCGGGCGAGTACCGGCTGGACTCGCCGTACTGGCTGAAGCGCTCGGCGGGATCGCGCTGTTGAAGGCCGATTGTCAGTGGCCTGTGTCACCCTCGGGGTCATGATTGACCACATCGCGGTACAGGTGGCCGACCCGGCGGCCGCAGCGGCCTTCTACGACCGGGTACTGGCCCCGCTCGGCGGAAAGCGGCTGCTCGACTTCGGCCAGGTGATCGGTTACGGGACGACGATGCCGACGTTCTGGATCGGCCCGGTGACGACGGAGGGGCAGCCGCGCGAGGCGCACATCGCCTTCTCGGCGGCCGACCGCGCGGGGGTGCGGGCCTTCTTCGCGGCGGCCGTCGAGACGGGGGCGGAGGTGCTGCACGAGCCGCGGGTGTGGCCCGAGTACCACCCGGCCTACTACGGCGCGTTCGTCAGGGACCTGGACGGCAACAACGTGGAGGCGGTCTGCCACACGCCGGAGTGACCCGGCCGCAGCGGATCGGTCAACGTAAAGCCGCGTAGCCCCGCTACAGCTTCGCCTGGAAGACGGCGACCGGGCGCTCGCGCCGGTAGCCGAGCCGCTCGTTGACGGCCAGCATCGGGCCGTTGTCGTCGGCGACCGTGGTCGCGATCTCCCGTACGCCGGGGTGCAGCGCGCTCACCGTCCCCAGCATGTGGCGCTTGACCGCACGGCCGAGACCGTGGCCCCGATGGCCGGGGGTGACCACCGTGTCGTACTGGATCGCCCGGATGTCGGAGGGGTCGCGCAGCACCAGTCATAGCGAGGACGGTACGGACAAGCTCGCGCCGTCGCACGCCAATTCGAAGGCGGCCGGACCCCGAGGGGTGCGGCCGCCTTCTGCGTTGCTCAGGGCTCGGAATCAGGACTCCGCATCACGAGGACTCGGAACTCAGGACCCAGAACTCAGGCCTCGGCGCCGGCCTTCCACTCCGCCCAGCTCAGGTTCCAGCCGTTCAGGCCGTTGTCGGGCTGGATCGTCCTGTCCTTGGAGTTCTTGACGATCACGACGTCGCCGACGATCGAGTTGTCGTACAGCCAGGCGGCGGGCTGGTTCGGGTCGCCCGCGCCCTCGGCGTCGTTGAGACCGACGCAGCCGTGGCTGGTGTTGGCGCTGCCGAAGATCGAGTCGGCGCCCCAGTAGTTGCCGTGGATGAAGGTGCCCGAGGTGGACAGCCGCATGGCGTGCGGGACGTTCTTGATGTCGTACTCGCCCTTGCCGTCGTCGTCCGTGAAGCCGACGGTCGCGCCGTTCATCCGGGTCTCCTTGAACTTCTCGGAGATCACCATCTGACCGTTGTAGGTCGGGTTCTCGGAGGAGCCGGCGGAGATCGGGATCGTCTTGATCGTCTTGCCGTCCTGGGTGATCGTCATCATCTTCGTGGCGGCGTCGACGGTGGAGACCTGGTTGCGGCCGATCTTGAAGGTGACCGTCTTCTGCTGGACACCGAAGACGCCGTCGGCGCCCTCGACTCCGTCCAGGTTCAGCTTCAGCGTGACGGTCGAACCCTCCTGCCAGTACTGGTCGGGCCGGAAGTCCAGACGCTGGCCGTTGAACCAGTGGCCGACGACCTCCTGACCGCTGCTGGAGGTCACGGTGATCCCGGCCTGGACGGCCTTCTTGTCCGTGATCGCCTTGTTGAAGCTGATCGACACCGGCATGCCGACGCCGACGGTCGAACCTTCATCAGGCGTGAAGTTGCCGATGAAGCTGTTGGCGGGCGAGACGGTGGTGAAGGAAGAGTTCTCGTGGGCTTCCAGGCCCTTGGAGTCCTTCGCCGACGCGGAGATCTTGTACGTGGTGGAGCGCTCGAGCTGCCCGTCCGGCTTCCAGCTCTTGCCGTCGGCGGCCAGGGTGCCCTTGACGGTCTCACCGGCCGCGGTCGTCATGGTCACCTGGGTCAGGGTGCCGTCACTGACGGTGACCTTGGCGTCGTTGTTGATACTCGCGTTGGTCGCGCCGTTCTTCGGCGAGATGGCTATTCGGGCCTTCGAGGCGTCCTTCGCCGCTGCCTCGTCGACCTGGGCCTGCGACTTCTTCGAGCCTTCGGCGCCGCCCTTGTCCCCGTCGCCGCTGCAGGCCGACATCACCAGCACGCCGCCGAGCACTGCGGACGCGGCTATCAATCCCCGGCGCCGCTTGCTGTCCGTCATCACACGCTTCTCCATCGTCGCCGACTCCCCTGACCAACTGCTTGGACAACACCCATTCCGGGGTATCCGGTTCCACATCCCGAAAGGATGTGGGCCACACCACTCACGTCCACTCATCGACGCAGCCACGGCTCCGCCGGTTGCACTGCGGCACGAAAACCGCCGCGCCCCGGTTCACCGCCGCGGCGAGCCGGGGGCCCGAAGCGCGCCATCCGCCGCTACGACCGCCGGACTTCTCCGTCACCCTCGACGGCCGCCCCGTCCTCGTCCTCGTCGGCGTAGTCCCCATCCTCCTCATCAGGGTCCCACTCCTCCGCCTCGGGGTCGTAGTCGATCTCCTCACTGGTCCAGGAGGCCTGGGCGAGCTCCACCCCAGGCACCTCGCTGACCAGGTCGAAGGGGTCCACGAGATAGGCGATGGCCTCCGCGTCGTCCTCGCGTACCGCGGACTGGGCGTGCGAACGCTCCTCGTCCGGCATGAACTCGTCCGCCGCGATGCGCTCGAGGGCGGCGCCGGTCAGCGCGCCGGAGTCGTCCACCTCCAGCACCAATTCCACCCGCAGTCGTACAAAGCGTGATGTCTCAGAAGTGGTCATACGACGGAGCGTAGGGCCCCCGCCCCCGCGACTTTCCCGCGACCCGCTGCTTTCACTAGCATCAGCGCACCCGGCCAATTCGAGGATGCCTCAAGGGGGATCGAGTCTGTGTCCGTCGCACGTCGACCGCTGCTGACCGCCACTGCCGCAGGGACTTTGCTGTGTGCGCTGTGGTTCGTTCCGTCCGCGAACGCCACGTCCGAGCGGGAAGCCGCGCAGAGACAGCAGACCGGCATCCAAGCCGCCTCCGAGCAGCTGAAACTCGCCGATACGGGAGGCGTGGACACCACCCCGTATCTGATCGCCGGGACCGGGTTCCTGGGGCTCGGCGCGGGCTTTGTGGCGTACTCGGTGCGACAGCGTGGAGCGGTCCTCCGGTAGCCGGGACCGCACCCCAACTACCGGAGGACACCGGGAAGATCAGGCCAGCGGGCCCGTCACGGGCTCCACGGCCTCGATGAGCTTTCCGTCCCGTACGAACACGTCCGCGGCCTCCAGGTCGGGCGAGAGGAAACGGTCCGGACCCGGGCCCTGGACACCGGCCGCGCGCAGCGCCGCGATGGCGGCCTGCGAGGCGGGCGCGGGGGTCAGCCCGTCCCTGAGCTCGATGGCGCGGGTCGCCGCGTACAGCTCGACGGCGATGATCCGGCTCAGGTTGGCGACGGCCGTACGCAGCTTGCGCGCGGCCGACCAGCCCATCGAGACATGGTCCTCCTGCATCGCGGAGGAGGGGATGGAGTCGGCGGAGGCCGGGACGGCGAGCCGCTTCATCTCGCTGACCAGGGCGGCCTGCGTGTACTGAGCGATCATCAGGCCCGAGTCGACACCGGCGTCGTCCGCGAGGAACGGCGGCAGCCCGTGCGAGCGGTTCTTGTCGAGCAGCCGGTCGGTGCGGCGCTCGGCGATGGAGCCGAGGTCGGCGGCGACGATGGCGAGGAAGTCCAGGACGTACGCGACGGGCGCGCCGTGGAAGTTTCCGTTGGACTCCACGCGCCCGTCGGGCAGCACGACCGGGTTGTCGACGGCCGAGGCGAGCTCGCGGTCGGCGACCAGGCGGGCGTGCGCGAGGGTGTCCCGCCCGGCGCCGGCGACCTGCGGGGCGCAGCGCACCGAGTACGCGTCCTGGACGCGGGGGGCGTCGTCCTGCTGGTAGTGGCCGGTGAGCCCGGAGCCCTTGAGCACGGCGCTCATGTTGGCGGCGGCGACGCCCTGGCCCGGGTGCGGGCGGATGGCGTGCAGCTCGGGGGCGAGCACCTTGTCCGTGCCGAGCAGCGCTTCGAGGCTGAGGGCGGCGGTGATGTCGGCGGAGGTGTAGAGGCGCTGGAGGTCGGCGAGGGCCATGACCAGCATGCCGAGCATGCCGTCGGTGCCGTTGAGGAGGGCGAGGCCCTCCTTCTCGCGGAGTTCGACGGGGGCGATGCCGTGCGCGGCGAGCAGCTCGCCGGCGGGCCTGAGGGTCCCGTTCGGGCCCTCGGCGTCGCCCTCGCCCATCAGCGTGAGCGCGCAGTGGGAGAGCGGGGCGAGGTCGCCGGAACAGCCGAGGGAGCCGTACTCGTGCACGACCGGGGTGATCCCCGCGTTGAGCACATCGGCCATGGTCTGGGCGACCTCGGGGCGTACGCCGGTGTGGCCGGAGCAGACCGTCTTCAGCCGGAGGAACATCAGCGCGCGGACGACCTCGCGCTCGACGCGCGGGCCCATGCCCGCGGCGTGCGAGCGGACGATGTTGCGCTGCAGCTGGGCGCGGAGTTCGGGGCTGATGTGCCGGCTGGCGAGTGCGCCGAATCCGGTCGACACCCCGTAGACGGGCTCGGGCTTGGCGGCCAGCGCGTCCACGATCCCCCGGGCCGCGGCGAGGGCGGCGACGGCCTCGGCGGAGAGCTCGATCCGGGCGTTGCCGCGGGCCACGGCGATGACGTCTTCGGCGGTGGTACCGGACGTCCCCACCACGACTGTGTGCATATCCATATTCAGGAGCGTACGGACTGAATCGCAACCTGTCACTAGCGGTGGGCGGGCTGACCCCTTACGGAAATGTCACGCCCGCCACACCGGAAGCCACGCGTGCCACGCCTGGATCAGGGCTCACTCCAGGGCTCACCGGTGTCCTCCGGACGCACACCCCGGAAGGTACGGCGCTCGTGCGGCGAGCGCGGCGGGGCGTCCGCGAGGCGGATCACCGTGCCGTCGCGGCCGGCGACCACCGGCTTCGGGGAGCGGGCCGCCTTCGCCCGGTACTGGGCCGCGTCCGCCAGCCGGAACAGCCGGCGGGCCGAGCGGACCTCTCCGATCGGGTCGCCCGTCGACGCGACCCCGCAGGCAACGCCCTCACCGAGCTCCAACTCCCCGGACCGTACACAGAGTTCGTCCGCCACCCGGACCACGTCGTCGGCGGCCGGGCCGATCCAGACCAGACAGAACTCGTCCCCGCCGAGCCGTGCCGCCAGCGCGCCCGGGAGCATCGCCCCGCACAGTGAGAGGACCGAGCCGAAACGCTCGAGCAGCCGGTCGCCGACCGCGTGGCCATGGGTGTCGTTCACGCTCTTGAGGCCGTTGAGGTCGCACACCACCAGGCTGACGACCGAGCCGTCGGTGCGGTGGCGCTCCAGCGCCTCGTCGAGCCTTATGTCCACGGCACGGCGGTTGGCGAGCCCCGTCAGCGGGTCCGTGAAGGCGAGCGTGCGGACCTCCTCCAGGCGCTCGGTCTGGGCGATACCGGCGGCCACGACGGAGGCGAGGACGGTGGCGAAGTCCGCGTCGTCCCGGTCGAACACGGGCGCGCCCAGCGGTCTGGCCACGTACAGCTCGCCCCAGGCCCGGCCGTGCAGCACGATCGGCGCGACGACACAGCAGCCGCGGCGGCGCCGGCGCAGGGCCGAAACGCGCTGATGGCAGTACCCGTGCCCGGCCGACGCGGGCCCCTCCACCGTCTCCACCCAGGCGTCCGGCTCGCCGCCGCCCGCCCACCGCTCGTGCAGAAACTCGGTGATCTCGGAGAAACGGTCGACGGGGTACGTCTCCGACTCGGGGAACTCCTCCTCCCCCGGGGCCCGTTCACCGGCGTTGACCAGCACCTTGAGCCGTCCGAGCTCCCGCTCCCAGACGGAGAGCGCGGCGAAGGAGCCGGCCAGCGCGTCGCACGCGCCGAGTGCCGCAGCCCGCCAGGACTCGCGCGGTGTGCGCGCGGCCGCCATCGCCTGCGCCAGTGCCACCACGGCCCGCAACCGCCCATCCTCAGCCATCATCCCAGCTTAGGGAGGTTTGGCCGGATTTGATCAGTTGGCGTAGGCCGCAACACGCCATCACGCTGAGCTACTCGCCGGGCCAGTGCGGCTTCCGCTTCTCGTTGAAGGCCGCGACGCCCTCGGCCCGGTCCCCGGAGAAGGCCACCGACCGCCAGGCGGCGTCCTCGACCTCCAGCCCGGCCCGCAGATCGAGCCCCTGCCCCAGCCGCATCGCCCGCTTGGCGGCGCGCAGCCCGACGGGTGAGTTCGCGGCGATCCGGGCGGCGAGCGCGAGCGCCTCGGTCCTGGCGTCGTCGGCGAGCCGGTCGACGAGCCCCAGCTCCCTCGCCTCGGCCGCCTCCACACGCCGCGCCGTGAACACCAGCTCGGCGGCGCGCGCGGCGCCGACCCGGCGCGGCAGGAGCTGCGTCCCGCCGCCGCCGGGGATGACGCCCACGGACACCTCGGGCAGCCCCACCACGGCGGTGGCATCGGCGACGATCAGATCGCAGGCGAGCGCGAGCTCGAACCCGCCGCCGAGCGCGAAGCCGTGCACGGCGGCGACGGTGGGCATCGGCAGCTCGAGCACCCCGGTGTACGCGGCCCGTGCTGTGGGCCGCTGCCGCACCAGCTCGGCGTCGGAGAAGGAGTTCCGCTCCTTGAGGTCGGCGCCGACGCAGAAGGCGCGGTCGTGGGTGGAGGTCAGCACGGTGACGCGTACGTCCGGATCGCCGGCGAGGGCGTGGCAGGCGGCGGCGATGGAACGGGCCATCTCGGTGGAGACGGCGTTCATGGCCTTGGGGCGGTCGAGGACGAGCTCCGCGACGTGCTGGCGCGTGCGGACGGCGACGAATTCGCCGAACCGCTGTTCGGACTCGGACATGCACCCTCCCGGTTAACGTTGGTTCACCGGATCATAGAGCGGCCCCGGGCGCGCGGGTACACGTACCCGGGGCGCTGCCCCGGACCCCGCGCCTCAATCGCCGGCGGGGCTGAGCTTCGCCGCCGGGGCTGAGTTCCGGGTCCTGTGCCTCAATCGTCGGCGGGGCTGGATTTCGCCCTTCGCGTGAGCGTCCACGGTTCCACCACGCCCAGGCCTCGCACCGGGCGCTGCCACATCGGCTGGAGTGCGAAGCGGTACGAGGGGGACTCCTCGCCCTCCTTCTCCGCCGCCGCTGCCTCTTCCGCCGCAGCCGCCTCCGACGCCGGTGCGTCCTCGGTCCGTACGAGCTCCTTCGCGAACGCCCCGTCCACCAGCACGGCGTCCTTCGGCGCTATCGACGTGAGCCGGCTCGCAAGGTTCACCGTCGTGCCGAACACATCGCCCATCCGCGTGGTCACCGTGCCAAAGGCGATGCCGACGCGCAGCGCCGGCATCGACTCGTCGTGCGTCATCGTTTCGATCAGGCGCAGCGCGATCTCCGCCGCCGTGCCCGCGTCGTCCGCCGCGTACAGGACCTCGTCGCCGAGGGTCTTGATCAGCCGGCCGCCGTGCGCGGCGACCAGGTCCGCGCAGGTGGTCTCGAAGGCCTCGACCAGTTCGCCCAGTTCCTCTTCCTCCAGGCGCCGGGTCAGCCGGGTGAAGCCGACGAGGTCCGCGAAGCCGACCGCGAGGCGGCGGTCGACCATCTCCTCGTCGTCCGCGGCCTGGACCACGCGTCCGGTCGCCGCGGCCAGCTGCCGCCGCCAGACGTAGACCAGGAATTCCTCGAGCTCCGGGAGGAGCAGTTCGACCAGGGGGTACGTGACCTCTGTGCGGGTCATGCCCGGCTCCGGCGGCTCCGTCAGGCCCTCCAGGAAGGAATCGATCTGCCATTCCGCCAGCCGGGCGGTGGTCTGCCCGGTCGACCGTGCCACCTGGACCGCCATCGGCTCGCTCAGCAGGCCCGCCTCGACCAGACCGGCGAGCCGGCGCAGGGCCAGTACGTCCGCCTCGGTCAGAGCCTTCGCCTGGCCGATGTCGGCGAAGCCCATGGCCCGCCAGAAGCGGGAGGCGAGGTCCATCGAGACACCCGCCGTCCGGGCCGCCTGGAACGGCGTATAGCGCCGTTCCGCGCCCAGGATCAGCTGTTCAAGACGGATCGCAAGGGGGTCGTCGGTCGGCTCCGCGGTGTGATCGACCTCGTGGTGCGGCGTCGGATGCACCGACGACGAGGGCGCGGACGCGCCTGAGGTCGACGTTGACTCGTTCGAAGGAGCGGACCCGGCGGACGCGCCGGACGATGAGTCCGACGGCGGCTGCGCGCCCGCGTCGGAAGCTGTGTCGTCGACGGTCACCAGCCGCCTCCTGCCCGTTCCCTGCGCACTGCCCTGCCGATCTGTCGCTCGATCGCCTCAACGATACGGCAGGTGTGCCCTAGCTCACGTCCCGGTCGCCCTCCCGGTTCACCCGGGTCCCCCGAGATCAGCCGGCCGGCCGAAGGTGCACGATGTCGCCCGCGCTGATCGCCTGCCGCCCGCCGCCCTCCGTGGACAGCACCAGACGCCCGTCGCCGTCCAGGGCGAGGGCCTCGCCGACGACCGAGCGCTCGCCGGGCAGCTCGGCCCGTACGGTGCGGCCCAGGGTGGCGCAGCCCGCCGTGTACGCCGCCTGGAGACCCGAGCGCGCCGGGTCGCCGCCCGCCGCGCGCCAGTCCGTGTACCACTGCTCGAGCGAGCGCAGCACCGCCCGCAGCAGCGGATCGCGGTCGGTGGAGATCGCGTTCGCCAGGGCGAGGGAGCCCGCCGCGGGGACGGGCAGCTCGTCCGCGCGCAGGGTGACATTGAGGCCGATGCCGACGACGACCGCGTCGTCCCCCGCACGCTCCGCGAGGATCCCGCCGGTCTTCCGCTCCTCGCCGCCGACCTTCACCAGCAGGTCATTGGGCCATTTGAGCGACATGTCGACTCCGGCGGCCCGCGCGAGGCCCGTCGCCGCGGCGACTCCGGCGAGCAGCGGCAGCCAGCCCCAGCGCTCGACCGGCACCTGGGCCCCCGGGCGCAGCAGCACGGACAGGAACAGCCCGGAGCGCGCGGGCGCCGTCCAGGTCCGGTCGAGCCGCCCCCGGCCGGCCGTCTGCTCCTCGGCGACCAGCACAGCCCCCTCCTCCAGCGACGCGGCCCGCGCCACGAGGTCGGAGTTGGTGGAGCCGATCGCCTCCACGATGTCGAGCGAGGTCCACAGCCCGCCGGGCAGCAGCAGGGCGTGGCGCAGAGCGGGGACGTTCAGCGGCGGCCGGTCGAGGTCGGACCAGCGGCTCTCGGGCGCATTCTCAGGCGTCATGCAAGCCAGGTTAGGTGTGGCAAACGCCGCACTGCCGAGCGCCATGCGCGCCGATACGCTACGTGTCAGTAGCCATTCGGTTGACGTTGACCAGGACAGGGAGCCGCATCCCGATGTCGGAGTCCGAGATTGACATCCACACCACCGCGGGGAAGATCGCGGATCTGCAGCGCCGCATTGACGAGGCGACGCATGCGGGCTCCGCGCGCGCGGTGGAAAAGCAGCACGCCAAGGGCAAGTTGACCGCCCGTGAGCGGGTCGATCTGCTGCTGGACGAGGGATCGTTCGTGGAGCTCGACGAGTTCGCCCGGCACCGGTCCACGAATTTCGGCATCGAGAAGAACCGCCCGTACGGCGATGGCGTGGTCACCGGTTACGGTACGGTCGACGGCCGCCCCGTCTGTGTGTACTCCCAGGACTTCACCATCTTCGGCGGCTCGCTCGGCGAGGTGTACGGCGAGAAGATCGTCAAGGTCATGGACTTCGCGCTGAAGACCGGCTGTCCGGTCATCGGCATCAACGACGGCGGCGGCGCCCGCATCCAGGAGGGCGTGGTCGCCCTCGGCCTCTTCGCCGAGATCTTCCGCCGCAATGTCCATGCCTCCGGCGTGGTCCCGCAGATCTCCCTGATCGTCGGCCCGTGCGCGGGCGGCGCGGTCTACTCCCCCGCGATCACCGACTTCACGGTGATGGTCGACAAGACCTCGCACATGTTCATCACCGGACCCGATGTCATCAAGACGGTGACGGGCGAGGACGTCGGCTTCGAGGAGCTGGGCGGAGCCCGTACGCACAACACGACGTCCGGCGTCGCGCACCACATGGCGGGTGACGAGAAGGACGCGATCGAGTACGTCAAGTCCCTGCTGTCGTACCTGCCCTCGAACAACCTCTCCGAGCCGCCGGCCTTCCCCGAGGAGGCCGACCTGGCGACGACCGACGAGGACCGCGAGCTCGAGACGCTGATCCCGGACTCCGCGAACCAGCCGTACGACATGCACACCGCCATCGAGCACGTGCTGGACGAGGGCGAGTTCCTGGAGACGCAGGCGATGTTCGCGCCGAACATCATCACCGGCTTCGGGCGGGTCGAGGGCTTCCCGGTCGGCATAGTCGCCAACCAGCCGATGCAGTACGCCGGCTGCCTGGACATCAACGCCTCCGAGAAGGCCGCGCGCTTCGTGCGCACCTGCGACGCCTTCAACGTCCCGGTGATCACGTTCGTGGACGTGCCCGGGTTCCTGCCGGGCGTGGACCAGGAGTACGGCGGCATCATCCGGCGCGGCGCCAAGCTGATCTACGCCTACGCCGAGGCGACGGTGCCGCTGATCACGGTGATCACGCGGAAGGCCTTCGGCGGCGCGTACGACGTCATGGGCTCCAAGCACCTGGGCGCGGATCTGAACGTGGCCTGGCCGACCGCGCAGATCGCGGTGATGGGCGCGCAGGGCGCGGTGAACATCCTGCACCGCCGCACGATCGCGGCCGCCGACGACCAGGAGGCGACCCGCGCGGAGCTGATCCAGGAGTACGAGGACACGCTCCTCAATCCGTACGTCGCGGCCGAGCGCGGATATGTCGACGCGGTGATCATGCCGTCGGAGACGCGGGCGCACATAGTGAAGGGCCTGCGGCAGCTGCGTACGAAGCGGGAGAGCCTGCCGCCGAAGAAGCACGGCAACATCCCCCTCTAGACCCCCCTAGCCTTCCAGGAAGGGACTTGACGATGATCAAGGTCGTACGGGGAAACCCGACCCCGGAGGAGCTGGCCGCCGCACTGGCGGTGGTCCAGGCACGCGCCGCGGCGACGGCCTCCGCCGCGGAGGGCACCCCACTGCTGCCCGAACAGTGGTCGGACCCGGCGCGCATAGCGAAAACCCGGAGGCCGCTGCCGGGCCCGCGGTCGTGGGCCCGGACGTACTGGCCGGTGTAGCCCGCCGCCTCAATCGCCGGCGGGGCTGGAGTATCCAGCACCACCGGCGATTGAGGACACGGCCGGAGGCCGTACGGGGGCCTGGGGGCGCAGCCCCCAGAATTAGTCCGTTGTCACCCCTGCGGTTGAGTACTCGTACTCAGGCGCACCCCGGCCGCCCGCAGCAGGATCGATCGCATGCTGTGGTCGGACCCGAAGGACGAGCCCCCCAAAGAGCTGCGCGAGATGCAGGCGATGATGCGCCGCGTCGGCTTCGTGCTGGCGCTGGCCATGGTGGTGGCGATGTTCGTCGTCGGTCTCCACTGATCGCCGCCTACGATGACCTCATGACCGATCCGCGCCGCCGCCTCGTCCTCGCCTCCGCCTCCCCGGCCCGCCTCAATCTGCTGCGCCAGGCCGGCCTCACCCCCGACGTGATCGTCAGCGGTGTCGACGAGGACGCCGTATCGGCACCCACCCCGGCCGAGCTGGCGCTGGCACTCGCGCAGGCCAAGGCGTCCGTCGTGGCCGCTCGGGCCGATGTGATCAGGAGCGGCGCGCTCGTCATCGGCTGCGACTCCGTCCTTGAGCTGGACGGCCACGCGTTCGGCAAGCCCGCCGACGCGGAGGAGGCCATCACCCGCTGGAAGTCGATGCGCGGCCGCGCGGGCACCCTGCAGACCGGGCACTGCGTCTACGACACCGCCACCGGCCACTACGCCTCGGGCACAGCGTCCACCGTCGTGCACTTCGGCCACCCGTCCGACGACGAGATCGCCAGCTACGTCGCCAGCGGCGAACCGCTCCGCGTGGCGGGTGCCTTCACCCTGGACGGCCGCTCCGCGCCCTTCATCGACGGCATCGACGGCGACCACGGCAACGTCATCGGCCTCTCCCTGCCGCTGCTGCGCAGGCTGCTGGCCGAGCTCGGCCACTCCATCACCGCCCTGTGGGCGTGAGATCCGGTCATTTCCGTATTCGCGGCGTGACACCGTTCACATGTGGCTGAGCGGCCCCGGGGAAGTCCGGGCGGCGTCGCGGGCCGATGGCTGTCGCCTACCTACGTCCGCGACTCCAAGAACCCGGACGGACCCTGATAGCCCTCGCTCCAGATGTCTGGGGCACCTTCCTCGCCTCGCCCGCCCTGGCGTGACACCGGTCTACTCGGCAGGCTCAGCGATCAGCGCGGTGGCGACACGTCGGAAGCCGAGCCGGGCATAGATCCGGGCCACATCATCGTCGCCCGCTGACAAAAAGACCGTCTCCACGCCGCGCGACCGGGCGTCGGTCACCAGCGCCGCGGTGACCGCCAGCCCGAGACCACGACGGCGTGCGCTGGGCAGCGTCCCGACACCGACGATCTCGCTGACCGCTCCGACCGGCTGATGCTGGCCCGCGCACAGCGCCGCCCCGCCGTCCACCGCTGCGGCGACCGAAGTCAGACCCGCCCCGATCCGCGCCACTACGCGTTCCACCGACCCGTCGCCTGCTCGGGCACGCGCGGCTTCCGCCAGTTCGGTGACTCCCGCCAGGCCAACTCCGGTTCCGGGCTCCGCGAAGGCAAGATGCGGCACGGCCAGCGCGCTCGCCAGCGCCGGATCGTCCGGGCCCATGGTCCGCACCGTCAATCCGCCGGACAGCTCGTCCGCGGCGGGCACCGACGCGCCCGGGTCAAGCACCATCAAGGGGTGCTCGTGAACCACAAGCCCCGAGCCCTCGATGGCGGCCCGCAGCGTCGGCGCGGTCTCGGCTGTCCACTCGAAACTCTCCGGGATCCCGAGTTCACGCTGCCGGGCGCGGACCCGGGCCACAGCGGCGGTGCTCACCGCGCCGGACCAGCTCCGAGCCGGACGTGCGTAGAACGGCCATCCCTGGCCTTCCCGCACGAACAGAGTCAGCGGCCCGTAGTCCTCGGCCCGGGCACCACTGCGCGGCACCGCGTCGTAGTACCGCTCAAGTCGGTCCAGCAGTACCCGCTCAGGGCGATCATCAAGATCCACAGAAGTCACACGGGGCATCGAAACACCGAGTCGCCGGCCACCGCCACCGAATTGCGACCCGGCCTCGGCCGGCCCCCGCGCGGACGATCAAGCAGGGTCGTCGTCCTACGCGGGCGCCGCGCCGTTCGTAGGCGCCGGCTCGCTCTTGGGCTCGCTGTCGCGCGGCGCGTCCCTCTTGCCGTATGCCACCAGCGTCAGCACGATCAGCCCCAGACCCACCATCATGAACGCGAACGCGTCCCAGCCGACCAGACCCACCGTCAGCGCGCCCAGCACCCCGTGCACGATCGCGCAGCTGATCAGCAGGATCCGGGCGGCGCGGCCCGGGGCCCGGTCGCGCAGGCCCGCGAGGAGCAGGACGACCCCGCACGCCGCGAGGTAGAGGCCGAAGACGCCGCCCATCACCCAGGTCCCGGTGACCATCGCATCCGGGTCCAGGTCGGCCAGTGACATGCTCTGCTTGTCGACAAAGGTGGCGAGGATGCCGTTGATCACCACTATGCCGACGGCCTCAACCAGCAGAACAATCGCGGCCACCACGGCCACCGGTCTGCGCGCCACGGCGCCCCCAACCCTCTGTTACCTGAAGTACGTACGACAACCCGAACGCTACTAACCGGTAAACCCGGGGACAAGACTCTCGGCACGCTCGGTCCCACAGCAAAGAATCATTCGCCCATTCGTAGGGACTCGACAAAGAATCCCCTCCGGCCGCTGGCCCCACGAACAGAGACCTGTGCCACACCTGAGGGCTACTGTGCGAGGGAGGAACCCGTCGTACCGTGGTGCGACAAGGGATTTCGCGACTTGCGCGAACCTCGGATCACGCTCCGTGTGGGCAAGCTCACCATTGGGGACGGGTCGAAACGTCGTGTCGGCAGTCCCTAAACTCAGCTTGTTTCAAGGAGGGAGCCATCGTGCGCAAGGTGCTCATCGCCAACCGTGGCGAAATCGCTGTCCGCGTTGCCCGGGCCTGCCGGGACGCCGGGATCGCGAGCGTAGCCGTCTACGCCGATCCGGACCGGGACGCTCTGCACGTCCGCGCGGCCGACGAGGCGTTCGCCCTGGGCGGTGACACCCCGGCCGCCAGCTATCTGGACATGGCCAAGGTGCTGCAGGCCGCGAAGGACGCAGGTGCGGACGCAGTACACCCCGGGTACGGCTTCCTCTCCGAGAACGCCGAATTCGCCCAGGCCGTACTCGACGCGGGTCTGACCTGGATCGGCCCGCCCCCGCAGGCCATCCGGGACCTCGGCGACAAGGTGGCGGCCCGTCATATCGCGCAGCGCGCGGGTGCCCCGCTGGTGGCCGGTACGCCGGACCCGGTGTCGGGCGCGGACGAGGTGGTGGCCTTCGCCCAGGAGCACGGGCTGCCGATCGCCATCAAGGCTGCCTTCGGCGGTGGCGGGCGCGGCCTGAAGGTCGCCCGCAACCTCGAAGAGGTGCCGGAGCTGTACGACTCCGCGGTCCGCGAGGCGGTCGCCGCGTTCGGGCGGGGGGAGTGCTTCGTCGAGCGCTACCTGGACAAGCCGCGTCACGTCGAGACGCAGTGCCTGGCCGACTCGCACGGCAATGTCGTCGTCGTATCGACGCGTGACTGCTCGCTGCAGCGCCGCCACCAGAAGCTGGTGGAGGAGGCCCCGGCACCGTTCCTGTCGGACGCCCAGAACGCCGAGCTGTACGCCGCCTCGAAGGCCATCCTGCGCGAGGCGGGCTATGTGGGCGCCGGCACCGTCGAGTTCCTCGTCGGCACCGACGGCACGATCTCCTTCCTGGAGGTCAACACCCGCCTGCAGGTGGAGCACCCGGTCACCGAAGAGGTCACCGGCATCGACCTGGTCCGCGAGATGTTCCGGATCGCCGACGGCGAGGAACTGGGCTACGGCGACCCGGCCGTGCGCGGCCACTCCTTCGAGTTCCGGATCAACGGCGAGGACCCGGGCCGCGGCTTCCTGCCCGCCCCCGGCACCGTCACCACCTTCGCGGCGCCGTCCGGCCCCGGTGTCCGCCTGGACGCGGGTGTCGAGTCCGGCAGCGTCATCGGCCCGGCCTGGGACTCGCTGCTCGCCAAGCTGATCGTCACCGGCGCCACGCGTGAGCAGGCGCTGCAGCGCGCCGCGCGTGCGCTGGGCGAGTTCACCGTGGAGGGCATGGCCACCGCCATCCCGTTCCACCGTGCGGTCGTCGCCGATCCGGCGTTCACCTCCGACCCGTTCCGGGTGCACACCCGGTGGATCGAGACGGAGTTCGTCAACGACATCAAGCCCTTCGCCGTTCCCGCGGACACGGACGAGGACGAGGCCGGCCGCGAGACGATCGTCGTCGAGGTCGGCGGCAAGCGTCTTGAGGTCTCGCTGCCGTCCTCGCTGGGCATGACGCTGGCCCGGACCGGTCTGGCCGCGGGCGCCAAGCCCAAGCGGCGGGCCGCGAAGAAGTCGGGACCGGCCGCCTCCGGTGACACCCTCGCCTCCCCGATGCAGGGCACGATCGTCAAGGTCGCGGTCGAGGAGGGCCAGGAGGTCAAGGAGGGCGACCTCGTCGTCGTCCTGGAGGCGATGAAGATGGAGCAGCCGCTGAACGCGCACCGCTCCGGCACCGTCAAGGGCCTCACCGCCGAGGTCGGCGCCTCGCTCACCTCCGGCGCGGTGATCTGCGAGATCAAGGACTGACGTCCGGTCCGTCAGGTAGTACGTGTACGTGTGGGGCCTGCCCGGTCGAGCGTCAACGGGCAGGCCCCACGCGTGTGTTCAGGCCCTGTTGTTCAGATCCGGTCGGCCGGTGTGCCCTGGGCGTCCGGGACGCCAGGACCAGGACCAGCGCGACCGCCATGAAGGCCGCGGCCGCCAGCAGGCCCGCGGAGAAGCCCTCCGCCATCGCGCCGGGGCCCGACGCCGGGCCGCCCGCGCCGCGTGCCGCGCTCCCGTACACCGTGACCAGCGCGGAGAGCCCGAGCGCGCCGCCCACCTGCTGCATGGTCTGCATGAGCCCGGAGGCCGCGCCCGCCTGGTCCGGGCGGATGCCGGTAAGGATGAGGACGCTGAGCGGCATGAAGACCAGGCCGACGCCGAAGCCGTTGACGGCGAGCGGGACGAAGAGCGTCGTCCAGTAGCCGCTCCCGGTCGAGAGCGTGGACTGCCACAGGACACCGGCGAAGGCGAGGGCGAGCCCTGTCCCCGCGACCTTCTTCAGGCCGTGGCGGGCGAGCAGCCGGCCGGCGAGGGTGGACGCGGCGAAGATGCCGACGGCGAGTGGCAGGAAGGCGACTCCGGCGCGCAACGGGCTGTAGTCGCGTACGAATTGAAAGTACTGGGTGTCGAAGTAGAAGACGCCGAACATCGCGGCGGGCACCAGCAGCATCGCGGCGAAGGCGATGACCCGGTTGCGTACGGCGAAGAGCTCGAGGGCGACGACGGGCCGGCGCACCCGGCGCTCCACGAGCAGGAAGACCGGCAGCAGTACGGCGGCGGCGAAGGCCCAGGTGACCTGGGCGTCGCCCCAGCCGTGGTCGGCGGCGCGGATGAAGGCGTAGACGAGGGCGGTCACACCGCCGGTGCCGGTGAGCGCGCCGGCGACGTCGAAGCGGGCGCGGTGGCGCTGCGTCTCGGCGATGGTGAGCGGAATGAGCGCGGCGACGGCGAGGCCGACGGGCACGTTGATGAAGAGGGTCCAGCGCCAGGAGCCGGCCTCGGTGAGGATGCCGCCGAGGATCATGCCGATCGCGGATCCCGCGGCGGCAGTTGCCGTGAACAGACCGAGCGCGCGCTCGCGTTCGCGTCCTTCGCCGAAGGCGGTGGCGGTGGCGACCAGGGCGAGGGTGGAGGGCGCGGTGAGCGCGGCTGCGGCGCCCTGGGCGGCGCGGGCGAAGAGCAGCCAGCCGGCGCTGTCGACGAGACCGCCGAGGAGGGATGCGGCGGTGAAGGCGAGTACGCCGATGGTGAGCGCGCGACGGCGGCCGATGAGGTCGCCGATGCGGCCGCCTATGAGGAGGAGTCCGCCGAAGGCGAGGGTGTAGGCGTTGAGCACCCAGGACAGGCCGGCGGCGCTGAAGCCGAGTTCCTGGCCGATGTCGGGGAGCGCGATGTTCACGACGGTCGCGTCGAGCATCAGCATCATCTGGCAGGTGAGGATGAGCGTGAGAGCGAGGGCCGGGCGGTGGCGCTCGGGTGACACGGGTGCGGCGACGTCGGTGCTGGGCATGGCGGCGTGGCCTCCAGGGGACGACAACATACGGAGGTTCCTCCGATTGAAATACGGAGGGCACCTCCGGTTTCGCGATGGCATCCTGGACACTGGATGTCGGGGGCGGACTCAGGGAGGACGGCGCGATGGCGACCACTACGTCGACCGGTACGGCAGCGGGCTCGGCGCGCCCCATGCGAGCCGACGCGCGCCGCAACTACGAACGACTGCTGGTCGAAGCCCGGGCCGCCTTCGCGGAGCACGGCATCGATGCCTCGCTCGAGGAGATCGCACGCCGCTCGGGCGTGGGTATCGGCACGCTGTACCGGCACTTCCCCAACCGCCACGCGATGATGAACGCGGTCTTCCAGGAGGCGCTGGCATCGCTGCTGCAGCGCTCACGCGAACTGGCCTCGGCGGAGCGGCCGTGCGGGGCGCTGGTGGAGTGGCTGCGCGCCATCATCACTCATGCGGGTGAGTACCGCGGTCTGGCGCGGGCGCTGATGTCGGCGTCGCACGACGAGAGTTCGGCACTGTCGGAGTGCAGCGTGCCGATGCGCGAGGCGGGGGAACGGCTGCTGGCGCGGGCGCAGAAGAGCGGGGCAGTGCGGAGGGATGTGTCGATCGGCGACCTGATGCAGCTGACGAACGCGATCGCGCTGGCGGCGGAACAGGACCCGGGGGACCCGGAGTTGGCGGACCGCCTGCTGATGCTGACGCTGCGGGGCCTGAAGCCGGAGAAGACCTGAGCGGGGGCCGAGTGGGGCCTGAGTGGGACATGAGCGGGGGCCGCTGCGCAGGGCCCTTCCCCCACCTCACCCCTTCCCGAATCCGGGACAGGCCCCCCGGTACGGCTCAGCGGCGGCGGAGGTCCGCCACCCTTGCTGCCCGTTCGCCCGGCGGCTCCGCCGCCAGCGCCGCGCTGCGGAGTTGTGAGCCCGGGCCGCCGGTACGGGTGCGGCGCTGGCTCGGGAGCGGGACGTCCCGGCGGGGCTGGCGCCCCGTCGGGACACCGTCACCGCCGGAGCCCGCTGCCGCGCCGGCCACCGCGATCTGGACCCCCTGGTCCGCCAGCGCCTGCAGCTCCGTCGCCGCGCGGTCGTCATGCGTCGGCGGCTCGTCGGTCACCAGCCGCGTGATCACATCCGTCGGCACCGTCTGGAACATCGTGTCGGTGCCGAGCTTGGTGTGGTCCGCGAGGACCACCACCTCCGCCGCGGCCTGCACCAGCGCCCGGTCGACGCTCGCCGACAGCATGTTGGAGGTGGAGAGGCCGCGCTCGGCGGTCAGGCCGCTGCCCGACAGAAAGGCACGGGAGACCCGCAGCCCCTGCAGGGACTGCTCCGCCCCGCTGCCCACCAGCGCATAGTTGGAACCGCGCAACGTCCCACCGGTCATGACGACTTCGACCCGGTTGGCATGGGCGAGCGCCTGGGCGACCAGCAGGGAGTTGGTGACCACGGTCAGTCCGGGGACGCGCGCGAGCCGGCGGGCCAGCTCCTGCGTCGTCGTCCCCGCGCCGACCACGATGGCCTCGCCCTCTTCGACGAGGCTCGCGGCAAGATCGGCGATGGCGGTCTTCTCCGCGGTCGCGGACAAGGATTTCTGCGGAAAGCCGGACTCGCGGGTAAAACCGCCCGGCAGTACCGCACCGCCGTGTCGGCGGTCGAGGAGTCCTTCTGCCTCCAGTGCCCGCACGTCCCGCCGTACGGTCACTTCGGAGGTCTGGACGACGCGGGCGAGCTCACGGAGCGACACGGCCCCGTTGGCGCGCACCATTTCGAGGATCAATTGGCGACGTTCTGCAGCGAACACGAAACTGACAGTAACCCCACCAGCCGCTGGTTTTCAGCACTATGCGCCGAATAAGAGAAGATGTGCACACCCGGGGCCGCCAAGTGGTATGGGCGGCCCCGAAGTTGATCGGCCTGCTGCGTGGAGTGCCCGGGGTTCTTCGGGTGTACGACCGAAGAACTCCCGCTCACGCCTCGCCGGCCGCCTTCCGGGTGTGCAACTGCCGTGCCACCTCTGCGATCGAGCCCGACAGAGAGGGGTACACAGTGAAAGCGTTTGCGATCTGTTCCACCGTCAGATTGTTGTCGACCGCGATCGAGATGGGATGGATCAGCTCGCTCGCGCGCGGCGCGACGACACAGCCGCCGACCACGATGCCCGTGCCCGGACGGCAGAAGATCTTGACGAAGCCGTCCCGGATGCCCTGCATCTTCGCGCGCGGGTTGCGCAGCAGCGGCAGCTTGACGGACCGGGCGTCGATCTTGCCCGCGTCCACGTCCGCCTGGCTGTAGCCGACGGTCGCGATCTCCGGGTCGGTGAAGACGTTCGACGAGACGGTCTTCAGGTTCAGCGGCTGCACCGCGTCGCCGAGGAAGTGGTACATCGCGATACGGCCCTGCATGGCCGCGACCGATGCGAGTGCGAAGACTCCGGTAACGTCACCGGCCGCGTACACACCGGGCGCGCTCGTACGGGAGACCTTGTCGGTCCAGATGTGGCCCGAGTCCTTGAGCCGTACGCCGGCATCCTCCAGGCCCATGCCCGCGGAGTTCGGGATCGCGCCGACCGCCATCAGACAGTGCGAGCCGGAGATGACCCGGCCGTCGGACAACGTCACTTCCACCCGGTCGCCGACACGCTTGGCGGACTCGGCGCGGGAACGGGCCATGACGTTCATACCGCGGCGGCGGAAGACGTCCTCGAGGACGGCGGCGGCGTCCGGGTCCTCGCCGGGCAGCACGCGGTCGCGGGACGAGACGAGGGTGACCCGGCAGCCGAGCGCCTGGTACGCGCCGGCGAACTCGGCGCCGGTGACACCGGAGCCGACCACGATGAGCTCCTCGGGGAGCTCGGTCAGGTCGTACACCTGCGTCCAGTTCAAAATGCGCTCCCCGTCGGGGAGGGCGTCCGGGATCTCGCGCGGGTGGCCGCCGGTCGCGATCAGTACGGCATCGGCGGTCAGCGTCTCCTCGGTGCCGTCCGCGGCGCGCACGATCACCTTGCGGGAGCCGTCCATCCCCTGCTGCCCCTCCAGCCGGGCGCGGCCGCGCAGCACGCGCGCGCCGGCCCGGGTGACGGAGGCGGTGATGTCGTGGGACTGGGCGAGGGCCAGCCGCTTCACCCGTCGGTTGACCTTGCCGAGGTCCACGCCGACCACGCGGGCCGCCTGCTCCAGCGGCGGAGTGTCGTCGGCCACGATGATGCCGAGCTCTTCGTAGGAGGAGTCGAAGGTCGTCATCACCTCGGCCGTGGCGATCAGGGTCTTCGACGGTACGCAGTCGGTCAGCACCGACGCCCCGCCGAGGCCGTCGCAGTCGACGACGGTCACCTCCGCGCCGAGCTGGGCGCCCACCAGGGCCGCCTCATAACCGCCGGGTCCGCCACCGATGATCACGATCCGGGTCACGAAAAAGTCCGCCTCGCATTGTCAATCCCGGCCCGCCTGCCCGCCCGACCGGGGGTCCGGGGGATGCCCCGGGGGAATGCAGTACGTACCCCATTGTCCCGCACGGTTCACGCGCCTTCGCGCCCGGGGCTCGATACGGCCGCAACCGTGTACGACCCGGGTGCGGCTCTGCCGTGTGGGCCGCCTCCGCATCACCTCCCGTACCCTCGATCCCATGTCGCTCTACGCCGCGTACGCCGGCAACCTCGACGCGCGGCTGATGTCCCGCCGCGCACCGCACTCTCCGCTGCGCGGGACCGGCTGGCTCAATGGCCATCGGCTGACCTTCGGCGGCGAGCAGATGGGCTGGGAGGGGGCGCTGGCCACGATCGTGGAGGCGCCGCGCTCGCAGGTCTTCGTCGCGCTGTACGACATCGCGCCCATGGACGAGGACTCGATGGACCGGTGGGAGGGCGTCGGCCTTGACATATACCGGCGGATGCGGGTCCGGGTGGACACGCTGGACGGCGAGGAGCCGGCCTGGCTGTATGTGCTGAACGGGTACGAGGGCGGGCTGCCGTCCGCGCGGTATCTGGGCGAGCTGGCGGACGCGGCGGAGTCGGCGGGGGCGCCGCACGACTATGTGATGGAGCTCCGGAAGCGGCCGTGTTAGCGCGTGGGGCTGTCGTGACCGTTCATTTGTGGGAAACGACAACACAACGATCCAAAGACCGTGGGCTGCGTCATCTACGCGCGTAGGAAACGACCAGCTACCCTCGTCGGCGTGAACGCATCTGTGAATCCGGACCTCAACGGCGTCAGCGCCGACCCCCACGCCGCAGCCGACGCCGCCGCCGCGCGCCTGCGTGAGCTGACCGGCGCCGAGACCCATGACGTAGCTCTGGTGATGGGCTCCGGCTGGGCCCCGGCCGTCGACGCGCTCGGCGCGCCCGAGGCCGAGTTCCCGGTCACCGAGCTGCCCGGCTTCCCGCCACCGGCGGTCGAGGGCCACGGCGGCACGATCCGCTCGTACAAGATCGGTGAGAAGCGCGCGCTGGTCTTCCTGGGCCGTACGCACTACTACGAGGGCCGGGGCGTCGCGGCCGTCGCGCACGGTGTCCGCACGGCGGTCGCCGCGGGCTGCAAGACCGTCGTCCTGACGAACGGCTGCGGCGGTCTGCGCGAGGGCATGCGCCCCGGGCAGCCGGTGCTGATCAGCGACCACATCAACCTGACGGCGACGTCGCCGATCATCGGCGCGAACTTCGTGGACCTGACGGACCTGTACTCGCCGCGGCTGCGGGCGCTGTGCAAGGAGGTCGACGCGTCGCTGGAGGAGGGCGTGTACGTCCAGTTCCCCGGCCCGCACTACGAGACGCCGGCGGAGATCAACATGGTCCGCGTGCTCGGCGGCGACCTGGTGGGCATGTCGACCGTGCTCGAGGCCATCGCGGCGCGGGAGGCGGGCGCGGAGGTGCTCGGCATCTCGCTGGTGACGAACCTGGCGGCGGGGCTGTCGGGTGAGCCGCTGAACCACGAGGAAGTACTGCAGGCGGGGCGGGATTCGGCGGCGCGGATGGGCGACCTGCTGACGCGGGTGCTCGACCGCATCTGAGCTCCGCCCCGGGCGCCCGCGGCGGGCCCCGTACGGCCTTCGGCCGTGTCCTCAATCGCCGGACGGGCTCAAGAATCGCCGGACGGGCTCGAGTTGCCCACCCCACTCCTCACGAGAGGCGACACACCGTGACGCAGGACCTCATCGCGCGAGCCAGTGCGTGGCTGGACGAGGACCCGGACAGTGAGACCCGGGACGAGCTCGGGAAGCTCATCGCGGCCCGGGACCTCGACGAGCTCGCCGCGCGGTTCGGCGGGACGCTGCAGTTCGGGACGGCCGGGCTGCGCGGGGAGCTCGGGGCCGGGCCCATGCGGATGAACCGGGCCGTCGTCATCCGGGCCGCCGCCGGGCTCGCCGCGTATCTGAAGGCGAAGGGTCAGGGCGACGGGCTCGTCGTCATCGGCTACGACGCCCGCTACAAGTCCACCGACTTCGCACGCGACACCGCCGCCGTCATGGTCGCCGCCGGACTCCGCGCCGCCGTGCTCCCGCGCCCGCTGCCCACGCCCGTACTCGCCTTCGCCATAAGGCAGTTGGGCGCCGTCGCCGGCGTCGAGGTCACTGCCAGCCACAACCCGCCGCGCGACAACGGCTACAAGGTCTACCTCGGCGACGGCTCCCAGATCGTGCCGCCCGCCGACGCTGAGATCGCCGCCGAGATCGAGGCGGTGCGGAGCCTGAACGACGTGCCGCGCGCGGACAGCGGCTGGGACGTCCTCGGTGACGAGGTCCTGGACGCCTATCTGGCGCGTACGGACGTCGTGCTCACCGCCGGCTCCCCCCGTACCGCCCGCGTCGTCTACACCGCCATGCACGGCGTCGGCAAGGACGTCGTGACCGCCGCCTTCGCCCGCGCCGGTTTCCCCGCGCCCACCCTCGTACAGGAGCAGGCCGAGCCCGACCCGGCCTTCCCGACCGTCGCGTTCCCCAATCCCGAGGAGCCGGGGGCGATGGATCTCGCCTTCGAGACCGCGCGCCGGGCCGAGCCGGACATCATCATCGCCAACGACCCCGACGCGGACCGCTGCGCCGTCGCCGTCCCCAACGGCAAGGACGGCAAGGACTGGCGCATGCTCCGCGGCGACGAGGTCGGTGCGCTGCTCGCCGCCCACCTCGTCCACAAGGGCGCGCGGGGCACCTTCGCCGAGTCGATCGTGTCCTCCTCGCTGCTCGGCCGGATCGCGGACGCCGCCGGCCTGCCGTACGAGGAGACGCTGACCGGCTTCAAGTGGATCGCCCGCGTGGACGGTCTGCGCTACGGCTACGAGGAGGCGCTCGGCTACTGCGTCGACCCCGAGGGGGTACGCGACAAGGACGGCATCACCGCCGCGCTGCTCGTCGCCGAGCTGGCCTCGGAGCTGAAGGAGCAGGGCCGTACGCTCACGGACCTCCTCGACGACCTCGCCGTCGCGCACGGTCTGCACGGCACCGACCAGCTGTCGGTGCGGGTCGACGACCTGGGCATCATCGCGGACGCGATGCGGGCGCTGCGCGAGCGGCCGCCGACCGTGCTCGCCGGGCTGCGGGTCGTCACCGCCGAGGACCTGAACCGCGGCACGGACAAGCTGCCGCCCACGGACGGGCTGCGGTACTACCTCGACGGCGAGTTCAAGGCCCGCGTCATCGTCCGCCCGAGCGGCACCGAGCCCAAGCTCAAGTGCTACCTGGAGGTCGTGGTGCCGGTCGCGGACGCGAGCGAGCTCGGGACCGCCCGCGCGCGGGCCACGGAGGTCCTGGACGGGATCAAGCGGGACCTCGCGGCCGCCGCCGGTATCTGACCGGCGGTGTCCGACCGCCGCTCCAGCCGCCCGTACGGGTGAATCTCGTACGGAGTCGAGGCAGCGGCACCCGCTCCCCCGGACCGTCCGGGCAATGGTGACCCGGTAGCGCGTACCGAGTCCCAGGAGCTGCCGCCGTGTCCCCCACCGCGACCGTTCGGCCCACCGTCCCCGCCTCCCGCCGGCCGCCGGCCCCGGGAGGCGGTGACGCGACGGACGTACGGCACCGGCTGCGGGCCGCACTGCGGCATGCCGCGCCCGCCCTGCTCGGCTATCTCGCGGTGCGGCTGTGCGGCCTGCTGGTGCTCGCCAAATGGGTGCACGTCAGACAGCACGGCGTCTGGCCGACGCTGGCCACGTCCTGGGACTCCGGCTGGTACCTGGGGATCGCCGACCACGGGTACGACGACAGTCTCGGCACCGGGTTCAACAACAACAGCCTCGCCTTCTTCCCGCTCTATCCGGTGCTCGTGAAGGCCGTTGCGGGCGTCACGCCCGGCTCGCGCGCCACCGTCGGGCTGCTCCTCGCGATCGCGTTCTCGTTCGTCGCCGCGTGGGGCATCTTCGCGGTCGGGGACCATCTGTACGGACGGCGGGTGGGCTTTCTGCTCACCGTGCTGTGGGGCGTGCTGCCCGTCGCGATCGTCCAGTGGATGGGCTATACCGAGTCGGTGTTCACGGCGTTCGCGGCGTGGGCGCTGTACGCGGTGCTCAACGGGCGCTGGCTGTGGGCGGGTTCGCTCGCGGCGCTGGCCGGGCTGACCAGGCCGACGGGCATCGCCGTCGCGGCGGCGGTCTCGGTGGCGGCGGTCCTGGCCTGCCGCGGACGCCGGTCCGGGCGGCGCGCGGCTCTCGCCGGGGCGCTGATCGCGCCGGCGGGATGGCTGGCGTTCGTGGCGTGGGTGGGGCTGCGCCTGGGGCGCGTGGACGGCTACTTCGCCGTACAGAAGCTGTGGAGGAACGAGTGGGACGGCGGGGCGTCCACGCTGCGCGAACTGCGGCAGTACCTCCTCTACATGACCAAGCCCCAGCTCTTCCTGGTGATCGTGTCGGTGGTGCTGCTCGTGTCGGTCGGGCTGTTTCTCCTCTGCATCGCCGAACGGCAGCCGCTCGCGCTGCTCGTCTTCACCGGCATGCTGCTACTGGTCGTCCTCGGCAGCGGCGGCGTCTACTTCCCGCGCGCCCGCTTTCTGCTGCCGGGCTTCCCGCTGCTGCTGCCGGTGGCACGGGCGCTGGCGCGGGCGCGGAGCGCGACGGTGGTGGCCCTGTTGCTGGCGGCGGGGACGCTGACATCGGCGTGGCTCGGGGCGTACATGCTGCTGGTGTGGAGGGGCCCGCCGTGACCGGCCGCGGTCGCGCGCGATCACCCACGCGGCCGTTCCGCGCGGCCGGCCGCCGGCCGTGGCGACCTCCTCCATCGATATCGATCCGAGAGCGCGTTCAGCCGATGGCCAGCAGCACGATGAGCAGCACGGCTCCGGCCACGGCCGGAGCGACGACCTCGTACGCCCAGCGGATCTGCGGCTCGCCCTGCGCGCCGGGCCGCGACGCATTGCGCTCGGCCAGCTCCCGCAGATCGGCGACCGTCTGGTCGGCGGGGGCCACGCGCGCCCGGGAGTCGCTGACGTCGGCCGTCACGGAAGTCCTGCCGTGCGGATCGTCCTGCGCGGTCTGCATCTGGCGGCGCGATGCCCGCTTGCGCTGGCGCAGCGAGACGGGCACGGCCCAGAGCTGGTACTTCGCACCCTCCTGGGTGAAGACCTCGCTGGAGTAACCGGCCCGTACCTCCGCGACGGCCGCCCAGGGCAGGGTGATCGTCCGGAACGGGTTCCGGATCCGCAGCCTGTCCTCGCCGGCGAAGACCGCGGGCCGCAGCGCGAACGCGACGATGACCGGCACGGCCAGCAGCACCCCGGCGAGGGCGAGCCACGGCGTACGGCCCTCGCCGCGGATGAGCGCGTCCCCGCCGATCCAGGCGATGAGCGCGAGCAGCAGCGCACCGCCCACCATTCCGGCGGACGAGCGGTAGACCCGGTCGGCGTAGGTGGGCTCGGCGGGGGGCGGGGAGCTGGTCATACCCTCGATTCTGCCGCAAGGCCCCTGCGGGTGCGGTTGCCCGGTCCCATGGGTGCGGACTCACCCGGTCATGTGGTTGCCGTGGGCCGTCACTCCGTGCGGGGAGGGTGCGGAGCGCGGCCTAACTTCGCCGGCTCGAGTCATGCGCGTAGCGGCAGGTACACGTCGTGCCCCGCTTCGAGCAAAACAACGTGAAGCCGACCGTATCGGCCCTACTGTGATTCTCCGTATACCTTCGGTGACGATGCGGCATGGGGTGAGGGTGAGTGTCGGGCGGTGGGGCAGGTCGGGAGGGGCAGGACTGGCGGTGGCGGCTCGCGGCGGCGGGTGACGCCTTCGCGATGCGTGTGCTGGCCGCCGCGCTGGCTGCGGATGGGCGTCACGACGAAGCAATCGCCTGGTGGCAGAAGTCGGTCGCGGCTGGAGACGAGACCGCGCTGCGCCAGCTTTCGGATCATCTGGGCGCCGCCGAGGTCGAACGGCAGCTGCGGCAGCTGGCCGAGAGCGGTGACGTACAGGCCATGGGGAATCTGGCGAAGCGCCTGCAGATCGGCGGCGCCGGTGAGCGGCTCTCCGAAGCCATTGAATGGCTGACCCGTGCCGCCACCGCCGGCGCCCCCCTGCGGTGGGAACTCGTCGCGGCCCTTGACCGCGCAGGACGCTCGGCCGAAGCCGAGGAGCAGCTGCGGCAGCTGGCCGAGAGCGGTGACGTACAGGCCATGCGGGACCTGGCGAAGCGCCTGCAGGACGGCGGCGCCGGTGAGCGGCTCTCCGAAGCCATTGAATGGCTGACCCGTGCCGCCACCGCCGGCGCCCCCCTGCGGTGGGAACTCGTCGCGGCCCTTGACCGCGCAGGACGCTCGGCCGAAGCCGAGGAGCAGCTGCGGCAGCTGGCCGAGAGCGGTGACGTACAGGCCATGCGGGACCTGGCGAAGCGCCTGCAGGACGGCGGCGCCGGTGAGCGGCTCTCCGAAGCCATTGAATGGCTGACCCGTGCCGCCACCGCCGGCGCCCCCCTGCGGTGGGAACTCGTCGCGGCCCTTGACCGCGCAGGACGCTCGGCCGAAGCCGAGGAGCAACTGCGGCAGCTGGCAGACAGCGGTGACGTCACAGCGGTGGCGGAGCTGGTGGCCCGCGCTGCGGCGGATGGGCGCCAGGAGGTGTCCCGCAAGGAGCTGCACCGTCTGATGCGCGTCCGCGGGACGCGGCACATCCGAAGGGTCGCGGAAGCACTCGCCCATCTCGGTCGCCCTGACGAGGCCATCCAGTGGTGGGAGGGTGCTGACACCCTGGATGCCCGTGTCGCCTCCTCTCTGGCCGCGAGGCTGACAGAGCGACTGGGCCGAGCCGCTCAGTGGGCTCGGGATGACGGGGTGGAGTGGCAACTGCACGAGATGGCTGTCACGGATGACGTCGAGGCGATGCGGGTGCTGGCCGGCTACCTCGCGCGGACCGGAAGGCCGACGGGCGCCGTCGAGTGGTGGACACGTGCCGATGCTGCCGACGCGGCTCGGGGGTGGGGCAGGGAATGGGCAGAATACGCATTGGGCGCGAGGTCGGCGGCAGGGCATTCAGCCTCGGCCGACGCCTCGCCGGCGAGCGCCTCGCCTGAGGAAACAGCGCCGATCACTCCGGTGACCAGCCGATTCCTGGTGGCGCAGATGCCCTCTCACGCGGCGTTGTCCGGGCCGGTGAGTCTGATCGTACGGGTGCCAACCAGCGTTTCTTCCTTTGATGACGAGGTGTCGGCCCCGTTGCGGGGGTTCGAACCGAGCGGCGAGGGCACGCCTTTGACCGTCATTGTGCAGGCGCCTGCCGGGCTGGTCCCTCAGGGACCGTTGGAACAGACCATCATGGTGGCGTCGTCGGGTGACCCTGCCCCGGCGCGGTTCTCTTTTCTGGCCCGGGGCGAGGGCCTGCACCGCGTCCGGGTAACTGCCTGGGCGGGCGGGACCTTTCTCACGGAGATCGGCCTCGAGGTGTCGGTGGAGTCCGACGGTCCCTACGAGGTGGGGTCGCCAAGTGCCGCCACGGTGGGGGAGATTCGCGCCAACCCCGGTGAAGTCACGCTGCTCGTCGACCGCGTGGGCGGCCAGTACACTTTCCGGCTTCTCTCCGACCGGTGCATCTACGGCGCCGTTCTCGCGCAGGCCCTCACGGCGAACCCGGAAGTGGCCACGGAGCGGGCGTTCGCGATGTTGCAGAGACTGGCAGCGGGCCGCGGGGACTACACCGGCGGCCATGCACGGCGCTGGATGAAGGAGACAGGCGTCGGTCTGTGGATCGAAATGGTTCCGGACCTGATCAAAGAGCAGTTCTGGCAGCTGCGGGATCACATCACGGCGTTCAGTATCGCGACCGAGCACGATGTCATCCCGTGGGAGCTGCTCTACCCCATCGCGCCGGGGCGCGACGAAGGGTTCATGGTCGAACAGTTTCCGGTCCTGAGAAACAGCCTGGGTCAGCCACGCTCGGCCGCCCTGCCCATCGGTGAGCCGCACTACGTCGTCTCCTCACGGGTACCGGTCAACGGCTCGAGCGAGATCGAGTCGATTCGCCGGATCCTCGGCAGCGGAAAGATCGTCAACACGCTGGACGACATTCTCTCGGTGATCGATGCCGGCACGACGGGGCCACTGCACTTCACCTGCCACAACACCTTCGACACAGGCGGAAGTGGTTCATCGATCGCCCTGGAGGGAGGCCCGTTCGTCCCGGCCCTGCTGAACAGCGCGGTCGCACGCCGCGCCCTGGAAGGCAGCAGCCCGCTTGTCTTCATCAACGCATGCCGGGCCGCCGGAGTGGTCCCGCAGTACACCCAGATGCTCGGGTGGGCGCAGCAGTTCATGGGAGCCGGTGCCGGAGCCTTTGTGGGCACGCTGTGGGCGGTTCGCAGTGACAGCGCCCAGCGGTTCGCAGAGGCCTTCTACGCATCTCTCTCCGCGGGCGAGCCGCTCGGTGCTGCGGCACACCAGGCACGCTGTCACGCCGGACACGACGCCGCGGATCCCACCTGGTTGGCGTACACGGTCTACGGCAACCCCGCCGCGGTCGTGCCCACCCACACCTGATGCGAGGAAGCATGAACGTAACCGACGACGGAGTCCCCGTGGAGGACCTGGTGGCCGCGGTCAAGAGTGCGGTGAGGCAGTCGAACATATCGGCCACCGACACGGAGAGGGATCTGCGCATCACCTCGGTGCGACTCACCCTTCATGCCGTTGCCACCGCGACGGCGGGCAGCTCATGGAACTTTCGTCTGCCGTTCCTCGGCATGAAACTCAAGATCGGGCGCTCGGTGACTCATCGGGACACCCACCTCATCGACATGACCCTCGTCCCCCCTGATCTGGCACAGCAGCATGAGCTTCGTGACGGAACGGTGGACAGTGTGCTGGTCGATGCGATCACGATGATCCGCCGAGTGATGGCTTCGGCAGGTGCGGGCGAGGACCCGTTCCACCTCAAGGACAGCACGGTCAGCCTCGAGTTCGCGATCACTGAGGACGGGACCGTCTCTCTCGGCCTGGACGGCACGCTGCACGAGGAAGTGACGCACACCCTGCTCACTACGATGGCCCCGCCGACGGTGGTGCTCCAGCCGGACGCCTGAAGGAGTCCCGTCGTTGCACGCAAGATCTTGTTCTCGTCAGTGCCCAGCACCATCCAGGCTGCAGACGGCCCGTCGTGTGCGCGACTGGCACGCCATCGGTGGCCGCGCTCACGCACGAGGCGTTGTCTCTCCTGCGGTCGGTCGACAGGTGCGGGCTGCCTGCGCCTCGCCCATGTCCGGCACCGTCGCAGACCCCGCGGAGTCGAGCCCGGAGGGGCACCGGACAAGGCCCGCACCCCGGGAGCCTGCCCCGCACCGCACGAGAGCCCGCGGGTCCGCCTCCGGCCGGAGGCGGACCCGCGGGCTGACAAAGACCCCCTGTACAGGTCGCTACGCGCGTAGATATGCTCATGTGGTGACCATGCCCACCCATGCACCCGCATTCGCTGACGTGACCGCGTCCGACAGCACCCTGCGGCGTTTCCTCCACGGCCTGCCCGGCGTCGACGCCGTCGGCCTGGAGGCCCGCGCCGCAGCGCTCGGCACGCGTTCGATCAAGACCACGGCCAAGGCGTACGCCATCGACCTGGCCATCTCGATGATCGACCTGACGACCCTCGAAGGCGCGGACACCCCGGGCAAGGTCCGGGCGCTCGCCGCCAAGGCCGTTCATCCCGATCCGACCGACCGTACGACCCCGTCGACCGCCGCGGTCTGTGTCTACCCCGACATGGCGGCGATCGCCAAGGAGGCCCTGAAGGGCTCCGGCGTCAAGGTCGCCTCCGTCGCCACCGCCTTCCCGGCCGGCCGTGCCGCGCTCGACGTGAAGCTCGCGGACGTACGCGACGCCGTCGCCGCCGGGGCCGACGAGATCGACATGGTGATCGACCGGGGTGCCTTCCTCTCCGGCCGCTACCTGAAGGTCTACGAGGAGATCCGCGCCGTGAAGGAGGCCGCGGGCGCCGCCCGGCTGAAGGTCATCTTCGAGACCGGCGAGCTCTCCACGTACGACAACATCCGCCGCGCCTCCTGGATCGGCATGATCGCCGGCGCGGACTTCATCAAGACCTCGACGGGCAAGGTGGCCGTGAACGCCACCCCCGCGAACACCCTGCTGATGCTGGAAGCCGTTCGCGACTTCCGGGAGCAGACTGGAGTACAGGTCGGAGTGAAGCCCGCGGGCGGCATCCGCACCAGCAAGGACGCGATCAAGTTCCTGGTGCTGGTCAACGAGACCGTCGGCGAGGACTGGCTGGACAACCACTGGTTCCGCTTCGGCGCGTCGAGCCTGCTCAACGACCTGCTCCTGCAGCGTCAGAAGCTGGCCACCGGCCGCTACTCCGGCCCCGACTACGTGACGGTGGACTGATCACGATGGCATTCGAATACGCACCCGCACCCGAGTCGCGCTCGGTCGTCGACATCGCGCCGAACTACGGCCTGTTCATCGACGGCGAATTCACCGAGGCCGCCGACGGCAAGGTCTTCAAGACCGTCTCGCCGAGCACCGAGGAAGTGCTCTCCGAGGTCGCCCAGGCCGGCGCCGAGGACGTGGACCGCGCCGTGAAGGCGGCCCGCAAGGCGTTCGAGAAGTGGTCGGCGCTGCCCGGCTCGGAGCGCGCGAAGTACCTGTTCCGTATCGCGCGGATCATCCAGGAGCGCTCGCGCGAGCTGGCCGTCCTGGAGACCCTCGACAACGGCAAGCCGATCAGGGAGACCCGCGACGCGGACCTCCCGCTCGTCGCCGCGCACTTCTTCTACTACGCGGGCTGGGCGGACAAGCTCGACCACGCCGGATACGGCGCGAACCCGCAGCCGCTCGGCGTCGCCGGCCAGGTCATCCCCTGGAACTTCCCCCTGCTCATGCTGGCGTGGAAGATCGCCCCGGCGCTCGCCACGGGCAACACGGTGGTTCTCAAGCCCGCCGAGACGACCCCGCTCTCCGCCCTGTTCTTCGCGGACATCTGCCGCCAAGCGGGCCTGCCGAGGGGTGTCGTCAACATCCTTCCGGGATACGGCGAGACGGGCGCCACGCTCGTCGCGCACCCCGACGTCAACAAGGTCGCCTTCACCGGATCGACGGCGGTCGGCAAGGCGATCGCCCGTTCCATCGCCGGTACGGACAAGAAGGTCACCCTGGAGCTGGGCGGCAAGGGCGCGAACATCGTCTTCGACGACGCCCCGATCGACCAGGCCGTCGAGGGCATCGTCAGCGGCATCTTCTTCAACCAGGGCCAGGTCTGCTGCGCGGGCTCCCGCCTGCTGGTCCAGGAGTCGATCCAGGACGAGCTGCTGGACTCCCTCAAGCGCCGGCTGTCCACGCTGCGACTCGGTGACCCGCTGGACAAGAACACCGACATCGGCGCGATCAACTCCGCGGAGCAGCTCGCCCGGATCACCGCTCTCACCGAGACCGGCGAGGCGGAGGGAGCCGAGCGCTGGTCCGCCCCGTGCGAGATGCCGAGCTCCGGCTACTGGTTCGCGCCGACGCTCTTCACGAACGTCACCCAGGCGCACCGGATCGCGCGCGACGAGATCTTCGGCCCGGTCCTCTCGGTGCTGTCGTTCCGTACGCCGGACGAAGCGGTCGCCAAGGCCAACAACAGCCAGTACGGCCTGTCCGCCGGCATCTGGACGGAGAAGGGCTCCCGCATCCTGGCGGTCGCCGGCAAGCTCCGCGCGGGTGTGGTGTGGGCCAACACCTTCAACAAGTTCGACCCGACCTCGCCCTTCGGCGGCTACAAGGAGTCGGGCTTCGGCCGCGAGGGCGGCCGCCACGGTCTGGAGGCCTACCTCGATGTCTGATCGGCTGAGCGTCTTCAAGACCTACAAGCTGTACGTCGGGGGCAAGTTCCCCCGCAGCGAGAGCGGCCGGGTGTACGAGGTGACGGACTCCAAGGACAGGTGGCTCGCCAACGCCCCTCTCTCCTCCCGCAAGGACGCGCGCGACGCGGTCGTCGCGGCGCGGAAGGCGTTCGGCGGCTGGTCGGGCGCGACCGCGTACAACCGGGGCCAGATCCTGTACCGCATCGCGGAGATGCTGGAGGGCCGGCGCGAGCAGTTCACCGCCGAGGTCGCTGCCGCGGATGGCCTGTCCAAGTCGAAGGCCGCGGCCGTCGTGGACGCGGCGATCGACCGCTGGGTGTGGTACGCGGGCTGGACGGACAAGATCGGCCAGATCGTGGGCGGGGCGAACCCGGTCGCGGGCCCGTTCTTCAACCTTTCCACTCCCGAGCCGACGGGCGTCGTGACGATCGTCGCGCCGCAGGAGTCGTCGTTCCTGGGGCTGGTCTCGGTGCTCGCCCCGGTAATCGCGACGGGCAACACGGCCGTCGTGATCGCTTCGGAGAAGTCCCCGCTGCCCGCGCTCTCGCTCGGCGAGGTGCTGGCGACCTCGGACCTCCCCGGCGGCGTGGTCAACGTCCTGTCGGGCCGTACGGCCGAGATCGCGGCCCCGCTGGCGTCGCACCAGGACGTCAACGCGATCGACCTCACCGGGGCCGACGAGGTCCTGGCGAAGGAGCTGGAGATCGCGGCGGCGGACAACATGAAGCGCGTTCTCCGTCCACAGCCTGTGGATTACGCGGCCGACCCCGGGACGAAGCGCCTGACAGCGTTCCTGGAGACGAAGACGGTCTGGCACCCGACGGGTTCACTGGGCGCGTCCGGTTCGGCGTACTGACGTATCGACCGGCGCCCTGATCGGCGCACCCCCTGACCGAGCCCCCTGCCGTCCCGTCCGGCGGCAGGGGGCTCCTTCCGTCTCAGAGCGGCAGCCCGCCCGAGACGCCGCCCACCACCGGAAGGTCCTTGAGCGCCGCGCCGTCCGCGAGGGGCCCGGTGGCCGCCTCGGTGGAGACCGGCTTGAAGTCGGCGACCTGGGTGGCGACGCCGTTGGTGAGCGGGTCGACGCCGGTCTTGGCCAGCGGGTTGAGCTGGAGGCTCTTGAGCTGCCCGACGCCGGTCACGGAGTTGGTGACGGGGCCGGTCAGCCCCTGGGCCGGGCCCGCGCCGAGCGTGTCGGGGCCCACAGGTGCCGTCGGTGCCGCATGGGCGGCCGCCTCGCCCGCGCCGAGGGCGGCGGCGACCGCCGCGACGGTGAGACCTGCACGCAGCAGGGCGGGCCGCCGGGACTGGGGAGCTGTGTGACGTGCCATGGGATTCCTGCCTGAATGAGTAATCGGACGAGTACGCAGCGTAGTTGAGGTGTGATGCTCAATACCAACCCCCGCTCCGATGGGTCCCCTCCACGGGTCAATGCCTCACACTGGTGTCCCGTGAGCTCTTCCCCCATACCGACCCGTGTTGTGCTGCTCGCGGGCCCCTCAGGTTCCGGAAAGTCGTCCCTCGCCGCACGCAGCGGTCTGCCCGTGCTGCGCCTGGACGACTTCTACAAAGAGGGCGACGACCCGACGCTTCCGCTGGTCACGGGCAGTACGGACATCGACTGGGACTCTCCGCTGTCGTGGGACGCGGATGCGGCGGTCGAGGCGATCGTGGAGCTGTGCCGCTCGGGACGTACGACGGTCCCTGTGTACGACATCGCTACCAGCGCGCGCGTGGACCGGGAGGCGCTGGACATCGCCCGCACGCCGCTGTTCGTGGCCGAGGGCATTTTCGCGGCGGACATCGTGGGGCGGTGCCGGGAACTGGGCGTACTGGCGGACGCGCTGTGCCTGCGCGGCCGCCCGTCGACGACGTTCCGCCGCCGGCTGGCCCGGGATCTGCGCGAGGGCCGCAAGTCGGTGGGCTTCCTGGTCCGCCGCGGCTGGCGCCTGATGCGCGCGGAACGGGGCATCGTGGCCCGCCAGACGGACTTGGGCGCGCACCCGTGCGGCAAGGCGGAGGCACTGGGCCGCCTGGCCGCGGCAGCGGCGGGCCGCTGCCGCACCCCGGCCTCGCGCACACCGGCGTAGCAAGAGCGGCGCCGGTTCAGGCGCAAAAAACAGCGCGGGACCGGACAAGACCCCCCGGCCTGTCCGGTCCCGCGTTTCCCCCGTGATCCCCCGATCCCGCCGTCTCCCCCGAAACAGCGGCCCCGTTCCCCCCTACACCTTCAGGCCACCAGCTCGCCGAAGGACTCTTCCTCGTCACGGCCGAAGCTGAGGACCTCGTCCTCGCGCAGCCGGCGGAGTGACCGCCAGATGCTCGACTTCACCGTGCCGACACTGATGTCCAGGATCTCCGCGATCTCCGGGTCCGTGCGGCCCTCGTAGTAACGCAGAACCAGCATCGTCCGCTGGAGCTCGGGCAGCCTGGCCAGCGCCTGCCAGAGCACCGCGCGCAGCTCCGTACCCCGCATCGCGTCGGTGTCGCTCGCCGTCTCCGGCAGCTCCTCCGTCGGGTACTCGTTGAGCTTGCGCCGGCGCCAGGCGCTGATGTGCAGATTCGTCATCGTGCGGCGCAGGTAGCCCCCGACCGCCGCCTTGTCGCTGATCCTGTCCCACGCCCGGTAGGTCGAGAAGAGCGCGCTCTGCAGCAGGTCCTCCGCCTCGAAACGGTCACCGGTCAGGTGGTAGGCGGTCGCGTACAGAGAGGCGCGGCGCTCCTGCACGTAGGCGGTGAACTCCGCCTCCGACAGGCTCGTCCGATCCCCCGATGCCTCCCCGTACGCCGCTCCGCCGCCCCCCACGGTCGCGTCAACCACCGTCATGTAGGGCTTGCGCCCTTGCTCCGCGGACGACGGCTTGTGCTGACGCCCGGCGCTGCGAACGCACCCCCGCCCGTTCACCGCGCCGGACTTCTCGGTGCTCCTCACGACGTCGTGGAGACGCGTGACAACTGCGCTTGGGTTGGTGCTGTGCAGTGCGTTCATCTCGCGCCCCCCGTCGAATGGAGTCTGTTTCTGTCCGTGTGCCAAGAAGCTTGCCCGGGCAGTTTCATCGCGGTGTCCGTCGACTGTCACAGACCTGTCACAGGGCCCGGTGGCCACTCCAAGTGCCGTCCGGCAGACGGTCCGCGGGCAGTTGGGAAAGGGCTTGCACGGCCTGTCACAAGGGGAGGAGTCGTGTGGTTGCCCACCAACTGTCGAACTGGACGTCCCCCATGGGCCAGAATGACCTCCGTGCCTTTCCTGTTGCTGATCGAGGACGACGACGCCATCCGCACGGCCCTCGAACTCTCCCTGTCACGCCAGGGCCACCGAGTGGCCACCGCGGCGACGGGCGAGGACGGCCTGAAACTGCTGCGCGAGCAGCGGCCGGACCTGATCGTGCTGGATGTGATGCTGCCCGGGATCGACGGTTTCGAGGTGTGCCGGCGCATCCGGCGCACCGACCAGCTGCCGATCATCCTGCTGACCGCACGCAGCGATGACATCGATGTGGTCGTGGGTCTCGAGTCGGGCGCGGACGACTATGTCGTCAAGCCCGTCCAGGGCCGTGTGCTGGACGCCCGTATCCGCGCCGTGCTGCGGCGCGGCGAGCGGGAGTCCACCGACTCCGCGACCTTCGGCTCACTGGTGATCGACCGCTCCGCGATGACGGTCACCAAGAACGGCGAGGACCTGCAGCTCACGCCCACCGAGCTGCGGCTGCTGCTCGAGCTGAGCCGCCGGCCCGGACAGGCCCTGTCGCGGCAGCAGCTGCTGCGGCTGGTGTGGGAGCACGACTACCTCGGTGACTCGCGTCTGGTGGACGCGTGCGTGCAGCGGCTGCGGGCGAAGGTCGAGGACGTGCCGTCCTCGCCGACCCTGATCCGTACGGTGCGTGGCGTGGGCTACCGCCTGGACGTCCCGCAGTGAGCGAAGCGCGCGCCGTGACCCCCACGAACGGAATCCCTAGGTGAGCGACGCCGCCAAGCGCGCGCTACTCGCCGGACTCCGCTGGACGAGCCTGAGGCTCCGCCTCGTCGTGGTCTTCGCGCTCGTCGCGCTGACCGCCGCCGTGTCCGCGTCGGGCATCGCGTACTGGCTCAACCGCGAAGCCGTGCTGACCCGCACCCAGGACGCCGCGCTGGGGGACTTCCGGCAGGAGATGCAGAACCGCGCGGCCGCCCTGCCGCTGCGGCCGACGCCGGGCGAGCTGCAGAAGGCCGCCGAACAGATGGCGGGCGGCAGCGCGGGCTACGACGTGCTGCTCATCGGCGAACGCGCCGAGGGCAAGCCGATCGTCGGCACCTCCGACCCGGACCACTTCACGCTCGACGACGTGCCCCGGTCCCTGCGGGAGGCGGTGAACGAGCGACAGGGCGTCGGCGCCGGCAACTCCGTTCCGTACCACCTCTACTGGCAGCGCACCCAGCGCGGCAGCAAGCCCTATCTCGTCGGCGGCACCAGGATCGTCGGAGGCGGTCCGACCGGCTATCTCTTCAAGTCGCTGGACCAGGAGCGTCAGGACCTCAACTCGCTCGCCTGGTCGCTGGCGATCGCCACCGCCCTGGCCCTCGTCGGCTCCGCGCTGCTCGCGCAGGCCGCCGCCACGACCGTGCTCAAGCCCGTGCACCGGCTCGGCGAGGCGGCGCGGCGGCTCGGCGAGGGGAAGCTCGACACCCGGCTGCGCGTCTCGGGTACGGACGAACTCGCCGAGCTGGCAAGGACGTTCAACAAGACCGCGGAGTCGCTGGAGAAGAAGGTCGCGGACATGAGCGCGCGGGAGGAGTCCAGCCGCCGCTTCGTCGCCGACATGTCGCACGAGCTGCGCACCCCGCTGACCGCGCTCACCGCCGTCACCGAGGTGCTCGAGGACGAGGCCGACAGCTTCGACCCGATGATCGCGCCCGCCGTGAACCTGGTGGTGAGCGAGACCCGGCGGCTCGGCGATCTGGTGGAGAACCTGATGGAGGTCACCCGCTTCGACGCGGGCACGGCCCGGCTCGTACTGGACACGGTCGACGTCGCCGACCAGGTCACCGCCTGCATCGACGCACGCGCCTGGCTGGACGCGGTGGATCTGGACGCCGAGCGCGGGATCATGGCGCAGCTCGATCCGCGCCGGCTCGATGTGATCCTGGCGAATCTGATCGGCAACGCCCTCAAGCACGGCGGTTCGCCGGTACGGGTGTCGGTGCGGACCCTCGACCACGAGCTGGTGATCGAGGTACGGGACCACGGGCCCGGCATCCCCGAGGACGTACTGCCGCATGTCTTCGACCGCTTCTACAAGGCGAGCGCCTCACGGCCGCGCTCCGAGGGCAGTGGTCTGGGGCTGTCGATCGCGATGGAGAACGCCCATATCCACGGCGGCGACATCACCGCGGCCAACTCCGCCGACGGCGACGGCGCGGTGTTCGTACTGCGGCTGCCCCGGGACGTCTCGTCGCTGAAGGACTGCGACGGGCACGGCGACGCGGACGCCGACAGCGACGTGGACGGTGTCGCCGGGCAGGATCCCGACCGGGGAGAGGGAGGGGCGCTGTGACGCCGAAGGGCCGTACCCGGCGGCCGGCGGCCGCACTGGCCGCACTCGCCGCACTCGCCGCACTCGCGAGCACCGCCCTGATCGGCGGCTGCGGGATCAGGAGCACCCAGGTACCGGTCGACGCGGGACCGGCGCCCTCCCGGGTGCCCTGCGAAGTGTCCGGGGGCAGCGTCACCCCCCAGGCGCAGCAGCAGGGCGTCCCGGTCCGCGTCTACCTGGTCTGCGCCTCGCAGCTGGAGTCCGTGGACCGTACGGCGGAGATCCCCGAGCAGAAGGCCACAGGCAGCCGCCTGCGGTTCGCGCAGGCGCTTTTGGACCAGCTCATCGAGGCGCCTTCGGACCCTGAGCAGGAGGCCGGCTTCGCGACGTACGTACGCGGGCCGCTGGTCCTGAGCGGGGCGCGCGAGGGCGATCCCGCGGGCACTCTGCGCCTCAGCCGCCAGCCGGAGGATCTGCCGGCGTCGGCGCTGGCCCAGATCGTCTGCACGTTCGCGGAGAGCGTGGCGGCCGCCACGGACGGTTCGGTGCTGCTGGGCGGGCCCGGGAAGTACGCGCCCCGGGGGTACCAGTGCTCCGCGGGGACCAAGGAGCGGCCCGAGGAGGCCGTACCGACGCTCGGCGCGCTCCCCTCGCCCACCGCTTCCGGAGCCGGTTCGGGACCCGGTTCGGGACCTGGTTCGGGACCTGGTTCGGGAGCCTCTCCCGCTTCCTCTTAGAAGCACGCGGAACCGATCCCGGCGAAGCGTGCGTCTTGGGGGGCGTGCAGCGTCAAGGTCCGGCAGGCAGTGCCGCCATCCACTTCCGCGCGGCGGGGGTCATCCTCCTCGTCGCGCATCTGCTGCTCGTGGCATGGCTGACGCTGCGCCCGATCGACGTGCTGTGGGTGACCGCCGCCAATCTCGAGCCGCTGGCCGGCATCAAGGCCGATCTGGCCATGGGCCCGGTGGTGGCCGCGCACCGGATCGGCGAAGGACTCCTGCTGCTGGCCCCGCTCGGCGTACTGCTGCCGATGGCGGGCGGCCGGCTCAGCGTCTCCCCGCTGGCGTCACTGGCCCGTACGGTCGCGGCCGGGGCACTCCTGTCGCTCGGCATCGAGCTGCTGCAGACCGGGGTGCCCGGACAGGTCGTCGACGTGGACTCCCTGCTGCTGAACACGGCGGGGGTGGCGCTGGCCCATCTGTTCCTCGTGCCCGCCGGCCGGGCCCGGCTGCGCCGCAGGCGGCAGCGCGCGGCGGCGGGCTCCACCCGGCGCCGGCACGGGGCCAACCTGCGGGAGGAGGCCCCTCAGGGGCCGACCCCGACGATTCCCAGGGTCGGGATCGCACCGTAGAGCGACGCTTCGACCCCCCTCGCGGAGCCACTATGGATGCATCGGGAGCACAACAGAGACGCTCCCCGGAAGGTCTCGCGAAGGAGCCCACCATGGCCGCACTTGTCCGCCCCCGAGACGGACGCATGATCGGCGGAGTGTGCGCAGCGCTGGCACAGCGCTTCGGCACCTCTGCGACCACGATGCGTGTGATCTTTGTTGTCTCGTGTCTGCTGCCCGGCCCGCAGTTCCTGATCTACCTGGCGCTGTGGGCGCTGCTGCCGTCCGAGAAGACCGCCACCAGCGCCTGGTAGTACGCGGCAGTACCGGCAGTACGTGCTCCGGTGCCGCATCGCGTACGCGCGGCCGGACAGGGCCTAACCGGCAAGCACCTGGGCGACCTTCGCCAGCTGTTTGTCGGCGACCTCCCGAGGGACGCGCGGCGGTGTGCGCCGCGCGAGGTCGAGCGCCATGAAACGGGCCACGGTCGCGCCCTTGCGCACCACGACCAGATGGATCGGGGCGACGGCGCCCTCGTTGGTCCCGACCGTGGTCCAGCTGACCGTCTCGTCGGCGCCGCTGACGGTGAAGGCCGCGGTCCTCACCTCGCGATAGCTGCCCCTGCGGCCATCGAGGTTCGCGCCGAAGCCCTCACCGCAGGCCGCCACGGCCGACTTGAGTCCGCTCATCAGCTTCCCGGCCTCCGCCTCGGTGTACGCACTGAGCGAGGCGGACACCGCGAGTCCGAGGTTCTTCAGGGAGCCGAGACCGCGATTGGCGGTTCTGGCGGCCCGGGGACTCGGCTTGTCACCCATCGCGTCGGCGAGCGGCTGGCACTGCGGCCTGTCGGCGGCGGGCTGTCCTGCGGGCGCGAGCGCGCTCTTCCCCGTGGACACCTGGAAGTCGGCCAGATCGCCGCTCGCGAGGGCGGCACGCTCCAGCTGGGGCCCGCTGAGCGGCACCGACGCGTCACCGCCGGCATCACCGCCGCTGCCTCCGCCGCCGCCCTTGCCGGTATCGGTACTCGCGCTCGTAGGCGCGTCCGTGGTCCTGCCCTCGCCCTTGGCGGGGCGTTCGTCGTCCCCACTCGTACAGGCCGTGGCCAGCAGGAGCGCGGGGACGGTGACGAGTGCGGTCAGTCCTGCGGTCTTCACGCGCATGGCCGCGATCCTGGCACAGCGAAGTGGGGCGCACACCCGATTCGGGTGTGCGCCCCACTTCTTGGCGTACCCCGGCCGATTCCTGGCGTACGTCGGCCAGGTTCAGGCGAGTTCAGCCGAGGCCGGGCAGCCCGGCGCCGACCGGCAGGCCACCGCCGCCCGGCAGGCCACCGCCGCCCGGCAGGCCGCCGCCACCCGGCAGGCCACCGCCAACCGGCAGGCCACCGAGGAGGGCGGCGAGCGGGTCGGCCTTGTCCGCGGCGGGCAGCACCTTGGACGCGGTCTCCTGCAGGGGGGCGGGCAGCGTGGTCGCGTTGTTCGTCAGCGCGGTCCGACCACCGGCCAGCGACTCGGGGGCGCCCGCCCGAAGCTTGGTGAGAGCCTCCTGGACCGGCACCGCGTCGGTGACGGTGTCCAGCGAGGTCACGGAGCCGGGGAACGAGGCGGGGGCGGCGGAGGCCGTACCGGCGGCGGCAGCGGCGAAGGCGGCACCGAGAGCGGCGACACCGAGAGTCCTGGCAGCAGACTGCTTCATCAGTGATGAGTCCTTGGGACGGGGATACGAGCGGAGCTTTGCAAGCTAGCCAGCCTCACACAGGGCCGCAAACACGACGAAGCGGCCGGAAGTTGACGCTCCCGACCGCTTCGACGTGCGCCCGATCAGCTCTCGCCGAAGGAAGAATCGCTGGTCGTGGCCGTCTGCCGGAACAGCCATTCGGACTTCAACTCGGCGTAACCGGGCTTGATCACGTCACTGATCATCGCGAGCCGTTCATCGAAAGGAATGAACGCCGACTTCATGGCATTGACGGTGAACCACTGCATGTCCTCGAGCGTGTATCCGAAGGTCTCGGTCAGCAGCTCGAATTCGCGGCTCATGCTCGTACCGCTCATCAGCCGGTTGTCGGTATTGACCGTGGCCCGGAAGTGCAGCCTGCGCAGCAGCCCGATGGGGTGCTCGGCGTACGAGGCGGCCGCGCCGGTCTGCAGATTGGACGTCGGGCAGAGCTCCAGCGGGATGCGCTTGTCCCGTACGTACGCGGCGAGCCGGCCCAGCGACACACTGCCGTCCTCGGCGACCGTGATGTCGTCGATGATCCGCACGCCGTGCCCGAGCCGGTCGGCGCCGCACCACTGGAGCGCCTGCCAGATCGACGGCAGTCCGAACGCCTCGCCCGCGTGAATCGTGAAGTGGTTGTTCTCCCGCTTCAGATACTCGAAGGCGTCGAGGTGGCGGGTGGGCGGGAAGCCCGCCTCGGCGCCGGCGATGTCGAAGCCTACGACGCCCATGTCGCGGTAGCGGTTGGCCAGTTCGGCGATCTCCAGGGAGCGGGCGGCGTGCCGCATCGCGGTGAGCAGGGCGCCGACCCGGATGCGGTGGCCGCTCTCGCGGGCCAGCCGCTCCCCTTCGCGGAAGCCTGCGTTGACCGCCTCGACGACCTCTTCGAGGCTCAGGCCGGCCTCGAGGTGCTGCTCCGGGGCGTAGCGGACCTCGGCGTAGACGACGCCGTCCTCGGCGAGGTCCTCGGCGCACTCGGCGGCGACGCGGAAGAGCGCCTCGCGGGTCTGCATGACGGCGCAGGTGTGCGCGAAGGTCTCCAGATAGCGCTCCAGCGAGCCGGAGTCGGCGGCCTCGCGGAACCAGATGCCGAGCTTGTCGGGCTCGGTCTCGGGGAGTGCTTCGTAGCCCGTCTCGCGGGCGAGTTCGATGATCGTGCCCGGTCGCAGCCCGCCGTCGAGGTGGTCGTGGAGGAGCACCTTCGGAGCGCGGCGGATCTGTTCCGCGGTGGGCGTGTTGAGGGTCTGGCTCGTCATCTGCGCACTCTAGCCCCTACGCGCGTAGAGATCGCCCCCTCGCACCGCCCGTCGATACGTAACAGTGACCGTGCGGACGGGTGGAGTACACCTGCCCTTCTGAGACTGTTCTGCCATGGCACACCACGCACTACCCCTGTGGTGGGGGCGTCCGGCCGACGCGGCCGCAGGAGCGGACAGCCGCCGTGAGGCGACGACCGTGGCACGGGGAGCGCGAGGGAGCCGTACCCCGGCGCGCGCCCGCCTCGGCCGCGCGACGAGCAGCCGCGCCTCCGCGAACGGCTCAGCGGCGGACGGCGTGGCCGGGGTGGTGCTGCTGCTGCCGGACGGGGAACCGGAGTCCGCCCGCAGACCCTCGCCCCTGTCATACGCCGCGGCACTTCCGCTGGGCCGCACGCTGGCCCGGGCGGGCCGGGCGGACGGCCTGGTCGTGCACGGGGTCCACTACCGCTGCCGCGGCTGGAACGGCCCCGACGCGCATCTGGCGGCGGACGCGACGTGGGCGGTGGAGGAGGTCGTACGACGCTACGGCGACGTCCCCGTCTGCCTCACGGGCCACGGCATGGGCGCCCGCGCCGCCCTCCACGCGGCGGGCCACCCGGCGGTCAACTCGGTGCTGGCGCTCGCGCCTTGGCTGCCGGAGGACGACATGGCGGCGGCGCCGGAGCCGGTGAAGCAGCTGGTGGGCAGGCAGGTGCTGATCGTGCACGGCACGAACGACGCGCGTACGGACCCGGAGCTCTCGTACCGCCTGGCGGAGCGCGCGAAGAAGTCGAGCCGCGACATCTGCCGCTTCGAGGTCCACTCGGACGGCCACGCACTGCGCCAGCACTACGAGGAAGTCCAGGCGCTGGCGTCGGATTTCGTGCTCGGAGCGCTGTTCACGCGCAGGTACGCCCGCCCGGTGGCGGACGCGCTGGCGGCCCCGCCGCCGCTGGGCCTGCGCATGCCCCTCGCGGCGGGCTTCGGCCGCTCACTGCGACCGTGAGGAAATCCAGCCCGTCCGGCGTTTGAGGACCAGGGCGTCAGTCCGGCAGCAGGTGGCCCCGCCGCGAGAGCAGGAACCGCTTGAACGCCGCCACCGGCGCCGTGTCCGGGTGGCCGTCCAGCCAGGCCACCCCGATCTCCCGTACCGCCCGCGGTGCCGTCACCCCCAGTTCGACCACCCCGGGGCGCGCCACCGCCGGGGGTGGCAGCAGCGCCACGCCCAGGCCCGCCGCGACCAGGCCGCGCAGGGTCTCCGCCTCCTCGCCCTCGAACGCGATTCGCGGGGTGAAGCCCGCCTCCGCGCACAGGTCGTCCGTGATGCGGCGCAGGCCGTAACCCGGCTCCAGCGTCACGAACGTCTCGTCCGCGGCCTCCGCCAGGCGGATCCGCTTGCGGCCGGCCAGGCGGTGGTCGTCCGGCACCACCAGCCGCAGCCGCTGCTCGTCAAGCCGGCGGGCGACCAGATCCGGCGCGTCCGGGACCGGCGAGGTCAGGCACAGGTCGAGGTCCCCGGCTCGCAGGCGCTCGATCATCGCCTCGCCGTAGTTCTGGACGAGCGTGAAGCGGATCCGGGGGTGGTCGACGCGGAAGGCCCGGATGAGCTCGGGCACCGTCTCCGAGCCCATCGTGTGCAGAAAGCCGAACGCGACCTTGCCCGCGCTCGGGTCCGCGTCCGCCTGGACCGACTCCGCCGCCCGTTCCACCTCCGCCAGCGCCCGCTCCACCGAGGTGAGGAAGGTACGGCCGGCCGGAGTCAGCGACACCGTACGGCCCTTACGGGCGAACAGCGCCACCCCCAGGTCCTCCTCGAGCCGCACGATCGCCCGCGAGAGCGTCGACTGCGGGACGCCCATCTCCTGCGCGGCACGGGTCACATGCTCCTGCCGTGCCACCCCGGCGAAGTACGCGAGGCGCGGAGCGAGCAGCAGCGTGATGTCTTCTTCGTAACTGCTCGGTGACAGCCGAGGCTGTGAGCTGTGTTGATGCACCATGGGAACGATTATCGCCATTCCGTGCATTGGACGCATGAAATGCGGAGGCCTACTTTCGATGTATGCCTCCTGTCAGTACCAAGGCGTCCACTCCCGTGGGCGCCGTCCCGTCGTCCCCCGAACTTCTCTCCCCCGGCCGGCCCGGCTACCGCCGCATGAGCTTCGCGCTCTTCGCCGCCGGTGTCGCGACCTTCGCCCTCCTGTACTCCACGCAGGCGCTGCTGCCCGCCGTCTCCGCCGACTTCGGCGTGAGCGCGAGCGCCGCCAGCTGGACGGTCTCCGCCGCGACGGGCGCGCTGGCCCTGTTCGTACTGCCGCTGAGCGCGCTCTCCGAGCGCTTCGGGCGGCGCACTCTGATGACCGTGTCCCTGGCGGTCGCCGTCGTGATCGGGCTGCTCGTGCCTCTCGCGCCGAGCCTGGAGTGGCTGGTGGCGCTGCGCGCCGTGCAGGGTGCGGCGCTCGCCGGTCTGCCGGCGTCGGCGATGGCGTTCCTCGCGGAGGAGGTACGGCCCAAGGCGCTGATCGCAGCGATCGGCCTGTTCGTGGCGGGCAACAGCATCGGCGGCATGAGCGGCCGGATCGTCACCGGCTGGGTGGCCCAGCTGTGGGGCTGGCGCGCGGCGCTCGCCGCGGTCGGCCTGATGGCGGTGGTGTGCGCGCTGGTCTTCCGCGCCATGCTCCCCAAGGCCCGTCATTTCACGCCCCGTTCGCAGGGCCCGCGCGCCCTGGCGAAGACGGTGCGCGGCCACCTCGCCGACCCGCTGCTGCTGCGGCTGTACGCGATCGGCGCGCTGTTCATGACCGTCTTCGGCGCGGTCTACACGGTGATCGGCTACCGGCTGGTCGAGGCGCCCTTCAGCCTCCCCCAGGGCGTCATCGGTTCGATCTTCCTGGTCTATCTCGTCGGTACGGTCTCCTCCGCCGCGGCCGGCAAGCTGGTCGCCCGGCTCGGCCGCCGTGGCGCGCTGTACCTGGCGGTCACCACCACAACCGCGGGCCTGCTGCTCTCGCTCGCGGACTCGCTGCCCGCCGTACTGCTCGGCCTGGTCCTGATCACCGCGGGCTTCTTCGCGGGCCACGCCGTCGCCTCGTCCTCGGTGAGCCGTACGGCGAAGACGGGCCGCGCGCAGGCATCGGCGCTCTACCAGTCCGCGTACTACCTGGGCAGCAGCGCGGGCGGCACGCTCGGCGCCATCGCCTTCCACTCCGGCGGCTGGGCGGGCACGGTCCTGCTGGGGCTGCTCGCGGTTCTCGGCGTCGTATCGATCACGCTGTACGGGACCCGGGTGGCGCGGGCGGAGCACCGGCTGGTCCTGGCCACGGCACAGCGCTGAGATTCCGTATCGAATCCGTACAACTCCAACTCCCCGGTGTGCGTCAAACCGGCAGACGCAAAAGGGGAGTTGGTGGCTGTGGCAAGCACAAATGGGCGACGAGCGGGCATAGCGCTCGGACTGACCGGTCTGGTGGTCCCGCTGACGGTGGCGCTCGGCAGTACGCCGGCGCAGGCGGCATCGTGTACGACATCGACGGGGCCGTACCAGAAGCAGGTGGAGAAGTTCCTGGGGCGCCCGGTGGACGGGAGGCAGTCGGCCGCCGACTGCAAGGCGACCCGGGCCTTCCAGGCGATGCACGGGATCACCCCGACCATCGGCTACGCGGGGCCGCTGACCTGGCGCACGATGAACACCATGCTCCAGCAGCGGGCGGCGGGAAAGACCCCGAACAAGGCCGGCAAGTGCCCGACCAACAAGGGCCGTATCGCGTGCGTCGACCTGACGCGCCAGCTGGCCTGGATCCAGGACGGCACGAAGCTGAAGTACGGCCCGGTTCCCGTGCGTACCGGCAAGAACGGCACCGAGACCCGCACCGGAGCGAAGAAGATCTACTGGCGGAGCATCAACCACTGGTCGACGCTCTACAACGTGCGGATGCCGTACTCGCAGTTCTTCGACGGCGGCCAGGCCTTCCACTCGACGACGAAGTCGATGTACAACCCACCCGGCTCCGGGGGCTGCGTCAACATGCGCCCCGCTGATGCGAAGGCATACTGGAATCTTCTGAAGAACGGCGACGACGTGTACGTCTACGGGCGCAAGCCCGGAACCTGAACCCCCATTGTCAGTGCCCTCCTGTAGGTTCCGAAGGGCTGGTGCCGATGGGCGACAGGGGTGGTCCCGATGAGTGATCTGGCAACGACGCAGGACCTGGATTCCAGGCTGGAGCAGCACCGCAGGGAGCTGACCGGCTACTGCTACCGCATGCTGGGCTCGGCCTTCGAGGCGGAGGACGCCGTCCAGGACACGATGGTCCGGGCCTGGCGGAACTTCGAGAAGTTCGAGGGACGGTCGTCGCTGCGCTCATGGCTCTACCGCATCGCGACGAACGTCTGTCTGGACATGCTGAACGCCGGCAACCGCCGGGCCCGCCCGATGGACCTCACCGCCGCCACGCCGGTGGCCCAGGCGCAGCTCAACGCCCGGCCGGAGATCACCTGGCTGGAGCCGGTGCCGGACGGGCGGGTGCTGCCGTCGGTGGCGGACCCGGCGGAGACGGCCGTGGAGCGCGAGTCGATCAGGCTCGCGTTCGTCGCCGCGCTGCAGCATCTGCCACCGAAGCAGCGGGCCGTACTGATCCTGCGCGAGGTGCTGGCCTGGAAGGCGAGCGAGGTGGCCGAGCTGCTGAGTACGACGGTGGCCTCGGTGAACAGCGCGCTGCAGCGGGCCCGGGTGACGCTGGCGGATGCGCGGCCCGTGTCGACCGATGCGGACAACCCGCTGGACGAGGAGCAGAAGAAGCTCCTGGACCGCTATGTCGCGGCCTTCGAGGGGTACGACATGCAGGCGCTGACGGCGCTGCTGCACGAGGACGCCACGCTCTCCATGCCCCCGTACGACCTGTGGCTGCGGGGCCACGACGACATCGTCGGCTGGATGCTGGGTGTCGGCTCGGTCTGCCGCGGCTCGCGGCTGGTCCCGACCGTGGCCAACGGCAGCCCGGCGTTCGCCCACTACCACCCGGCCGAGGAGGGCGACGGCTTCACGCCGTGGGCGCTGATGGTCATCGAGATCGTGGACGGCCGGATCACGGGGATCAATTCATTCCTGGACACCCAGCGCTGGTTCCCGCTGTTCGACCTGCCGGCCCGCCTGGACAAGGAGGGCAAGCCCGCCGTCTAGGCCGAGCCCGGCAAGATCCAAACGAGAGGCCCCAGGGTCTGTCCGGTCGATCAGTCCGGGCTTGGGTCGCGTCCGGCTCCAGGTCCTGCCCGGGCCGGGGCGATCGGTCGGGCGGCCTCGCCCAGACCGGCCAGGTCCAGCAGGGCCCGGAGCTCGGGCGCCGCGTTCCGCAGCAGGATCCGGCACCCCATCCGCCGGGCGGTGAGCTGGAGCCGGGCGACGGCGTTGACCGCGGCCAGATCGGGTCTGCCGAGCTCGCCGACATCACAGATCGCCTCGGTGGCATCGGTGTCCATCAGCTGCGCGCACAACTCGTCGCACAGACGCGGCACATCGGCCGGGGTCACGTTCCCGGCGATGCGCACGACGATCGGCTGTGTGGCGTCCACACGTAAGAGACTGCCGCCGCGGCCCTAACTCATCGCCCCTGGGCCCTGTCCTGGCCCTCGCCTCATCACGGGGAACGCCGACGGGGCCGGTGGAGATCCACCGACCCCGTTCCCGCACCGCGAAAGCGCGAAAGCGTCAGGCGATACGGTCCAGCACGATCGGGTTCGCCGTGAACTCCGTGCCCGCCGCCGCGATGTCGTACGCCGAGGTCAGCGAGTCCAGCGCGTACGCGAACTTCTCCGGAGTGTCCGTGTGCAGGGTCAGCAGCGGCTGGCCCGCCGTCACCGTCTCGCCCGGCTTGGCGTGGAGTTCGACTCCCGCTCCCGCCTGGACCGGGTCCTCCTTGCGGGCGCGGCCCGCGCCCAGGCGCCAGGCCGCGATGCCGACGCCGTACGCGTCGAGGCGGGTGAGGACGCCCGAGGAGGGCGCCGTCACCACGTGCTGCTCGCGGGCGACGGGCAGCGTGGCGTCGGGGTCGCCGCCCTGGGCCGCGATCATGCGGCGCCAGACGTCCATCGCCGAGCCGTCGGCCAGGGCCTTCGCCGGGTCCACGTCCTTGATGCCGGCCGCGTCGAGCATCTCGCGGGCCAGCGCGAGGGTGAGTTCGACGACGTCCGCCGGGCCGCCGCCGGCGAGCACCTCGACCGACTCGCGGACCTCCAGCGCGTTGCCCGCCGTGAGGCCGAGCGGGGTGGACATGTCGGTGAGCAGCGCGACCGTCCGCACTCCGCTGTCGGTGCCCAACGCCACCATGGTGGAGGCCAGTTCGCGGGCGTCCTCGATGGTCTTCATAAAGGCGCCGGTGCCGACCTTGACGTCCAGGACCAGCGAGCCCGTACCTTCGGCGATCTTCTTGGACATGATCGACGAGGCGATGAGCGGGATCGCCTCGACCGTGCCGGTGACATCGCGGAGCGCGTACAGCTTCTTGTCCGCCGGGGCGAGTCCGTCGCCCGCCGCGCAGATCACCGCGCCGGTGGTGTCCAGGACGTGCAGCATCTCCTCGTTGGAGAGCAGGGCCCGCCAGCCGGGGATGGACTCCAGCTTGTCCAGGGTGCCGCCGGTGTGGCCGAGACCCCGGCCGCTCAGCTGCGGCACAGCGGCGCCACATGCGGCCACCAGCGGCGCGAGCGGCAGCGTGATCTTGTCGCCGACGCCGCCGGTGGAGTGCTTGTCGGCGGTGGGGCGGGAGAGCGCGTCGAAGTTCATCCGCTCGCCGGAGGCGATCATCGCGGCCGTCCAGCGGGCGATCTCCGTACGGTTCATGCCGTTCAGCAGGATGGCCATCGCCAGCGCCGACATCTGCTCGTCGGCGACCTCACCGCGCGTGTAGGCGTCGATGACCCAGTCGATCTGCTCGGGGCTCAGTTCGCCCCGGTCCCGCTTGGTGCGGATGACCGAGATGACGTCCATGGAATTCCTCCAGAGTGGCTCAGAGTCGCTCTACGCGCATAGAGAAGGCGTATGGGTACGGCCCTCCCGCCAGGAGCGGGAGGGCCGGGATGTTATCTGAGATGCCCGGGCCCGAAGGCCTGCGGAAGCATCTCGGAGAGCGGAAGCACCCCGTCCGGGGTCTCCAGCAGCAGCTCGGGACCGCCGAATTCGTACAGCAGCTGACGGCACCGTCCGCACGGCACCAGAATCTCGCCGGCACCGTCCACGCAGCTGAAGTGCGTCAGCCGGCCGCCGCCCGTCGCCTGGAGCTGCGAGACCAGACCGCACTCGGCGCACAGGCCGAGTCCGTACGAGGCGTTCTCGACGTTGCAGCCGACGACCGTGCGGCCGTCGTCGACGAGCGCGGCCACGCCGACCGGGTAGCCCGAGTAGGGGGCGTACGCATGTGACATCGCTTCGCGCGCCCGCTCGCGCAGAGCGTCCCAGTCGACTCCCCGGGCGGCGGTGGTCACTTGCCCTGGCCCCTCTTGTACGGCATGCCGTCGGCCTTGGGCATCCGAAGCCGTTGCGCGGACAGCGCGAGGACCAGCAGCGTCGTGACATACGGCGCGGCGTCCACGAACTGGCTGGGCAGCGCGTCGGTCAGCGAGTACCACGCGAACAGCAGTGCGGCCACGCCGAGGGAGATCCCGGCCTGCCAGTGCTTCTTCTTGTACAGCTGCCAGGCGAAGGCGAGCACCAGCAGGAGCGCCAGCAGAAGCAGCATCGCGTGGACGTTCTCGGCGCCGCCGCGCAGCTTGAGGCCGTCGGTGAAGCCGAAGAGTCCGGCGCCCAGCGCCATGCCGCCCGGCATCCAGTTGCCGAAGATCATCGCGGCGAGACCGATGTAGCCGCGGCCGCCGGTCTGCCCCTCCTGGTAGATGCCGGTGGACACGATGACGAGGAAGGCGCCACCGAGGCCGGACAGAGCTCCGGAGACGACGACGGCGATGTACTTGTACTTGTAGACGTTGACGCCGAGGGACTCCGCGGCGACCGGGTTCTCACCGCAGGAGCGCAGCCGCAGACCGAAGGACGTACGCCACAGCACCCACCAGGTGCCCGGGATCAGCAGGATCGCCAGGACGGTCAGCAGCGACAGATTGGTCATCAGACCGCCGAGGACACCGGCCAGGTCGGAGATGAAGAACCAGTGCCTGCCCTGCAGATCCGCCAGCCAGTCCGAGAGCCCCGGAATGGTGATCTCGGTGATCTGGTCGATGCGCGGGGACTGCTTGGAGGAGCCGCCCTCGGCATCGGCGAACGTGAAGTTCGAGAGATAGCGGGTGACGCCGACGGCCAGGATGTTGATGGCCACACCGGAGACGATGTGGTTGACGTTGAAGGTCACGGTCATGATCGCGTGCAGCAGACCGCCGAGCGCGCCGCCGACGATGCCCAGCAGGACACCGGTCCACGGGCCCCACTGGTAGCCCGCCCAGGCACCGAACCAGGTGCCGAGGATCATCATGCCCTCGAGGCCGATGTTGACCACGCCGGCCCGCTCCGCCCACAGACCGCCGAGTCCCGCGAGTCCGATCGGCACGGCCAGCTGGAGGGCGCCGGCCACCTGGCCGACTGAGGTGAGGTCGTTCGCGCCGCTGATCACCCGGACCAGCGAGAACAGCGCGAGGCCGGCCGCGATGATCAGCATGATGACGGGCAGGGACAGCTTGCGGCGTCCGCCGCCCTTCTTGGGCGCGGTGCTCACCATCGAGACGGTGCTCGTGGACTCGCTCATGCCGCGACTCCCTCTCGGTTCTTACGGGCCTGGGCGGCAAGCTCCTCGCCGACCTTCTGCTGCTGGCGGCGGAGCCCGTACTGGCGGACGAGTTCGTAGGAGACGACGACGGAGATGACGATCAGTCCCTGCATGATCGTGGCGATCTCCTTCTCGTAGCCGTGCTGGTCCAGCGAGGCCGACGTCTTCTCCAGGAAGGAGATGAGCAGCGCGGCGAAGAAGATGCCGATCGGGTTGTTACGGCCGAGCAGGGCGATCGTGATGCCCGTGAAGCCGACGCCGACCGGGAAGCTCAGGCTGTAGGTGTGGGTCTGGCCCAGCAGCAGCGGCAGACCGGACAGACCCGCGACCGCGCCGGAGATCAGCATCGCGGTGAGGATCATCTTCTTGGCGTCGACACCGCTCGCCTGGGCGGCGGACTCGCTGGCGCCGGTGGCGCGCAGATCGAAGCCGAAGCGGGTGCGGTTGAGGACGAACCAGTAGACGATGCCCAGCGCGAAGGCGACGAAGGTGAAGCCGTAGATGACCCCGCCGTCGACGTCCACGCCCGGGAACCAGCCGGACTCGGCGATCTCGCCCGTGGTCAGGTCGTTGGAGCCGGGCGGCTGCTCACCGAGGTTCTTCGGCAGGATCATCCAGGCGATCACGCTGGTCGCGATGGCGTTGAGCATGATCGTGGAGACGACCTCGCTGACGCCGCGGGTGGTCTTCAGGATGCCCGCGATACCGGCCCAGAAGGCGCCGACGAACATCGCGACGAGCACGATCAGCAGGACGTGGAGCGGTCCCGGCAGCTCGACGGAGGCGCCGACCACGGCGGCGAGCATCGCCGCGAGGCGGTACTGGCCGTCCACACCGATGTTGAACAGGTTCATCCGGAAGCCGATGGCGACGGCCAGGGCGGCGAGGTAGTACGTACCGGCCTGGTTGAGGATCAGCACCTGAACGTCGGTGAACTGGGCGTTGTCCCACATCAGTTGGTACGGCTCGACCGGATTCCGGTCCGAGACGAGCAGCACCACCGAGGTGAGCGCGAAGGCCACGACCAGGGCGAGCACCGGGCCGGCGAGGCCCAGGATCAGCCGGTCCTTGTCGAACTTCTTCATCGGCCCTCACCGTTCTCAGGCTGCTCGGGTGCTTCAAGGTGGCCGGTGGCAGCGCCGGTCATGGCCGAGCCCAGCTCCTCAGGGGTGATCGTGGCGGGGTCGGCGTCCGCGACCAGCCGGCCCCGGTACATCACCCGCAGGGTGTCGGAGAGCCCGATGAGCTCGTCCAGGTCGGCGGAGATCAGCAGCACCGCGAGGCCCTCGCGGCGCGCCTCGCGGATCTGGTCCCAGATGGCAGCCTGAGCGCCGACGTCCACACCACGGGTGGGGTGGGCGGCGATCAGCAGCTTGGGGGTGTGGCTCATCTCGCGGCCGACGATCAGCTTCTGCTGGTTGCCGCCGGAGAGGGAGGCCGCGGTGACCTCGATGCCTGGGGTGCGGACGTCGTACTCGCGCACGATCCGCTCGGTGTCCTTGCGGGCGGCCTTGAGGTCGAGCAGGCCCCGCTTGCTGTTCGGCTCCTCGGTGACATGGCCGAGGATGCGGTTCTCCCACAGCGAGGACTCGAGGAGCAGACCGTGCCGGTGGCGGTCCTCGGGGATGTAGCCGATGCCGCCCTCGCGGCGCTTGCGGGTCGGCGCGTGCGAGATGTCGGCGGTGTCGAGGGTGATCACACCGCCGTCCGGGAGGCGCATGCCGATCAGGGCCTCGATGAGCTCGGTCTGGCCGTTGCCCTCGACACCGGCGACACCCAGCACCTCACCCTTGTGAATGGTGAAGTTGATGTCGGCGAGCACCTCGCGGATGACGCCGTCCGGGTCGGTCTGGGTCAGCCTCAGGTCCGTGACCTGGAGCATCGGCACATCCGTCACCGTCGACTCACGGGTCTCGGGCGAGGGCAGCTCGCTGCCGACCATCAGCTCGGCGAGCTGCTTCCTCGTGGTGGTGTGCGGGTCGGCGGTGCCCACGGTCGTACCGCGGCGGATCACCGTGATGTCGTCGGCGACCCTCAGGACCTCGCCCAGCTTGTGCGAGATGAAGATGACGGTCAGGCCTTCGGCCTTGAGTTCGCGCAGGTTGTCGAAGAGCGCGTCGACCTCCTGCGGGACGAGCACGGCGGTCGGCTCGTCGAGGATCAGCGTGTGGACGCCGCGGTAGAGGACCTTGAGGATCTCCACGCGCTGACGGTCGGCGACGCCAAGGTTCTCGACGAGGACGTCGGGGCGCACATTGAGGCCGTACGCGTCGGAGATCTCCTGGATCTTCTTACGGGCCCGGGCGCCGATGCCGTACAGCTTCTCGCCGCCGAGAACAACGTTCTCCAGCACGGTGAGGTTGTCGGCCAGCATGAAGTGCTGGTGGACCATGCCGATGCCACGCGCGATGGCGTCGGCCGGGCTGGAGAAGGTGACCTGGTCGCCGTCGACGGTGATGGTGCCCTCGTCCGGCTTCTGCATGCCGTAGAGGATCTTCATCAGGGTCGACTTGCCGGCCCCGTTCTCACCGACGAGGGCGTGCACGGTGCCCTTGCCGACGGTGATGTCGATGTCGTGGTTGGCGACGACGCCGGGGAAGCGCTTGGTGATGCCGCGCAGTTCTACGGCGGCAGGAGGGCTGGACGCGGTGATGACGCACTCTCCTTGGCGGGAAAGGAGCAGGGAGGGCAGGCGGACGGGCTGTGGAGGATACAAGAGGGGGCGGGGCGAAGTTATCGCGCCGGAGAACGCTCTACGCGCGTAGCACAGCCGAATAACAGAAACCGGTGCCAGAACCGGGGGGTGTCCTACGGATCAGGCCGGACCAGGGAGCGGCCCGCCGCGGAGCGGCTGATGTCACTTCGGTGCCGTGCATCGCACGGCGGAGGAAGAAGTCCACGCGGAGCGCAGGCGACTGACGACACAGCAGCGAGGTGCGGTGCCAGGGCACGCGAGCCCGGCAGGATTCGTACGACACGCCCCAGGGCCTCTCATTTGGATCGCGCCGGACTCATCCGGCCTGATCCAGACGAAAGACCCTGGGCCGGGGCACGGAGGGGCGGCGGTGCGCCGCCCCTCCGGGCCCGTGGGCCTTCGGTCCTGACGTCCGATTACGGAGCGGTCTTGACCTTGATCGTGCCGGCGGTGATGGCGGCCTTGGCCTTGTCCACCGCGGCGGTCACGTCGGTCATCTTGGTGTAGGCCGGGTTGGAAGCGGCCAGGCCCACACCGTTCTGCTCGAGGCCGTAGCGGATCTCACCGGACTGCGGCTTGCCGTCCTCGACCGACTTGATCAGGTTGAAGACGGCGCCCGAGACATCCTTGGTCACCGAGGTGAGGATGGCGTTCTTGTAGGCCGCCAGACCCTTCTGGTTGTACTGGTCGGAGTCGACGCCGATGGCCCACTTCCCGGCCTTGGAGGTCGCCTCGATCGAGCCCGAGCCCGCGAGGCCGGCGGCGGCGTAGATCACGTCGGCGCCCGCGTCGAGCTGGCCCTGCGCGGCGGCCTTGCCCAGGTCGGGCTTGGAGAAGCCACCGAAGTCCGGCGGCTGCGTCAGGTACTGGACCTTGACGTTTACGTTCGCTTTGGTGTCCTTGACGCCCTGGACGTAGCCCGCCTCGAACTTCTTGATCAGCGGGGTCTCGACGCCGCCGATGAAGCCGACGGTGTTGGTCTTGGTCACCTTGGCGGCGGCGACGCCGGCCAGGTAGGAGCCCTGCTCCTCGTTGAAGACCAAGTTGGCGATGTTCTTGGCGGTCTTGGAGGTGTCGTCGATGAGGCCGAAGGTGGTCTTCGGGAACTTCGGCGCGACCTCAGCGATGGCCGGGGCGTAGGCGAAGCCGACGCCGATCACCGGGTTGTTGCCGGCGCGGGCCAGCTCGGTGAGGCGCTGGACCTTGTCCGGGTCGCCCTCACCCTCGGTGGGCTCGGCCTCGGTGCCCTCGACACCGAGGTCCTTCTCGGCCTTCACCAGGCCGGCGTAGGCGGCGTCGTTGAACGACTGGTCGCCGCGACCGCCGATGTCGTAGGCGATGGCGACCTTGCCGCCGTTTTCCGAGCTTGAGTCGGAGGACGATTTGCCGCCACACGCGGTGGCGGACAGCGCGAGAGCCGCGGACGCAATGCCCACGGTGGCGATCCTGGTGATCCGGCGCACTTGGGGGCTCCTTAAAACCTGACCGAAAGCGCCACTTCCGGCGCTGGTTTCGCGGCGATCGTAACGCGCGTAGATGTCAGTTAAAGCCCTGTTCATCAGTCGTTATCGGATCGTCGCGAACAAGCCACGACCTCCGCGCGCTGTAGCGGCTCGACAACGCAACGTACACCTCAGGAGCCGTCGCCCGGCCCTTTCGCGCAGCGGGGCGGCAGATTTCTCGAAAGGAGGGCCCGGATGGACCGCTATCCGCGCTGCCCGTCCAGCAGCGCCGCAGCCGTGAACAGCTCCACACCGACCTCGATCGCGTGCTCGTCGGCGTCGAAGTCACCGCGGTGCAGGTCGTGCCGGGTGGTGTCGCCGGGCGTGCGCACGCCGAGCCGCGCCATCGCACCCGGGACATGCTCCAGGTACCAGGAGAAGTCCTCGCCGCCCAGGCTCTGTTCGGTGTCCTCGATTGCGTACGATCCCCGGCGCGCCGTCTGCGCGTCGCGCAGCAGCTCCGTCACGGCCGGGTCGTTGACCACCGGCGGAACGCCGCGGATGTAGTTGATCTGCGACTTGGCCCGGTGGAGCGTGGCGATCTCGTCGATCGCGGCGTGCACCAGGTCGGGAGCGGCGCGCCAGCCGGGCAGGTCCAGGCAGCGCACGGTGCCGGAGAGTTCGGCGTGCTGCGGGATGACGTTGCAGGCGTGGCCTGCCTCGATACGGCCCCAGGTGATGGCGAGCCCGGAACGGGCGTCGACCCGGCGGGCGAGCAGGGCCGGGACGTCCGTGACGACCTTCGCGGCCGCGGTGACCAGGTCGGTCGTCAGATGCGGGCGCGCGGTGTGGCCGCCCGGACCGTCGAGTGTGACCTCGAGCCGGTCGCAGGCGGAGGTGATGGGCCCGGGGCGCAGCCCGATCACTCCGGCATCGACCTTGGGGTCGCAGTGCACGGCGATGATCTTGCCGACGCCGTCCAGCACACCGGACTCGATGGCGTCGGGCGCGCCGCCGGGCAGGACCTCCTCGGCGGGCTGGAAGATCAGCCGGACCGGCTGCGGGAGCAGCCCCTGCCGGTCGAGCCCGGCGAGGACCAGACCGGCGCCGAGGACCGTGGTGGTGTGCACATCGTGCCCGCAGGCGTGTGCCCGGTCGGGGACGGTGGAGCGGTAGGGCACCCCGGTCTTGGTGTCCGGGATGGGAAGCGCGTCGATGTCGGCGCGGATCGCGAAGAGCGGACGCACCCCGTCCCACGTGCCGATATCACAGATGAGTCCGGTGCCGATGGCGAGCACCCGGGGTTTCAGCCCGGCCAGCTCGAGGCGGGCCTTGAGCGCGGCGGTGGTGCGGAACTCCTGGTTGCCGAGCTCGGGGTGCATGTGCATGTCCCGGCGGAAGGCGATCAGCTCGGCGCGCAGCGACTCGGAGAGTGTGCCGGGCAGTACGGCCTCGCCGGGGTGATCGGCTTCGGAGTCGCGGGACATCAGTTGGTTCACCTGTTGAAGAGTAGGCCCAGGCAAGGGCCAACTGGCCACTGATCAACAAAAGTTCAACCCGATAGGGGAAAGATAAACAGCCGCGAAGTGCATGGTTGCCCGCTCGTGTGGGTAAGCTCACTCCTCTTCTCGACCGAAATTCGATCCCGTCAGTCAGCCTCTCACGCCGGCGCGGGCAGTCGCTGTACGTCGCGGGCCGTGCCCGTGACGCCCGCCAGGAAGCCCTGGGCACGGGGGGACGCGGTGTCCCTGAGCCACTCCGGGGCGATGTCGCAGACCGCGACCTTGATACCGGTGCCCGCCAGGGCCAGCGGCAGGGTGTGGACCACGGTGGAGGGGAAGCTGAGGACCGTGCGGCCGATCGGGCCGCGGCGGGCGATCAGTTCCAGCGGCAGATCCGGGCGGACGATCTCCAGGCCGGTCTCCACGGCCAGCCGGTGGAGCTTCTCCGAGCTCTCGCGGCGGTGCGCGAAGTAGCGGGTGGCGCCGTGCGTACGGGCCAGGGCAGCGACCGCCTCCACATACTGGTCCGGGTCCACGACACCCGTCTCCACGAGAGACGTGCCGACCAGGTCGGCGCCCCGGGTGATCCTGGGCGGGCCGAAGCGGGAGCGGGTCCAGGCGAAGCTGTTCGCCGTGACCGTGACCCCCGGCGGCGGCTCGACCGGCATCGAGGTGAAGACCTCGACCTCGCGTACGCGGGACGGGGTGAGCCGGCGCCGCGCCAGGAAGGTGACCGGTGCGAGCAGGAGCTCACGCGGCCCCCGCCTGCCGCGCCGGTGCCAGCGCACCAGCTTCTCCCCGCGCGCGAGCTGCGCGACGAACTCCATGGTCGCCGTGCCGTCGTCGACCACGGTCACATCCTTGCTGCGGACGAGCGTCAGCAGCAGCTGTACGTAACGCGAGAACGGATCCCCGATGACTATGCGCTCCGCGCGGCGCAGCATCGGACCCAGCTCGCGCACCGTCTTCAGCGGCGCGCCCCGACCGCCGCGCGCCTCCTGCCAGCGCACCGTGAACCCCTCGTCGCGGGCCAGCTCCGCCATCCGGCGCAGCTGGCCCCGCGACATGGGGTCGGTGGGCGACAGGACGACCACGGTGAGGTCGGCCACGGCCACTCGTGCTGACCCGGCCGGGCCCGTCGGCTGGGCCGGTACACCGGCCAGCGGCGAGCCGCGCCTGGCGTGGGCCCACTCCAGGACGTTCAGGAGCTGGACCGGACTCTCGACGAAAGCGAGATTCACTGAAGGTCACCTCGTGATGCCGGATCGGCCGGCCCGGCCAGTCGCTGGGACCGGGAGTCCGGGGAGTGCCCCCCGGGGCGGGACAGCACGGTGGCCGGCCGTCAGACCGCGGCCGGCTCGCGGGCGTCGTCGTCGGCCTCGGCGACAACGCCCGCGACGCGGCGCAGCTTCTTCATCGGGGCGAGCTCGGAGTCGTAGACCTTCTTGACACCGTCACCGAGCGCGGTCTCGATGGTGCGGATGTCGCGGACCAGGCGCTGCAGGCCGCCCGGTTCGACGGAGGCGGCCTGGTCGGAGCCCCACATGGCGCGGTCGAGCGTGATGTGGCGCTCGACGAAGGCGGCGCCGAGCGCGACCGCGGCGAGGGTGGTCTGCAGGCCGGTCTCGTGGCCGGAGTAGCCGATCGGGACGTTCGGGAACTCGCCCTGGAGGGTGTTGATGACGCGGAGGTTGAGCTCCTCCGCCTTCGCCGGGTACGTCGACGTGGCGTGGCAGAGCAGGATGTTGTCGCTGCCGAGCACCTCCACCGCGTGCCGGATCTGCTTCGGCGTGGACATGCCGGTGGAGAGGATGACCGTCTTGCCGGTGGCGCGCAGGGCGCGCAGCAGCTCGTCGTCGGTCAGCGACGCGGAGGCCACCTTGTGGGCCGGAACGCCGAACTTCTCCAGGAAGGCGACGGCCTCGGTGTCCCACGGGGAGGCGAACCAGTCGATGCCGCGCTTCTTGCAGTGCTCGTCGATCTGGCGGTACTCGTCCTCACCGAACTCCACCCGGTGGCGGTAGTCGATGTAGGTCATACGGCCCCAGGGGGTGTCGCGCTCGATGTCCCACTGGTCACGCGGAGTGCAGATCTCCGGCGTGCGCTTCTGGAACTTGACCGCGTCGCAGCCGGCGTCGGCGGCGGCATCGATGAGCGCGAAGGCGTTGTGCAGGTCGCCGTTGTGGTTGATGCCGATCTCACCCGTGACGTAGACGGGGTGACCGGGGCCCGCGGTCTTGGTACCGAGGGTGCGCAGACGGGACGTGCTCATGGGGGTCGTTCCTTACTTCTCGGGGGAGGTGGCAGGGGTGTCAGGGGCGTGTTCGGGGACATGGAGCGTCGGGCCGAGGACCCAGGCGGCGATCTCGCGGATCGCCCCCTCACCGCCGCGCGTGGTGGTGACGGCACGCGCGGCGGCTCGTACGGAGCCGTGTGCACTCGCGACGGCCACGGGCCAGCCGACGAGGTGGAAGCACGGCAGGTCATTGACGTCGTTGCCGACGTAGAGCACCCGGTCGGGCGCGATCCCCCGCTCCTCGCACCACTGCTTCAGTGCGAGGTCCTTGCGGTCGATGCCGTGCAGGACGGGGATCTTGAGCTTGCGGGCGCGGGCGGCGACGACCGGGTTCTGCTCGGTGGACAGGATCAGCAGCTCCAGTCCCGCCTTGCGCAGATGGGCGATGCCGAGGCCGTCACCGCGGTGCACGGCGACGGTCTCGCGGCCGTCCGCGTCGATGAGGACGCGGTCGTCGGTCTGGGTGCCGTCGAAGTCGAGTACGACGGCGTCGATGTCCTCGCGCGTGGGCAGCGCGGGGGTGTCGAGCAGGGGCGCCAGCGCGCGGGCCCTGGCCAGGTCGTGCGGGTCGTCGACCTCCAGGACGCGCGCGGGATCGGTCCGTACGAGCGCGGTAGTGCCGAAGAAGCGGTGGCCGGCCTCGCGGAAACCGGTGGCGGACATGGCGTACGCGGCACCGGTCTCCAGGAAGTCCTGCGGCCGGTCCTGGCGGCGCGGACGGAAGGAGGCGTCGTGGTTGACGCCGTAGCCGCAGGCCCGGTCGGTGTCGACGAGCAGCGCCGTGGAGCCACCGACGCGCTGGGCGCCGATGGCGGTCGGCTCCGCGGCCGGTGAGGTGTCCTCCTCACGCCAGACGAAGCCGTGGAAGGGGGCCACGGTCACCGCACTGTCGGCGCCGCCGTCGAGGACCGCCGTCGCGACGCCCTCGATGTCCTCGCGCGCCAGGAACGGGCTGGTGCACTGGACGAGCAGGACCACATCCACGGGCGAGCCGTGCATGGCCTCGTAGGCGTCCATCGCGTGCAGCACCGCCGCCTCGCTGGTGGCCGTGTCCCCCGCGATCGCGGCCGGCCGCAGCACCACTTCGGCGCCCGCCTGCCGTGCCGCCGCCGCGATGTCCGGGTCGTCCGTGGAGACCACGACATCGGTGACGTGCGGTGCGGCGAGGCTCTCGCGCACGGCGCGCGAGACGAGCGGCACGCCGCCCACGGGGGCCAGGTTCTTGGCCGGCACACCCTTGGAGCCGCCTCGGGCTGGGATCACGGCGAGTACGGTCATCTGCGCTCCTGAGTACGGGAGTTGAGGGGAAGCACCGGGGCGCTGGGGGGTCACAGCTGGCCCATCCGGCGGATGACCGGGGCCACGCGCTGCACGCCGTGGCGGTAGGCGCCGCGCGCCGCGTTCCGTACGGCCTCGCGGACCATCCGGCGTACGCCGCTGACCTCGGCGGCCGGGGCCGCTCCCGGCAGCGGGGTGCCGTCCGCGCCGAGGTGGTGGCGGGCGAGGATGCCGGGGAGGTAGCCGGGCGCGGTGGCCGGCGTGTAGTACGGGGCGAGCGGCGGGAGTCCGGGGCTCTGCAGCAGCTCGGCGACGCGCTTGCGGGCCGCGTCGAAGGCGGTGTCGTACGCCCCGTCCGCGGCGACGCCCTGGCGGGCCAGCCACTCCGGGTCGGGCGCGGGACGGTGGCCGCCGTCGAGCCGGTCCCAGGAGGTCAGCAGCCCGGAGCCGAGGAAGTGGTGGTTGCCGAGCGCCTCGCGCACACCCAGGTCGGTGAGGACGGCGGTGGGGACGCGCCGGTGCAGGGACTCGAGCGCGGCGGTCGACGAGACGGTGACCAGCAGGTCGGTGCGGTCCAGGACCTCGCCCATGTGCCCGTACACCAGCCGGAAGTTGGGCGGCAGTCCGCCCGGCAGCTTGTCGGCGAGCTTCTGGTACGGGATCTCTTCGAGGTGCGTGGTGTGCTCGCCGGGCTTGGAGCGCAGCTTCAGCAGCACCTCGCGGCCGGGGTGCAGCCGGGCGTGCTCGACCAGCCGCCGCAGCAGATAGGTGCGGTCGGTGCGGGACTCGGGCACCGAGGGCTGGACGGCGAAGACGACGGTGTCGCGGCCGTCCTGCGCCGTGTACGGGGCGCCGCCGAGGAAGGGCAGTGCGGCCTCCGTGACGGACGAGGCGTCGGCGCCCACGCCCTCGTACACCTCGCGGAAGCGGTCCGCGTCGTGCAGGGAGTTGGCGAGGACGACATCCGCGCCGTGCCGCAGCAGCAGCCCGTCGGCGAGCTTTTCGTATACGACTCCGACATAGCCGGTGACGACGACGGGCCGGCGGGGCAGCGCCAGCGCGGCGAGCCCGTGCAGCATGGCCTGGACGGCACCGCCGACGAGGGCCAGCACGACTATGTCGTACTGCCCGTCCTTGATCGCCCGCAGGAACTCGTTGCCCGTGACCTCGCGCAACTCATCGGCACGCACCCCGACCTCGGCGAGCTGGCGGGCCGTGGGAGTGGCCCGGCCGCGCAGCAGAAAGCCGCTCAGCTCGATGGATTCCGAGGGCGTGTCCGTGGACTCGTCCGAGGTTTTGGCGGAGTCGTGCGGGGCTTCGTGCCCGGCGATACGACGCGCGGTGAGCGCGCCCCATTTCCACCGGGTGTCGGAATCGGCGAGTACGGCGACCCGTACGGCCTCGCTGGTACTTGATGGCACGCCGAGGACGTTAGAAAGGCATTCCGTTTGACGGCCCAACTCGACCACAACAACTGGTTAACAGCGTGTCTACGGTTGGCGAAAACGCCCATGAATCGAGCCGGTTCACCATTCCGCCATTCTTCGTTCACCCGCCATCTCTCCCAGGGACAGTGCGAATGCCGGGTGTCGGCCTAGCCTCACGCGGGTGGTTAAGCTCTCCGTCATCGTGCCGTTCTTCAACGTGCAGACATACGCCCCCGACACCCTCCGAAGCCTCCAGGCGAACGCCCGCGAGGACTTCGAGTTCCTGCTGGTCGACGACTGTTCGACGGATGGGACACCGGAGATCCTCGAGCGCGCGGAGCGCGAGGTTCCGGGCGCCCGCCTGATCAGACATGAACAGAACGGGGGGCTCGCCACCGCACGCAACACCGGTCTGGACGCCGCGAGCGGGGAGTACCTCACCTTCCTCGACGGCGACGACTGGCTGGCCCCCGGCCACTACGAGCGGCTGCTGTCCGCCATGGAGGATCTGGGCTGCGACTTCGTCCGTACCGACCATGTGCAGTGCACGGCCAGGGCCCGTACGGTCCGCCGCGTCCCGGTCGGCCGGCGCGGCGAGGTGCTTCGGCCGCGCGACGCGATCCTGCCCGCCGACCGCTCGACCGGCGTCGACTATCCCTACGCCTGGGCCGGGATGTACCACCGGCGGCTCGCGGACCGCGGGCTGCTCCACTTCACGCACGGGCTGCGCACCGCCGAGGACCGGCCGTGGATCTGGCGGCTGCACCGCGAGGCGGAATCGTTTGCGGCGATCAGCCACTTGGGGATCTTCTACCGACGCGGCGTTGCATCATCCCTGACACAAATTGGTGACATTCGGCAGCTCGATTTCATCCGGGCATTCGACCAGGTGCTCGAAGAAACGGCGAAGGATCCGGATTCCGATCAGCTTCTCCCGAAAGCCGTGCGGACGTACTGTGCCGTCATTTCCCACCACTTGGGATCAGTAGAGAGGTTCGAACCCGCAGTGGCGCGGAAATTGCGTTCAATGAGCGCGGCGGCGCTGAAACGGATGCCGCAGGATGTTCTGAAGGAGGCGCTCGACTCCATGGATTCCGAGCGCGCCTCGAGGCTGCGGAGGCTGCGCCGCCGGCCCTCCCCCCTCTCCGCGGAGGCAGCGGCCTGATGCGTACGACTGCGACGACTACTACGACTGCCACGGCCGCTACTGCCGCTACGACCCAGATCTTCTTCGCGTCCTCGCTGTACGGGGCCGCCACGCTGGCCGCCGCGATCGACAGCGGCAGCTTCGCGCCCGCCGACCGGCGGCTGCTGCTGGTCGCCAACAACGCGACGACGCCGGAGACCTCGCCCGCGCTGAACGAGATGCCGGGCTTCGAGCAGCTGCGGGACCGGTTCGACGGGGTGCTCTCGTGGAACGAGGCCATCTCCCCCTTCCACCCGGGCGGCTGGGCCCCGCGCCCGGACGACATCCCCCTGTGGGAGCGGTATCTGCGGATGCTGTGGGACCTCGGCGACGACCGGATCGAGCTGGCCGTGGAGTCCATCCAGGTCAATCCGGCGCTGGCGATCGCGCAGCTCTTCCCGGAGGCGGCGCTCGATGTGTACGCGGACGGGCTGATGAGCTACGGCCCCACCCGCAGCAAGATCGATCCGCTGGTCGGCGAGCGCGTACGCAGGCTGTTCCATCTGGACCTGGTGGCGGGGCTGAAGCCGCTGCTGCTCGCGGAGTTCGGGGCCGAGCCGGAGATCGTGCCGACAGAGGCGTTCGTCAAGGTCATCGCCGAACTCTCGGACGGTGTGGCGGACGTGGCGTTCGACGAGAGCTCCGGCGAGGGCTCCGGGGAGGTCTCCGGGGAGCGGCCGGCGCTGCTGCTCGGGCAGTACCTCGCGGCGCTGGGCATCATCACGCCCGCGGAGGAGGAGGCCCTCCACGTAAGCATGGTGCGGGGCGCGGTCGCCCTCGGCCACCGCCGGATCGTATTCAAACCGCACCCCACCGCACCGTCCTCCTGGACGCGCACGCTGGAGCGCGAGGCGGAGGCTCTGGACGCCGAACTCACCGTCCTGGACCGGCCGCTGCTGGCGGAGGTGCTCTACCGCCGGCTGCGTCCCGCGCTGGTGGCCGGGTGCTTCTCGACCGCGCTGTTCACGGCGAGCACGTTCTACGGCATCCCCGTGGCCCGTATCGGCACCGAGCCGCTGCTGGACCGGCTCACGCCGTACCAGAACAGCAACCGCGTACCGCTGACGATCGTCGACGCGCTTGTGCCGGACCTGGCGGAGGGCGCGGCGGGTGCGCCGGCGGAGGCCGACGAGACGATGGCCGGTCTGCTGAACGCGGTCGGCTTCGCGATGCAGCCGCAGTTGCGGCCGGATCTGCGGGCGGCGGCGGAGGGGTACCTGGGCCGCAATCTCAACACCCGGACGTGGCGCTACTTCAAGCGCCGGCGGCTGACGGTGCTGGGGCTGCCGGGGGGCATCCCGGTCCCGCGGAACGCGACGGTCCGCAGGGTGGTACGGAGGGCGCGGCGCCTGAAGCGGGTGGCGCTGGGCTGAGGTTTGTCCGCTGGGGCGCGGACGGGTAGGGGAAGGGGGCCCCCGCTACCGCGCCAGCAGCATCTGTTCGATCCCCGCCACCACCGCCCCCAGCCCGCCTCGAACCCCGCATCGTGCCCCCGGAACATCTCCTCCCCCGCCGCCGCCGCGAGAGGATAGTCCGCCAGGCGCTCGGCGCGAGCCGCCAGGTCGTACCCCTCCGCCCCGGTCGCGGCGTCGGGCCCCATCGCCTGTTCCTCGATCACGAAGCCGATCGTGTAGCTGTACGCCGTGAGCCAGGCCCGCGCCGCCGCGCCCGGCGTGAAACCCGCCCCGGTGAGCATCCGCAGCTGTGCCTCCATCGGCCCGGCGTAGCTCGCGTCCGTGAAGCGCGTACCGCTGTAGACCTTCGCCCCGTCGCGGTAGCGCAGCAGGTGCTCGCGCAGCCCCCGCATCGCCGCCGCGAGCCCCTCGCGCCAGTCCGCAGGCGGCTCTGCCTCCAGGATGTCCGCCGCCATCCGCCGCAGCATCTCCGTCGCCATCTCGTCGAGCAGCGCCTGCTTGTCCTTGAAGTGCCAGTACAGGGCAGGGGCCTTGACGTCGAGCTCCTTGGCGATGGCGCGCAGCGTCAGCCCGTCGAGGCCCACTTCGTTGAGCAGGCGCAGGGCGGTGCGCGCCACCCGGGTCCGGTCGAGTCGTTCCGTAGCCACGGTGCCAACCTACCCGCACCCCCTTGACAACTTAACAGCGTTAAGCGCACTCTCTGGGGCATGGAACTTAACAGCGTTAAGGAAACCGGGATTCTGATCGTCGGAGCCGGGCCCACCGGGCTCGCCCTCGCCTGCGATCTGGCCCGCCGAGGCGTACGCGCCCACGTCGTCGAGCAGTCGCACGCCCTCTTCCCCGGCTCACGCGGCAAGGGAATCCAGCCGCGCACCATGGAGGTCTTCGACGACCTCGGGGTCGTGGACGCGGTCCTCGCCTCGGGCGGGACGGCCCCGGTCGGCATGGTCTGGCAGGACGGCACCCGGCAGGGCGAGCACGACATGTTCGAGCGCCCGGAGGCCACAGCCGCCGCGCCGTACGGCGAGCCATGGCTGCTCCCGCAGTGGCGCACCCAGCAGATCCTGCACGCCCGCCTGACGGAGCTGGGCGGCGAGGTCTCGTTCGGCGTGGCCCTGAACGGGCTCACCCAGGACGAGCACGGCGTGAGCGCCGAGCTCTCGGCCGGGACGGTCCGGGCGGCGTACGCGGTCGCGGCCGACGGCGGTCGCAGTACGGTCCGCCGGATCCTCGGCATCTCGATGACCGGGGAGACCGTCGACCCCGCGCCGATGCTGGTCGCCGATGTCCGCATTCCCGCGCTCGACCGGCTGAACTGGCATGTCTTCCCTGGCGGCGAGGCCGGCTTTCTCTCCGTCTGCCCGCTGCCGGGCACTGACGACTTCCAGATCGTGGGGCAGTTCACGGAAGGCGAGCCGGACATCTCCCCCGCGGGCGTTCGCGAACTGATCGCCGCCCGCACACATCTGACGGCCGCCGATGTCACCGAGGTGCTCTGGTCCTCGGACTTCCGGCCGCGCGCGGCGATGGCGGACCGGTTCCGCGAAGGGCGCGTGTTCCTCGCGGGCGACGCCGCCCATGTCCACTCCCCCGCGGGCGGACAGGGCCTCAACACCAGCGTCCAGGATGCGTACAACCTCGGGTGGAAGCTCGGCCAGGTGCTGCGCCACGGCGCTCCCGAGTCACTGCTCGACAGCTATGAGCAGGAGCGGGAGCCCGTAGCCGCCGAGATGCTGGGCCTGTCCACCCGTATCCACCGCGGGGAGCAGCGGCGCGGGGCGGCCACCATGCAGCTGGGCCTCGGCTACCGCGGCGGCCCGCTCGCCATGGGCTCGGCGGGCGCACTCGAGGCGGGCGACCGCGCCCCGGACGGGCCCCTGCCCGACGGGCGACGGCTCTTCGACCTCTTCCGCGGTCCGCACTTCACCCTGCTCGCGGTCGGCACCGACATCGGACTGGAGCCGCTGGAGGCGGAGTTGGAGCGCGCGCAGGCACACGTGCACCGCATCGACGCGTACGAGCCGTACGGGAAGGGGCTCTTCCTGGTCAGGCCCGACGGCTACGTCGGCTGGGCGGGTGAGGACACGACGGGGCTGACCGACTTCCTCGAGCGCGTCAGGTGCCGCTGAGGGAGAGCTTCACCGCGAAGCCGAGGAACAGCGCACCGGCCGCCGAGGTCGCGCCCGCCGACAGACGCTTGCGCCTGCGGAACGCGGCCGCCAGATGCGTACCGGTGAATATCAGCATCGTCAGGTAGAGGAAGCTCGCCAGCTGGGCGAGAGCCCCGAGCACCACGAAGGACAGCGCGGGGTACGCGTACCCCGGGTCGACGAACTGCACGAAGAAGGCGATGAAGAACAGGATCGCCTTCGGGTTGAGGAGGCTGATCACAAAGGCCCTGCGGAACGGCCGCTCGGCGGCGGCCGCGTCGGCCGGCTCCGCCTGCTCGGGCGTCAGCTCGCGGCGGGTGCGCCACAGCGACCAGGCCGCGCGCAGCATCCCGATCGCCAGCCAGGTCAGATAGCCGGCGCCGGCGAACTTCACGATGCCGAAGAGCAGCGCGTTGGCCTGGAGGAGCGAGGCGACGCCCGCGGCGGAGAGCACCATCAGCACGGTGTCACCGCACCACACACCCGCGGCTGCCGTATAGCCCGTACGCACACCGCGGCGCGCTGCGACGGAGAGCACGTACAGCGAGTTCGGCCCCGGCAGCAGAATGATCAGGACAAGGCCTGCGAGATAGGTCGGCAGATCGGTAACACCCAGCATGAGACGGAGTCTCGCACAGGGGTACGACACTCCGCACTCGCGTTCCGTATCGCGGAATCGGCGGGATCGGGGGGCTGGGGATCGGGGATCAGCGGGGTCGGCGGGATCGGCGGATCGGCGGGATCGGCGGACTCAGAAGACATCGGCCGGGACGTACCTGCCCCACACCCCCCGCAGCGCATCGCACACCTCGCCCACCGTGGCCCTGGCCCGCAGCGCGTCCTTCATCGGATAGAGCACGTTCTCCGTACCCTCCGCGGCCTTCCGCAGCGCCGCCAGCGCCGCGTCCACCGCCGCCCCGTCGCGCTCCGCCCGCAGCCTCGCCAGCCGCTCCGCCTGCTGCGCCTCGATCGCCGGGTCGACGCGCAGCGGCTCGTACGGCTCCTCCGCGTCCAGCGTGTAGCGGTTGACGCCGACGACGATCCGCTCGCCGCTGTCGGTCTCCTGCGCGATGCGGTACGCGCTCCGCTCGATCTCGCCCTTCTGGAAGCCGTGCTCGATCGCGGCGACCGCGCCGCCCAGGTCCTCGACCCGCTCCATCAGCGCCAGCGCCGCCGCCTCCACATCGTCCGTCATCCTCTCTACGGCGTACGAGCCCGCGAAGGGGTCGACGGTGGCGGTGACGTCCGTCTCGTAGGCCAGGACCTGCTGCGTACGCAGGGCGAGCCGCGCCGACTTGTCCGTCGGGAGCGCGATGGCCTCGTCGAAGGAGTTGGTGTGCAGCGACTGCGTACCGCCGAGGACCGCCGCGAGCCCCTGCACGGCCACCCGGACCAGGTTCACCTCGGGCTGCTGGGCGGTCAGCTGCACACCGGCCGTCTGGGTGTGGAAGCGCAGCATCAGCGACTTGGGGTTCCGCGCACCGAACTCGTCCTTCATCACCCGCGCCCAGATCCGCCGCGCGGCGCGGAACTTGGCGACCTCCTCCAGGATCGTCGTGCGCGAGACGAAGAAGAAGGACAACCGCGGCCCGAAGTCGTCGACGTCCATCCCCGCGGCGACCGCGGTACGGACGTACGCGATGCCGTCGGCGAGGGTGAAGGCGATCTCCTGCGCGGGCGAGGCCCCGGCCTCCGCCATGTGGTAGCCGGAGATCGAGATGGTGTTCCACTTCGGGATCTCGGCGCGGCAGTACTTGAAGATGTCGGCGGTCAGCCGCAGGGAGGGCCCGGGCGGGAAGATGTAGGTGCCGCGGGCGATGTACTCCTTGAGCACGTCGTTCTGGATGGTGCCCGTCAACTGCTCGGCCGGCACTCCCTGTTCCTCGCCCACGAGCTGGTACATGAGCAGCAGCAGCGCGGCTGGGGCGTTGATCGTCATCGAGGTGGAGACCTTGTCCAGCGGGATCCCGCCGAAGAGCACCCGCATGTCGTCGAGCGAGTCGATGGCGACGCCGACCTTGCCGACCTCGCCGCTCGCGATCGTCGCGTCGCTGTCGTGGCCCATCTGGGTCGGCAGGTCGAAGGCGACGGACAGACCGGTCGTGCCGTGGGCGATCAGCTGCTGATAGCGGGCGTTGGACTCGACGGCGGTGCCGAAACCCGCGTACTGACGCATCGTCCAGGGACGGCCGGTGTACATCGTCGGGTACACACCGCGGGTGAAGGGGTACGCGCCGGGCTCGCCCAGCCTCTCCGCCGGATCCCAGCCGTCCAGGGCCTCCGGCCCGTAGACCGGCTCGATGGGCAGGCCACTCTCGGTGAATCGGACACTGCCGGACTCGCGCGCCATGTCTGTCCGCCTCCCGCTGGATGCCTGCTCACAGTTTCTTCCCCATAATGCGCGGGATTGCGCAACCGGGCAGTGCGGGAATCTGTCTCTTGAGGCACAGCAGATACAGGGGGGCGAACATGCTTCGGAAATCCGTCATACGAAGAACACTCGCGGCGGCCGCGGTGCTGGCCGTGACCGCCGGATGTACCGCGCAGGCCGCGGCCGGCAAGCCGGGGGGCGCCGACGCCAAGCCGGGCACCACCGCGCCCGCGCAGTCCAGCACACCGACACCGACACCGCCCGCGCCGGACGCGGACTCGGCCACGCCGCCGCCGAAGGCGGAGCCCAGCGAGTCCGCCGAGCCCGAGGTCCTCATGGCGCGCGGCTCGAAGGGCGAGCGGGTACGCGAGCTGCAGGCCAGGCTGGCCCAGATCGGCTGGTTCGACGACACCCCGACCGGCACCTACGGCTCGGTCACGGCCGCCGCCGTCAGCGGCTTCCAGGGCAAGCGCGGCCTGCCGACAACGGGCGACACGGACACCGTGACCTGGCAGAAGCTGCTCGGTATGACGACGAGGCCGACGCGTGACGAGCTGGCCGGCAAGAAGGTCAACAAGCCGGCCGCGAAGCTGGACCCGCGCTGCATGACGGGCCGGGTGCTGTGCATCAGCAAGACGACCCGCACGCTCTCCTGGGTCGTCAACGGCACGGTGCGCTCGACGATGGATGTGCGCTTCGGCTCGCAGTACACACCGACCCGTGAGGGCACGTTCAACGTGGGCTGGAAGTCCAGGGACCACGTCTCGACGATCTACCACACGCCCATGCCGTACGCGATGTTCTTCAGCGGCGGCCAGGCGGTGCACTACTCCTCGGACTTCGCGGCCCGCGGCTACAACGGCGCCTCGCACGGCTGTGTCAACGTCCGCGACAAGGGGAAGATCGCTTCTTTGTTCGCGCAGGTGAGGAACGGCGACCGCGTGGTCATCTACTGGTAGGCCGCAACCATCAACTGAGGAACCACCGCGGCGAGCAACCACATCCGCGAGAGCGGCGCCGGTTCAGGCGCAAAGGGGGGAGTGGCGCGGGCGGGACCGGGGGAACGTGTCCCGCCCGCGCCATTTGCGCCAAGCCGTAGGTACGGGGGGAACCCCGGCTCGTGCGCAGCCGATGACCAGTCGGCTCACTCTCTACTGCGCCGTAGCCCCAAAAAACGTCACACCTGATGTGTCCGAAACCGAGCGGATGGAAAAACCGCAGGTCAGGAGAGCTGCGTCTGAGCGCTGAGTGAGGCCTCGGGAGTGCTCTGGGAGGGCGAGGGAGAAGCCCCGGACGGCACCGGTGACCAGGACACGGGCGGCATCGCCGGGCCGTTGCCGGAGTCCGGGCTGCCGTCTCCGTTGTCTCCGTCGCCGCTGCCGCCGCCGTCGTTACTGTCCCTCGTGTCGCCGAGCACGCGGTCGCAGAACCGCTCCACCCGCTCGGGCCCGTCCGCCGCCTGCTCCAGCAGCCGCTTGCGGTCCGGGGCGATCTTGCCGCTGCGGTACTCACGGCAGGCCTCGACCGACTTGCGGTACAACTCCGCCCTCCGGTCGTCGCGGGTCCCGTCGCCGGTTCTGCCCGGCTTGCCCGAGCCGTCGTCCGGATCCCCGCCGTTCGAACCGCTCGCCCCGCCCGGACGCTGACCGGTCCCGCTGCTCGACGGGGGCGCCACCGGCGGCGTACTGCTTCCGGCGGGCGGCTGCGAAGGAGAGACCGGCCCCTCACCCGAAGGCGACTGGGTGACCAGTGGCCCCGGAGTCGCGGCCGCCGAGACGGAGGATGCGGGCAGCGGATCGTCGTTGCCGAAAGGGCCGGGCAGAAAGCCGGTGCCCGCGGCGACGGCCACACCGCCGAGCGCGCAGCCGGCCACCGCGGCGGCGATCCCGAAGCGCACCGGGCGAGCGAAGCGCAGGCCGGGCGCCGGGCGCGCGGAACGAGTGAGGCGTACGGATCCGAGCGCCGCGCCCGCGGGCGCGGCGCTGTCGGCCCTGGCCTTGCGGTAGGCGGCCAGCGCGGCGGCCTCGCCCGGCATTTCGCCGTCGTCGCAGTAGCCGGCCCGGCCGGCGCCGTAGAGGGCACGGGAGAGACGCGCGGCCTGGGTACGGGCGTGTTCGTCAGCGGCCTCGACCGGTTCACCGCGCAGCAGCCGCTCCGCCGCTTCCTTGTCAAGCCACTCGTAACGCTCGTCGGCCATCACATGTCCTTCTGCGTCCGCAGGCGTGAATGCGTCACACCGGCGGGTGCTGTGGCGCCCGGTCTGGGGCCTCGCTGCGGCGGTACGCCACCGAGATCCGCCCCGCCCGTACGGGAGTTGTCCGGGGCCGCGTCCTCCGGGAAACCCATCCCGTCCGTGAAGCCCGCACCGTCCGCGCCGTCCGCACCCAGCAGCTCCGCCAGCCGCTTCAGCCCGCGGTGCGCCGCGGTCCGTACGGCACCGGGGCGCTTGCCGAGCGTCTTGGCCGCGCTCTTCGCGTCGAGGCCGACCACGACACGCAGCACGACGGCCTCGGCCTGGTCCTGCGGCAGCTGGGCGATGAGCGCCATGGCGCTGTCGGTGGCGAGGGATTCCATGGCCTCGTCCGCGGTGTCCGCATCAGCGGGCTTCCCGGTGAGTTCGCTCTCGTCGCCGCCGACGGCGGGACGCCGGCCCCGCATTCGTATGTGATCGAGGGCCCGGTTGCGGGCGATCCGTGCGGCCCAGCCCCGGAAACGGTCCGCGTCGCCGCTGAACCGGTCGAGGTCACGGGCAATCTGCAGCCAGGCCTCGGATGCGACGTCCTCGGCCTCCGGCTCGCCCACCAATGTCCGGACATATCCGAGCAGCCGCGGGTGCACGGCGCGGTACACAGTACGGAAACCGCTCTCGTCCCCGCCCTGTGCCGCGAGCACCGCGGCGGTCAACTCCGCGTCGTCCCCCAGCACTCCCTCAACCTGTCCTGAATCGCAGCTGGTCACCACTGCCGCGCAGCCCTGCGCGAATCAGCACGCTACGTCCTTCCCCGGGGCCGCGTCCATGCCTTGTACAACCTGCAACGACTTCGCGACTCAGCGCGGTGTGACAGAAAACGCACGCTCGGCGCTGAGAGAAGTACGGGGCGGCACTGCCGCCCCGGCGAACGACGACCGGGGCCTCTCCTGTGGGGGGTGGCGGCCCCGGTCGTCCTTCCACCTCCTTCTGGAGCCGCAGGACATCCGCCTTCGCCAGATGCGCCACGCCGGAGACCCGGAAATCGGTGGGGCCGGGCACATCGGACCTTCCGGACCCGAGCGGAGCCGCGTCCCACTCGACGCCGGTGATGTTCCCGAACCCGCTGATCAGTGTCAGCGAGACAAGCAGCGCAGCCGCCGTACGGCGGAGATCAGCGGGGCGCATTGAGCCGTCGCGCTCTTACCTGGCCGCGAAGGAGACGAAGGAGGCCCAGGCGTCGGGGGCTAGGGCGAGCTGAGGGCCGTGCTGGACCTTGGAGTCGCGGACGTGGACGATGTTGGGGCAGGTGGCGACCTCGACGCAGTCGTCACCATCGCCGCTGCTGTAACTGGACTTGTGCCAGGAGAGGGCGACTTCGACGCAGCTGTCGCCATCGCCGCTGCTGTAGCTGCTCTTGAACCAGGCCAGTCCGTCGTTGCCGCTCATAGCGCTCCTCGCAGTCGCGTCAGCAGACCCCGGGAATCCTCCGGAGTGAGAGCCTGCGAACGCAGTTTCGCATAGCGCATGTGGAGCACACTGATCTCTTTCGGATCAGCGACGAACTGCCCTGTCCGCTGCCCCTCGCAGTACCCGAGCCACTGATGCTCCGGCGTCTCCAGCAACTGGATGGGGCCAGCCAGTCCGGCATGCTCCTCCCGCACCAGCGGCATGACTTGGATCTCGACGTTCCGCAGCTCCACGACCTCCAGGACATGCTCGATGAGCGCCCGCGTCACCTCCACCCCACCCGTACGCCGCAGAAACAGATGCTCTTCGAGGATGAAGCTGAACGCGGTGTTCGGCCGCTCCCGCAGCAGCCGTTGACGCTCCAGCCGCGCCGCCAGCTGCGCGTCGATCTGCTCGTCACTCAACGGCGGCAACTGGCCCCGGAACAGCACTCGCGCGTACGCCTCCGTCTGCAACAGCCCTGGAATCAGCCGGGATTCGTACGTATCGAGGCTGATCGCCTGCGTCTCAAGCCCTGCCCATTGCAGGAACCACGCCGCCAGCCCCTGCTTCCGCGACAGCTGCCGCGCCGCCTTGCGCAGCACCCCGCGCGCATCCAGCGCCGCCTCCGCCCGCTCGATGAACTCGTCCGACGGGAACCGTCTGCCCTGCTCGATGGAGGCAAGGTAGTGGGCCGAGTACTGCATCTGCGGCGCCAGCGCCTCCTGCGTGAGCCTCGTGTGCTCCCTGAACGCCTGGAGCGCGGCACCAAAGGTCTTGAGACTGTCGGACGGTTCGGGCTCGGTAACTTCTGTCATGCCGGTGACCCCCGGGTCGTTCACGGTCAACCCTGCCAAGTCACCTATGGTCACAGCCAGTTACCCGTACCGTCCACCCTTCGCACTCGTACAGTCACTCACTGTACGAGTTGTCCAGTACGGGCCTGCTGTCGGTGCCACCCTCTACGCTCCCACTGAACGAGCGGGTTCGAATGGGAAGGCAACGGACGTGGGCGGCGACGCGTGGTGGCAGACAGGCCCGTATCAGCACGATCTGGCGGCGGCATTCCGGCAGGCCCAGGAGCAGGAGCTGGCGAAGGACAACCACGGTTTCGAAGGCCGGACCATAGAAGGGTTGTGGCAGGACGCGGACTGGAAGGAGTACATCCTCACCGGCGGCACCGCCACGGTGCTGGACCTCGTCCACATCGTCGATTCCGCGTATACCGAGTGGGGTCCCTTTATGCGGCCCTTGACCGTCGGCGAGGTGCGGGCCTGGGCTCCCAGCGGCCGTCCCACCCACGCCGAGTGGGTCGATGCCCTGGAAACCGAGCGGCAGCCCTACCCCGGACGCGCCTGCGGGAACTGCACGGTGCTCTACCGCGACGGTCGGCCGGCGGAGATGGGCTACTGGGGCGTCACCGCAGACTAGGGGCGAATGACCTCTAGCTCGACCGGTTCCGGTCCGCTGCCCGCTCCTCGCCCAAGTCACGTTCGATGAAAATCTCGGGCCATCCGAAGGATGAGGCTGTTGCCCTCGCCCTCCAAGCGGATCAGGTCGATCGGCCCCTCAGCCACCAGTGCCCTCCCGGCTCCCGTATGTTGCGGAACACTAGCCGCAGTGGCACGCCCAGCTCCGCCTCGGCCTCCGGCCAGGACCTGGCGGGCCGTCGCGTCGGAGTCCGGTTTGAATACCCCCACTGCACAAGGCCCTTGCCCTTACTCTCGTCATTCGCTCGGAGGAGTCCGAAGGGTTCGAGCATCCGACGGTTGTCGGGGTTTCCGCGCACGGACCTGAGCAGGGATACGTGCTGGGCGAGCACCGACTCCGTGGCCCCACGCGCCTCCAGCACCACAACGTGGTCACTGCGCGCGCGAGCGGGCACACGCGGCGGGTTCGCGCGCGTCAGTGCCCACGGCCTCCAGCGCGCGTCAGCCGCTTCACGCAGCGCGTCAGCGTCCACGCCCGCTTCAACGCCCCACGCAGCGCGTCAGCGCTTGACGCGCGCCCGCCGCGAAACGACCGCCCGCAGCACCCGCTGCCCCTCGGTCGACAGTTCCAGCACCTGGCGCAGCCCGACGCCGCCCTGCGCGTCCGCCAGGATCTCCAGGATCTGGACCTGGCGGCGCAGTTCACCGGCGACGAGCGGACCCGTGCCGCCCGGCTCGCCCTCGCGGCAGCTCTTGAGCACCTCGACGACATCGGCCGCCGCCGGCTCACCGTCGCCGTGGCCGGAGTCGAGGCGGTAGTGGAGCTCGAGCGCGGCCACGGAACAGTCGTCCGCCCACTCGCGCAGCGGGTCCGCCTCCCACTCGGACGGCGCGGCGCCCAGCATCTGCCGTACGAGAGCGGCGGCTTCGTCCTCGACGGCCGCGCCCTCCATGGTCTCCCTCGCCTCCCCGAGGCGTACGGACCAGTCGTCCTCGCCCTCCACCAGACCGGCCCACAGCGGGCGCAGCGCGTCGGCCTCGGACGCCAGCAGCGGCAGACAGCGGTCCAGGCACGCGAGCCCGCTCGCCGCCAGGCCTCGCTCATCCGCCTGTGCGATCAGTTCCCTCAAGCTCTTCGATGCCACCGGACGCCTCCCATCGCGGACGCAGTACTTCCCCTTACTGCGCCCCGTGGCTCAATTCCGTCACTCCCACGAGCCGGAAACCCGGCCCTTCCAGGGACCGGAGCAAAAGCTCCCCGACAGGGGCCTCGGGCCGCTTGGCGCAAAGTACCCCCTTCGGCGGTGCGGCCGCCATGGTTGTGCGGAGCTGACAATTCCCGTGCACCGGGACATCAATTACGCGCCACTCGCACATATTTACGCCACAGCTCTGTTACATTCCGCGCACCCGGAACTCGGTCCGTGGAGCGCCCTGTTGGGGACGGCCGTTGCTCCGGCCCACCGCGGTACGAGCCCGCGGACGATATGCCGCGGACGGTCACGCCGTCCACCAGGAATCCGCTGCTCAGCGCAGCTGTCCCGCCAGCTGCTCGAAGCTCTGCCAGCTCCTCGTCGGCTTCCGCGGGTCCCACAGCTTCTGGGCCGTCGCCCGCAGCGGCATCCTGATGCCGCGCGCGATCTGCTCCTGGGTCTGGGACTGGGCCAGGTCGCACCAGATCGCGAACCGGCCTCCCAGGATCTGGTCCGAGTACTGCTTCGGCACCGCCTGCGTGCCGCGCAGCACCAGCGGGGTCCACTCCTCGTAGATCCGGCGGCCGGTGGGGTAGGCGAAGTCGTTCGGCTCGCCGAGGACGTAGTACAGGTACTCGTCGTTCACGTTGACCAGCCGACGGCCCTCGCGCAGATACTCCAGCGGCGGCCGCGCCCCGATCTCCTTGCCGGTCCAGTACTCGACCTCGATGTCCTTGTCCGCGGTGACGACGCCGTTCCGGAAGAAGCCGTCGTTCCAGGCCTTGAGCTTCCGGCCGAGGGGGCGCAGTACCGCCGCGCGGTCGTTGACCCAGGCGGTCGCGAGGTCCTGGACCCGCGCGTTCGGCCCGTACTTCTGGCGGGCGAGTGCCGCCAGCTGCGGGAAGGAGGCCTCCGGATTCTTCCGGGTCAGCGCCTGGTACTCGTCCCCGCCGAGATGCCAGTGCGCGCCGGGGAACAGTTCCGCGTACTCGCGCAGCAGCTCGTCCACGAGCTCCGCCGACGCGGGCTGCCCGATGTCGATCGCCCCGCGCACGGACGCGCCCGCCGCGTCCCGCAGCCGGAGCTGCGGATGCGCGGCCAGCACCGCGCCCAGGTGGCCCGGCGAGTCGATCTCCGGGATGACCGTGATGTGCAGCCGGGCGGCGAGGGCCAGGATCCGCCGGACCTCGTCCTTGGTCAGATGCCGGCTCGAGACGATCTCGGGATGGGTGTCCGATGCGATACGGAAGCCCTGGTCGTCCGAGAAGTGCAGACCGAGCTGGTTCATCTTGAGGTCGGCCATCTCACGCAGCCGGTCCTCGATCCAGCCCGCGGTGAAGTGCTTGCGGGCGATGTCGACCATCAGGCCGCGCTGCGGCCGGTCGGGCGCGTCCCGTACGACTCCTTCCGGCATGGCGCCACCGGACCGCAGGGCCTGCTTCAGCGTCCGCGTCCCGTAGAAGACGCCTGCCTGGTCGGGCCCGGAGACCGTGACCCGGCCGCCGCGGGTGAGGACGGTGTACGACTCGGGCCCGCCCTTCGAGGAGGGCGCGAGCGCCAGCTGGACGTCGCCCGCGCGGGCGGGGACGGCGCCCCGGTAGCCGAGCTTCAGCTCCTGGGCGAGCAGCTGCCCCTCGTCGGCGAGCGCCTCGCTGCCCTTGGCGACGACGACACCGCCGCCGCTCCCGGGCCGCCAGCCGGGCCCGCGGGCCGCCTCGTGCGTGCGTACGGCAGGAATGGTCTGCGGCGCCTTCGACAGGGCGTACGTCCTGGTGGGCGAGGGGGATGGAGCGACGGCCGCTGGGGACTTCGGGTCGCTGCCCGCACCGACGCCGGTTCTGGCGGGTTCACCGCTCGAGCAGCCGGTCAGCGTCATCGAGAAGGCCGCGGCCGCGGCGACGATCGCACCTGTTGCCCGCGCGCGCCGCCCAAAGTGCCGTGTCACTCGGATACCTCCCATATGTGGTGCAACTACGGCGAAGCACCCCCACTATCGTCCATCACCGGAAACGAAACTCTCCCGTCCGGGTGAAATTCGCGCATCCGTCGGACAGCTCCCGCCGCGCGTCGATAGCGTTGCGTACCATCCATCTCTTCCTTCTCAGCCGTTCCGCTGTCCTTTTCGAGGAGCCCACGCTGTCCAGCGAATCCCACGCCGGCCTCCCGAAGCGACCGCCGACACCCCACCACACTCCGCGGACCCCCGGCCCCTCGGCCATACCGCCCCACCTGCCCTCCCAGCGTCGCGGCTCGCCCGGCCTCGCGCACTTCAACACCGCTCCCGCCGAGATCGCCGAAGCCACCCTGCTCGCCTGCTGCGGCAGCCGCCGCTGGGCCCTGCGCATGGTCGCCCACCGGCCCTACCCCGATCTCGACGCCCTGCTCGCGGCCTCCGACGAGGCCGGTTACGACCTCGCGCCCGCCGACCTCTCCGAGGCACTCGCCAGGGAGTCCTCCGCCGGACCGCACCCCGGCGCCCCCCAGACCGCGCACACCGCCCTCTCCGCCGCCCACGCCGCGTACGAGAGCCGCTTCGGCCACGCGTTCGTGATCAGCCTCGACGGCTACCGCCCCGGCGAGTACCTCGACCAGGTACTGGCCGGTATCCGCACCCGCCTCACGCACGATCCGGACGAGGAGCGGGCCGTCTCCGCCGAGGAGCTGCGCGGCCTCGCCCGCTCCCGACTGGCGCATGTAGTGGCCAACCATCCGGAATCAGACGTCGCAGGGGCTTCCCGATAGCCCGTCCGAGGCTGTTTGATTGCCTGTTTGATCACACCTGTGGACCCCGGGCGAACGAACCGACAAGTCGTCGCTACGATGGCCGGGGCCGGTGGACCGTACCCGGCCGGGCCAGACCGACCCCCCAAGCCGGCAGGCCCCAATCCCCGCTCCCGGAGGGTTCTTCCGTGCCGGCTGGAACGCTGTACCGCGGCCGGGAAGGAATGTGGTCATGGGTGGCTCATCGAGTCACCGGCGTCCTCATCTTCTTCTTCCTGTTCGTACACGTGCTGGACACCGCTCTCGTCCGCGTCTCCCCCGAGGCGTATGACGATGTGGTCGCCACGTACAAGACGCCGATCGTCGCGCTGCTCGAATACGGCCTGGTGGCCGCCATTCTCTTCCACGCGCTCAACGGCCTGCGTGTCATCGCTGTGGACTTCTGGTCCAAGGGCCCGCGCTACCAGAAGCAGATGCTCTGGTCCGTCCTCGCCATCTGGTTCGTGCTGATGGTGGGCGCCCTGTACCCGGTGCTCGGCCACGCCGTCCGTGAACTGTTCGGGAGCTGACGCGAGAAATGTCCGCTGACACCTCTTCCGTGATCGGTCCCGTCGAGGGCGCCGAGTCTGTGCGCCTGTTCGACACCGACAACCCGGCCCCGTACATCGAGGCGCCGCGCAAGCGCACCAAGAAGACCCCGAAGTCGACCCGCGGCAACTTCGAGATGGCCGCATGGCTCTTCATGCGCCTGTCCGGTGTCGTCCTCGTCGTCCTCGTCATCGGCCACCTGCTGATCCAGCTCGTGCTCGACGGCGGCGTCTCCAAGATCGGCTTCGCCTTCGTGGCCGGCCGCTGGGCGTCCCCGTTCTGGCAGACCTGGGACCTGCTGATGCTGTGGCTCGCGATGCTGCACGGCGCCAATGGCCTGCGTACCGTCATCAATGACTACGCGGAGCGCGCCAACACGCGTCTGTGGCTCAAGGGCCTGCTGTACACCGCCACGGTGTTCACCATCCTTCTGGGCACGCTGGTGATCTTCACCTTCGACCCGAACATCCGCTAAAGCCGGGGCTGACGAGACCAATGAAGATCCATAAGTACGACACCGTCATCGTCGGCGCGGGCGGCGCCGGCATGCGCGCGGCCATCGAGTCGACCAAGCGCAGCCGTACCGCCGTGCTGACGAAGCTGTACCCGACCCGCTCCCACACGGGCGCCGCGCAGGGCGGCATGGCCGCCGCGCTCGCCAACGTGGAGGAGGACAACTGGGAGTGGCACACCTTCGACACGGTCAAGGGCGGCGACTACCTGGTCGACCAGGACGCCGCCGAGATCCTGGCGAAGGAGGCCATCGACGCGGTCCTCGACCTGGAGAAGATGGGCCTGCCGTTCAACAGGACGCCGGACGGCACCATCGACCAGCGCCGCTTCGGCGGCCACTCGCGCAACCACGGCGAGGCGCCGGTCCGCCGGTCCTGCTACGCCGCGGACCGCACCGGCCACATGATCCTCCAGACGCTGTACCAGAACTGCGTCAAGGAGGGCGTGGAGTTCTTCAACGAGTTCTACGTCCTGGACCAGCTGATCACCGAGGTCGACGGCGTCAAGAAGTCGGCGGGTGTGGTCGCCTACGAGCTCGCCACCGGCGAGATCCACATCTTCCAGGCGAAGGCCGTCATCTACGCCTCCGGCGGCACCGGCAAGTTCTTCAAGGTGACCTCCAACGCGCACACGCTGACCGGTGACGGACAGGCCGCCTGCTACCGGCGCGGACTGCCGCTGGAGGACATGGAGTTCTTCCAGTTCCACCCGACGGGCATCTGGCGCATGGGCATCCTGCTGACGGAGGGCGCCCGTGGTGAGGGCGGCATCCTCCGCAACAAGGACGGCGAGCGCTTCATGGAGAAGTACGCGCCGGTCATGAAGGACCTCGCGTCCCGTGACGTCGTGTCCCGCTCCATCTACACCGAGATCCGTGAGGGCCGCGGCTGCGGTCCGGCGGGTGACCACGTCTACCTGGACCTGACCCACCTGCCGCCGGAGCAGCTGGACGCCAAGCTCCCGGACATCACCGAGTTCGCGCGTACGTACCTCGGCATCGAGCCCTACACGGACCCGATCCCGATCCAGCCGACCGCGCACTACGCCATGGGCGGCATCCCCACGAACGTCCAGGGTGAGGTCCTCGCGGACAACACCACGGTCGTCCCGGGTCTGTACGCCGCCGGTGAGGTCGCCTGCGTCTCGGTGCACGGCGCCAACCGTCTGGGCACCAACTCGCTGCTGGACATCAACGTCTTCGGCAAGCGCTCCGGCATCGCGGCCGCCGAGTACTCCGCGAAGCACGACCATGTCGAGCTTCCCGAGAACCCGGCCTCGCTGGTGGAGGAACTCGTCGAGCACCTGCGCAACTCCACGGGCAAGGAGCGGGTCGCCGCGCTGCGCCTGGAGCTGCAGGAGTGCATGGACGCCAACGTCATGGTGTTCCGCACCGAGCAGACGATCAAGACCGCGGTCGAGAAGATCGCCGAACTGCGCGCGCGGTACAAGAACGTGTCCATCCAGGACAAGGGCAAGCGGTTCAACACCGACCTGCTCGAGGCCATCGAGCTGGGCAACCTGCTCGACCTGGCCGAGGTCATGGCCACCTCCGCCCTGGCGCGCAAGGAGTCCCGCGGCGGTCACTACCGCGAGGACTTCCCGAACCGCGACGACGTCAACTTCATGCGCCACACCATGGCGTACCGCGAGGTGGGCGACGACGGCAGCGAGTCGATCAGGCTCGACTACAAGCCGGTCGTCCAGACCCGCTACCAGCCGATGGAGCGTAAGTACTGATGGCTACCCCGACCCTGGACAAGGTGGACAAGGCCGAGGCCGGCTTCGCCGACTCCCCGTACATCACGGTCACCTTCCGGATCCGCCGCTTCAACCCCGAGGTCTCCGACGAGGCCCAGTGGCAGGACTTCCAGATCGAGATCGACCCCAAGGAGCGTGTGCTCGACGGTCTCCACAAGATCAAGTGGGAGCTCGACGGCTCGCTCACCTTCCGGCGCTCCTGCGCGCACGGCATCTGCGGCTCCGACGCGATGCGGATCAACGGCAGGAACAGGCTCGCCTGCAAGACGCTGATCAAGGACCTCAACCCGGAGAAGCCGATCACGGTCGAGGCCATCAAGGGCCTGACGGTCCTCAAGGACCTGGTCGTGGACATGGAGCCGTTCTTCCAGGCGTTCCGCGATGTGATGCCCTTCCTCATCACGAACGGCAACGAGCCGACGCGTGAGCGTCTGCAGACCGCCGAGGACCGCGAGCGCTTCGACGACACCACCAAGTGCATCCTGTGCGCCGCGTGCACGTCCTCGTGCCCGGTGTTCTGGAACGACGGGCAGTACTTCGGCCCGGCGGCGATCGTCAACGCGCACCGCTTCATCTTCGACTCGCGTGACGAGGCCGGGGAGCAGCGCCTGGAGATCCTCAACGACAAGGACGGCGTGTGGCGTTGCCGCACGACGTTCAACTGCACGGACGCCTGCCCGCGCGGTATCGAGGTCACCAAGGCGATCCAGGAAGTGAAGCGCGCGCTGATCACGCGTCGCTTCTGATCCACCTGGCACCAGGACACGCACTGGGGCCCCGTCTCTCCTTTCCGAGCGGCGGGGCCCTTCGCTGTACCAGTTCGTCCACAGGTTCGCTCACGGGTTCACCCGTCGGGGCGATACCTGGCAGGATCAGGTGCGTCTGACATGAGGCAGCAGGAAAGCGGGGACGAGAGCATGAGCGAGCCGAATCCGTACGCGGACGGTGAGTACAAGTGGGGGCCGACACAGCCCCCGGGGACGCCGGCGTACGGCTACCCGAATCCGAATCCGGCTCCCGGGTACGGCTACCCCAACCAGGGCTCCCAGTACAGCGAGACGCAGTCGGCTCTCCCCATCCCGGCGGCCGGTGCGCTGGCTTCGATGGGCGGCGCGCCGCTGGTGTCGATCGGTGACATCACCGTCATGGGCGACTCGATCGTGACGCCCGCCGGCACGCTCCCGCTGCGGGGTTCGGTGTGGAACGCCACCGACATGTCGCACACCGAGGAGAAGATCCCGACGCACGCCATCGTTCTGGCGATCGTCTTCTTCCTCTTCTGCCTGCTGGGTCTGCTCTTCCTCCTGATGAAGGAGAAGAAGACCACGGGATTCATCCAGGTCACGGTGACCAGTGGCGGCAAGCACCACTCGACGATGATCCCGGCACACGGTCCGCACACCTTCCAGCAGGTCATGGGCCAGATCAACTACGCGCGGTCGCTCAGCAGCATGTAGCGCTCACAGGTGACCTCGGTGGCGCTGCCGAGCTCGAGCTCCTCGTCCAGCTCCTCGATCTGCCGGTCCCCCACCAGCACCAGGAAGCCGTTGCGCCCGAACGCCTCGACGGCGCGCTCGTAGGCGCGGCCGGCGTCCTCGCCGTCCACGGTCTCCTCCAGCACTCGAGCGAGACGGCGGCCCGGGTGGCGCCCCACTGCTCGCGGCGCCGGGGCCGCCCGGGCCGTTGTCAGTGGCGCGCCGTAACGTCGGGAGGAGGCTCGGGGAGGGGACCGGCACGATGACGGCGATGACGGACGGCCTGGAGAGCAGGCTGTACGAGGCGGGGTGGCGGGAGCGCACGGGCGAGGGTCCGCCGGTGCGGGAGCTGCTGGAGTCGCTGGAGGAGCCGGAGCAGCGGGAGGCCGCGCTCTGGTTCCACCAGTACGTCATCGACGGCGGCGTGGACGACGTCAGTCTGGGGGTGCTCGACTGGGCGGCGGCGCAGCGGCTCGACTGGAATGCGCGGCAGGCCGACGAGCTGCTCGGGCGGCTGGCGGGCAAGCGTGCGCAGGTCGATCTGCTCACCCTGCTGGGGGCGTTCGTGCCGCTGGTAGGACCCGCGCTGGCGGCGGCCCGCACGGCCGGGGAGTACGACCGGGGGCTGGTGCGATCGCTGCGCCGATGGCTGCTCTTCACGGGGGGCCGGCCCGAGAGCATGCGGGAGCAGCTCGACGAGCTGGCGGGGACGGAGCCTGACGCCACCGGGCTGTCGGACGAACTGCTCGACGCCTTCGATGACTACGGACCTGCGATGCGAGCCGCCCACGGCGCGCTGCTCGCCGCTCCTGGCGTCAACGACCTCCTGTGGCACTGCATGCGCCAGGACAAGGTGCGCGCCACCAAACGGTGGCGCAAGGAGGCGGCGACGCTGGTGAACCGCGCGGAGGGCGGTCCCGACGTGGTGCGGGCGCTGCTGGAGGGGATGGCGGGGCAACGGGAGCATCATCCGTTGGCGGCGCCCACCTGGGTCGGCCGGTACACCGTGCCGGGGATCGCGGCGGAGGGCAACACCCGGCTGCTGCGCGGGCTGCTGTGGGCCGCCGCGGACGTAGAGGCGGACTGGGTGGTGCCGGCCGTCGGCGCGGTGGCGCTCAACGCCGGCACGGGGACGGGCGGTTCCGGCGGTGACTGCCGCAGCGGCAGGATGGCCACGACCGCGGTCGCCGTCCTCGGCGACTTCGGCGGTGCGCAGGGCGGGCCGGCCGTCGACTGGCTCGGCAGACTGCAGCACAAGATCCGCAACCGCACGGTGGTCAAGGGCGTCTCCGCCTCCCTGCAGGCTGTCGCCGAACGCGCTGGAATCACCCCGTCGATGCTCAGGGAACGGGCCGTGCCGTCCGTGGGCCTCGATGCGCGCGGCATCCGCGAGCAGCCGCTCGCCGACTACACCGCGGTGCTGTCGATCACCGCCTCCGCGGCGGCCACGCTCTCCTTCCGGGGGCCGCAGGGCCGGGTGCTGAGGTCCGCACCGAAGGCGGTCCGGGAGGAGTTCGGCGAGCAACTGACCGATATTCGCGGTGCGTTGAAACAGTTGCGTGCCCTGATGCCGGTCGAGCGCTGGCGGCTCGAAGAGCATCTGATGGCGGGCACCCGCTGGGCGACCGGGGACTGGGAGCAGTACTACATCGACCATCCGGTGACCGGCGCCCTGGCCCGCGCCCTGATCTGGGAGATGAGCCGCGACGGCGGCGAGCGGTGGAGCGCGGGCCTGCCGGAGCGCATGGCGGGCGGCTGGGCACTGGCCGCGGCCGACGGCACGGCGCTCCCGGTGACGGAGGGGGCGCTGCTGCGGCTGTGGCATCCGGTGGGCGCGGAGGCCGAGGAGACAGGCGCCTGGCGCGAGGAGCTCGCCGACCGCGAGCTGCGTCAGCCGTTCAAGCAGGCCTTCCGCGAGGTCTATCCGCTCACCCGGGCCGAGGAGGCGACCCGCACCTACTCCAACCGGTTCGCGGGTCACATCCTGCGCTACCCCCAGGCGAAGGCGCTGATGGTGGAGCGCGGCTGGACGGGCAGCCATCTGGGGTACGGCGACGCAAACGCGGCCGAGATGGTGCGGGAGCTTCCCCGGGCCGGTGACCTCCCCACGTCCGAGGGTGAGTTCTGGCGCGCCAGGTTCCATGTCGAGCTGGTCGAGCGGCGCGATGCGGATGGCGGGCTCGCGTCGCTCTGCTCCACGGACCAGGTCCGCTTCGAGCGGCGGCGCGGGGCGCGCGGGCCGTGGGAGCGGGGCGACCTCGTCGACGTACCGCCGCTGGTGCTGACGGAGGCGATGCGGGACGCGGACCTGTTCGTGGGTGTTGCGTCGATCGGTGCGGATCCGCAGTGGCGGGACCGCGGGGCGGAGCGCGCGTACGACGGCTACTGGAAGAGGTGGGCGTTCGGCGAGCTGACCGAGTCGGCGCGGATACGGCGGGAGTCGCTGGCCCGGCTGCTGCCGCGGACCCGGATCGCGGACCGCGTGGAGCTGACGGACCGCTTCCTGCGGGTGCGCGGCGAGCTCCGTGCGTACAAGATCCACCTCGGCTCGGGCAACATCCTGATGGAGCCCAACGACGCCAATCTCTGTGTCGTGGTGGACCGTTCGGCGACGGGCGAGAGCCGGGAGCGGCTCTTCCTGCCCTTCGAGGAGGACGGCGGACTGTTGTCGGTGATCATCTCTAAGGCGTTCCTGCTGGCGGACGACACGAGGATCACCGACCGCACGATCACCGCTCAGATACGCCGGGACGGGTAAGGCGGGGACGGGTAAGGCGGGTTCTCGGCGAGGAAGCCGAGGAGCAGCGCGGTGGTTTCGTCGGGCCGCTCCAGCGAGGGCAGATGCCCGGCCCGGTCGGGACCCGCTCGCGGCCCCAGGCCCTGGCCGGCCTCGGCGCCGCGCATTCCCCAGACCGCTTGAACATGTTCAAAAGGAGGTCTACAGTCCATGACAACCAGCTTTTGAACATGTTCAAGGGAGGGTGGGGCATGGACCTCACTGTCGTCGCGTATGTCATCTACCTGCTGATCAGCGTCGCGCTCACCATCTGGGTGGCCCGCACGCTCAGCCGGAACGGACGGATCTTCCTCGCCGACGTACTGCAGGGGAACGAGAAGCTCGCCGATGCCGTCAACCACCTTCTGGTGGTCGGCTTCTACCTGGTGAACCTGGGCTTCGTCGCCCTCTACCTCAAGGCGGCCGACGCCGTCGCCGACGCGCGCGGGCTCTTCGAGGCACTCTCGGTGAAGATCGGCGTCGTCCTGCTCGTCCTCGGCGTGATGCACCTCGGCAACGTCTATGTCCTCAACAAGATCCGCCGGCGCGGAGTGATGGAGCGCGAGCAGATCCCGCCGGTGCCGCCGCAGGGCTGGACGGGCCCCGGCGGGCAGGGCCCCTGGGCCGCGCCCGCCGCCGGTCCCGCCGGGGCGTGAGCGCGATGAGCACCCCGGTCCGGGGACTGACCGTCCTGTACGACGCCCAGTGCTCCCTCTGTGTCCATCTGCGGAGCTGGCTGCTGCGGCAACGGCAGCTCGTACCGCTGGACCTGGTGCCCGCCGCGTCCGACGAGGCGAAGCGCAGGTTCCCGCGCCTCGACCACAGCAGGACCCTGCGGGAGATCACCGTCATCGGCGACAGGGGCCAGATCTACACCGGGCCCGCCGCCTGGGTCGTCTGCCTCTGGGCACTGGCCGAGTACCGGCCCAGGGCCCACTGGCTCGCCACCCCGGCCGGGCAGCCGTTCGTACGTGTCACGATGCTCGCGGCGGCCAAGTACCGCGAGGCGACCGCGTCGGGAGCGGCCGCCGGTACGCCCTGCGACGAGCGGTGCTCCGTCCCCGGTTAGGCTCGGACACCGTGACTGAAGTGAAGGCCCCCAAGAGCGAGCAGACCCGCACGCTCATCCTCGAGACCGCGCTCCGGCTCTTCCAGGAGCGCGGTTTCGACAAGACGACGATGCGGGCCATCGCCCAGGAGGCCGGGGTATCGGTAGGGAACGCGTACTACTACTTCTCCTCCAAGGAACACCTCGTCCAGGGTTTCTACGACCGGATCGCCGCCGAGCACGAGGCGGCGGTCCAGCCGGTTCTGCACGGCGACCCGGACCTGACGGCGCGGATCCGGGGCGTACTGCTGACCTGGCTGGACATCGCGGAGCCGTACCACCGCTTCGCCTCGCAGTTCTTCAAGAACGCCGCCGACCCGGAGAGCCCGCTCAGCCCCTTCTCGCCCGACTCGGTCGCGGCACGCGAGGCGGCGATCTCGATCCACGAGCGGGCGCTCGCCGGTTCGGACACCAAGACCGCGCCCGAACTGGCCGAACTGCTCCCCCACTTGATGTGGCTCAACCAGATGGGGCTTGTGCTCTTCTGGGTGTACGACCGGTCGGAGGGTGCGGAGCGCAGCCGCCGTCTCGTCGAGCGGACCGCGCCGATCGCGGCCCGGGTGATCGCGCTCTCCCGTTTCCGGGTGCTGCGGCCGATTGTGCGGCAGGTGCATGACGTACTGGAGGAGTTCATGCCGGGCGCCATCACGCGCAAGCCGAAAAGTGAATCCGGCGGATCCGCGGAGTCCGGCGCATTCACAAAGTCCACAAAGTCCGGAGTGTCCGGAGAGTCCCGGGAATGACGAACACCCCAGCCGGAGCCGGGGTGTTCAACGATCCCGTTCATCGATCCCTCAGCGGCTCACTCCCGCGTCCGACAGCACCACGTCGTGCACCAGCGGATCACCACCGATCATGATGTGCTTCACCCACGGGTCGCGGATCCCCGCCGTCGCCGCCAGCAGATACGCACCCCCGGCCGGCGCGGACAGGATGTACGACCCGTCAGCCAGCGACTCCACCCGGTCGACCTGGCGGCCGCCCGGCGAGACGAGCGTGAGCACCGCATCCCCGACCGGCTCGCCCAGCTCCGTACGGACGAAGCCGTGCACCACCGATCCCCTGGCCGGCGGCTCGGCCCGCGGGCCCGGCACTGCCGCCTGATTCGCGGCCGCCGCCTCCGGCGCGTCCTCCCGCGGCTCCACCGCCAGATGCGGCAGCCGCTTCTCCAGACCCGCCGGCAGCCACCAGTTGGACCGCCCCAGCAGATGCATCGCCGCCGGCACCAGCGCCGTACGCAGGATGAACGCGTCCAGCGCCACAGCCGCCGCAAGGCCGATGCCCGCCATCGCGCCCTCCATGTCGCCGCTCAGCACGAAGGCGCTGAAGACGCAGATCATGATGAGCGCCGCGCAGTTGATGACCCGGCTGGTCTCGGCGAGACCGACCCGTACCGCCCGCGCGTTGTCCTTCGTGTGCACCCACTCCTCGTGCATCCGGCTGACCAGGAAGACCTGGTAGTCCATGGAGAGCCCGAAGAGCAGCGACAGCATGATCACCGGGAGGAAGGCGGTGATCGGGCCCTCCTTGCCGAGGCCCAGCGCCTCCGCTCCCCAGCCCCACTGGAAGATCGCGACGAGCACACCGAACGAGGCCGCGGCCGCGATCAGATTCATCAGCGCCGCCGTCAGCGGAACGACCAGCGACCTGAAGGCGATCAGCAGCAGCAGGAAGCCCAGCGCGATGATCGTCCCGATGAAGTACGGCAGCCGCTCGCCGGTCACCTCCGCGAAGTCCTTGAAGATCGCGGTGACTCCGCCGACATGGACCACCTCACCCGACTGCGGGATCACCTCGCCGCGAAGCCGGTCGATGAGCCGGTCCGTATCCTCGGACTGCGGTGACGTGGTCGGTACGACCTGGATCACCGCGATGTCCGAGTCCGGCGGCGAGGGCAACGCGACGACCTGGGCGACGCCCTCCGTCTGCCGCACCGCCTCCACCAGCTCCCGTACGGCGGCGGGTCCGGCGTCCTGCGCGACCAGTTGCAGCGGCCCGTTGAAGCCCGGCCCGAAGCCTTCGGCGAGCAGGTCGTACGCCTGCCGGGTGGTGGTGTCCTCCTTGTGATTGCCCTGGTCGGTCGCGCCGAGCCGCAGCGTCAGTACGGGGATGGCGAGCGCCGCCATCACCACGAGCGCGACCAGCGCGATCGACTTGGGGCGCTTTTGCACCTGCGCGGACCAGCGGGCGGCGGCGCCGTTCGACTCCACCGACTCCGGGCCGTCAGCGGCCAGCTTGCGCCGCTGCCGCCTGCTCAGCACCCGCATACCGAGGACGCCGAGCAACGACGGCAGCAGCGTGGTCGCGGCCAGCACGCTCAGTACGACGGTCAGCGAGGTCGCGATCACCACACCGTCGAGGAAGCGCATGTTCATCACGAGCATGCCGGCGAGCGCGATGCAGACCGTGCCGCCCGCGAAGAGCACGGCACGCCCCGAGGTGTTCAGCGCCGTGACCGCCGCGTCCTCCGGTGCGGCGCCCCGCAGAATGCCCTTGCGGTGCCGGGTGACGATGAACAGCGCATAGTCGATGCCGACGCCCAGGCCGATCAACGAGCCGAGCAGCGGCGCCACTTCCGGCACATCCGTCGCATGGCTCAGCAGCGACGTCGACAGCATCCCGGTGCCCACACCGAAGATCGCGACAACGATCGGCAGCAGCATGGCGTAGAACGAGCCGAAGGCCAGGAAGAGCACGACCGCCGCTGCCGCGATGCCGACCAGCTCGGCCGTGCCGGTCGGCGGCTCCTGGACGCGGGTGATCGCCTGCCCGCCGAGCTCGACCTGCAGACCCCCGCGCTCCGCGTCCTGCGCGGTGTCGACGACGTCCTGGACGAGCTCCTTCGGCACGGCGTTCGCCTGCTCGGCAAAGGTCACCTGGGCGTAGGCGATCCGCCCGTCCTTGCTGATCTGTGCCGCGCCCGCGTCCCCGGCGTACGGGCTCGCGACCTCGCCGACGCCCTTCATGCCCGCGATCTCCTTGAGCGCGGGCTCGATCCGCTCCCGTACCGAACTGTCGCGTACGGAACCCTCCGAGACCCGCCACACCACCGTGTCCTGGTCGCCGGAGCTCTGCGGGAAGGCCTTCACCATCAGGTCGTACGCCTGTGTGGAGTCGGTGTCCGGGAGGCTGAAGCTGTTCGAGTAGTTGGTGCCCGCCGCGCTGCCCGCCGCCCCCAGGCCGAACAGTGCCCCCACCCACAGCACCAGGACCACCAGTCGGTGCCGATAGCACCACCGTGCCAATGCCGCCACGATTCCTGCCCCTTCGTCGATCCGTCTCCCCCAGGCCGGCCTCCAGAATCAGCCGCGGACGCGGCCGGTGGCGTGTCGCGGCCATGACTCTCAAGGAATTCCAAGACAGCGACCGGCCCCTCGTGCGGCGTACCGGCCGATACTGGGGACATGAACCACGAGGGAGCGACCGTGCTGGTGGTCGAGGACGAGCCGAGCATCGCCGACGTCCTCGCCATCGCACTCCGCTATCACCGTTTTGAGGTGATTACGGCCGGAAGCGTCCGGCAGGCGCAGCAGTTGGCCGGGCAGACGCGCCCCGATGTGGCGCTCCTCGATGTGATGCTCCCGGACGGCGACGGGCGGCTGCTGGGGTGTGAACTGCGCGCCGCACACCCCGAGACGGCCGTCGTCTTCCTCACCGCGCGTGACGCCCCGGCCGAGATCGTGGGCGCGCTGGGCTTCGGTGACGACTACATCACCAAGCCCTTCAACGTCGACGAGGTGGTGGCCCGCATTCGCGCCGTACTGCGCCGGACCAGGCCGGACGACGTACTGCCGGTGCGGCCGCCGCTGCGGTACGGCGATCTGGAGCTGGACGACGCCACATACGCGGCGTGCCGGTCGGGCCGTTCCGTGCAGCTGACGCCCACCGAGTACGCGCTGCTGCGTTTCCTCGTGCGCAACGGCGGGCGCATCGTGCCCAAGGAGCAGTTGCTGCGGCATGTCTGGCAGTACGAGCACCAGGCCGAGTCGACCGTCGTCGAGACCTACATCAGCTATCTGCGCCGGAAGCTGGAACCCCTCGGGCCGCCACTGATCACCACCCGGCGGGGCGTCGGATACGGAATCGCATGATCCGCCTGCCCGGCAAGATCGCCCGCACAGGGCCCAGGCGCTGCCGCCGCGGCATCCACTCGCTGCGCGCCAAGCTGACCATCGTGAACGTCTGCCTGCTGGCCCTCGGCATCGTCGCCGCCACCGCGGTCAGCCTGATGGGCATGCGGCACTACCTCCTCGAACGCGTCGACGCCGAGCTGCTGATGAGCCGCAACGCCCTGGGGCGCTCGGGCTTCACCCAGAAGGAGATCGACTCGCTGAGCGCCATCGGAGCGCTGCGCGAACAGTTCATGCCGGACGCGTCCGGAGCGGGCAGCCTCCCGCGTTCTTCGACGGTCCTCGTCGCCCTCGACGCCGACCACAGGCCGATCGCCTTCGCGCAGGTCCCTCCCACCGGACGGCAGCTCGAACTGGCCGACGCCGTCGACGATCCCGAGGCGCTCGCCGCGTCCGCCGAGGCGGACGATGTGAGCCTCGGGTCCGATCCGTACCGCGTGGTCGGCACCACCCTCGCCGACGGCTCGATGGTCCTGATGGCAACCGACACCGGTGCCGTGCACTCGGGCATGAAGAAGGCCCTGAAGCTGGATCTCGCGCTGGGCACCATCCTGTTGACGTTCCTCGCCGTCGCCACGATGCTCGGCACCCGCCACCGGCTGCGGCCGCTGGAGGACATGGTGGAGACGGCATCCGCCATCGCGGAGGGCGATCTGACCCGGCGGGTGCCGGCCGGACACGATCCGGTCACCGAGATCGAGCAGTTGCGGGTCGCCCTCAACTCCATGCTCCACCAGGTCGAATCGGCCTTCGAGACCCGCGAGAACAGCGCGGCCCAGCTGCGCCGCTTCGTCGCGGACGCCTCGCACGAGCTGCGTACGCCCCTGTCCGCGATCCGCGGCTATCTCCAGCTGTACGACAAGGGGATGCTGCGCGAGCCCGCCGAAAGGACCCGGGCGCTGGCCCGGATGACCGCCGAGGCCGACCGGATGGGACGGCTCGTCGAGGAACTCCTCACCCTGGCCCGACTCGATCAGCATCCCCAACTACGGCTTTGCGCCGTCGACTTGAGCCGCCTGGTGCGGGACGCGGCGGACGATCTGCGGGCGCAGCAGCCGCACCGCCCGGTCGCCGTACGGGCCGAGGGCGCGATGGTCGTCCAGGGCGACGAGTCGGGGCTGCGGCAGGTCGTCGGCAATCTGCTGGCCAACATCCGCGCCCACACCCCTGCCGACGCGCCGGTACGGGTGGAGCTGGCGCGCGAGGAGAACGGCGACGGGCCGGCCGGGGGCCAGGTGCGGCTGCGGGTCGCGGACGAGGGGCCGGGCATGGACCGCGAGGACGCCGACCGGATCTTCGACCGCTTCTTCCGCGCGAGCAGCGGTGCGAGCTCCGGCGCGCACAGTGCTCAACCCGTCGGCAGCGGGCTCGGCATGGCGATCGTGCAGGCGGTGGTCGCCTCGCACGGCGGCGCCGTGACGGTGCAGACGGCGCCGGGCGAGGGCCTCGCGGTGACGGTCGCGCTCCCGGCCGCGGCCCGCACGCTCACGCCGTAGGGCCGTACGACTCCGTCTCGGGCCGGCCCGTACGACCGCGGTCGGATCCAGCCGTACCAGGTCTATGCCTGGCGGGACGCGAGCTGTACGACGGTGATGTCGGAGGGGGCGCCGACCCGCACGGGCGGGCCCCAGGCACCGGCTCCCCGTGTCACGTACAACTGGGTGTCGCCGTAGCGTTCGAGCCCGGCGACGGTCGGATTGGCGAGTTCCGCGAGATAGTTTCCCGGCCAGAGTTGACCCCCGTGGGTGTGGCCGGAGAGCTGCAGGTCCACGCCCTGTTCGACGGCGTCGTGGATGACGACGGGCTGATGCGCGAGCAGTACGGAGGCCCGCGCGCGGTCACGGTCACCGAGAGCCTTCGCGAAGTCGGGGCCGTCGCCCTCGCTCTCGCCGGCGACGTCGTTGACACCGGCGAGGTCGAACCCGGCGATCTCGACGCGCTCGTTGCGCAGCGGGCGGAGCCCGAGTTCGCGGACGTGGTCGACCCACTCCTGCGCGCCGGAGAAGTACTCGTGGTTGCCGGTGACGAAGAAGGACCCGTGCCGGGACCGCAGCTGCGCGAGCGGCTCGGCGGCGGACCCGAGATCGGCGACGCTGCCGTCGACGAGATCCCCGACAACGGCGACGAGGTCGGGCGAGGTCGCGTTGATCGAGTCGACGATCCGCCGGGTGTGGGCGCGCCCGAGGATCGGCCCGAGGTGGATATCGCTGACGACGGCGATCCGGAACCCGTGGGCGGCACGCGGAAGTCTGGCGAGCGGCACGGTGACCCGCTTGACGCGCGGCCCGCGCAGCACGCCGTAGGTCCCGTACCCGACGGTCCCGAGGGCTACGGCGGCGGCGCCACCCCCGACGACACGGGACACGAAGAGCCGCCGCGAGGGACCGCTCCGCGGGGGCTCGGGCCGGTCCGCAGGCGCCTCGCCCTGCCCGCCGACGGCCGTACGGATCGCGCCGGTGTCCCCGGCCGCGGCAGTGTCCCCGTCGCCATGCGGCACTTCAGGGGTCCGGGGGGCTTGTCCGCCGCTTTCGGGAACGCGCGTGGTCTTCTCACCCGTCGTCCCGGGCTCCGCACGCCGCTCCAGTACGCGCCGCAGCAGCGGCCGGACGGCCTCTCCCACCACCAGCGCCAGCACCAGGTACAGCAGCACCGCCAGCCACAGATACCCCGGCCAGGCCAGCACCCGCTCCAGCGGGAACGGCGCACCCGCCCGCCCCGACACCAGCGCCCCCACCGACAGCAGCGGAAGCACCCACACCGCCGTGGTGCCCGCCCGGCGGGCAGCACCGCCGGGTGCGGTTGTGTCGCGGACCAGGCGCCGCCATACGTACCAGTGCACCCCGGCGAGCAGAGCGACGAGCACGACCACGACGAGCAGGACGACCACCAGCACAGAACCGCTCCCCTGTTCCGTTATTCCGCGAGTGCTTCGCGACGCAATGCGCGGATGCCGCGCAACCCAATAACGCCGACGACCGTCCCCAGGAGAAACGACGTGATGGCGAGCAGCAGATGCACCCAGAAGTACGAGGTCGGGTCACCCGCATCGTCGAAAGCCAGTCCGCTGCCGTCCTTCGACAGGTTCTTGACGAAAGTGATCCAGATGAACCAGCTCCACACCCCGAATGCGAGCAGGAACCAGGAGACAGGGCGGCTGAGCTTCATGGACTCAGTATCGCGGCCGTCCTCCGGCCGGGTTCCTCGGGGTGGGCTGTCCCGGCGTCACTCTCGGCGGGTCATCGGTCCGATGAGAATATTTTCTGCAAGGCCCTGTACGTTCACGATCGTGTCCGCTTTGAAGAAGACCGCGTTGACGGTCGCTGCCGCCGCGTTGTTGCCCACTCTCGCCGTCGCCCCCGCGTCGGCGGACACGCATGACGACAAACCGGACAAGAAACAGCCGAACCCCCCGGCGTCCATGTCCACGGTCGGCGGAGCCCAGCTCGGCAGGGCCGGCACCCAGGTCAGCCTCGGCCCCGGCGCGCCCGTCCTGCCCAAGGATGTGAGCGGCCGGTCCTGGATCGTCGCGGACGCGGAGAGCGGCGACGTACTGGCCTCGCACAACGCCCACTGGCGGCTGCCCCCGGCGTCCACCCTCAAGATGCTGTTCGCGGACACCGTGCTCCCCCGGCTGCCGAAGACCGAGATCCACAAGGTGGCCCCGCAGGAGCTCGCGGACGTCGGTGAGGGCAGCAGCCTGGTCGGGGTCAAGGAGGACCACACCTACTCCGTCCACGACCTGTGGCTCGGCGTCTTCCTGCGCTCCGGCAACGACGCCGTGCATGTGCTGTCCGAGATGAACGGCGGCGTACCCAAGACCGTCCAGGACATGCAGGCGCACGCCGACGAGCTGCAGGCGCTCGACACCCACGTCGTGTCGCCCGACGGTTACGACGCCAACGGGCAGGTCTCCTCCGCGTACGACCTCACCCTCATCGCCCGCAGCGGGATGCAGAAGAAGGACTTCCGCGAGTACTGCTCCACGGCGAGCGCCAAATTCCCCGGCGAGCAGGTCAAGGGCAAGGCGCGCGAGACGTTCGAGATCCAGAACACCAACCGCCTGCTGACCGGCGACTACGGCATCGACCCGTACCAGGGCATCGCGGGCGTCAAGAACGGCAACACCACGCACGCGGGCGCGACCTTCACCGGTGTCGCCGAGCGCAACGGCAAAGTGCTGCTCGTCACCGTCATGAACCCGGGATCCGACGAGAGCCAGGCCGTCTACAAGGAAGCGGGCCGGCTGCTCGACTGGGGCTTCGCGGCGGCCGGGAAGGTCAAGCCGGTCGGCGAGCTGGTCGCGCCGAAGTCCGTGGCCGCCGCCCCTTCCGCCAACGGCGCCGCGCCGGCCAAGAACGGCGCTCCCGCGAAGACCGTCGCCTCGAAGGCGAGCTCGGGCGGCGTGGGCACCGCACTCGCCGTCACGGGCGGGGTGCTGGCGGTCCTGGCGGCCGGGGTGTTCCTGGTCAACCGCCGCTGGCCGCTTCGCCGCCGCTAGGTCCTGTCCGGTCACCGGGCGGGCCGGCTTCCTCGGCTCGCCCGGCGCTCAACGGCTCCTCGCTCGACGGCTCCTCGCTCGGCGTCGCCGTCCAGGCCGCGCAGAACAGCAGCAGCTTCGCGGTGAAGTTGATCCACAGCAGCAGTGCGACCGGGACGCCGAACGCCCCGTACATGCTCTTCGCCGCGACGTCCCTCATATAGCCGCCGAGCAGCAGCTTGAGCAGCTCGAAGCCGACCGCGCCGATCAGCACCGCCACCACCAGGCGGCGACGCGGCGGATGCACGCCCGGCAGCAGCGTCAGCAGGTACAGCAGAAGCAGGAAGGCGGCGGCGACGGCGATCGCGAGGGCCGCGACCCGCAGCATGACGCCACTGGTTCCGCTGTCGTCGATGCCCAGCCGGTCCGCACTCCAGCCCACCGCGGTGGAGCCGAGCGCGGACGCGGCGAGCGAGGCGAGCGCGGTCGCGCCGAGCCCGAGCAGTACACCCGCGTCCTTGAGCCTGCGGACGACCGGGTTGCCCTGGTCCTCGTCGTCCAGCTCCCAGACGGCGCGCAGACAGTCCCTCATCGACGTGATCCAGCCGATGCCGGTGAACAGCAGCAGCGCGCCCGCGACGAGCCCGACCGTGCCCGCGTTCGCGACCAGGGAGTTGATGTCGAGCTGATCGGAGATGCCGGGCACCTGCTCGCTGATCTTGTTCTCCAGCTTGTCCAGCTGTTTCTGGTCGACCAGCGCGGCGCCGATCGCCGCGGCTACCGTGATCAGCGGGAACAGCGCGAGGAAGCTGATGAAGGTGATCGCGGCGGCGAGCCGCGTCCAGTGCACCCGGTCGAGCGTCTCGTAGGACCGCCAGGCGTGGGTGCGCATCAGCCTGGCGACGAGTGGGCCGATGACGGGGAGCCTGGTCAGCCAGTCCATTTCGTACGCCTACCCTCCACACCGAATACCAGCGTCCGGGTCCCCCAGAATCGCAGGCAGGTGGCGAGGAGCATGCCGACGCCGAGCCCGGAGACCGTGTCCGCCCCGGCCGACTGGAAGCCGAGGACGTAGTGCGAGACGGCGAGGCAGAGCAACTGCACACCCGCGCCCGCCAGATTGACGCCGAAGAAGACGGCGTACTCCCGCAGGCCGACGCTTCTGCGCCGGTACGTCCCGAGCGCGTTGCCCAGGTACGCGACGGTGCACCCGGCGAGGAAGGAGAGGGCCTTGGCGGTGAGCGGGTCCATGCCGAGGGGGCCGCGCAGCCGGCTGAAGAGGGCGAGATCGACGGCGTACGCACAGCCCCCGACCAGGACGAACGAGGCCAGTTCGGGCCTCTTCACACGCTCGGCCGGGCGGCGCCGGGCCGGGCGGAACCCGCGCGGGCCCCTGAGCCCGCGCGGGCCCCTGAGCCCGCGCAGGCCGCTCACAGGTCGGCGACCGCGAGACCGTACATCGCCGCCCACACCAGCCCGATGACGGCGAGCGGGCGGTCGCGCAGCACGACGTCCTCGGGCGCGCCGGCCGTGCCCCGGTCGGCGAAGACCGCGTACCGCAGCACCGCCAGGATGAACGCGATCACCGACAACTGCCGCCAGGGCAGCAGCGCCTGGCCCGCCACGCCACCGCTCTCCAGGGCCCACAGGCAGTAGGCGAGCACGGCGACACCGGCCGCGAGCTGCCAGACGAAGCGCAGATAGCCGGTCGTGTACGCGTTGAGCAGCACCCGGGTCACGCCCTCGCTGCCCTCCATCTGTACGGCCTCCGAGTACCGCTTGGCCGCCACCATGAAGAGCGCGCCGAAGCCGGTGGTGATCAGGAACCACCGGGACAGCGGGATGCCCAGCGCGACCCCGCCGATCATCGCGCGCAGCAGGAATCCGGTGGTGACGACGGCCAGGTCGACGACGAGGACATGCTTGAGCCAGACGCAGTACGCGAGTTGCATCGAGAGATACGCGGTGAGCAGTGCGCCGGTCATGGCATTGCACAGGGTGGCGGCGCCCGTGATCGCGGCGGCGGCGAGCAGAGCGCCGGCCGTGTACGCGACGCTCACGGGGACGTCCCCGGCGGCGACCGGCCTGCGGCATTTGACCGGGTGGGCGCGGTCGGCGTCGGCGTCGCGTGCGTCGTTGATCAGATAGACGGCCGCGGCGGCAGCTGTGAACAGGGTGAAGACGAGGGCCAGTTGGACGGCGGTGTGCCGCGAGCCCAGTTGGCCGGCGGCGGCCGGGGCGGCCACGACGAGGACGTTCTTGATCCATTGGCGGGGCCGGGCGGTTCTGATCAGGCCGACGGGCAGGCTCACGGCACGGGGTGGCGCGGGCCGCTCCGGCCGCTCGGGCCGCTCCAGCAGCGCGGTGCCGCGCTCAGTCATTCGCGCCTCCGCACATCCAGCCCCTCCGGCGATTGAGGAGCGGGGTTTGGGGCGGAGCCCCGGCGAGGACCCGCACGGGCGCGGGCCCGGCCGGCGAGCGCGTCATCCACCGCACCCCCAGCCGCGCGGCCAGTCCCCCGAGCACCGCGCCCGCCGCGACGTCCGTCGGATAGTGGACGCCCACAACCAGCCGCGACACGCACATCGCGGCGGCGAGCGGCGGCGCGAGATGGCGGGCGGCGGGGCGCAGCGCGCCGAAGGCGACGGCGGCAGCGGCCGCCGAGGTGGCGTGCGAGCTGGGGAAGGAGTGGCGTCCCACGGTACGGACGAGTGGCTCACGCGCAGGGAGTTCGGGCCGCGGGCGGCGTACCAGCCGCTTGACGCCCATGCTCGCCAGATGCGCCGCGCCCACCAGCGCGGTGGCGCGCAACCAGGCCCCGCGCCGCTCCCGGTCGGCCACCGCGCCCACGAGCCCGGCGGCCAGCCAGAGCGCGCCGTGCTCGCCGGTGAAGGAGAGCGCGCGGGCGGCCGCGGCCACGCGTGGCTCGCTTCCGCAGTCGCGCAACGCCGCCATCAGCCGGCGGTCGGCGGCCGCGCAGTCGACGTATCTCATCTGTCCTTGCCACCCCTCTCATGAGCCAGGGGCGACTCTTCTCGGCGATCGGCCGACTTTCGCGACATTCTTTGATGACACTCGTTTAATCACCCATTTCGGCGAGTCCGGTGAGGTACTGGTCAATGAGGGAATAAGCGGCGATACGGTCAGGACTATGTCCGCCGATACCCGTACCGCCGAGGCTGCCGAAGCCGCTGGGGCCGTCGAAGCCGCCGAGTTCGTGTCCGTCACCGGCTGGGGCCGGACCGCTCCGACGACCGCCCGCCTGCTGCGCCCCCGCACCCCCGGGGAAGTGGCCGCAGCGGTACGGGGATGGGGTGCGCGCGGCGGGATCGCACGCGGGCTCGGCCGGGCGTACGGTGACGCGGCGCAGAACGCGGGCGGATCCGTACTGGACATGACCGCCCTGGGCCGCATCCGCACCATCGACGCGGAGGCGGGCCTCGTCGTGTGCGACGCGGGCGTGAGCCTGCACCGGCTGATGGAGGTGCTGCTGCCGCTCGGCTGGTTCGTGCCGGTGACGCCCGGGACCCGCTATGTCACGGTCGGCGGCGCGATCGGCGCCGACATCCACGGCAAGAACCACCATGCCCACGGCTCCTTCTCGCGCCATGTGCGGTCGCTCGAACTGCTCACCGCCGACGGCGAGATCCTTCACGTCGTCCCCGGCACGGACCTCTTCGACGCGACGGCGGGCGGCATGGGGCTGACCGGGGTGATCCTCTCGGCGACTGTTCGGCTCCACCCCGTCGAGACCTCCCTGATGTCCGTCGACACCGAACGGGCCACCGACCTCGACGACTTGATGGCCCGGCTCAGCGCGACCGACCACCGGTACCGGTACTCGGTCGCCTGGATCGACCTTCTCGCGCGCGGCCGTGCGCTGGGACGCGCGGTCCTCACCCGGGCGGAGCACGCCCCGCTGGACGCGCTGCCTCCGCGCGCCCGCCGGTCCCGTCGCACCCCCCTCGACTTCCGCCCGGGACAGCTTCCCGCCGCCCCCGGCTTCGTACCGGAGGGCCTGCTCGGACGCACCACGGTCGGGCTCTTCAACGAGCTCTGGTACCGCAGGGCGCCGCGCTCACGGACCGGCGAGCTGCAGAGGATCTCGACCTACTTCCACCCCCTGGACGGCGTCCCGCACTGGAACCGGATCTACGGGCGGGGCGGCTTCGTGCAGTACCAGTTCGTCGTCGGGTACGGACACGAGGAGGTCCTGCGCCGGATCGTGCGGCGCATCTCGCGGCGCGGCTGCCCCTCGTTCCTGGCGGTCCTGAAGCGGTTCGGCGAGAGCGACCCGGGGTGGCTGTCCTTCCCGATGCCCGGCTGGACACTCGCGCTGGACATCCCGGCCGGGCTGCCGGGCCTGGCCGCCTTCCTGGACGAGCTGGACGAGGAGGTCGCGTCGGCCGGCGGCCGGGTCTGTCTCGCGAAGGACTCCCGGCTGCGCCCGGAACTCCTCGCCGCGATGTACCCGCGCCTGTCCGAATTCCGCTCCCTGCGGGCCGGTCTGGATCCCCGCGGGGTCTTCACCTCCGACCTCTCCCGCCGTCTCGCCCTATAGGGGGTGTCTTTCAGATCTTGCCGGGCTCGCATGCCCTGGCACGCACGCTCGCCGCGTTGTCGTCGGTCGGCATGGCTCCGCCATGCCTCCCTCCTCCGCCTTGCGATCGCACGCACCAGACCCCGCTCACTCATCCGGCCTGATCCAAAAGACACCCCCTGACCGTCCACGACCCCAAGGAGCACTGTTCGATGAAGGACGCCTTCGGCACCCCGCAGTCCCTGCTCGTCCTCGGCGGTACGTCGGAGATCGGCCTGGCGACCGCCCGCAGGCTCATCGCCCGCCGTGCCCGTACGGTCTGGCTGGCCGGACGGCCGTCGCGCGCCCTGGAGAACGCCGCGGCCGAGCTGCGCACCCTCGGCGCGGACGTGCACACCGTCGCCTTCGACGCCCTCGACCCGACCGCGCACGAGCAGGTCCTCGGCAAGATCTTCGCGGAGGGCGACATCGACATGGTGCTGCTCGCCTTCGGCGTCCTCGGCGACCAGGCGAACGACGAGGCCGAGCCCCTTGCGGCGGTCCGGGTCGCGCAGACCAACTACACCGGAGCCGTCTCGGCCTCGCTGGTGTGTGCGGGCGCGCTGCAGGCCCAGGGCCACGGCTCGATCGTGGTGCTCTCGTCGGTCGCGGGCGAGCGGGCCCGCCGCGCCAACTTCATCTACGGCTCCAGCAAGGCGGGCCTGGACGCCTTCGCGCAGGGGCTGGGGGACGCGCTGCACGGGACGGGCGTGCACGTCATGGTCGTACGCCCCGGATTCGTCCGCACGAAGATGACGGCGGGGCTGGCCGAGGCGCCGCTGGCCACCACCCCCGAGGCGGTCGCCACGGCCATCGAGCAGGGGCTGCGGCGCAGGTCGGAGACCGTGTGGGTGCCGGGGGCGCTGCGCTTTGTGATGTCGGCGCTGCGGCATGTGCCGCGGCCGGTCTTCCGGCGGCTGCCCGACTGACGGCAGGACCGCCGGCGGTCAGATGGTGGTGGCCGGCTCGTCGACCGGGGCGCCCTGGGCGGGAACGGCCGCGATGCCACCACCGAAGGCGTACGTGTTGAGCTTGCGCCACACGCCGTCCGCGCCCTGCTCGTAGAGCGCGAAGGAGGCGCAGGTCCAGGCCGCCTCGTACGCGGAGAGCTCCTCGTACGCGCGGTCCATCGCCTCCTCGGCGATGCCGTGCGCCACGGTGACGTGCGGGTGGTACGAGAACTGCAGCTCACGCACCAGCGGCCCGGACGCGTCGCGGACCCGCTTCTGCAGCCAGGTGCAGGCCGCCGCGCCCTCGACGACCTGGACGAAGACGACGGGCGAGAACGGACGGAACGTCCCGGTGCCGGAGAGCCGCATCGGGAACGGGCGGACGGCCCTCGCGACGTCGGCGAGATGCGCCTCGATCACGGGCAGCGCGCCGGCGTCGACCTCGGTGGGCGGGAGGAGGGTGACGTGCGTGGGAATGCCGTGCGCGGCGGGATCCCCGAAGCCCGCGCGCCGCTCCTGGAGCAGGCTGCCGTAGGGCTCCGGGACCGCGATCGAAACGCCGAGCGTTACGGTCCCCACGTCGTTCTCCTCAATCGTCGGTCTGCAGGTGTGTGCAGCCGCCAGTGTGGCGGCTGCACCGTCTTTGTGGCCAGAGTGCTTGGTCAGTGCTTGGTCACTGCTCGGTCAGTGCTTCGCGGGGAGGAACCCCACCCGGTCGTACGTGGCGGCCAGGGTCTCGGCGGCGACCGCACGTGCCTTCTCCGCGCCCTTGGCCAGGATCGAGTCCAGCGTCTCGGGGTCGTCCAGATATTCCTGCGTACGGCTCCGGAACGGTGTGACGAAATCGACCATGATGTCCGCCAGATCGGTCTTCAGCGCGCCGTACATCCTGCCCTCGTACTCCGCCTCCAGCTCGGCCACGCTCTTGCCGGTGAGGGTGGACTGGATGGTGAGGAGATTCGACACGCCCGGCTTGTTCACCGGGTCGAAGCGGATCACGGTGTCGGTGTCCGTGACCGCGCTCTTGATCTTCTTGGCCGTCGTCTTCGGCTCGTCGAGCAGGTTGATCAGGCCCTTGGGCGTCGAAGCCGACTTGCTCATCTTGATCGTCGGGTCCTGGAGGTCGTAGATCTTCGCGACCTCCTTGACGATGTGCGGCGCCGGGATGGTGAAGGTGTCGCCGAAGCGGGTGTTGAAACGCTCGGCGAGGTCGCGCGTGAGCTCGATGTGCTGGCGCTGGTCCTCGCCGACCGGGACGGCGTTGGCCTGGTAGAGCAGGATGTCCGCGACCTGCAGAATCGGATATGTGAAGAGACCGACGGTGGCTCGGTCGGTGCCCTGCTTCGCGGACTTGTCCTTGAACTGCGTCATCCGGGAGGCCTCACCGAACCCGGTGAGGCAGTTCATGATCCAGCCGAGCTGGGCGTGCTCGGGGACGTGACTCTGGATGAAGAGGGTGCAGCGCTCGGGGTCGAGACCGGCGGCGAGCAGCTGGGCCGCGGCGAGCCGGGTATTGGCGCGCAGCTCGGCGGGGTCCTGCGGCACGGTGATCGCATGCAGATCCACGACCATGTAGAACGCGTCGTGGGTCTCTTGCAGCGCCACGTACTGACGGATCGCACCGAGGTAGTTCCCTAGGTGGAACGAGCCTGCGGTGGGCTGGATGCCGGAGAGCGCGCGGGGTCGGTCAGAGGCCATGCTCAACATTCTCTCAGGTGTGGAACCGAACTCGGGACGGCGTTCAGGCCCTGGCTGTTGTGGATCGTGGTCAATGAGACGAGGAACACAGTGCGGACGGCGGTGCGGCTGCCGGCGCTCGCCGGGCGGCAGCCCTGGCGCCCGGACCGGGTGTACGGACCAGGCCGAGGGCGCCGCGTCAGCAGCTCCTCGACGGCTGATCCCAGGCCCGGAGGGGCTCGAGGACACCGGCAGCCGGCCGGCCCCGGCTGATCACCGCACTACGCGGACAGCCCCGGCGCGGGGTACTCGGCCATCAGCTCCGCGACCTCGGCGCGAATCGCGGCCAGCGCCTCCTCGTCGCCCGCGCCGGCCGCACTGACACCACGGTCGATCCAGTCGGCGACGGCGGCCATGTGCTCCGTACCGAGACCACGAGAGGTGAGGGAAGGGGTGCCGATGCGGACGCCGGAGGGGTCGAAGGGCTTCCTCGGGTCGTACGGGACGGTGTTGTAGTTGACGACGATCCCGGCCCGGTCGAGGGCCTTCGCCGCCACCTTGCCGGGCACGTTCTTGGGGGTGAGGTCCATCAGGATCAGGTGGTTGTCGGTGCCGCCGGAGACCAGGTCGAAGCCGCGGGCGAGCAGCTCCTCGGCGAGCACCTTGGCGTTGGCGACGACCGACGCCGCGTAGCTGCGGAAGGAGGGCTGGGCCGCCTCGTGGAGGGCGACCGCGATGGCAGCCGTGGTCTGGTTGTGCGGGCCGCCCTGGAGACCGGGGAACACCGCTTTGTCGATGGCCTTGGCGTGCTCCTCGCGGGACATCAGCATCGCGCCGCGGGGCCCGCGCAGGGTCTTGTGGGTGGTCGTGGAGATCACGTCGGCGTGCGGCACGGGGGAGGGATGGGCGCCGCCCGCGATCAGACCCGCGATATGGGCAACATCGGCGACCAGGACGGCGCCGGACTCGCGGGCGATCTCCGCGAAGGCCGCGAAGTCGATGGTGCGGGGCAGCGCGGTGCCGCCGCAGAAGATGACCTTCGGGCGCTCCTTGAGGGCGAGTTCGCGCACCTCGTCGAAGTCGGTGAGGCCCGTGTCCTGGCGTACGCCGTACTGGACGCCGCGGAACCACCTTCCGGTGGCGGAGACGCCCCAGCCGTGGGTGAGGTGGCCGCCCATCGGCAGGGCCATGCCCATCACAGTGTCGCCGGGCTCGGCGAAGGCGAGATAGACGGCGAGGTTGGCCGGGGAGCCGGAGTAGGGCTGGACGTTGGCGTGCTCGACGCCGAAGAGGGCCTTGGCACGGGCGATGGCGAGCAGCTCGACCTGGTCGATGTTCTGCTGGCCCTCGTAGTAGCGGCGGCCGGCGTAGCCCTCGCTGTACTTGTTCTGCAGGACCGTGCCGGAAGCCTCCAGTACGGCCCGGGAGACGTAGTTCTCGCTGGGGATCATGCGGAGCGTCTCCGCCTGGAGCTGTTCCTCGGCGCCGACGAGGGCGGCCAGTTCCGGGTCGGTGGCGGAGAGTGCGGGGTGCGGCAGGGGAAGGGTCATGGTGTCCTCCGGGGCGATCCGTCGCTCGGTCGTGGTCCCGGGGTGCGACTCGGGGTCCCTCGCCGGAGGCAGGGGACCGGGCCGCACCCATGGGGGTGTGTCCCGGAGTACCCAGGCGGGCGGCACCTCGTGTGATCTTCCGCGCGCGGCTTCCTCGAGGTCACTTCCCCGTACGCCAGTCGCCGTGCGTAATACCCAGCCTAGCGGCCACGACGCACGGCAAGGTTTCTTAGTCCACCATGCGAGCGACGATAGAAACAGGGGCACCACCCCGCCCCACACCGGATGGCTTGTCTCTACTGAACGGAGATCCCGTGTCCACATCGGAGAGTGCCATTGCCTCCGCGGAGGCGCACACCGCGCACAACTACCACCCTCTGCCCGTGGTCATCGCCTCGGCGGAGGGCGCCTGGATGACCGATGTCGAGGGGCGCCGCTACCTCGACATGCTCGCCGGGTACTCGGCGCTCAACTTCGGTCACGGCAACCGCCGGCTCATCGACGCCGCCAAGGCGCAGCTGGACAGAGTCACGCTCACCTCCCGTGCCTTCCACCACGACAGGTTCGCGGACTTCTGTACGCAGCTCGCCGAGCTGTGCGGCATGGAGATGGTGCTGCCGATGAACACCGGGGCGGAGGCGGTGGAGACCGCCGTGAAGACCGCCCGGAAGTGGGGCTACCAGGTCAAGGGCGTGAAGGACGGCCGGGCGAAGATCATCGTCGCGGGGAACAACTTCCACGGCCGGACGACCACGATCATCAGCTTCTCGACGGATCACGAGGCGCGGGCGGACTTCGGCCCGTATACGCCGGGCTTCGAGATCGTTCCGTACGGCGACCTGACCGCGCTCGAAGCGGCGATGACACCGAACACCGTGGCCGTGCTGCTGGAGCCGATCCAGGGCGAGGCCGGGGTGCTGGTGCCGCCGCCGGGCTATCTCCCGGGCGTACGGCAGCTGACCCGCGAGCGGAACGTCCTGTTCATCGCGGACGAGATCCAGTCGGGCCTCGGGCGGACCGGCCGGACCTTCGCCTGCGAGCACGAGAACGTCGTGCCGGACATGTACGTGCTGGGCAAGGCGCTGGGCGGCGGTGTCGTGCCGGTGTCGGCGGTGGTCTCCTCCGCCGAGGTGCTCGGCGTCTACCGGCCCGGTGAGCACGGCTCGACGTTCGGCGGCAATCCGCTGGCCTGCGCGGTGGCCCTGGAGGTGATCGCGATGCTGCGCACCGGTGAGTTCCAGCAGCGCGCCACCGAGCTGGGTGACCATCTCCACCATGAGCTCGGCCTGTTGACGGGCGGCGGCTCGGTGGAGGCAGTGCGCGGGCGCGGGCTGTGGGCGGGCGTCGACATCGTGCCGAGCCACGGCACCGGGAGGGAGATCTCCGAGAAGCTGATGGACCGCGGGGTCCTGGTCAAGGACACCCACGGCTCCACGATCCGCATCGCCCCGCCGCTGGTGATCAGCAAGGAGGACCTGGACTGGGGCCTGGACCAGCTCCGGGGCGTACTGGAGGGCTGAGCTGCCCGTACGGACCGGGCGGGAGGCCTAGAGGATGACGTGGGGCAGGAAGCGGGCGTACTCGTCCGTGACCAGCCCCGCCGATTCCCGGATGCCGAGCCCCGCCGCCTCGTCCTCGACGACCCAGGCACCGAGCACCACACGGTTGCCGTCGAAGTCGGGCAGCGGCGCCAACTCCTGGTAGCAGCACGGCTCTTCCCGCAGTACGGGCGGGCAGCCCGGCTCATGGATCGTGACCCCCGCACCCTCGCGGCCGAGCAGCGGCTTGGCCACGTATCCCCGCTCCGAGGCGAGTTCGCGCGGGCCGTCGAGGTAGGCGGGGAGCAGATTCGGGTGGCCCGGGTTGAGCTCCCAGAGGATCGCCAGCAGCGCCTTGTTGGAGAGCAGCATCTTCCAGGCGGGCTCGATCCAGCAGGTGGTGCCGGTGCCGCCGCCGTTGTCCAGGGTGTCCAGGACGTGGGGACCGAAGCGGTCGGTGGCCAGCCACTCCCACGGATAGAGCTTGAAGCAGCTGCGTATGAACCGCAGCCGGTCGTCGACGAAGCGGCCGGACAGCCGGTCCCAGCCGATCTGTTCGACGGACAGCGCCTCGGTGGCGAGGCCCGCCTGCTCGGCCGTCTCACGCAGATAGGCGACGGTCATCAGGTCCTCGCCCAGCTCGTCCCCGTCGGAGTGGACGAAGTGCAGCGGCCCGGGCGGAAGGAGCGGTGCCTGGCGCTTCCAGGCGTCGACGAGGCGTTCATGGAGGGAGTTCCACTGGTCGGCGCCGGGAAAGCGGTCCTCCATCCAGAACCACTGCGGGCTCGCGGCCTCGACCAGGGAGGTGGGGGTGTCGGCGTTGTACTCCAGCATCTTGGCCGGGCCCGTGCCGTCGTATCGCAGATCGAACCGCCCGTAGAGGGAGGGCAGTTCGGCCCGTCGCCGCCAGGACTCGGCGATCAGGCCGGCCAGCCGCGTGTCCGTGATGCCGAGGTCCGCGAAGCGGTCGTGGGCAACGATGTGCCCGGCCGCGACCAAGCACATCGCGTGCAGCTCCTCGACGACGTCCTCCAGCGCCTCGACCTCGGGCAGCGAGAAGGAGTAGTACGCACTCTCGTCCCAGTACGGGCGCAACGAGCCGTCCGGATAACGGGTCAGGGGGTAGATGCACCCCTGTTCCTCGACGGTCTGCTGCCAGCCGGGCCGGGGTTCTGTGGTGTGGCGCTTCATCAGGCGACTCAGCCGCCGCCGGAGCCGGAGCTGCCGAAGCCACCGGTCTCGACAGCCGACTTGTCGAAACTTCCGCCGGAGATCTTGCCGCTACGGCTGCTGCCGCCGTAGTAGTACCGGCCGCTGCCGCTGCTGTCGTCGCACTCGTAGCTGGGCAGGGTCTCGTACGTCACCGGGTCGACACAGCGCTCGTCCGGCTCCGAACTGCAGGATGTAAGCGTCGCCGCGAGCAACCCCATGCCACCGAGCACCACTGTGCTCGACCTCAGCCTTCGTCCCGCCATCAGCCGGTCTCCCCGTTCGAATCAAGCCATTGAGCCCCGCACACACTAGATGGCCGCCCCGCGCGCCCGTAAGCCCGGTCCACCAACCCTCCTCATCTACAGTCTCTTTGTGCTCTTTGGGATGATCTGCGCCTTCGGCTCCGCGGTCTGCTACGGCACGGCCTCCGTCCTCCAGGCCATCGCCGCGCGCGCTGCGGAACCCGGCACCGGCTCCGGTGTCGATCCCGCGCTGCTGATCCGGGCGCTGCGTCAGTGGCGCTACATCGTCGGACTCGCCCTGGACGGCCTGGGCTTCGTCCTCCAGATCATCGCCCTGCGCTCCCTCCCCATCTACGCGGTCGGGGCGGCGCTCGCCGCCAGCCTCGCGGTGACGGCCGTGGTCGCTGCCCGTCTCCTCGACGTGCGCCTGAGCGGCATCGAATGGGGCGCGGTGGCCGTGGTCTGCGCGGGTCTGGCGATGCTGGGCCTCGCCTCCGGCGAGGAGGGCGACCGCCCGGGTTCGGACGCGCTGCGCTGGTCGATGCTCGGCGTCGCGGTCGCCGTGCTCCTCGCCGGCGCGGTCGCGGGCCGCCTCCCCGACAAGGCGCGCGCCCTGGTGCTCGGTCTCGGCGCGGGGTTCGGCTTCGGGGTGGTCGAGGTCTCGGTCCGTCTGATCGACTCGGTCGCCCTCCCCGAGGTCCTCACCAATCCGGCACTGTACGCGCTGCTGCTCGGGGGCGGCGCGGCGTTCCTGCTGCTCACCTCCGCCCTGCAGCGCGGCTCGGTGACGACGGCCACGGCCGGCATGGTGCTCGGCGAGACGATCGGCCCGGCGCTGGTGGGCGTGGTGTGGCTGGGCGACCGGACCCGCGAGGGACTGGCGTGGCTGGCGGTGGTCGGCTTCGCGGTGGCGGTGGCGGGTGCGCTCGCCCTGGCCCGGTTCGGTGAGCCACCGTCGACGTCACCCGCCGGCACATCAAACCCCGCCGGCGATTGAGGCGCGGGATCTGGGGCAGCGCCCCAGCGCCTGGGGCCCGGGCCCTTGCACCCGAACCCGCACCCGCACCCGCACCCGCCCGCACTAGATTCGTAGCCATGACGACGACCGAGACGCCCGAGACGCACTCCTGCGCCCCCGAGCACACCGCCCGCCTGCAGTGGGCGAAGCTCGCCCCCGAGGTCTACAAGGCCATGGTCAAGCTGGACGCGGCCGCCCGGCAGGGCGTCGACCCGGTCCTCCTCGAGCTGGTGAAGATCCGTGCCTCGCAGATCAACCACTGCGCCTTCTGCCTCGACATGCACACCAAGGACGCTCTCGCGGCGGGCGAGTCGGTGGAGCGGATCGTCCAGCTCAGCGCCTGGGAGGAGTCGCAGCACTTCTACACGGAGAGGGAGATCGCGGCGATCGCGCTGACGGAGGCCGTCACCGTACTGACCGACGGCTTCGTCCCGGACGAGGTGTACGAGAAGGCCGCGAAGCACTTCGACGACACCGAGCTCGCGCATCTGATCGCGGCGATCACGGTCATCAACGCCTGGAACCGCTTCGGCGTGACCGCCCGGCTGGTGCCCGGCCACTACACGCCGGGCCAGTACAAGCACTGACCGCGCATTCAGAACCGTGGACAACGCGGCGCGGACGGCATCGGCGATGCCGTCCGCGTCACGCGGGACGAGCACGGAGAGATCCTGCTTGCCGGATCCGAGGAACAGGTACGGATCCTCGGCCTCAGGGCCGTACTCCATCAAGCGAGTTGAGGCACTTCAGAGGTGCTGGGCGGCTGCGAACTACTTCTTGGGAAGCCACGCCTTCCACGTCGACTCGTTCGCGTTGACCCACTTCTCGGCCGCCGCCTCCGGCGACATCTTCTCGCCGGCGATCATCAGCGCGACCTCGTTCTGCTGCTCGGTCGTCCACTTGAAGTTCTTCAGGAACTCGGCCGCCTCGCCGCCGTCCTTCGCGAAGTCCGCGTTGAGGAACTTCTGCAGCGGCGTGTTCGGGTACGCGCAGGCAACCTTCTTCGGGTCCGCGTCACAACCCTCCTTGTACTCCGGCAGCTTGACCTCGACCATGTCGACCTGGGCGTTCAGCCACTGCGGGGTCCACCAGTACGTCAGGAAGGGCTTCTTCTCCTTGGCGTACTTCTTGATCGCCGTGATCTGCGCGGCCTCGGAGCCCGAGTAGTTGGTCTTCAGGTCCAGCTTCAGGTTCTTGATGATCGCGTCGTCGTTGGTGACATAGTCCGGGGAGCCCTCGAGGATCTCGCCCTTGTCACCGCTCTCCGCGGTCTTGAAGTCCTTGGCGTACTTGTTGAGGTTCTTGGCGTCCAGGACGTCGGGGTTCTTGTCCGCGTAGTACTTCGGCACGTACCAGCCGATGTGCCCGGTGACACCGAGGTCGCCCGCCTTGACGACGGTCTTCTTCGTCGTGACGTACTGCGTCTCCTCCTTGGGGTGACCCCAGTCCTCCATGATCGCGTCGATGTCGCCCTTGGAGAGCGCGTCCCAGGCGAGGACCTCGCCCATCTGCTGGGTCTTGACGGTGTAGCCCAGCTCCTTCTTCAGGATGTAGCCGGCGACGGCCGTGTTGGCCTGGGCGCCGACCCAGGAGGGGACGGTCAGCCGCACGGTCTTGTCGCCGCCGGCCTCGTCCTTCTTTCCGGTGTCGGCAGCGCCGCACGCGCTGAGGCCGATGACGCCGAGGGCGCTGATGACAGCGGTGGTTATACGGAGGGTGCGCATGGTGCTCCTGTGTATGGAAGGACGGGTTCAGTGGGACGTTGACTTGCGGCGGGCTGGCTGGGTGATCCGGTCCAGTACGAGACCGAGGCAGACGATGGCGACTCCGGCCGTCATCCCGACGCCCATATCGCCCCGGGAGAGGCCCTTCACGACGTCGTAGCCGAGCGCGCCCCCGCCGACCAGGCCGCCGACGACGACCACGGCGAGTACGAGTACGACGCCCTGGTTGACGGCGAGCTGGAGCGCCGGGCGGGCCAGCGGCAGCTGCACCTGGAGGAGTTGCTGACGCGTCGAGGCACCCAGCGACCGGGCGGCCTCCAGCGCCGCCGGGTCGACCTCGCGCAGGCCCTGAGTGGTGATGCGTACGACGGCGGGAAGGGCGTAGACGACGGCCGCGATGATCGCCGAGGCGCGGGTGACGCCGAACAGCGCGACCACCGGGATGAGGTACACGAACTGCGGCATCGTCTGCATCGCGTCGAGTACGGGCCGCAGCCAGCGTTCGAGCCGCCCGGCCCGCGCGCAGAAGATGCCCGCGAGCACGCCGAGCGCCAGCGTGAGGACGAGCGCCGCGAGCACCTGGGAGAGCGTGTCCAGGGATTTCGCCCAGACCCCGAGTACCCCGATCGCCGCCATCGAGAGCGTGGCGGTCAGCGCGGTCGCCCAGGTGCCGACCAGCCAGGCCACCGCCGCGACGAGCAGCAGCACCGACCACCAGGGCAGCCAGATCAGCAGGTCGCGCAGGGGGTTGAGGATCCAGAGCGTGAACTCGCGGGACCAGACCTCCGTGAAGGTGAGGTTCTCGGTGATCCACTCCTGCGCCTTGTTGACGGGCGTGGAGATGTCGTACGTCCAGCTGTCCGGCCATGTCCTGCCGATGGCGAGGCCCGCCAGCGCGGCGGCCACGACGCCCGCCGACACCAGCGCCCACGCCGACCGGCCGTGCAGCGGTCCGCCGCCGGGGTTGCTCTCGCCGATACGGTCGCCGGCCGCCGCGGTCGTACGGTCCAGCCAGACCGCGATCAGCACGATCGGGATACCCGCGGCGAGCGCCTTGCCGACGTCGACGGTGGAGAGCGCGGAGTAGACCGCCTCGCCGAGGCCGCCGGCGCCGACGAGGGCCGCGATGACGACCATCGAGAGCGCCATCATGATCGTCTGGTTGAGGCCGAGGAGCATCTGCTTGCGGGCGAGCGGCAGCCGCGCGGTCCGCAGCCGCTGCCAGCCGCTCGCGCCGAGCGAGGCGGAGGCTTCGAGCACGGCGGGGTCGGCGCCGCGCAGACCGAGCGCCGTGAGGCGGGCCATCGGCGGAGCCGCGTAGATCACCGTGCAGAAGAGCGCGGCGGGCGTGCCGGTGCCGAAGACCAGCACGAACGGCAGCAGGTACGCGAAGGCGGGCAGCACCTGCATGGTGTCCAGCACGGGCCGCAGCGCCCGGTCGACCCGGTCGGACAGCCCGGCGGCGAGCCCGATCAGCACCCCGAGCAGCGCGGCGACGGCCACCGCGACGACCATCAGCGCGATGGTGAGCAGCGTGGCGTCCCACATCCCGAGCAGCCCGCACAGGGCGAACGCCCCGAAAGCTGTCGCGGCGACCTTGACCCCGCGCCGCCCGAGGCCTGCGGCCCGCCAGGCGAACAGCACACCGGCGACGAGTACGCCGAGCCAGCCCATGGCGTCCAGGAACTGGTAGACCCCGTCGACGGCGTCGGTGGCGGTGTTGGAGAAGTGGAGCAGGAAGTAGAGGAAGAGGGGGTGGGTGTCGCGGTTGTCGATGACCCACTCGTTGGCGTCGTCGAGGGGCCCGGAGACGTCGACGGTCAGCCCGGCGGGCCAACTGCCGCTCCCCCACAGGGCGATGCCGAGAGGTATCAGGACGAGGGCGGCGAGGGCGAGCCCGAGGACCTTGCGCTTGCCGGGATGCGTCAACAGGAGCCGCCATCTGCCCGCGGTGGGCGCGGCGTCGGTGGGCTTGCTGACAGTGACGGTGGCGGTCACGCGCACCCCTCCCCGTAACCGGGGCTCCGCCCCGGACCCCGCGCCTCAGACGCCGGCGAGGCTGGATTGTTCGGGTCCGGCGGAAGAACGCACATCACGCCGCCACCTCCCCGACCCGTACACCCGCGACCACTGCAAGCAGCGCCGCGTGGTCCACCACGCCCACGCAGCGGCCGGCCTCCATGACGCGAGCCGGTGACCCTGTCCGGGCCACCGCCTCGATCGCCTCGAAGACCGTCGCTCCGGGAGCGATCGACGGGCCGGACTCCGCCTCGTCGCCGACCGCCGGGCGCAGCGCGGTCCGTACGGTCATCACCTGCTCGCGCGGCACATCGCGGACGAAGTCCCGTACATAGTCGTCCGCGGGCGCGCCCACGATCTCCTCCGGCGTGCCCAGCTGCACGATCCGGCCGTCCCGCATCAGCGCGATGCGGTCGCCCAGCTTCAGCGCCTCGTTCAGATCGTGGGTGATGAAGATCATCGTCCGGCCCTCCTCGCGGTGCAGCCGGATGACCTCCTCCTGCATATCGCGCCGGATCAACGGGTCCAGCGCGCTGAACGGCTCGTCGAAGAGCAGCACTTCCGGGTCGACGGCCAGCGCCCGCGCCAGCCCGACGCGCTGCTGCTGTCCACCGGACAGCTGTCCCGGGCGGCGGTGCTCCAGCCCTTCGAGCCCCACCTTCGCTACGATCTCGGCCGCCCTGGACCGCCGCGCCGCCTTGCCCAGGCCCTGGATCTCCAGCCCGTACGCGACGTTGTCGAGCACCGAGCGGTGCGGCAGCAGGCCGAAGTGCTGGAAGACCATCGACGCCCGGTGGCGGCGCAGTTCGCGCAGCCGCGCCGTGTCCATGGACAGCACGTCCTCGCCGTCGATGACGATCGATCCGGACGTCGGCTCGATCAGCCGGGTCAGGCAGCGTACGAGCGTCGACTTGCCGGAGCCGGAGAGGCCCATGACGACGAAGACCTCGCCCTTGCGTACGTCGAAGGAGACATCGCGTACGGCGGCGGTGCAGCCGGTGCGTTCCCGCAGCTCGGCCGGGCTGAGCGCGCCGAGTTCGGCGTCGCCGGGGACGCGCCCGGCCTTCGGGCCGAACACCTTCCACAGGTCGGTTACGGAGAAGACGGGCGGCGTCGCACCGTCGTCAGCGGCCTTCTCGGTCACGTCCACGGCCTTCTTGGTCACATCCACGGTTTCGGACTTCAACGGACCCCACTCCTCTCGTCGGACGTCGCTGCTAGCAGCTCCGCGCACTTCTCTCCCACCATCAGGACCCCGATCATCGGGTTCACGGCGGGCATCGTCGGGAATACGGACGCGTCGGCAATGCGGATGCCGTCGAGTCCCCGGATCCTCAGGTCCGGGGAGACGACGGCGAGTTCATCGGCGGGTGCGCCCATGCGGCAGGTGCCGGCGGGGTGGTACACCGTGTGCGCGACCTTGCGCGCGTACTCGCCGATGGCCTCGTCGGATGTGACATCGGGCCCCGGGCAGACCTCCCGCTTCAGCCAGCCGGCCAGCGGTGCGGCCGTGGCTATCTCGCGGGCGAGCTTGATCCCGTCGACGAGCGTACGGCCGTCGTAGTCGTTCTCGTCCGTGAAGTAACGGAAGTCCAACGCAGGCTTCACATCCGGATCCGCACTGGTCAGATACAGCCTGCCGCGGCTGCGCGGCTTGGGGATGTTCGGCGTCATCGACACCCCGTGCGCGGGCCGCTCGTAGCCGAGGCGCTCAGGGTTGTCGGTGAACGGTATTTGGTAGAAGTGGAACATGAGATCGGGCCCGGCGGACTCCGGGTCCCGTCGTACGAAGAGACCCGCGTCGCTGTCCATCGCCGAGTTCTCGGGGATCGGACCGTGCGTCTCCCAGACGATCACCGACTCCGGGTGGTCGAGCAGGTTCTCGCCGACGCCCGACAGATCGTGTGCGACAGGAATGCCGAGCTCTTCCAGGTCGGCGCGCGGCCCGATGCCGGAGTGCAGCAGCAGCCGCGGGGTGTCCACCGCTCCCGCGCAGACCAGGACTTCGCGCCGCGCCTCGACGAGGCGCTCCTCGCCGTCCTTGGTACGGACGCGTACGCCCGTCGCCCGCGCGCCGTCCAGCTCCAGCCGGTACGCCCAGGTCTCCAGGGCGATGTGCAGGTTCGGGCGGTCCAGGAAGGGGTGCAGATACGCGACGGACGCGGACGAGCGCTTGTTGTTCTCCGGGTGGTACGCGAGGTCGAAGAAGCCGACGCCCTCGTGGAAGGGCTTCTTGTTGAAGCCGTCGACCCGCGGGACGTCCAGGGCGGTCTGCGCCGCGTCGACGAAGTCGCGGGCGATGGCGTTACGGTCCGCCTCGTCGACCGGCACGATGTTGTTCCGCAGCCGCTCGAAGTACGGGTCCATCGCGGCCGCGTCCCAGCCCTCGGCGCCGGCCGCCGCCCACTCGTCCCAGTCGGACGGCAGCGGCCGGAAGGCGATCAGGGTGTTGTGCGAGGAGCAGCCGCCGAGCACCCGGGCCCGGCTGTGCCGGATGTGGGAGTTGCCGCGTGGCTGCTCGGTGGTGGGGTAGTCGTAGTCGAGCTCGCCGCCGAGCAGCCCCATCCAGCGCCGCAGGGTGAGGACTTCGGGGCGGTCGACATCGCTCGGCCCGCCCTCGATGACGGCTACGGTGACGTCCGGGTTCTCGGTGAGCCGGGAGGCGATGACCGACCCGGCGGTGCCGCCCCCGACGACGACATAGTCGTACGTAGTCATGTGTTTCGTTCTCCTACTCCGCTACTCGGTGACTCAGCCTGCGAACCAGCGCACGGGGCGGGGGGCGAGGTTCTGGTAGATGTGCTTGGCCTCTCGGTACTCGGCGAGCCCGGCGGGACCCAGCTCGCGCCCGATGCCGCTCTTTCCGAATCCGCCCCATTCGGCCTGGGGCAGATACGGGTGGAAGTCGTTGATCCAGACGGTCCCGTGCCGCAGCCGCCCGGCGACGCGCCGCGCCCGTCCGGGGTCGGCGGTCCACACCGCGCCCGCCAGCCCGTACTCGGTGTCGTTGGCGAGCGCGACGGCCTCGTCCTCCGTACGGAAGGTCTCGACGGTCAGGACGGGCCCGAAGACCTCTTCGCGTACGACGCGCATCTCACGGTGGCACTGGTCGAGGACGGTGGGCCGGTAGAAGTACCCCTCGTACCCCTCGCCTTCGGGCCGCCGGCCGCCGGCGCGCAGCACGGCGCCCTCCGCCAGCGCGGAGGCGACGTACTCCTCGGTCTTGGCGAGCTGCTGCGGCGAAACGAGGGGACCGCACTCGACGCCGTCGTCGGTGCCGCGCCCGAGGCGGATCTTCTCGGCGCGGCGGGCGAGTTCGCCGACGAAGCGCTCGCGCAGGGACTCCTCGACGATGAGCCGGGATCCGGCGGAGCAGACCTGCCCGCTGTGGATGAAGGCGGCATTCAGCGCCTGGTCGACGGCGGTGTCAAAGTCCTCATCGCTTTCGCACGCATCCGCGAAGACGACGTTGGGGTTCTTGCCGCCGAGTTCCAGGGCGACCTTCTTGACGCTGTCGGCGGCGGCGCGCATCACCTTCGTACCGCTGGACAGCCCGCCGGTGAAGGAGACCAGATCCACATCGGGGTGCTCGGCGAGCCTGGCTCCGACGGGGTCGCCCGCGCCGGTCACGATGTTGGCGACGCCGTCCGGCAGTCCGGCCTCCTCCAGCAGGTGGATCAGCTCGACGGTCGTCAGCGGGGTGATCTCACTCGGCTTGACCACAAAAGTATTGCCCGCGGCCAGTGCCGGGGCAATCTTCCAGCTTGCCTGCAGGAGCGGATAGTTCCATGGGGTGATCAGCGCACAGACGCCGACGGGCTCATGCACCACCACGCTGTGTATCTCGTCGGATCCGGCGTCGACGACGCGGCCGCCGCTCTCGTTCATGACGAGGTCGGCGAAGTACCGGAAGGCGTCGGCGACGCAGTCCACGTCAACGCGGCCCTCTTCGAGCGTCTTTCCGGCGTCCCGGCTCTCCAGCGCCCCCAGCGCTTCCCGGTTCCGCTGCAACAGGTCCGCGACCCGCCGCAGCAGCGCTGCCCGCTCGGCGACCGGTGTGCGCGGCCACTCCCCCTCGTCGAACGCCCTGCGCGCGGCGGCGACCGCGGCGTCGGTGTCCTCGGTCCCACCCTCCGCCACGAGGGCGAACACGGTCGCGTCAGCGGGGTCGATGATCTCGCGCGTGGCGCCGGACGCGGCTGATCGCCACTCTCCGCCCACGTGGATGGTCTGTTGTGCCGACACGTCGCGTTTCGCCTTCCGTTCCCGTTATGTTCCTCGCTGGTACCAACCAGCGAACGGGTCTGCTGCCCAGGGGTTCGGAAAGCATGCGCATGATCTGTCTCAAAGTGGCCCGCATCACTGCGCCGCGGTGGGGCAGGCGTACTCCGGCCTTGTGGGACAGCGTCCGCTGACCCAGGGCAAGCCGAGAACCCACTGCACGGAGAACGCCCCCGGAGCGTGCCGGGGGCGTTCTGTCGTACGAGGGAAGGCGGATCAGAGGAGGCCGAGCTCGCGGACCGCCGCGCGCTCCTCCGCGAGCTCCCGCACCGACGCGTCGATGCGCGCACGCGAGAAGCCGTTGATGTCCAGGCCCTGGACGATCTCGAACTTGCCGTCCTTCGTGGTGACCGGGAAGGACGAGATCAGGCCCTCCGGGACGCCGTACGAGCCGTCCGACGGGATGCCCATCGAGGTCCAGTCGCCGTCCGCGGTGCCGTTGACCCAGGTGTGGACGTGGTCGATCGCGGCGTTCGCGGCCGACGCGGCCGAGGACGCGCCGCGGGCCTCGATGATCGCGGCGCCGCGCTTGGCGACGGTCGGGATGAAGGTGTCGGCGAGCCACTTCTCGTCGTTCACGACCTCCGCGGCGTTCTTGCCGGCGATCTCCGCGTGGAAGATGTCCGGGTACTGCGTCGCGGAGTGGTTGCCCCAGATGGTGAGGCGGCGGATCTCGGAGACCGTGGCGCCGGTCTTCTTCGCCAGCTGCGAGATCGCGCGGTTGTGGTCGAGGCGGGTCATCGCGGTGAAGCGCTCGGCCGGTACGTCCGGGGCCGCGGCCTGCGCGATGAGCGCGTTGGTGTTGGCCGGGTTGCCCACGACGAGGACCTTGATGTCGTCCGCGGCGTTGTCGTTGATGGCCTTGCCCTGCGGCTTGAAGATGCCGCCGTTGGCGGAGAGGAGGTCGCCGCGCTCCATGCCCTTCGTACGCGGACGGGCGCCGACCAGCAGAGCCACGTTGGCGCCGTCGAAGGCGACGTTCGGGTCGTCCGTGATCTCAATGCCGCTCAGCAGCGGGAAGGCGCAGTCGTCGAGCTCCATCGCGGTGCCCTCGGCGGCCTTCAGGCCCTGCGGGATCTCGAGGAGACGAAGCCTGACCGGCACATCCGCGCCGAGCAGGTGGCCGGATGCGATGCGGAAGAGCAGCGCGTAGCCGATCTGGCCGGCCGCGCCGGTCACGGTGACATTCACGGGAGTGCGGGTCATGGCGATCTCCGTAAGACAGCTGGCGGTGGGGGTCCCTGCCCCTGGTGCTGGACGGCTCTTCACACCTCGTCTGAATCTTGACGTGAAGAGACATCCAGCGTCAGGCTATCCGACCCGGGACCCGGCACTCCCCCGCCCCCTTGTGGCGCGGCTCACGGCCGCGATCACTGCTGCGCGGTGCAGCCCGTGGTCCCCGTCCTCAGCGTCGCGCAGGCCTTCGCCCCGGTCTGCGTCGCCACCGCGGTCATGGGGGTGTACGCGTCGTTGTCCGCGTTCACCAGCCCCTCCTGCGCGCCCTTTCCGCCCACGCTTATCTGCACGGTGTCACCGGGCGCCGCCTGAGTGATACGGGCCCAGGCCGCCTGGCACGTCTTGCTGTAGCGGACCTCCACCAGGGCCTTGCCGACGGTCACTCTGGAGACCGTCTTGGCGAACTCGCCGCCGCAGCCCATGGCTTCCGGGTCCTGGCCCGTGCAGGCCTTGCCGCTGCACTTCACGCCGGCCGGCAGCGGCGGGCTGCTGGTGGCCGGTGCGGCGGACGGCGTCCTGGCGGCGGGCTTGCCGTCGCCGTCCCCGCCGAGATCGGTGAGGAGGACGGCCGCGGCGATCACCAACAGCGCGCCGACGAGACCGGCCAGGAACATGGTGACCTTGCGCTTTCCGCGCCCCTGGCCGGGAGACGGGGTGGGGCGGGGGCCCGACGGCGCGGCCGGCGGTGACATCGGTGGTGCCTGATGGCCGGGGCCGGGCTGTTGCGGTACGAACGCGGGGCGCCGCGCATCGGACCTGTCAGAGCCGCCGGAGCCGAAGCTGCCGGAGCCGAAAGCCCCGGCCTCCGGGGCAACCGGCTCAGCCGGGGCGGCCGTCCGGCCGGCCGAGCGGCCGTTCGCGGTGCCCGCCGGGGCGGGCCCGAACTCTCCGAGCGCCGCCCGCGCCTGGGATATCCGTATCGCTTCCATGGTCATGTCGTGCCGCATCTCGGAACGGCTCCAGGCGCGCTCCGCCAGCTCCCACATCGTGGTCAAGTGGCCGGTGTTCGTACCGGTCACCTCGGCCAGCGCGACGATCGCCCCCTTGGGCGCGAGCAGCCGCCCGTTCAGATACCGCTCCCAGGACGTCTTGCTGTAGCCGGTGCGGTCCGCGACCGCGCTCAGATTCAGCCCGCTGCGGTCGACGAGCCGGCGCAGCTGACTGGTGAACTCCCGGACCTGTGGGTCCAGCTCGTCCGGTAGTACCTTCCAACGAGGCATTGCCTCCCCCTTGTCCCCCCGAATGTGCCTGAATTGCCCCGTGTTGTACTGACTCCCGGCCGTGCACCCTCGGGCGTCCGTGTTCCGGACTACCCAGTGGGATGCACTGGGGTGGGCTGTCAGTTCCTCTTTTCGGCGTGCACGGGAGCATTCGGGACAGGTGGCGCGCTCCTTGCGCGCCCTGTCTGCCGCCTCAGTCTGGCATCCGTAGCCCAACGATCACACCGTGCCGGAATGGTCACTTCCATGCCACAGGCACCAGTCGTCCCTTGAACGCAGTTGGCGCGTCCATGACTCTTGACACACGACGGCGCCCGTCCTCCCTCGGGGGAGAGGACAGGCGCCGTTGCCCTTGCTACCACTGCTGCCGCTGGTGCCGCTGGTGCCGCTGGTGAGAACGGGCGCCGGCCGGCGCTCAGGCGGACGCCATCTTCTTCTGCAGGTTGGCGTCGAGCACGTCCAGAAACTGCTCCGTGGTCAGCCACGGGGCGTCCTTGGAGATGAGCAGCGCCAGGTCCTTGGTCATCTGGCCGCCCTCGACGGTCTCGACGCAGACCTGCTCGAGCGTCTCGGCGAACCTGGTGACCTCGGGGGTGTTGTCCAGCTTGCCGCGGTGGGCGAGACCACGGGTCCAGGCGAAGATCGACGCGATCGGGTTGGTCGACGTCGCCCTGCCCTGCTGATGCCGGCGGTAGTGGCGGGTGACCGTGCCGTGCGCCGCCTCGGCCTCGACGGTCTTGCCGTCGGGGGACATCAGTACGGACGTCATCAGGCCGAGCGAACCGAAGCCCTGCGCGACGATGTCGGACTGGACGTCGCCGTCGTAGTTCTTGCAGGCCCAGACGTAGCCGCCCTCCCACTTGAGCGCCGAGGCGACCATGTCGTCGATCAGGCGGTGCTCGTAGGTGAGGCCCTTGGCGTCGAAGTCCGCCTTGAACTCGGCGTCGAAGATCTCCTGGAAGATGTCCTTGAAGCGACCGTCGTACTTCTTGAGGATCGTGTTCTTCGTCGACATGTAGACCGGGTACTCACGGGCCAGGCCGTACCGGAACGACGCGCGCGCGAAGTCGCGGATCGACGCGTCGTGGTTGTACATGCCGAGCGCGACACCGGCGCCCGGGAACTCGTGGACCTCGAGCTCGATCGGCTCGGAGCCGTCCTTCGGGGTGAAGGTCATGGTGAGGGTGCCCGGTCCGGGGACCTTCAGGTCGGTGGCGCGGTACTGGTCGCCGAAGGCGTGACGGCCGACGACGATCGGCTTGGTCCAGCCCGGGACGAGCCGCGGCACGTTCTCCATGATGATCGGCTCACGGAAGATGACGCCGCCGAGGATGTTGCGGATGGTGCCGTTCGGCGAGCGGTACATCGCCTTGAGGTTGAACTCCTCGACCCGCGCCTCGTCCGGCGTGATCGTGGCGCACTTGACGCCGACGCCGTGCTCCTTGATGGCGTTGGCGGCGTCGACGGTCACCTGGTCGTTGGTGGCGTCGCGGTGCTCCATGCCCAGGTCGAAGTACTTCAGCTCGACATCGAGGTACGGAAGGATCAGCTTGTCCTTGATGAAGGACCAGATGATGCGGGTCATCTCGTCGCCGTCGAGCTCGACGACGGGGTTGGCTACCTTGATCTTGGCCATGAGGTGGAACATCCCTCTCGCGCTTCGGCTGGGTCGGCGACGATGCCGGTGGATGCCGGTGATGGCGTGGTCGCGGACCTCCTTCGATTTATCTCGTCGTCAAGATACTCGACGTCGGGACAGTTTCGTGGGTGGACGGCGGTGGCGGTGGCCGTGGCTAACGGACGGTGAAGTGGACGGCGTCCTCGAGGAACGGGATGTCCAGCCACGGCTTCGGCTGTGTCACGAGCGCGAGCAGCACGATGAGGATGCCGAGCAGTCCGTACGTGACCATGTCGGTGAAGCGTGAGCGCACCGCGAGCATGCCGACGGAGGGCAGGACGCGGCGCATGACAGCGCCGGTGATCAGGGCGACGCCGAGGAGGATCGTGCCGACGCGGAAGGCGTCGGCGAAGGCGTCGGTGCCGACGACGATCACGCCGAGCCCGGCGAGGGCGAGCACGGTGAGCAGCGGCCACTGCCTGGCAGGCGCGGAAGCGTCCCCGGGCGCTGCACGCCCACCGCCCTCGGGCCGGGCGGTGTCGCGGGTGAGGGAGGGGGGCCGCCGGGTTGGCTTCTTGGCGGCGGTGGCGGGCTCACCGACGCCGGCCCGGGGGCGGACGGCCTCGGCGAGCACGGCAGCGGCGGCCTCGTCGGGTGCGGTGACGTGGGGTGCGGCGGTGTCCGTGGCGGCGGCGTCGGGTGCGGACGTGCCCGGCGCGTTGGGACCGGGCGCGGCAGGCGTGTCCGGACCAGGTGCCCCGGCGGCGTCCGCACCGGACGCGGCGGCGGCGGCGTCGGCCCCCGCCTGGCCGACGGTGTCCCGGCCGACGGTGTCCCGGCCGGTCGCGCCCTCGGCGGCGACCGTCGGCTCGGTCTCGTAGGCAGCGTCAGCCACGCAGGCGTCGTCGTCCGGGGTTCCGGCACCCGCGCCCGAGGCGGTCGTGCCCTCCGTGGCCGCGCCGTCCGGCCCGTCCGGGCGGGGCGTCTTCGGGTCCGCGCCCGTACCCCCGCCGGGTCCTGCGTTCGGCTCGTCGTTCGTGCGTACACCCATCGGCTCAGCCCTTCCCCGTCAGCCCGCGGCAGCGACCGCGGCGCGTTCGGCCGCTTCGACTACGTTGACCAGCAGCTGAGCGCGGGTCATCGGGCCGACGCCGCCCGGGTTCGGCGAGATCCAGCCCGCGACCTCCGCGACGCCCGGGTGGACGTCCCCGGCGACCTTGCCTTCCGCGTCACGGCTGACGCCGACGTCGAGGACCGCGGCCCCCGGCTTGACATCCTCGGGCTTGATGATGTGCTGCACGCCGGCCGCCGACACGATGATGTCGGCCTGGCGCAGGTGCATGGACAGATCACGCGTGCCGGTGTGGCACTGCGTCACCGTCGCGTTCTCGGACTTGCGGGTCAGCAGCAGCGGCAGGGATCGCCCCACGGTGATGCCCCGGCCCAGGACCACGATGTCCGCGCCCTTGATCTCGACTCCGTGGTGACGGAGCAGCTGGATGATGCCGTTCGGGGTGCACGGCAGCGGCCCCTCGATGCCCAGCACCAGCCGCCCGAGGCTCATCGGGTGCAGCCCGTCCGCGTCCTTGACCGGGTCCATCAGCTCCAGCACGCGGTTGGTGTCGATGCCCTTGGGGAGCGGGAGTTGGACGATGTAGCCCGTGCACTCGGGGTCGTCGTTGAGCTCCCGTACAACCGCCTCGATCTCCTCCTGCGTGGCGGTGTCGGGCAGTTCACGCTGGATCGAGGCGATACCGACCTGCGCGCAGTCGCGGTGCTTGCCGTTGACGTACCAGCGGCTGCCCGGGTCGTCCCCCACGAGAAGGGTTCCGAGACCGGGGGTGATGCCCCGCTCCTTGAGGGCCGCCACGCGGGCGGTCAGGTCGGTCTTGATCGCGGCTGCGGTGGCCTTGCCATCGAGAATGTGGGCGGTCATGGACCCATCCTCGCGGATGGACCCGCCCCGGTTCCAATTCGGGCCGCCGAGTGGAACGTGAGGTTGCACTCGCACAACTCCTACGGATACCGACTGGACAAAAAGTCGACGGTAATACGACGATGAGGCGCTGCAGTGCCGCGGGCAGTGCCGGGGGGCAAACCGCTGATCGTTGTGACATTCCTCCGCGCGGACCGCGTCGTCCCCGCACTTTCCAACGGAGGATCCCCGCCATGAGCTTCGGCGACCCGAACAATCCATACGGCCAGCAGCAGAGCGGTCAGCCGGGCTACGGCCAGCCGCAGGGCGGTCAGCCGGGCTACGGCCAGCCCCAGGGCCAGCCGCCCGGTTACGGCTACCCCCAGCAGCCGCCGCAGGGCGTTCCGCAGCAGGGTTACGGCTACCCGCAGCAGGGTGCACCGCAGTACCCCGGCTACCCGGGCAACAACGCCATGCCGACGAAGATGCCCGGTCTGATGACCGCGGCCCGCGTCCTGCTGTTCATCATCGGTGGTCTGCAGGTCCTCATCGGACTCATCGCGGGCATCGGCATCGCGGCCGCGTCGGACGCGGTCGACTCGGACACCGCGGACGGCCTGGCCGGTCTCGGCTTCATCCTGGTCTTCATCCTGCTCGCCTTCGCGGGTCTGGCGATCTTCCTCGGAGTGAAGTTCTCCAACGGCGGCACTGCCATTCGTGTCACCACGATCGTGTACGCCTCGCTTATGCTTGTCGGGTCCCTCTTCAACTTCGCGTCCGGCGAGTCCACCGGCGTGCCCGGCGGCATCATCAGCCTCGCCATCGGCGGCATCATCCTCGCCTCGATGGTGAACTCGCAGGCATCCGCCTGGTTCAACCGCCCGCGCTACTGAGGCACTTGACCGCGCGCACCACACACGTGCACGAAGGCCGCAACCCCGCCGGTCGGCGGGGTTGCGGCCTTCGGCCGTTCAGCGGCGCATTCACGCCCGCGTCGCGATGGCCGCGCACCCGGTGGGTGCGCGGCCCTCGGGCCATACGGCCCCGGCGTCAGTGGAAGAAGTGCCGCGTACCCGTGAAGTACATCGTCACGCCCGCCTTCTTCGCCGCCTCGATCACCAGCTCGTCCCGCACCGAACCGCCCGGCTGCACCACAGCCTTGACGCCCGCCGCGACCAGGATCTCCAGGCCGTCCGGGAACGGGAAGAACGCGTCCGACGCGGCGAACGAACCCTGCGCGCGCTCCGCGCCCGCCCGCTCGACCGCGAGCTTCGCGGAGTCGACGCGGTTGACCTGGCCCATGCCGACGCCCACGGACGCGCCGCCCTTGGCGAGCAGGATCGCGTTGGACTTGACCGCGCGACAGGCGCGCCAGGCGAAGGCGAGGTCGGCGAGCCCGTCGGCGGACAGCGCCTCGCCCGTGGCCAGCGTCCAGTTCGCGGGGTCGTCGCCCTCGGCCTGGAACGCGTCGGACTGCTGGAGCAGCGCGCCGCCCGAGACCGGCTTGAGGTCGCCGGGCTGGAGCGGGGTGCCGTCGACCTTCAGAACGCGGATGTTCTTCTTGCGGGCGAGGACCTCGAGCGCCCCGTCCTCGTACGCCGGGGCCGCGATGACCTCGGTGAAGATCTCCGCGACCTGCTCGGCCATCGCCACGCTGACCGGGCGGTTGACGGCGATGACGCCGCCGAACGCGGAGAGCGGGTCGCAGGCGTGCGCCTTGCGGTGTGCCTCGGCGACATCCGCGCCGACCGCGATGCCGCACGGGTTGGCGTGCTTGATGATCGCGACGCAGGGCGCCTCGTGCTCGAAGGAGGCGCGGCGGGCGGCCTCGGTGTCCACGTAGTTGTTGAAGGACATCTCCTTGCCGTGCAGCTGCTCGGCGTTGGCGAGTCCGCCCGGCCGGCCGTCCACGTACAGCGCGGCGGCCTGGTGCGGGTTCTCGCCGTAGCGGAGGGTGGCCTTCCGGTCCCAGGCCCCCGCGAGGAACTCGGGGAGGACCGCGCCCTCCTCGGGGGCGTACACATTGGTGAACCAGGAGGCGACGGCGACGTCGTACGCGGCGGTGTGCTGGAACGCCTCCGCGGCCAGCCGCTTGCGGGCGGCGAGGTCGAAGCCGCCCTCCTTGGCGGCGGCGAGCACGTCCGCGTACCGCGCGGGGCTGGTGACGACCGCGACGGAGGGGTGGTTCTTGGCGGCGGCGCGGACCATCGAGGGGCCGCCGATGTCGATCTGCTCGACGCACTCGTCGGGGGTGGCGCCGGAGGCGACCGTCTCCCGGAACGGGTACAGGTTCACGATCACCAGCTCGAACGGCTCCACGCCCAGCTCAGCGAGCTGCTCACGGTGCGCGTCGAGGCGCAGGTCGGCGAGGATCCCGGCGTGCACGCGCGGGTGCAGCGTCTTGACCCGCCCGTCGAGGCACTCGGGGAAGCCGGTGAGCTCCTCGACCTTGGTGACCGGCACCCCGGCAGCGGCGATCTTCGCGGCGGTCGAGCCGGTGGAGACCAGCTCCACGCCCGCCTCGTGCAGCCCACGGGCAAGGTCCTCAAGACCCGTCTTGTCATAAACACTGACCAGCGCTCGCCGGATGGCCCGCTTCGCAGCCTCAACAGTCACGGGAAAACTACCTTTCGTCCCTCAATGCGATAGCCGGTACGGGCCAGACGCCCCACGACCTCGACGAGCAGCCGTCGCTCGATTTCCTTGATGCGCTCGTGAAGAGCGTCGCCACCGTCCTCGTAGTCCTCGTCCCGGACCTCGACCACGCCCTGCGCGATGATCGGGCCGGTGTCGACGCCGTCGTCGACGAAGTGGACGGTGCACCCGGTGACCTTCGCGCCGTACGCGAGCGCGTCGCGCACTCCGTGGGCCCCGGGGAAGCTGGGCAGCAGGGCGGGATGCGTATTGACGCAGCGCCCGCCGAACCGGGCGAGGAATTCCTTCCCCACGATCTTCATAAAGCCCGCCGAGACGACGAGATCCGGTTCGTACACGGCGGTGGCCTCGGCGAGTGCGAGGTCCCACGCTTCGCGCGTCTCGTGGTCCTTGACCCTGCACACGAAGGTGGGCAGCCCGGCACGCTCCGCGCGCTCGAGCCCCGCGATCCCGTCCCGGTCGGCCCCGACGGCGACGATGCGGGCGCCGAACCCCTGCGGGTCGTCGGCGATCGCGTCGATCAGGGCCTGGAGATTCGTACCGGAGCCGGAGACCAGGACCACGAGGCGGGCCGGTCGGGCGGAGGGGGGCGGGGAGGCCACGGCGGGTCTCTTTCTCGCGTTGCTTCGGGCGGTGCTGTGCGGCGTGCGGTTTGGCTTTGTGTGGTCCTACGAACGAATCGCGCCCCCCGATACGGGGAACTCTACGAAGGGGCCGACCGTCAGCAACGATACCGGCACACAGAACGGCCCCCACGGGACGGGGGCGTGGCCGGGAGGTAGCGTCAGGGACAGGACCCGTCCCCTGACGGGCACGACGACACAAGACCCCAAGTGCGCTGGGTCTGAGGGGAAGACGTTCACCAGATGCCGGACCGACGCCGCCGTACGGACCTCCTGTTGCCGCGGGAGCGCCAGTCCACGGACGACAACAACCCCTTCGCGCCGCCGCCGGAGGGCAGGCCGGACCAGCCCTGGCAGCCGCGCCGCCCCGCGAACGACGACGGCTCCCCGGACGACTCCTCCTCCGGGTCCTCCGGCCCCGGCTCCGGGTCCTCCGATTCGCCGGACGAGGGCCGCCGCTCCGGCCACTCCGGCTGGGGCAGCCAGTGGAGCAGCCGCCAGCCGGGCCGTTCGTCGGGCGGCGGCTTCGGCGGGCGCCCCGGTGGCCAGAATGGCCAGGACAGCCAGAACAGCCAGAACGGCGGCGGCCAGAAGGGCCCCGAGGGCGGTGGTCCCGGCGGCCTGAAGTGGGACCCGACGGACCCGGCCCAGCGCCGCGCGCGGTATGCGCTGCTCTCGGGCATGTGGGCGTTCTTCTTCGCGCTGTTCGACTTCCCGGAGATCGCGCTGCTGCTGGGCGCGCTGGCCCTGTACTGGAGCATCAGCTCCCTGCGCGCGAAGCCGCAGAGCCGTCGTACGTCCGCGGCGGACGTGTCGTCCGCCACACCGCCGGCGCCGCCCGTGCCGCCGGGGAAGCCGCAGATCACGGCGGCGGTGAGCGGTCTGGTGATGGCCACCATCGCGCTGGTGATCGTGGCGGCGTCCTTCACGGCACAGCTGGTCTACCGCGAGTACTACACGTGCGTGAACGACTCCCTGACGAAGTCGGGCCAACTGGCCTGCAACGACCTGCTGCCGGAGCCGCTTCGCGGAGTGCTGGGCGTCAAGGAGTAGCCGGGAAGGGGCGTGCGTGAGGCACGCCCCTCACGGCGCCGATGACGCTCCCGGTTCCTCCCGCTCCTCCCCTGGCCCGGGCGCCTCCGCCGGCTCCGGCATCGGCATCGGCAACCGCTCCGGCTCCGGCAACGGCTCCGGCGGGAACTCAGCCATCAGCCCTCCCGACCCCTCCTTCAGCGCCGCCAGCCGCGCTTCCCGCTCACCCCACGAACCGGTCGGCAGGAAGTCGTACGCCGAAGCCGCCTCCGGCTCCGCCTCGTGCACCGAAGCCGAAGCCGAGGCCGAGGCCGATACGGAAGCCGCAGGCAGAATCGGAGCCGGAACCGGAGCCGGGACCACCGCAGCCTCCGCCCCGCCCCCACGGCCCCGCAGTCGCCACGCCCGTACCCCCACCGCCGCCGGCACCGCGATTCCCGCCGTCCACGCCAGTGCCGCCGCCCCGGCCAGCCACCACACCGGGCCGAACACCGCCAATCGCCCCGTGCCCATCGGGCCGCCCGCCGCGGCCGCGAGCAGCGCCGTCAGGAGGCCGCAGCCCGCCGCCCCCAGCAGCGCCGCCAGGGCGGTCTCGCGGCAGCCCCACGCGGCCGCCCGCTCTCCGTGCCGCGGCGCCGCCACCCGTACCGTGAACCACGCGATCACCACACCCGCCGCCACGGGCACCACCACCGCCACCCAGTTCCACCAGGTCCCCGGGCCCTCCCCAGGGACCGCCGCGAGCAGCGGGAAGTACGGCATTGCCGGATCCCCGGCCAGCGCGAGCGGCGAGGCCGTCGCGCCCGTACCGAGCGCGAAGCCGGGCCCGAGGCCGTACGCCGCGCCCCAGACCGCGGCGTTCGGCACCAGCGCAAGTCCCAGCAGCAGCACCGCGAGACGGCCCGACCACACCTCCGCCAGGTGCAGGAACGAGTCCTGCGCCGCGTCCGCGTGCCACACCAGCGACACGGCTACCAGCAGCGCGCCGCCGCCCAGCAACGCCAGCGCCCCCGCGGCCGCGGACCGGGCGGCGACAGCCAGGCGGGTGCGGGCGAGTTCCACCCGTACGCGCTCGGGCAGCCAGTGCGGCAGCGGCCCGAGCGGACGCCCGCTCGCCGTCCACACCCCGGCCGCCGCCGCGGCCACGGTCACCACGGGCAGATGGAAGAGCGCGCTCAGCGGATCCGGGGCCAGCGGACCCCCCGCCGCATAGACCATCGCCGCCCCGCCGACCAGCAGATATCCCGCGGTCACAGCCCACAGCGCACCTCGCGGGGACGGCCGCGGCCGTCCTTCGTCCGGCTCCCGGGCGTCCCGCGCGGCCCGGTGCGCCAGCAGGGCAGGCAGCGCGACGAGCAGCAGCGGTACCACCCCGATGGGCGCCGGGTCCCCGGAGAGCGTGTCGGTCCGTACGAGTTCGGTGCCGTGCGCCAGCAGCCACAGGCCCGCCGCGACGTGCAGCGCCCCGCCCGGACCACTGTCCGGATAGGGAGAGCTGATCCACATCACCATCACCACGACGGCGAGCGCACCGAGCCCGAGCCCCGCCGCGGTCGCCCCGCGCACGCAGGACGCCACCAGCGCGGCCGCCCGGCCGCCCTGCACCACGGCCGGGGCCTGCTCCGTCGAAATACCGCGAGGACTGCGATCCGGGCTGCGATCAGGGCTGTGATCGGTCATGTGGGTCACGCGGCCATGCTGCCAACGACACGCGCTTAATTCGCGTAACAGGCGAATGGCCGCTGTGTCGCTCAATATACGTTTATGTACTTTTTCGCCGAGTGCACTGCTGCGGGGAGCCCCTCATGACTCAGAGCACCGGAGGCTCCGCTTCCGGCACCCCACTGCCCTCCCCCAAAGAACGGCGCAGGCTGCGCGAGGCGAATTCACTGACCGAGGAGCAGGTCGCGACGGCGGTCGGCGTCACGCGGGCGACGCTGAGAGCCTGGGAGACCGGCCGTACGAACCCGCGGGGGCACAGGCGCGACGTGTACGCCCAGCTGCTGGCGGGCTTCGAGGCGGAACAACGCGAGGAGGCGTCCGCCACTGCCGCGGCCCCTGCCGCCGAGCCGGCACCCGCACCCCAAGCACAAGCCCCCGCACAGGCCCAGCCACACCATGCTCATACCAAACAGTCCGCGCAGTCCGCCGCGAAGACCCGGCCCAGGCCCGCCGTCAAACGCGCGGCCAAGCCACCGACGCTGCTCCCCGCACGCCACGAGCCCCAGCTGCTGGTCCCGGCGCTCGCCGGCAGTGCGACGGCCTCGGCAGAAGCCGCCGGCCCGACATCCCGGACGGCGACCGCCTCCGCCCATGCCCCCCGGCAGGAGGCGCCCCGCCCCGCCCGAGCCGACGTGCTCACCCCCGACGAGGCCTTCGACGCCCTGTACTCGTATGCCGCGCCCGCCCTCGTACGCCAGACCTTCCTGCTCACCGGCCGCCGCAAGCTCTCGTACGAATCGGTCGAGCGCGCCTTCCACCTCGCCTGGCAGCACTGGCCCGAGGTGGCCGTCGACCGGGACCCCGCCGGCTGGGTGCGCGCCGCCGCGTACGAGTACGCCATGTCCCCCTGGCACCGGCTGCGCCGGGCCCACAGCAAGCCCGACGCGCAGTCCGTGCCGGGTCCCGGCGGACGCGCGCTGCTCGACGCCCTGCTCGAACTGCCCCCGCCGTACCGCCGCACGCTGCTGCTCTACGACGGCCTCGGTCTCGACCTGCCCGAGACTGCCGCCGAGACCGAGGCGAGCACCCCGGCCACCGCGAACCGGGTGCTGCACGCACGCGCCGCCATCGCCGAGAAGCTGCCCGAGCTGGGCGAGACGGCCGTGCTGCACGATCGGCTCACGGCTCTGGCACGCGAGGGTCCTGCGCCGCCCATGACTCCCGCCCCGGCCGTACGGTCGGGCAGTGAGCGGCGCGCCCGGTTCTGGACGCGTGCGGCCATCACCGTCACCACGCTGATCGTGAGCGCCACGGCCTTCACTCTGGTCAAAGCGCCGACACGGTACGAGCCGCCGCTCGCGCCGGGCCGTCCTGTCGGCGGCGTTCCCGTGCACAGCGGACCGCAGGCGCTGACCCACCGCGACAAGCAGCTGCGCCAGCAGCTCCGTTCCCGACTGACGAACGGTCCCGAACGACTCGTCCCGCAGACCGGCTGAGCAAAGAAGCAGCCGAGCATGCGAGTGGGCCCGCACCCCCGAGGGGTGCGGGCCCAGCTGCGTACTGCGAAGGTCAGCCGGCGAGGATCGCGCGCGCCAGCTTGGCCGTCTCGGTCGGCGTCTTGCCGACCTTGACGCCCGCGGCCTCAAGGGCCTCCTTCTTCGCCTGGGCGGTGCCCAAGGAGCCGGAGACGATGGCGCCGGCGTGGCCCATGGTCTTGCCCTCGGGCGCCGTGAAGCCCGCGACGTAGCCGACGACCGGCTTGGTCACGTTCTTGGCGATGTAGTCGGCCGCACGCTCCTCGGCGTCGCCGCCGATCTCGCCGATCATCACGATCAGGTCGGTGTCGGGGTCCGCCTCGAACGCCGCGAGGGCGTCGATGTGCGTCGTACCGATGACCGGGTCGCCACCGATGCCGACGGCCGAGGAGAAGCCGATGTCACGGAGCTCGTACATCATCTGGTAGGTCAGCGTGCCGGACTTGGACACGAGACCGATGCGGCCGGGCTTGGTGATGTCGCCCGGGATGATGCCGGCGTTGGACTGGCCGGGGGTGATCAGGCCGGGGCAGTTCGGACCGATGATCCGCGTCTTGTTGCCCTTGCTGCTCGCGTACGCCCAGAAGGCGGCCGAGTCGTGGACCGCGATGCCCTCGGTGATGACGACCGCGAGAGAGATCTCCGCGTCGATCGCCTCGACGACGGCGGCCTTCGCGAAGGCCGGCGGCACGAAGAGGACGGACACGTCGGCACCCGTCTTCTCCATCGCCTCCTTGACGGAGCCGAAGACCGGGACCTCGGTGCCGTCGAAGTCGACGGACGTGCCGGCCTTGCGCGGGTTCACGCCGCCGACGATGTCGGTGCCGTCGGCGAGCATGAGCTTGGTGTGCTTCATGCCGGTGGCGCCGGTCATGCCCTGGACGATGACCTTGCTGTCCTTGGTGAGGAAGATAGCCATGGTGTTGGAGTCCCTCGTCCCTTACTTCGCAGCCGCAGCGAGCTCGGCGGCCTTGTCGGCCGCGCCGTCCATGGTGTCCACGCGCTGCACGAGCGGGTGGTTGGCGTCGGAAAGGATCTTGCGACCCAGCTCCGCGTTGTTGCCGTCGAGGCGCACGACCAGCGGCTTGTTGACGTCCTCGCCCTTGGACTTGAGGAGCGCCAGGGCCTGGACGATGCCGTTGGCGACCTCGTCACACGCGGTGATGCCACCGAAGACGTTGACGAAGACGGACTTGACGTCCGGGTCGCCGAGGATGATCTCGAGGCCGTTCGCCATGACCTCGGCGGAGGCGCCGCCACCGATGTCGAGGAAGTTGGCGGGCTTGACGTTGCCGTGGTTCTCACCGGCGTAGGCGACGACGTCGAGGGTCGACATGACCAGACCCGCGCCGTTGCCGATGATGCCGACCTCGCCGTCGAGCTTGACGTAGTTGAGGTTCTTGGCCTTGGCGGCAGCCTCGAGCGGGTTGGCTGCGGCCTTGTCCTCGAGTGCCTCGTGCTCCGGCTGGCGGAAGTCGGCGTTCTCGTCGAGCGAGACCTTGCCGTCGAGGGCGATGACACGGCCGTCGGCGACCTTGGCCAGCGGGTTGACCTCGACGAGGAGCGCGTCCTCGTCGATGAAGGTCTTCCACAGGGTCACGAGGATCTCGGCGACCTGCTCGGCGACCTCGGCCGGGAACTTCGCCTGGGCGACGATCTCGCGGGCCTTCTCGATGCTGACGCCCTCGTTGGCGTCGACCGGGACCTTCGCGAGGGCCTCGGGGTTCTCCTCCGCGACGACCTCGATCTCCACGCCGCCCTGGACGGACGCCATGGCGAGGAAGGTGCGGTTGGTGCGGTCGAGGAGGTACGAGACGTAGTACTCCTCGGCGATCTCGGGCGCGGTCTCGGCGATCATCACCTTGTGGACCGTGTGGCCCTTGATGTCCATGCCGAGGATGTCCGTCGCGCGGGCGACGGCCTCGTCCGGGGTGGCCGCCAGCTTGATGCCGCCGGCCTTGCCGCGGCCGCCGACCTTCACCTGCGCCTTGACGACCGACTTGCCACCCAGCCGCTCTGTGGCCTCGCGCGCCGTCTCAGGCGTGTCAATGACTTCACCGGCCAGCACCGGTACACCGTGCTTGGCGAAGAGGTCCCTCGCCTGGTACTCGAACAGGTCCACGCGCGTCCGTCCCTATTTCAGTGGTCTCGCGGTTCGTTTTCTGCCTGGGCGTGCCGCGAAGGGCAAACGTGACTGCGCTGTCACTGAGGGAGGCGTACACGGTGTCCGAGCACGCGGCATGTCCGTCCCGCAGGTTATCCCCGTGGGCGCTGGGTCCCTAAATCGCAGATCACAGATGGGCGGTGATACCTGTCACAGATCGCACGCGTGGCCGCGTCGGAAGTGGACACGGGCCGTGAGTCTGTTGCGTTCGGACGGTGTTGAGTCTGTTGCGTTCGGACGGTGTACGGACGGACCGGGTACGGGACCGGGCGGCCCCCACCCCAATGAGGACCGCCCGGTGATCGGCTCACGCCGGAATCAGATGCCCTGCGCCGGAATCAGATGCCGTACGACGGGTAAGCCGGCGCGTAGCTCGGGGTCACCGCGTGGGCGACGCCCTGGACACCGCCGACGGCGTTGCCCGCGAGCGGGTGCACATCGGCGGTGACGGTGCCCGTCACGTCCTGCCCGAACGGACGGACGTCGGACACCACACCGCCGGTGAAGGGCCGGACCTCGCCGACGACACCCTGCGCGAGGGTGCCCGCGCTGCCGCCGACGCCCTGCGCGACCGGGCGGACCTGGTCGACGACGGTGTCGACGAACGGCCGGACGGCGCCCTGGACGCCGCCCGCGAACGGGCCGACCTCGGAGACGACCCCACCGGCGAACGGCTGGACCTCGGACACGACACCGCCCGCGAACGGCGTCACATCGCCGACGACACCCTGCGCGAGGAAGCCGGCGTCGCCGACCGCCTGACCGGCGACGGGGAGGACCGCGTCGACGGCGGTGCCCGCGATGGGCGGCAGCACGGCGGCGGTGGTCTCGTCGACGACCGGGCCCGCGGTGCCGAGCGCACCCTGGACTCCGGCCTGAGCCTGGCCCGGCACCTGCTCCAGGTCCGGCGCGAAGGCGGAGAGCGGGCCGAAGAGGTAGTCGATCTCGCCCTGGACGCCGGCCACATCGGCCACGTTCGGGGTCGTCGGCAGGTCGTACGACGGGAGCTCACCCTGCGCGGCGCCCTTGGCCTGGGCGGTCGCCCCGGCGGCCGCGCCCTGGACGTCCTTGACCACGTCGACGTCCTTGACGGTGCCGAGGTCGACGGTCTTGACGTCCTCGACGGCGTCGGACGCCTCGTCGGGGGTGGAGAGCGGTACGGAGACGGGGAGCTCGTCGGCGGCGGCCGCGGCCGTACCGAGGGCCCACATTCCGGTGGCCGTGGCGGCGACGGCTATGGAACGGCGAATGTTCTTGTGCATGCTTGCGTCAAATCCTTCAAATTCGTTCGGCTGTCCGGAACTGTCCGGTTGGCGGGCAGACCTGTCCCGCCCCCGCGCGGCAGGTCTTGAGCGGGGAAAGGACTGCCCTAGCCGGGGAATTCGAGGATGTCGCGGGGTCGTTCGCGGATCGGCGCTTCGGCCGCCGCGGAGCCCGCTCCGGGTACGAGCGCGAAACGCGTGCCGTACGCACTCGTCGCCGCGTGCTGGTCTCCCGCACGCGGTGTGTGCGTCTCGTTGGACTGCTGCAGCGCGCCCGGCGTGGAGTCGCAGGGCTTGCCGGGGAGGGGCGCGGGCGCCGGTGTGGGCGCGGTCGTCGGCGCGTGACGCGCGACGGCACTCTGGTGGTCGACCGCACCCCCGTAGGGGCTGGACGACCAGGTCGCCGCGAGGGCGGCGGATCCACTGTCCGCCAAACCGACGCCCGTGATGGAGCTCGTGGCCGTGGGCAGGTCCGCGGGGTTGGCCACGGGCAGGTCCACGGAAGGCTGCGGAGTACCGCCCTGATCCGCGTCGCCGCCGGGAGGCGCCGGCGGTGTGGGGAGTGGTGTGGGGAGTGGTGCGGGGAGCGCGTCGATCAGGGGCCCGGTCAGCCCCTCGGCGAGCGGCCGGACATGCCGGACGGTCTCCGTGACGGGCTGGGTCACCGTACGCACGGAGTCCGCGGAGTCCCGTGCCACGCGCCGCAGTTCCTTCGCGGGCGCGGGCCGGCTCGACGGCGTAACGCTCGCGTCGGCGTCGGGGCCGGCATCCGTGCTGACTCGGGCATCGGCCGATACCGGAGGCTCCGACGACTCGGAGGCGTGCGCCTGACCGCCGTAGAGCAGACCGAGCGTCAGCAGACCCCCGAGGAACAGCACCACCTGCAGCGCACGCCGCCCGCCAGCCGCCCGGCGCAGTGCGCACAGAACGGCAGCAGAACGAGCAGCTGCGACGGTCACGGTGGGATGAGCCTTCCCGGTCGGCGGAAGCGGACCTTCCGCGGGGATCGGGACGATGCTCGCACGAGCCTCCCGGGTGGACGCAAGCCCCCTGTTACTGATGAGTCGCCATGTCCGGTATGGGCAGTGGCCTTTTCTCGATCGCGGCCGCCATGACATCCGGGAAGAGGTCCGGCGTACAGGCGAAGGCCGGTGCGCCCAGCGCCGCCAGAGCCGCCGCGTGCTCGCGGTCGTACGCGGGCGTTCCTTCGTCGGACAGTGCCAGCAGTGCGACGAACTGCACACCGGACGCCTTCATCGCCGCGACCCGCTTGAGCATTTCGTCCCGTATGCCGCCCTCGTAGAGATCGCTGATCAGTACGACGACGGTGTCGGCGGGGCGGGTGATCTGCGACTGGCAGTACGCGAGCGCCCTGTTGATGTCGGTGCCGCCGCCGAGCTGAGTGCCGAAGAGGACGTCCACCGGGTCGTCGAGCTGGTCGGTGAGGTCGACGACCGCGGTGTCGAAGACGACGAGGCGGGTGGCGATGGAGCGCATGGACGCCAGGACCGCGCCGAAGACGGAGGCGTACACGACGGAGGCCGCCATCGAACCCGACTGGTCGATGCAGAGCACCACGTCCTTCTTCACGGACTGGGACGCGCGTCCGTATCCGACGAGCCGTTCGGGCACGACCGTGTTGAACTCCGGCAGGTAGTTCTTGAGGTTGGCCCGGATGGTGCGGTCCCAGTCGATGTCCCGGTGGCGCGGCCGGTTGATCTTCGCGGACCGGTCGAGCGCCCCGGTGAGGGTGGACCTGGTGCGGGTCGCGAGCCGCTTCTCGAGATCGTCGACGACCTTGCGTACGACAGCCCTGGCCGTCTCCTTGGTCGTCTCGGGCATCGCCTTGTTGAGGGAGAGCAGGGTGCCGACGAGATGGACGTCCGCCTCGACGGCCTCCAGCATCTCCGGCTCCAGCAGCAGTGCGGACAGGCCGAGCCGGTCGATCGCGTCACGCTGCATGACCTGGACGACGGAGCTGGGGAAGTACGTACGGATGTCGCCGAGCCAGCGCGCGACGGACGGCGCGGAAGCGCCGAGCCCGGCCGAACGATTGCCGCCGCCGCGGTTGCCGGCGCCCTTGTCGGCGCCGTAGAGCGCGGTCAGGGCGCCGTCCATCGCCACGTCCGTACCGGCGAGCGCGCAGCCGGTACCTCCCCCGGACTCCCCACCGAGCACGAGCCGCCACCGCCGCAGCCGCTCGTCGTACGCGGTCTCCTTCATCGGGCCATCCCCACAAGGTCGTTGTCGTCGATACCGGGTACGTCAATTCCGGGCGCGTCAGTTCCGGGCACGCCTGTTCCGAGGAGCAGGTGCAGCACCGGCAGCACCGCGTCCGCCCGCGGCCCGTCGAGACCCGCACCGAAGCCGGGCGCCGTGGACTCGGCGTGCGCGGAACCAGCAGCCGACGCGGGTCCGCGCCGGACCAGCTCGCCCAGCGTGCGGCGCACACCCGGTTCGTACGCCGAGAAGGTGCGGCGCAGCAGCGGCAGCACGTCGGTGAACGCGTCCGCCGGCACACCGGTCAGCCAGGCGTCGACGAGTGAGAGCAGTCGCTCGTCGTGAACCAGGAGCATTCCGCCCCCGGACGCGCCGCCGACGAAGCCCTCGATCCAGGCGGCCGCTTCGGCGGGCGGGGTGCCGACCGAGAGCGCGAGGCCCATGAGCCGCGCGGCCTCGTCCTCCTCGAGGCGCCCGTCGTCCAGCAGCAGCCGGGCCGCCCGGCCGCGTATGACCCCGGGCACGGTGTCGCGGACCGCGAGCCGGTGCAGTACCGAGCCCCAACGCCCGCTCAGCTCCGGGGCCTTCGGCAGCAGCCCGATCGCGGTGTGCACCCCGTCCAGATGGCCCCGCATCCCGGCAGCGCCGTCCGCGTCGAGTCCCGTGCACGCGGGCGGCAGGCCGACGCAGATCCGCTCGGCGAGCCCGGCCGCGACCTCGCCCAGCGCGGCCGTGTCGGTCGACCGCACGTCCCCGTACCGCAGGGAGCGCGCCAGCGCGGGCAGCGCCTGGGCGAGATGGCCTACGTCCGCGTCCAGCGCGGCCCGGTCGGCCAGCGCCCTCATCACCACCGGCAGCGCGTCGGGCAGTTCGGCCAGAAGGCACTGCTCGGCGAGCGCGGTGACATCGGCGAGGGCGGTGGTCGACACGGCATTCGACTCGGCCTTCGCAGTGGCGGCGGAGAGCACCGTGGTGCCCCACACTCCGGCCTCCGCGAGCTTCACGAAGAGCTCCGGCTCCCAGCGCAGCCGCCAGCTCTCCCGGAAGGTGCCGGTGCTCCCCCGTCCCGTGACCGGCTCGCCCCAGCCGATCGAGAGCAGCCGCAGCCGGTGCAGCAGCCTGCTCTTCGCCGCGTCGGTCTCCTTGCGCAGATCCAGCTCCAGCTCCCGCTCCAGCGCCTCCGCCTTGAGGCGCAGGCCGCGCTGGAGCCGGGTCAGGTCGCGCTGCAGCGGCACGGCGGGCGCGGCGTCCGGCACCTCACCGAGCACATCCCCGACGATGAGCCGGTCCCGGACGAGGTCGAGCGGCACATCGGAGCCCTCGCACATCACGGCCCGTATCGCATCGGTCGTCTCGGTCAGCCCGGCGAGCGGCCGCCCGCGCATGGCGGCGAGCGTCTCGGCGAGCCGTACGGCCTCGATGACATGGGCGGACGAGACCAGTCGGTCCTCGTCGCGCAGCAGCCTCGCGACTTTGGTCATCCACCGCTCGATGGGCCGGTCGGGCGCGCCGAAGAGGTGCCCGTACCAACCGGGCGAGTCGATCCCGGCGCCGTAGCCGCTGTGCCGGCCGAGCCTTCGGTACGTCCAGGGCACCCAGGTCATCTCGGTCTTGACTTTGGGCAGCCCCTTGAGGAGAGCCTTGTCGGCAGCGACGGTGGTCCTCTCCTCGAGCGCGGGCAGATGCCAGGCACCGCAGACAACGGCGACGCTGTCCCCGAACTCACGCCGCGCGGCCCGCAGTTGGAGCCTCATATGGGCTTCGCGCGCGAGATCGCGTTCGTGCCCGCCGTGTCCGTAGGTCTCGCGCAGCGCGGCCATGGCTTCCCCGAGCGCCAGGAAGGCCGCCCGGGGATCGCCGCTGTCGTCCCCCGTCCCGCGGTGTTCGACGACGTCCTCCCACCACCGCTCGGGATCGTCGTACCCGGCGGTCCCGGCCAGCACGGCGATGGGATCAATCCGCAGCCCGCGCTCATCGGGCGGGCCCGGCTCCCCGCCCCCGGCCGGGGGGCCATCGGCCGGCTCCGCCGCCGTGACCGGGCCGTGGCCCGCTCGCGGGCCCGTTCCGTGCGTCGCGCCTCGAGGCACGGCATCCCACTCGGGGTCAGCCGCTCCAAGGTCAGCACCAGCAGGTGCCCGGCCCGCGACCGGCAGGGCTCCGGCGGACTCCGACCCGGGCGCGCCCGGACCCGGCACGGCGTCCCACTCGGGGTCAGCCGCTCCTGCGTCGGCACCGCCGGGTGCCCGGTCCCGGAGGGGCCCCGCCCCGGCGGGCAGGCCGGGAGCCTCCGCTGCAGGCAGACCCGCCGCCGCGGCCTCCTCCTCCGCGGCCTCCTCCGCGGCCTCCTCCGCCGCGGCCAGCGCCAGCGAATGCGCCGCCGGGAGGTCGATGAACCGCACCGGGACCCCGCGTTCCAGCGCCCAGCGGATCGCCACCCACTCCGGGGAGAACTCGGCCAGCGGCCAGAACGCCGCCCGCCCCGGGTCGTCCACCGCGTGCGCCAGCAGCGCGACCGGCGGGCGCATCTGCTCGTCCGCCGCGAGCGCCAGCAGGGCGTCCCCCTCCGGCGGTCCCTCGATCAGCACCGCCGGAGGCACGGCCGCATCCAGCGCGGCCCGCACCGCGCGTGCCGAGCCCGGACCGTGGTGGCGCACCCCGAGCAGCAGAGGGCCGGTCATACGCTCACCTCGCGGCAGGCGCGGTAGAAGTCCTTCCAGCCGTCGCGCTCGCGGACCACCGTCTCCAGGTACTCCTGCCAGATGACCCGGTCCGCCGCCGGGTCGCGCACGACCGCGCCGAGGATGCCGGCCGCCACGTCGCCGGACCGCAGCACGCCGTCCCCGAAGTGCGCGGCGAGCGCGAGACCGCCGGTGACCACGGAGATCGCCTCGGCCGTGGAGAGCGTCCCCGAGGGCGACTTGAGCTTGGTACGGCCGTCCGTCGAGACCCCGTCCCGCAGCTCCCGGAAGACGGTGACCACGCGGCGGATCTCCTCGAGCCCCTCCGGCACGGCCGGCAGATCGAGCGAGCGCCCTATCTGGTCGACGCGCCGCGACACGATGTCGACCTCGGCCTCCGGCGTCGCGGGCAGCGGCAGCACCACCGTGTTGAACCGGCGCCGCAGCGCACTGGAGAGGTCGTTGACCCCGCGGTCGCGGTCATTGGCCGTGGCGATGAGATTGAACCCGCGGACCGCCTGCACCTCCTGCCCCAACTCCGGGACGGGCAGGATCTTCTCGGACAGGATCGTGATCAACGAGTCCTGTACGTCCGCGGGGATACGGGTCAGCTCCTCGACCCTCGCGGTCATGCCCTCCGACATCGCGCGCATGACGGGGCTGGGCACCAGCGCGTCCCGGCTGGGGCCGTGGGCCAGCAGCTGCGCGTAGTTCCAGCCGTAGCGAATGGCTTCCTCCGGCGTGCCCGCGGTGCCCTGCACCAGTAGCGTGGAGTCGCCGCTGACGGCCGCGGCGAGATGCTCGGACACCCAGGTCTTGGCGGTGCCCGGCACGCCGAGGAGCAGCAGCGCCCGGTCGGTGGCGAGCGTCGTGACGGCGACCTCGACGATCCGGCGCGGCCCCACGTACTTGGGCGTGATGACGGTCCCGTCGGGCAGCGTGCCGCCGAGCAGATAGGTGGCGACGGCCCACGGCGACAACCGCCATCTGACCGGCCGCGGCCGGTCGTCGGCCGCGGCGAGCGCTTTGAGCTCCTCGGCGAAAGCATCCTCGGCGTGCGGCCGCAGAGCCTCGGCGCCGGTGGCTGTGCCGGTTTCGGACACGGTCATGGATCCCCCTCCAGATCGTTCGACCCGTTGTGGGATCCACCGTGCACCATGCCACTGACAATCGGCCGTCGCCGCAGGTCAGAACCGATTGTCAGTGGTGCCCCGTAGCGTCTCGGGTATGAATCAGCAGGGGGTGCGCTGGACGTCGGAACAGGTGCTGGCTCTGGCTCCTGACGACGCGTCACGCAAAGCGGGAAACCGACTCGGTACGGCCGGGCCGTGGTCCGGCGCGGGCAGCAGCGGCTCGGGGGCCGTCTGGGGCCTGTGCAAGGGCAGCGGCAGCAAGCCGTACCAGACAGTCGTCGACACCACGGGCCCGGCCTACAAGTGCAGTTGCCCGAGCCGGAAGTTCCCGTGCAAGCACGCGCTGGGACTGCTGCTGCTCTGGGCGGCGGACGAGGAGGCCGTAGCGGACTCCACGACGCCGGACTGGGCCGGGGAGTGGCTGGAAGGGCGCAAGAAACGCGCCACCGACAAGGAACAGAGCGACGCGGGCGCGGAGCAGCCCGCGAAGGCCGGCGATCCCGAGGCGGCCAGGCGGCGTGCCGAGCGCCGGGCGGCCCGAATCGCCGCGGGCGCGACGGAACTTGAACAGCGGATGGCGGATCTGCTGCGCGGCGGCCTGGCATCGGCCGAGCAGTCCGGCTACGGACTCTGGGAGGAGACCGCGGCGCGCATGGTCGACGCCCAGGCGCCGGGCCTGGCCGGCCGGGTGAGGGAGTTGGGCGCGATACCGGGGTCCGGGCCCGGCTGGCCGGTGCGGCTGCTGGAGGAGTGCGCGCTGATCCATCTGCTGGACGCGGCCTGGCTGGGCATCGAGAGACTGCCGGAGCCGCTGGCCGCGACGGTCCGGACCCGAGTCGGCCTCACCTCACCCGCCGAGGGCCCACCGGTCCGGGACCACTGGCTGATCCTCGCCCAGTACGACTCGTCGGACAGCAAGATCACCACACGCCGTATCTGGCTGTACGGGCAGGAGTCGGGGCGCACTGCCCTGCTGCTCTCCTTCGGTGCGGCGGGCCGCTCCCCGCAGCAGGCGCTCCCGGTGGGGCTGATGATCGACGCCGAGCTCACGCCGTACGCGGGGGCAGGGCAGCTGCGGGCGGATCTGGGTGAGCAGTTCGGCCCGCCGGTCCCGATCGGGTCACCGCCGCCGGGCGGGCCGGCCGCGGCGGCCGTCGAGGCGTACGGACGGGCCCTGCGGGATGACCCCTGGCTGGACTCCTGGCCGGTGACGCTCAGCGGCGTCATACCGTCCCCCGGAGCTTCGCCCGGGAGGCACCCCCAGGCCGGCGAAGGGTGGCAACTGGCCGACGTCGAGGGCGAGTCCGCGCTGCCCATCGCACCGGCCGCGCTCTCCCGCCCCGGGCTGTGGAAGCTCGCGGCGCTCTCCGGCGGCGATCCGGTCACCGTCTTCGGCGAGTGCGGGCACCAGGGCTTCACGCCGCTCGCCGCCTGGTCGAAGCACGCGGCCGAGACGGTCCCTCTCATCTGAACGTACGGAGGCTCCATGACCAGCACCTCACTGTGGGAAGAGCTCGTCACCTCGGCCCTTCTCGGCACCGACCGCCGCACGCCGCCGCCCGAAGCCGTCACCCCGGGCAAGGACGCGCCGACCGCGCTGCTGGACGCCGCGGCGCTCCACACCGTACGGCGCAGAGCGGGACTGCTGCCCGCACCCGCCGCCGCCCGTCCCGAACCCGCACCGCACGACGCCCGCCCGCAACTGCCCGCGCCCGCCCGGCGCCGGCTGGCCCAGCTGCTGACAGACCGGTCCGCCCCGTCCGCCGGGGGGCGGCGCGGTACGGCTCCCGATCTGACCGAGCTGCTGCCCCAGTGGCTCGCCGCCGCCAACGCGCACGAGTACCAGGCGCCGCCGTCCGTACTGCCCGCGCTGCTGGACGCCGCCCGCGCGCGTACGGACCTGCGGCCGCAGGCCCTCACCTTCGCCGGGCCGCGCGGCTTGTGGCTGGCCCGGCTGAACCCGGAGTGGAAGTTCGCGCTGCGGGGCGCGTCCGGCAGTGCCACCCTGCCGGACGTGGGCGACCCCGAGGCCGTCCAACGACTCTGGGACGAAGGGCTGTTCGCCGAGCGGGTCGCGCTGCTGGCCGCCGTACGGGAGCGCGACGCGGGTACGGCACTGGCGCTGCTGGCCGCGACGTGGTCCACAGAGCGTGCCGAGGACCGGCTGATGTTCCTGGACTCCCTGCGTACGGGACTGACCGACGCGGACGAGCCCTTCCTGGAACAGGCCCTGTCCGACCGCAGCCGCAATGTCCGCGCCACGGCGGCCGAGCTGCTCTCCGCGCTGCCGCACTCCGCGCTGGCCGGGCGGATGGCGGCGCGGGCGGCGTCCTGCGTCAGCCTGGACCGCGGCGAGGGCACTACAGGCATAGGCGTGGAGGCTCCGCACGAGTGCGATGCGGACATGCAGCGCGACGGGGTGATGCCGAATCCGCCGTCGGGCCGGGGCGAACGGTCCTGGTGGCTGGGCCAGTTGGTGGAGGCGGCCCCGCTGTCCACCTGGCCGGGACGGTTCGGCGGGCGTACGGCCGCGGAGATCGTGGCGCTGCCCGTCGCCGACGGCTGGGGCGACGAGCTGCACGCGGCGTGGTGCCGGGCGGCGGTGCGGCAGCGGGACGCGGAGTGGTCCCGCGCCCTCCTCGGCGCACCGGGCACGCCGCCGGAGACGAGTCCCGGCACGACGTCCCTCGCAGAGCGGGCGAAGCTGCTCGCGACGCTGCCCGAGGGGGAACGGGCGGGCTGGGTCGCGGAGTTCATCGCGGCGCACGGACTGTCGGAGGCGTTCCAGCTGCTGGGCGTCTGCGCGGTGCCGTGGGCGGAACCGCTGGGCCGTGCGGTGGTCGACGCACTCGACATCGCGCGGGACGCGGGCAGCTACCCCTGGAGCTTCAGCGGGGTGATGGGCCTGGCGGAACGCTGCCTGAACCCGGGCGAGGCGAGCCGCCTGGAGATCCTTACGACGACACCGCCCGAGACGGAGGGGGCGTCGCCGGGGGCGGGGGGTTACTGGTCGGAGGCGTTCCAGCGCTTGGTATCAACGCTGAGGTTGCGGGCGACGATGGCGGTTGAACTGAGGTAGCGGACTCACCCGGTCATGTGGTTGCCGTGGGCCGGGGGCGTTGGTGGTTGCTGTCCGGTGGGTGGTTTCCACCGGCGAACCGGGGGCCCGAGGCGGGTGGCCTTGTCCCGTCCCGGCGGGAGGGGCCGTGCAGGGTCGGCCCGGAGGGGATTGGCGGCAAGACCCGGGTCACGCGACAAGTGACCTGTACGCCGCCGACCCCGAGGAGTCGAGCCCGGAGGGGCACCGGAACCCGCACCGGACAAGACCCAATACCCGTGCCCCGACGCACAGGGACCGCACCCGCCGGAGGCGACCCGCACCGGACAAGAACCCACCCCCCGCCGGAGGCCTTACGCGGGCTGGCGGACGTTTGCGTTGACCCAGGACACGATCGACGTCGTCGTCGCGCCCGGGGTGAAGATCTCCGCCACGCCCTTCTCCTTCAGCGGAGCGATGTCCGCCTCCGGGATGATGCCGCCGCCGAACACCTTGATGTCCTCCGCGTCCCGCTCCTTCAGCAGCTCGATCACCTTCGCGAACAGCGTGTTGTGCGCGCCGGAGAGAATCGAGAGGCCGATCGCGTCGGCGTCCTCCTGGATCGCCGTATCCACGATCTGCTCGGGCGTCTGGTGGAGACCGGTGTAAATGACCTCCATGCCCGCGTCGCGCAGCGCCCGCGCGATCACCTTGGCCCCGCGGTCGTGGCCGTCGAGGCCAGGCTTGGCCACCACCACGCGGATCGGACCAGTCACACCCATCACTGCCTCCACACGGGTCCCGCACCGACCATGGTCCGGGAAAGTGAACGAACGTTATCTCCAGCATCCCGCAACCCGCCGTTTCACGGTGGATAGCGAGGGGGAAATCACACGTGGGACATGTTCGCCAAGCGTCGTACCCGCATCACGCGGCATACAAGCCGCACGGGGACCGCCGCAAGGGAGCCGCTACAGGAAAGTCGCAGCACCGTGCCGTCAGCCGCGCGGCACGGTGCAGCGACTGTGGCGCCCCATGAGGGCACACGGGGGACGGAGCCGTCCTCCGGCGTGCCGTTTCAGGAGGTCGGCCTTGAAGGTCACGAAGTTTCTGCCCTTCTTTCCCCTGTGTCTGCGCCCCGTGCGACACCTGCAACTCACGGCAGCGCTGCTGCGCGCCACCACCCTGGAGCTGGCGATCCTCGCCGGACATCTGCTCCTGTACCCCTCCGGCCTCGCCCCCGAGCGCCGCGACCCCGGCCCCAAGCCCAGAAGCGTCGAGCTGCCGCCCCAGGCCGCGCCCCTTCCGACCGGAGGAGGCCCGTCCCACCCGCCCGCCGTCCTGCTGCACGGCTTCGTCGACAACCGCTCCGTCTTCGTCCTGCTCCGCCGCTCCCTCGCGCGGCACGGCCGGCGCCAGGTCGAGTGCCTCAACTACTCCCCTCTGACCTGCGACGTCCGCGCCGCCGCCGAGCTGCTCGGCCGGCACATCGAGGAGATCTGCGCCCGTACGGGGCACCACGAGGTCGACATCGTCGGGCACAGCCTCGGGGGTCTGATCGCCCGCTACTACGTGCAGTGCCTCGGCGGTGACCAGCGGGTGCGCACCCTGGTCACGCTCGGCACCCCGCACTCCGGCACCACCGTCGCCCCCCTCGCCGGCGCGCACCCCATAGTCCGCCAGATGCGCCCCGGCTCCACGGTGATCGAGGAGCTGCGCAAGCCCGCACCCGGGTGCCGTACCCGGTTCGTGAGCTTCTGGAGCGACCTCGACCAGCTGATGGCCCCGGTCGAAACGGCCTGTATCGACCACCCGGATCTCCTCGCGCAGAACGTGCGCGTCAGCGGAATCGGTCATCTCGCCCTGCCGGTCCACCCCGCCGTCGCGGCCGGCATCCGGCAGGCGCTCGACTCGAGCGAACCGGCGGCAGGCACCTCGGGAGCCGTCTCCGTCGCCTGATTCGGCGCACGGACCAGCTCCCTTTCCGCGTCCGACAAGGCTGCCAAACGTCGAACACTTTTCGAACGTAGGGCCAAAGCTCTGCCCGCAGTCCCCCGAAAGACGGCCGAATGCCCGTTTCCTGATTACCTAAAACCTGCCGAAGATTGTCGCCGTCGCATACCGCCGGGTACAGTCGCGCCACTGCTTTCCCTCTGGGACCCCGCTCTCCGGGGCCCCGGAACCGGAAACCCAGGTCCTGCTGCCGAGGCGAGAGAGAAGTTGGTGAACGACCAGCACGCCCACGCCGGGTACGGGCACGACGCCTACGCCACCGGCAGCTTCGACTCCGACCCGCTGTTCGGCGCCCTTCCGGGCAGCTACGAGGCGGGCCACAGCGGTCAGTACGACTCCAGCCAGTGGGACACCGGCTCGCACCAGACCCCTGGTTACGACGTCTACACCGCGCAGCAGGTACAACAGCCGCAGCAGGCGCAGCAATTCCCGCAGTACGACACTTCCGGCCAGTACGACACGACGGGTCAGTACAACTCGGGTCAGCACGAGGGTCAGTACGACACAACGGGTCAATACGACGCGAGTCAGTACGACACCACCGGCCAGTGGGACGCGGGCGCCTGGAACCAGACCGCGCAGACGGGCCAGTACGAGACCGCCGCGGCCACCTTCGCGTACGACACGACCGGGCAGTGGGCCGCGCCCACCTTCGGCACCGGGACGTATGACGCCACCGCCTGGAACACGGGCGCGGAGGCTCACGTACCGCAACAGTTCACACCGCAGCAGGAGTTCAGCCCGGCGCCGGAGTTCACCGCCGAGTTCACTGCCGAGTTCACTGCCGAGTTCACGACTGAGTTCGCAGCCGACGCCGGATACGGGACCGGCTACGAGAACCCGGCCGAGTTCCAGCCGACCGACTTCCAGCCCGACGAGTTTCAACCGGACGAGTTTCAGCCAGAGCCTCAGCGCGAGCACGAGTACGACTACGAGGCCGAGCAGACCGACACCGAGCACGAGCAGACCGAGCACGAGCAGGCCCACGAGGCCGAACTCGAACCCGAGTCCGAGCCCGAACCCGAGTCGGCGCCCGACCTGGAGCCCTCCTCCCGTCACCCCCCGCCCCGTCCGCCGTTCCGGTGGAAGCCGAGGCCGTCGCCGTACCCCCGCGAAGCGCTCCGCCCTCCTCACCGTTGCCGTGCCCTCCGCCTGTGTGATGGGCGTCGCCGGTATCGCCGCCGCCTCCGTCGGTGGCCTCGGCGCAAGCGCCGGTGAAACCAAGGACGACACGACCAACCTGGCGGCCGCCGATCCGGCCTCCGTCAAGCCCGTCGCCGCCAACAGCAAGATAGACACGCAGCTCGCCGCTCTCAGCGCCGACGCCCGCGACTTCGGCGACCGTGCCTCCCGTACCCAGGAACGCCTCGACCTCAAGGCGCGCCAGGAGGCGGAGAAGAAGAAGCGCGACGACGAGGCCAAGCGCCGCGAGGCGATGCGCCCCAAGTTCGTGCTGCCGGTGAACCGGGAAGGCCTCAGCGCCTACTACGGCCAGGCCGGCGTCAACTGGATGTCCGTGCACACCGGTATCGACTTCCCCGTGTCGTACGGCACCGAGGTGATGGCCGCGACCGACGGCACCGTCCGTACGCAGTACAACAGCGCCTACGGAAACATGGCCATCGTGACCGCGGCCGACGGCACCGAGACCTGGTACTGCCACCTCAGCAGCACCAGGATCCGCTCCGGTTCGGTCAAGGCCGGCGACGTCATCGCGTACTCGGGCAACTCCGGCAACTCCACCGGACCGCACCTTCACTTCGAGGTACGGCCCGGCGGCGGCTCGGCGATCGACCCGCTGCCGTGGCTTCGCAGCCACGGCCTGGATCCCACCTAGGCCCTGTCCGCCCGGACACGGCCTAGGGACTCAGAGCTTCTCGACCGGCGCGTACCGCAGCAGCAGCCGCTTCGGCTTCGTGTCCCCGAAGTCGACCGTCGCCTGCGTGTCCGAACCCGACCCGGTCACCTCCACCACGGTCCCGAGGCCGAACTGGTCGTGCGTGACCCGGTCCCCCACCGCCAGCGAGATCACCGGCTTGTCGCTCGTACGCCGGGTCGCGAAGCCCGAAGCTCCGCCGCCCGACCGCGAGCGCGAGGACGAGAGCGACGACGTGATGCCGGACGTCGGACCCGCGGGCGCGGCCATCGGGCCCGTCCGCTTCCACTCCAGGTGCTGGCCCGGGATCTCCTCGAGGAAGCGCGAGGGCGGGTTGTACGAGGGCTGGCCCCACGCACTGCGCATCGACGACCGCGTCAGATAGAGGCGCTCGCGGGCGCGCGTGATGCCGACGTACGCCAGCCGCCGCTCCTCCTCCAGCTCCTTCGCCTGACCGAGGGCCCGCATATGCGGGAAGACGCCGTCCTCCATGCCCGTCAGGAACACCACGGGGAATTCGAGGCCCTTGGCGGTGTGCAGTGTCATCAGGGTGATGACGCCGGAACCATCCTCGTCCCCGTCGGGGATCTGGTCGGAGTCCGCGACGAGCGCGACCTTCTCCAGGAACTCGGCGAGCGTGCCCGTGCCCTCTTCCGCGCCGCGCTCCTGCTCGAACTCGAGCGCCACAGCCGCCAGTTCCTGAAGGTTCTCGATGCGCGTCTCGTCCTGCGGGTCGGTCGAGGCCTGCAGCTCGGCGAGGTACCCGGTCCGCTCCAGGACGGCTTCCAGCACCGTGGCCGGTCCGGCGCCCGACTCGACGACCGTACGCAGCTCCTCCATCAGCACGTTGAAGCGCTTGACGGCGTTGGCGGAGCGGGCCGCCATCCCGTACGCCTCGTCTACGCGCCGCAGCGCCTGCGGGAAGGTGATCTTCTCGCGCAGCGAGAGTGCGTCGATCATGGCTTCGGCGCGGTCGCCGATGCCCCTCTTCGGTACGTTCAGAATGCGGCGCAGCGGGACGGTGTCCTCGGGGTTCGCCAGCACCCGCAGGTAGGCGAGCACATCCCGGACCTCCTTGCGCTCGTAGAAGCGCACTCCGCCGACGACCTTGTACGGCAGCCCGACCCGGATGAAGATCTCTTCAAAGACACGGGACTGGGCGTTCGTACGGTAGAAGACGGCGACGTCGCCGGCCTTCGCGTCGCCCGCGTCCGTCAGCCGGTCGATCTCGTCGGCGACGAACTGCGCCTCGTCGTGCTCGGTGTCCGCGACATAGCCGGTGATCCGCGCGCCCGCGCCCGCGTTCGTCCACAGGTTCTTGGGGCGGCGGCTCTCGTTGCGCTCGATGACGGCGTTGGCGGCGGAGAGGATCGTCTGGGTCGAGCGGTAGTTCTGCTCGAGCATGATCGTCTTCGCGTCCGGATAGTCCTCCTCGAACTGGAGGATGTTGCGGATGGTGGCGCCGCGGAAGGCGTAGATCGACTGGTCGGCGTCACCGACGACACAGAGCTCGGCCGGCGGCAGGTCCTCCTGGCCCGTCCCCACCAGCTCGCGTACGAGCGTGTACTGAGCGTGGTTGGTGTCCTGGTACTCGTCCACCAGGACATGACGGAAGCGCCGCTGATAGTGCTCGGCGACGTCCGGGAAGGCCTGGAGCAGGTGGACCGTGGTCATGATGATGTCGTCGAAGTCGAGGGCGTTGGCCTCGCGCAGCCGCGACTGGTACATGCGGTACGCCTCGGCCAGCGTCTTCTCAAAACCGTCGGCGGCCTGGTCGGCGAAGGTCTCCTCGTCGATCAGCTCGTTCTTCAGGTTCGAGATCTTCGCGCTGAAGGACTTCGGGGGGAACTTCTTGGGGTCGAGGTCCAGATCGCGGCAGACCAGCGCCATCAGCCGCTTCGAGTCCGCCGCGTCGTAGATCGAGAACGACGAGGTGAAGCCGAGCCTCTTGGACTCCCGGCGCAGAATCCGGACGCACGCGCTGTGGAAGGTCATGACCCACATGGCATTGGCGCGCGGGCCGACCAGTTGCTCGACGCGCTCCTTCATCTCGCCCGCGGCCTTGTTGGTGAAGGTGATCGCCAGTATCTGGCCGGGGTGGACGCTGCGGGTCCCCAGCAGATGCGCGATCCGGTGGGTCAGCACCCGGGTCTTGCCGGAGCCGGCACCGGCCACGATGAGCAGCGGCGAACCGATGTGCACGACGGCGGCGCGCTGCTGTTCGTTCAGCCCCTCGAGCAGGGCTGCGGGGTCCACCACGGTGCGCGGGGCGCCGTCGCGGTAGTACGGGTCCCGGGCCGGGGGCACGTCGAACGCACCCTGGAAGAGATCGTCCGGGATCTCCTCCGGGGCCGAGTCGTCGGGCGGCGGCGGATGCTGCTCCGAGCCGGGCTGGAGGTCCGCCAGGAAACTGTCGTCAAAGAGGCTGCTCATCGCTCTCCGAGTCTAGGCCGCCGGACTGACAGCCCGCGGCCGCATGGGGATGACGACCTGATTCGACCCTGCTCACGCTCCGTAATCACCTCACGCCGTCGCGCCATACCAGAGCCCTCACTCATAAAGGTCACGAAAATGTATCGGACATTTCGAACATCAACCTTCACAGCAACCACACCAGTTGGCTAGCGTGCTCGATCAGGCGGCCCGTATCCCCCTGGCGACCCACGCCAATCGGGCGGCCTGCGCCGAATTCGGGCTTTCGTCAAGGAAGTTCGGAACCGGGGACCCAACATGCACAACCGGGGTGAATCGGACCTGCGTCATCGGGTCCGTAGGGCGATCTTCCGTTCCGCCCGAACCCGACAGCTAACCCGGTAGGCGGTCCACGGAAGAAGGAGATGTCGGCCTTGGCGTCGCATCGCAAATCGCGTGCCCGTACCGGAATTGCAGGAATGGCAGGACTGCGCACGAACACCCCCGCCGTCGGGTTCACGACGGCAGCCCTCGCATCCGTCACGCTGCTGTCGACGCAGAGCGCCAACGCCGCACCCGTCGAGCCGAAGCCCTCGGTCGAAGAGGTGCAGAAGAAGGTCGACGACCTGTACCGGCAGGCCGGCACCGCGACCGAGAAGTACAACAAGGCGAAGGAGACCTCCGCCGAGAAGCGGCGCGAGGTCGACCAGCTGCTCGACGACGCCGCGCAGCGCACGGAGAAGCTGAACGAGTCCCGGCGCACGCTCGGCAACTACGCGGCCGCGCAGTACCGTACGGGCGCCGTCACCCCGACCGCCGCGATGCTCTTCGCCGACAGCCCTCAGGACTACTTCGAGCAGACGCAGCTGATGGACCGGATGACCGACCGTCAGCGCGGTGTCATCGAGGACTACGAGGCCCAGCGCGCCGAGGCCGCCAAGCAGCGCACGGTGGCGACGAAGAGCCTCGAGGCGCTCACGCTCTCCCAGAAGGCCCTGCGCACCAGCAAGCAGACCGTCCAGTCGAAGCTGAGCGAGGCACGGTCGCTGCTGTCGAAGCTGACGGCCGAGGAGAAGGCGCGGCTCGCGGCGATCGAGCGCCAGAAGGAAGAGGAGGCGCGCCGCAAGGCCGAGGCAAAGGCCGAGGAGGAGGCGGAGGCCCGCGCCAGGGCGGAGGCCGAGCGCAAGCGCCTGGAGCAGGAGCGCGCGCAGACCCCGAGCGGCGACACAGGCACGGGAACCGGCACCGGCACCGGCACCAGCGGCGACAGCGCGTACGCGACGAAGGCCGCCAAGGTCCTGTCCTTCGCCCGCTCGCAGCTCGGCAAGCCGTACGTCTGGGGCGCGGCGGGCCCCAGCTCGTACGACTGCTCGGGGCTGACCCAGGCCGCCTGGAAGGCGGCGGGCGTGGACCTGCCGCGCACCACCTGGGACCAGGTGAAGGTCGGCGAGCGGATCGCGACGAAGGATCTGCTCCCGGGTGACCTGGTCTTCTTCTACGACGACATCAGCCATGTCGGCATCTACATCGGCGACGGCATGATGATCCACGCGCCCAAGCCGGGTGCGAACGTCCGCGAGGAGTCGATCTACTACATGCCGATCTACGGCAGCGTGCGTCCCGCCTGACACCGGCGGAGGCAGAACCCCCGGGCGCACATCGGGCGCCCGGGCGTTCTCACGTCCACCGGCGGTCTCACTCCACCGGCGGTCTCAGGTCCAGAGCGTCGCGATGAAGATGTTCGCGACCGTCAGTCCGCCCACCGCCCCGAAGAACGCCTTCTCGACCTTCTCCTCGTCCCGCTTGACGTACACCAGCCCGAGAATCACGATCAGCACCGCCAGCTTGATGCCTATCTTGAGGTTGTTCACCGGCTGGTCGTCCGCCTGGTTCAGGCCCACCAGCACCACGCCCGTAACCAGCATCGCCGGGCCGAAGCGCGCCGTTCCCGAACTCATCGCCGTCATCTGCGTCAGGAAGCCGCCGAGCCCCGGGGCCGCTTAGCTCTGCCCATACCACCACCCGCAGGGCAGGCGGGCCTCGTTCGCCGCATCGGTCACGCCGGTGCGGGAATGCGGTCCCGCACCATGGTCCGGGCTCTCACAATGCGCACCATCATGTCCACCTTTGGGCAATTTCTGTCCTTACGCCGTGCTCCCGTGACACTCCGGTTTAGCGTCCTCCCTCAGGTGACCGACTCCCCACCGCCGCCGAGCCCCTGGGCGGCAGCCGGTCACCACCGCCGAGAGATCCGGCGGCGGGCCGCTCCCCCTGTGCGGTGTGCCGTCGGACTCGGACTCGGACTCGGACCCCGCAGGGAAGACGGAAGGACGTGGACGCCCTCGTGGCAGCGCACCGGAAACCCAAGCAGCATCCGTTCACCGGGCCCGCGGCCAGGACCGCCGCCACCATCGCGCTCGCCGGCGCAGCGACCGCCACCGCCTTCGAAGGTTCCGCGCACGCCGAGCCCCTCCTCACCCCCGCACAGATCAAGGCCAAGGCCGACAAGCTCTATCAGGAGGCGGAGGCCGCCACCGAGAAGTACAACGGGGCCAAGGAGCAGACCGCCGAGGCGCGCGCATCGCTGGACGCGCTGCGCGACGAGGCCGCCCGCAGGACCGAGCGGCTCAACACCTCACGCAACGCGCTCGGTTCGATCGCGACCGCCCAGTACCGCGCCGGGGGCATGGACCCCGGTCTGCAGCTCGCGCTCAGCTCCGATCCCGATCAGTACCTCGAACGGGCCGCGCTCGCCGAGCGGGTCGGCGCGCGGCAGGCGGCCGCGATCGCGGGCGTGCATCAGCAGCTGGTGGAGATCGCCCGGTTGAGGGCTCAGGCGGGCGAGCGGATGAGCGCTCTCAAGGCGCGGCAGACCGAGCTGGCGGCGCACAAGTCCACGGTGCAGGACAAGCTCGCGGCGGCCGAACGCACGCTGGCTCAGCTCAACGCCCAGCAGCGTGCCGTGTACGACAGCACGTACGGCGGCGCGGAAGAGCCCTCAGCCGAGCGCGCGGACCGCTCCGCCGCCCCCCGCGGCTCGCTCAAGGCTCCCAGCTCCCGTGCCGCGCAAGCCGTCGCCTACGCCTACGGAGCGCTCGGCAAGCCCTACGTCTGGGGCGCGACCGGCCCCTCGTCCTTCGACTGTTCCGGTCTCATCCAGGCCGCCTGGCGCTCCGCCGGAGTCTCACTGCCGCGCACCACGTACACCCAGATCAACGCGGGCGAACGGGTGTCCCGCTCCCAACTCTCCCCGGGTGACCTGGTGTTCTTCTACTCCGGCGTCTCCCATGTCGGCCTCTACATCGGCGGCGGCAACATGATCCACGCACCACGCCCCGGGGCCCCCGTCCGCGTCGCACCGATCGACCAGATGCCGTTCGCGGGCGCGACCCGCCCCGCGTAGATCATGTGCGACAAGGCCGATGTGTCACTCAAGCAGGGCAGCGGCGCTCTGGGGCTCCTCTTCGAGGCCGTCCAGAACTCCCGCCTCGTACCGGCCCTGGGCCTGTCCCCCGGCCTCGCCCCGGCTCTGGTCCTGGTTCATGCCCTGCAGGTGCATCTGGCGCGTCAGCCACTCGAAGACGTACGGCAGCTCCTTGCCCCACACCCGGGTGAGGTGCCCGCCCGTCGTCTTGCGCACCTCGACCCTTGTCGGCGCCTTGGCCGCACGCTGGAGCGCGACACCCGGCAGGTACCCGTCCACGCCCTCCCCCGTCGCCAGCAGTGAGACCCGCGGCGGCTTCCCGGCCGACTTGAGGATATTCAGGACGTCGTTCTCGCGGCGCAGCTCCGGGTCCGAGCCCGTGATCGAGTCCTTCTCCGAGGCCGGGTCGTTGTAGCCGGAGAGGCTGACGGCCGCGCGATAGCGGTCGGGGTGGGCGAGGGCCAGTTTGGCCGCGCCGTGCCCTCCTGCGGAGTAGCCCGCGATGGCCCAGCTGTCGGCGTTCAGGGAGACCCGGAAGTTGTCGGCGACCATCTTGCGTACGTCGACGGTCAGCCAGCTGTCAGCGTTGACCGTCCCCGGAATGTTCGCGTACCCGTGGTCGGAGGCACCGAGCAGCATCGTGCGGGGCGAGACGAGTATGAAGGGTGCGACCTTGCCCGACTCGATCAGGGGCTGAATCCTGGACTGGGCCTTCATCGCGCGGAACCAGCTCCTGGACGAGCCGGGGAAGCCGGAGAGCAGCTCGACGACGGGGAACTGCTTGCTGCGGTAGGCGGGGTCGTCGTACTGCGGCGGCAGCCAGACATACACCTCGCCCTCCACGCCCGAGATCCCGCCCTTGAGCTTAGTGCGGCGCAGCCCGCTGCCGAGCGTGGGATCATCGACCTTCTCGAACTTCTGCCGCATCTTCGGCAGGGAGGAGATCTGCCTGCCGCCGGTGCCGCTGGGTCCGAGGTCGACCGCGGTGTTGACATGGTTCGACGTGCCGAGCAGGTCGTCCCAGCTGTCGTACAGGCCATTGGCGTTGTTGACCGCCACGAACACCACAAGGACCGCCGTCGCCTGCGCGAAGAGCACCATGACCAGCCGGCCGGCGCCCCGCACCACGGCGGGTCCGCGCAGCCGGCTCCAGAACAGGAGCGGCAGGAGTACGGCGATCACGACCAGGACGATCGTGATCACGAAGAAGGTGTTCCCCGTCAAATTCATCACGCAGAACAAGAGGCGAACGGGGCATAGTCGGTTGCCCGGCTATGTACCGATTACCTCACAACGGAACCTAGACCAGACGACGAGCCGTCGCCCATCGCGTCAATTCGTGACGATTCGAGAGCTGCAACTTCCGCAGCACCGCCGACACATGGGACTCCACCGTCTTCACCGAGATGAACAGCTGCTTCGCGATTTCCTTGTACGCGTACCCCCGCGCGATCAGCCGCAGCACTTCCCGCTCCCGCTGGGTGAGCCGGTCGAGGTCCTCGTCCACCGGCGGTGCGTCCGTCGAGGCGAACGCGTCCAGCACGAAGCCCGCGAGCCGCGGCGAGAAGACCGCGTCGCCGTCCTGCACCCGGAAGATCGAGCCGACCAGGTCCGCTCCGGTGATCGTCTTGGTGACGTAGCCGCGCGCACCGCCCCGGATCACCCCGATCACGTCCTCGGCCGCGTCCGAGACGGACAGCGCGAGGAACCGTACGGGATTCTCACCGGCCGCCATCAGCGAGGCGCAGCGGCGCAGCACCTCCACTCCACCGCCGCCCGGCAGATGGACGTCCAGCAGGACGACCTCGGGACGGGTCGCCGTGATCACGGTGACCGCCTGGTCGACGTCGGCGGCCTCGCCGACCACCTCGACCCCGGTGCTCTCGGTCTGGCCGATCTCGGCCTGCACGCCGGTACGGAACATGCGGTGGTCGTCGACGAGCACGACCCGTACACGCCGCTCGGTGGTCTCCGCAGCAGCCTCTGTCTCGGTCATTCGCTCGCCCTCTCCATCTCCAGCTCGACCTCGGTGCCCCCGCCGGGAACCGAGCGCAGTCGCGCCGTTCCGCCGTTGCGCTGCATCCGGCCGATGATCGATTCTCTTACGCCCATACGGTCCTGGGGCACCGAATCCGGATCGAATCCCGGTCCCCTGTCCCGTACGGAGACGAAGACCGTACGGCCCTCGACCTCCGCGTAGACCTGGACCGCGCCCCCCTCGCCACCGTACTTGGCCGCATTGACCATTGCCTCGCGCGCGGCCTGCATCTGTGCGGACACTTTCTCGTCGAGCGGGCAGTCGCCGACGACGACGACCTCCAGCGGGACGCCGTGCTTGTCCTCGACCTCGGCGGCGGCCTTCTTCACGGCCTCGGCGAGGGTGTCCGGCTCCTCGTCCTCGTCCTTGCCGGTTCCCTCCGGCTTGTACAGCCAGTTCCGCAGCTCGCGCTCCTGGGCGCGGGCGAGGCGCCGCACCTCCCCGCCGTCGTCGGCGCTCCGCTGGATCAGGGTGAGGGTGTGCAGTACGGAGTCGTGGACGTGCGCGGCGACCTCGGCACGCTCCTGGGCCCGGATGCGCATCGTCCGTTCCTCCGAGAGATCCTGCGTCATCCGCACCAGCCAGGGCCCGGCCAGCAGGGCGACACCGGCGATGACGGCGATCGCGGCGGTCAGTACGTTGCCGAGCTGGGCCGCCGAGCCGCGGACCACCACGAAGACGGTCAGGCCCATGCCGACCAGGGCCACGCCGGCCAGCGCCCGGCCCAGCTGCAGCAGCCGGCGGCGGCGGCCGACCTCGGTCCAGCGGGCGCGGCGTGCGTTGTCCGCCTGCCGCCAGACCAGCACCACACCGGCGCCGATCAGCAGCGTCGGCCAGATGTAGCGGTTGGCGCTGCTGCCCATCTGGACATTGCCGGCGAAGATCGCGGCGCCGATGAGCAGCGCGACCATCGCGAAGAGCTGTCCCTTGTCGGGCTTGCGCAGCCGGCGCCGGCCGTCGGGCGTGGTCTCGAAGACGGAGCGCGGCTCGGTGGTCCTGCCCCCGACGCCGAGCGGTACGACGATCCAGAAGACCGCGTACAGCAGCACGCCGAGGCCGTCGGCCATGAAGAGGCCGAGGAAGGCGAGCCGTACCCAGATGACGGGCAGTCCCAGATGGCCCGCGAGGCCGCGTGCCACACCGCCGAGCAGCCGGCCGTCGGCGCTGCGGTACAGCTTGCGCAGCGGCTGCTCCTCCGGCGCTGGGGCGCGCGAGGGTCCGGCGGGTCGGGGCGTGGCGACTGGCATGCTCCGATCGTCACACGCGAGGGTGGGCCGCGGTATCAGGGTCGTCCCCCAAACCGACCCTTAGACCCGGAGCCGGTGCCGGGCCGATATCAGGGAACGGCCAGGGTCGACCCGGGTGCCGTCACGGCGTACGGCCCGTCACCATGGAGCCATGACAGAGCCGACCCCTCCGTATGAGGCGCGACACGATGCCCCGCCCGGGCCGCCACCGGGCGCGCCTTCCGCGGTGCGGAGCGACGCGCAGCCGGACTCGGCGCAATCAGAAGCGCACTCCGAAACGCAGTCCGAAGCGCAGGCCGAAGCGCAGCTGCCGCTGCGCCGCGCCTCCCGTCAGAAGGTCGTGGCCGGTGTCTGCGGCGGGCTCGGCCGGTACTGCGACATCGACCCGGTGATATTCCGGATCGTGATCGGTGTGCTCTCGGTGACCGGCGGCATCGGCCTGATCTTCTACGGCTTCGCCTGGCTGCTGATCCCGTCCGAGGACGAGGAGGAGAACGAAGGACGCCGGCTGCTGTCCGGCCGCGTCGAGGGCGCGCAACTGACCGCCGTGCTTCTCGCGCTCATCGGCTGCGGACTGTTCCTGTCCATGCTGAGCAACGGCGGGACGCTCGCCTTCGCCGCACTGCTCTCGCTCGCGGTCGGCGGCGCCGCCGTCTGGTCGCAGCGCCGCCGTCTGGCCGCACCCGCCGGCGCACCGCTCGATGCGGCGACCGCGCACGCGGTGTCCGAGGCCCCGCCCGAGACGAAGGCGCCGCCCGTGCCCGACAGCCCGTCGTGGTGGCGGGACCCGATCATCAAGGACGGCACGACGGGCCCGGTACCGACCGGCTATCTGTGGGGTCCGGAGGGCGCGGCGGCGGAGGCGGCCGCGCCGGCCCCGAGCCGTACCGCCACTCCCGCCCGCGTCCACGGCCCGCGCGGAATCGGCGGCACCATCTTCCTGAACGCGCTGATCGCGGGCGGTCTCGGCACCTGGCTCAGCTGGGACAGCAATCCGATGGGCACGAGCCTGCAGCTCGGGCTCGTCTGCGCGCTGGCGGTGTTCGGGCTCGGTCTGCTGGTCAGCTCGGTGGTCGGCCGCACCGGCTTCGGCACGATCATGCTGACGATGATCACGGCGGTGCTGCTGGCGGGCGCCGCCGCGCTGCCCAAGGACATCACCACCGACTGGATGCGCAAGGAGTGGAAGCCGGCGTCGGTCGCCGCCGTCCAGCCGCAGTACGAACTCGGCTCGGGCATCGCGACCCTCAACCTCTCGGCCGTCGCCGTCCCGGCGGGGCAATCAGTGTCGACGAGGGCCGAGGTCGCCGCGGGTCAGCTCAAGGTCGTCGTACCGAAGAACGCGACGGTGAAGCTGCGTGCCGAGGCGGGCCTCGGCGACATCCGCCTCCCCGGCGACGCGGCGAACGACATCGACGTCGCCCCCGGCCAGGAGCGGCAGCAGACGCTGTCCCCGCCCGCCGGCGCGAAGCCGTCGGGCACCCTGGAACTACGCCTCGAAGTGGGCATCGGACAAGTGGAGGTCACCCGTGCCACGTCGTGAATTCCGGCATGGCTTCCGGCCGGGCAAGCTGATCGCGGGTCTCGCCGTGCTGGCCGCCGCCCTGTTGTACGCGGGCGATGCGGCCGGCAGCTGGCAGACCCCCTGGTTCGTGGTCTTCCCGGTCGTCTTCGGCGGTCTGTTCCTGGCCGGTCTGGTGAGCCTGATTCACTACCGCATCCGTCGCCGCCGTTCCGCCAGAAGGGCGTCGAGCGAGAGGTACGAAGCCCCGGCGAGCACGAGCGGCAGCCAGGCCATGAGGTAGGCCAAGTCGTTGCCGTAGTAGTACGGCTCGGTCTGCCAGCTCACGGTCAGCCACAGGCTCAGCGAGATGAGCGCCCCGCCGAGCGCGGCCAGCCGGGCCAGCAGCCCGACGAGGGTGCCGATGCCGACGGCGAGCTCACCGATGCCGATGGCGTAGCCGAAGCCCTCGGGGCTCTTGAGCGCGAGATCGACAAGTGCGGGCACGGCTGAGGTGTCGCGGACACTGCGCATGAGATCGCCGATGGAACCGGGTCCGCTCGCGGCCATGAACTGGCTGTCCGTGAGCTTGTCGATCCCCGCATAGATAAAGGTCACGCCGAGGAAGATCCGCAGCGGCAGGAGGGCGAAGTGACCGGCCCGCTCCCTCCAGCCGCCGCGTCCGCCGCCGCCGTCGACCGATCCGTAGGCCGATGCCGTCCGATATGTGTGTGTCATCCTTGGTCCCGCCTTCGGTTGACCCGTCAACTGACCATACGTACGACGAAGCCGCACGGCTCACCAGCCATGCGGCTCACACTGTGACAACAGCCTGACCGGCGGTCAGTCCGTCACTTCGATGGCGCAGCGGTTGCTCTCCGCCCCCGATGCCGTCACCACCTGGACGTCCACCCGTCCCGGCTCGACCTCCGCCGGGACCGGCACGGTGAGCACCGAGTCCGTGGGGTTGGCGAAGCCGCCGGGCACCGGGATCAGCGGGACATGAACATGCACCGGGCCGATGCGCACGACCATCCGGGCGAGCCGGTCGGGGGCACCCGCGCCGGGTGGTACGAAGCCGACGCCGCGGATCTCGATGTCGTCGCCGGTACGGATGGGAGCGTCCAGGTCCCCGGCCTCGCGGGCCCGGACGACGGAGAGGACGACCGGCCGGCTGCCCTCGGCGAACTTCCCGGCGAAGTACGTCGCCGCCGAGACCGCGACGAGCAGCGCGAGCCCCCACGGCAGATCGGGCAGCTGTTCGGGCCGGCGGGCGAGCCGTACCAGCGCGAAGACCACCGCGACGGCGCTCATCAGCGCGTACTGGGCATCCGCGAAGTTGCCGCGCCCGGCGTCGTCGCAGAGCAGATCGGCGCAGCGCGGGCGGTCGGCCCGTACCTTCTGCAGCCGCCGGCCGATGATGCGTACGGCGACCACGTGGCGTACGGCGACGGCGATCACGCACACGAGCGCGAGGACGGACAGTATGCCCATGCCCCGGGCGAGATCGAGCCCCTCGATCAGGGTGTCCCGGTCGGCGGTGGACGAGGCCAGCGCCAGCTGGAGGGCCAGCACCAGCACCGCGAAGACGACGAGCAGCACCCATGCGGAGGCGACGGCGCGCGAGGTGGAGAGCCGGTTGTCCTCGCCGATCAGCGGCGCGAGGAGGCCGCCGCGCGAACGGTGCGCGCGGGCCGCGCCGGTCAGCAGCCCGCCGACGGTGACGGCGGCGATCAGCCCGGCCGTACGCGCGTCGGTCCAGCCCGCTCCGATCGCGGTCAGCCCCTGCCCGAGCACCAGCGCGGCGACGCCGGCCCACACGGCCAGCAGCGAGCGGCGCCAGACCAGTTGGAGCCACGCATCGCCCGCCTCGCGGCTGCGGTCGGCGACCGTGCGCGCCGACTGGGTCAGCTCGTCCGACACCCACTGGCGTGAGGCACTCGGCGAGTGTGAGAGGGCGACCGGCAGTCCCTGCCCGGTGGCCAGTTCGTCCCGCTTGGCGAGGAAGGCTGCCACTGCCCGCCGATGCCCTTCGCGCGCGCCGTGCGTACAGTCGTCGCACTGTCCCGCTTCTTGCACCGCCACGACCGACGCCGCCTTCCAAGCCCTGCCTCGAGTGAACTTCCGTGTGATTCTTGGGAATTGTGCCGTACGGAAGGGGCGCATGCTCCGGCGCCCGAGGCTACAGGGGGTGAATGTGCCGCCGCCTTGTTGACCACCTCTAGTGCAGGAGGTCAGGCTCGGCGCGGCTGATCTGCCCCCACAGGGGCTGATAGTTGATCCAGGCGACCAGGTCACTGCCGAGCTGCTCGCGGGTGGCGACCGCGTCCCGGTGCTCGATCAGCACGGGCTTGCCCGCCGCCCGCGCCGCGAGCTGCACCTGGGCGCAGCGCTCCATGGAGATGAACCACCAGGCCGCCGCGTCGACCGAGTCGCCGACGGTCAGCAGCCCGTGGTTGCGCAGGATGACAGCCTTGTACGCGCCGAGTGCACCCGCGATCCGCCGCCCCTCCTCCTCGTCGACGATCACGCCGGTGTACCGGTCGACCAGGGCATGGTCCTCGTAGAAGCCGCAGGCTTCCTGCGTGATCGGCTCGATCAGCTCGCCGAGCGCGGACAGGGCCCGCCCGTGCACGGAGTGGCTGTGCGCGACGGCGACGACATCGGGCCGGGCCAGGTGCACCTGGGCGTGCACGGTGAACGCGGCCTGGTTGACGTGGTACCGCCCCACGACGACCTGCCCCGCCCCGTTGACGAGGATCAGGTCACCGGCCGTGACATGCGCGAACGGCACTCCGAAGGGGTTCACCCAGAAGCAGTCGGTGAACTCCGGATCCCGCGCGGTGATATGACCGGACACCCCGTCCTCGTACCCGAAACGCCCGAAGAGCCGCAGCGCCCCGGCGAGCCGCTCCTTCCGGTACGCCCGCTCGTCCACCACGGAATCGTGCACGGGCGGCATGGCGAATCGCAGCTGCTCGACGGGGATGGGCGCAGGCGTCTCAGTCATGGCTGGAAGCTACCTCCGGGTACCTGAACTGAACAGAGACTTCACGCGCCCTGCACGAGAATGCGCTCATGACCGACACGACATCCCCGCTGGTCCCGCTCCTCGGCCTCGAACCGCATGTCGAGGGCGGCTGGTACCGGGAGACCTGGAAGACGGCTGGCTCGACGAATCCACCCGGCTACGGCGGCCCGCGGGCGTACGCGACCGGTATCTACTTCCTGCTCCACCCCGGCGAGCGCTCGCGCTGGCACCGCGTACGCTCCGACGAGCTCTGGCTCTGGCACCGCGGCGGCCCGCTCAATCTGCACCTGGGCGGGACCGGCGAGCAGCCCGCCGAGCCGAGGACGCTGACCCTGGGCCCATCCGTCGAGTCGGGCGAGCAGCCCCAGCTCCTGGTCCCGGCGGGCACCTGGCAGGCCGCGGACCCCGCGGGCGGCGAACCGGTCCTGGTCACCTGCATCGTCGCGCCGGGCTTCCACTTCGACGACTTCGAGCTGGAACCGTCGTAGCCGCCGTGGCTGCCCTGGATACGGCGACGCCGCCGCCCACACAGGGTGAGCGGCGGCGTCGGTCGATCCAGGTGGGTCACTCCCACTCGATGGTGCCCGGCGGCTTGCTCGTCACATCGAGCACCACGCGGTTCACATCCGCGACCTCGTTCGTGATCCGCGTCGAGATCTTCGCCAGCACCTCGTACGGCATCCGCGTCCAGTCCGCCGTCATCGCGTCCTCGGACGAGACGGGACGGAGGACGATCGGGTGCCCGTACGTACGGCCGTCACCCTGCACGCCGACGCTGCGGACGTCCGCCAGCAGCACCACCGGGCACTGCCAGATGTCGCGGTCCAGGCCGGCCACCGTGAGCTCCTCGCGGGCGATCGCGTCCGCCTCGCGCAGCAGGTCGAGGCGCTCGCGCGTGACCTCGCCGACGATACGGATACCGAGGCCCGGGCCCGGGAACGGCTGGCGCTGGACGATCTCGTCCGGCAGGCCGAGCTCCTGGCCGACCATCCGGACCTCGTCCTTGAACAGCTGGCGCAGCGGCTCGACGAGCTCGAACTCGAGGTCCTCGGGGAGGCCGCCGACATTGTGGTGCGACTTGATGTTCGCCGTGCCGGTACCGCCGCCGGACTCGACCACGTCCGGGTAGAGCGTGCCCTGCACGAGGAACGCGACGTCCTCGCCATGCTCGGCCTCGGCGATGATCTCGGCCTGCGCCTGCTCGAAGACCCGGATGAACTCACGGCCGATGATCTTCCGCTTCTCCTCGGGGTCGGAGACCCCGGCGAGCGCGTTCAGGAACCGCTCCTGTGCGTCGACGACCTTCAGCTGAACGCCGGTCGCCGCGACGAAGTCCTTCTCGACCTGCTCGGTCTCGCCCTTGCGCATCAGGCCGTGGTCGACGTACACGCAGGTCAGCTGGGATCCGATGGCCTTCTGCACCAGGGCGGCGGCGACCGCGGAGTCCACACCGCCCGACAGACCGCAGATCGCGCGCTTGGCGCCGACCTGCGCGCGGATCGCCGCGACCTGCTCCTCGATGACATTGCCGGTGGTCCAGGTCGGCTCGATGCCGGCGCCCCGGTAGAGGAAGTGCTCCAGGACCTGCTGGCCGTACGTGGAGTGCATCACCTCGGGGTGGTGCTGGACGCCGTACAGCTTCTTCTCGTCGTTCTCGAAGGCCGCGACCGGCACGACGTCCGTGGACGCGGTGACGGTGAAGCCCTCGGGGGCGGCGGAGCAGGCGTCGCCGTGGGACATCCACACCGGCTGCTCGGCCGGGGTGCCCTCGAAGAGGGTCGAGCCGGTCTTGGAGACATGCAGCGGAGTACGGCCGTACTCACGCGCTCCCGTGTTGTCGACGGTCCCGCCGAGCGTCGTCGCCATCAGCTGGAAGCCATAGCACATACCGAAGACCGGGACCCCGGCCTCGAAGATCGCCCGGTCGAGCCGCGGCGCGCTTTTCGCGTACACGGAGGAGGGGCCGCCGGAGAGGATGATCGCCTTCGGGTTCTTGGCCAGCATCTCGGCCACGGGCATCGTGGACGGGACGATCTCGCTGTAGACCCGGGCCTCACGGACGCGGCGGGCGATGAGCTGTGCGTACTGCGCGCCGAAGTCGACAACAAGTACGACGTCGGGGGCGGCGGAGGGTGCTGCTGGCACGAGGGCGGCCTTCCGGCGGAAAAGGGGGCTGGTTTTGTCGATTCTAACGGGGCTCGCGCCCCCGTCCTTGTCTCACCATCCGAACCCGCTTGGCCCCGCTCCGCGCGGCAGGCCATAATCGCCGCATGTCCAAGCAGCTGAGCTTCCTCTTTACCTATGGCACCGGCCCGTCCGGCTGCCATGGTCGTGCTGCTTGAGCCACTGACAAGCGACTTCCCAGGCGCCCCGGGCCGACAAGGCCCGGGGCGTTCTGTCATTTCCGGGCCTTGCCGCTCCGGGGCGCCGCCCCCGACAAGGAGCCCCGCATGACCGTGACCGACACCGGCGCCCGTACCGACGAGGCCGCTTCCCTCATCGGCGATGCCCGCAGCCGCATCGACGCGCTCGACGACCGGATCATCGGGCTGATCCAGGAACGGATGGCCGTCTCGGCCGTCATCCAGGAAGCCCGCATCTCCTCCGGCGGACGCCGCGTGAACCTGGCGCGCGAGATGGAGGTTCTCGGCCATTTCCGTGACGCGCTCGGCAGGCCGGGTACCGCGCTCGCGATGACGCTTCTGGAGCTCTGCCGGGGCCGGATCTGAGCCCCGGACACCCCGGCACACGGACCTGAGTTCGGGCGCATCCTCACCCGTCCGGCGCGTGACCGCATGCGCCGGGGCTTCGTTGGTACCGATGTCCGTGCCAGCCAGGGGCGGCTGAAGGAAACCACGCGTGGCTCCGCTGGGGCGTGTGACGTATCGCAGGTACGTCGTGGGACCTCGCTCCGGCGCGTGTGACCGGTCGGCAGGGGACAGCAGCCCGGTCACCCCAAGGGCGGTCGGTTCCGGGGACGCTCGGGACCGACCGCATCCGGTCGAAACGGTTGCGCAGGCCGCGGCCCATCCAGCACGATGCAGAAAAGGCGCTCCCCCGCTCTGCGCCACCATATTGCCAAAGGTCGATACCACTCGTGCGCCGCTTGTGCGCCGGGTCGGCGACCCTTCCCACGCGGCGCTACCCCCCAGCGCCGCGGCCTCGGCACCGGCGCCGCTGCCCTGACGCCGGTGCTGACCACTAAGGGCCCCGCGGACGAGTCCGTGGGGCCCTTAGCTTTGCCGGTCAGCTCTTGCTTCAGCCGCGTGTTGTCCGGCGTCGGGCCGCCAAGTAGAGCGTGCCGCCCGCCGCGAGGGCCGCTGCGGCTGCCGCAGCGGTCAGCAGGGCGCCGGAGCCGGTGGCGGCCAGGCCACCCTGGGCGGAGTCCCCGCCGGAGGAGCCGCCGGTGGAGCCGCCCGCCGTGGCCGGGCCTTCCGAGGTGCCGCCGGTCGTCTGCTCCTCGTCGTCCACGGGCGGCTCGGTGCCGCCGGTCGGGTCCTCGCCGCCGGACGTGCCGCCCGCGTCGGAGCCGGAGTCCGTGGGGTTGAGGACGAACTTCGCCGTGTTGTTGGCCGTCTTCGGGTCGAAGGGCAGCACGGGATCGGTCCCCTGGACGTTCCGCACGGTGACCGTGCCGGTCGCGTTCGCGACGGCCTTCTCGATCTTCAGCTCGAAGGGCAGCGCGAAGTCGGCACCGTCCAGGACGCTCGCCCGGGTGTCGCAGGAGTAGCGCGGAGCGCCGAGCTCCAGCCCACTCGGGCGGCCGCCGGTCGTCAGAGCCTGGCAGCCCGCCGGCTTCTTGGTGACCTTGGCGCCCTCGGGCACCCGGAAGTCGACCGTGGCGACGGACTCGCCGGAGCGGATGTAGCCGATCCAGGCCGGGCCGCTGTTGCGGAAGCCGATCAGCGCGTCGACCGTCTCGCCCACCGCGCCGATCCTCTCGGCGCCGTACGCGACGAAGTCCGCGGTGTTCTTCGTACGGAAGTCGAACTCCTGCTGGTTGTCAGAGGGGTCGAGGTCCGCGGAACGGGCGGAGACCGGCTTCTTCGTAACGGTCAGCGCCGGGCCGCTGCCCGGCGTGTAGGTACGGCCCCCGCGCTGGGCCGTGCGCTCCTGCGGGCTGTCCTCGTTGACGCGGTAGATGAAGCTGTCGAAGTAGGCGCGCTCGGTGGCCCTGATTCCGAGCGGCTTGTCGAGCTCGTAGACGGCGCCCGCCTCGTAACTGCCCTCGAACGTGCAGAGCGCGGTGGTCCAGGAGCCGACGAACGGCTCGCCGCCCTCGCTGTACTCGCAGTTGGAGTACCGCTGGGTCAGTTCCATGCCCCGCGAGTAGATCACCGTGAGCAAGATGCCGTCGGCGGCCGAGGTGCCTGTGTTGGCGAAGGACAACGGCGCCGGCTGCACCTCGCCCGGCGTCAGGTCCGCTTTCAGTGGCAGCCGCTTCATCACCAAGTCGGGCCCGCCGACAGTCACCTTGGTGACGTGGGACGTGAAGGTCGCGCCCTCGGCCGTGCCCGTCACCTTGATGTCGCCGGTCGCACCGAGTTTGCTGCCCTTGGCGGCGGAGACCTCGAGCTCGGCGACGCCGTTGAGCCCGGGCCGGATCCCGTAGTCGGTGCAGATGCCGGTGGTCCCGGTGATCGTGCAGTCCGAGCCGCCGGTCTCGCCGAAGCGGACATCGGCGATCCCGGCGAGGCCGCTGAAGTCGAAGCTGACGGTGTACTCGCCCTCGAAGCGGCCGCGTTCCTCGTCCTGGGACGGGTTGTTCACGGTGACATCGACCGTGGACTTCTTCGGCGCACCGCTCGCGGGGTACGGACGCAGACCGACCTCGGCGGGTCCGCTGAGCGTGAACTGGAGGTCGGCGGCGTGCGCCGCGGGGGCGGCCAGACCGGCGGCCAGCAGGCCGACGGCGAAGGCAGCGAAGCCAATGCGTCTCATCACGACTTTCGTGGGTGGGAGCCGAGTTGCCGCGGTACGGCGGCAGGAGTTCGACCATGGCGGGGCGAAGAAGGTTGCATGTGACGGTCGCATGTGACGGGCGCCACATAAAGTTTCTGTGAATCCGGGGGCAACCATTCCGGCCATTCACAGGTCATGCATGCGTATCAACGGCCTCACCCGTGTACCCCCATCTCGGAAGGCCCTTCAGCTCCGTGCTGCAGCGATGCGGTACGCCGGACTTCACTGAGGTCTTCATGAAGCTTCGCCGCGCTATGGCTCTCGCTGCCGCGACTGCCGTTATCGCACCCGCCACGTTCCTGGCGGCGCCGGCCGCGTTCGCGACCGAGTCGCCGACGCCGACGCCGACCGCTTCGGAACCGGCCGCGCCCTCCACCTCGCAGAGCCCGAGCGCCCCGGAGACCCCGAGCAGCCCGGCCACGACGTCGAGCACTGAGACGAGCACGTCGAGCAGCCCGGCGACGACGCCGAGCGCCCCGGCGAGCAGCTCGAGCAGCCCGGCGACGACGCCGAGCGCGCCGGCCAGCGAGCCGGGCGAGGACGAGGAGGACCCGGACTTCGAGTGCGAAAAGGGGTCCGTCAAGGTCTCCCTCGGCGGCTTCCCGAACAAGATCGTCGCGGGCAGTGGCTGGAAGAAGTTCACGTTCAACGTGAAGAACACCGGCAAGACCGACATCGAGAGCCTGCTGGTCTTCTCCGCCGCGACGTACGCGAAGGGTCTGGAGAACCCCGACGACAAGCTCGTCGCGAAGTACGCGCACTTCGAGTACAAGGACCCCGAGTCCGGCACGTGGGTCAACGACTTCGCTGACGCCCCGTTCAACAACGGCTTCTTCTTCGGCGAGTTCCCGCTCGATGCCGGCAAGAAGGTCACGATCGACCTCCGCGTGAAGATCGACAAGGGCGCCCCCGCGGGCGACGGCCTCGCAATCGCCGCCGGCAGCTACGACAACGGCGCCGACGACGACACGTACACGTGCTACGACAACGGCGACATCTACCCGTTCACGATCGTCAAGGCCGGCAGCAACCCCGGTGACGTCGAGGACTCCGAGCCGAACGGGGAGAAGCCGGGCAACGACGTCAAGCCGCAGGGTGACGCCAAGGCGATCCCGGTCACCGGCAACCTCGCCGAGACCGGTTCCAGCTCCATCCTGCCGACCGTCGGCATCGCCGGTGGCATCGCCGTCGTCGCCGGTGCCGGTGTCGTCTTCGCGATGAAGCGCCGCCGCAGCGGTGACGCCACCGCGTAACGCCCGGCCCGTAGAGCCAGAAGGCCGCTGCACTCGGAGGGGGGTGCAGCGGCCTTCGCATGTCCGGTCCCAGAGCGGCTGCTTCGGGGCTACTTCTTCGGCGGGACCGCCGGGATCCCCAGGAACGGCAGCTTCAGCGCGCCGAACGCCTCTTCCGGCACCGCCGGGGACTTCGGTGCCACCGCCGCCAGGCGTTCGTAAGCCGCATCCTGCGCCGGACGCCGGTCATCCTCGCCCTTGTTGGGCCAGAACGACATCGCCCGCTCGGCCTGCGCCGTGATCGTCAGGGACGGGTTCACGCCGAGGTTCGCCGAGACCGCCGAGCCGTCGACGACCGAGATGCCCGGGTGGCCGTACAGCCGGTGGTACGGGTCGATGACACCCGCCTCGGCGGAGGAACCGATCGGGCAGCCGCCCAGGAAGTGGGCCGTCAGCGGGGTGCCCATCAGCTCGCCGATGTTGGAGCCCGCGAAGCCGTTGATCTCCTCGGCGAGGAGCGAGGCGGCACGGGTGGCCTCCGGGATCTGGTTGGGGTTGGGCGCACCATGGCCCTGGCGGGCGGTGAGCAGGCCCTTGCCGAGGCCCTTCGGCTTGCGGTACGTGGTCAGCGAGTTGTCCAGCGACTGCATGACGAGCCCGATGATGGTCCGCTCGGACCATCGGCGGTTGGAGAGCGAACGGGCCGCGAGCAAGGGATGCCTGGCCACGTTTCCGAACCAGCCGGCGACCCGCGCCTTCGCGCTGTACGGGACCTGGAGGATCGTCATCCCGCCCATCGCGTTCGATCCCTTGCCGTAGCGCACCGGCTCGATATGGGTGTTCTCGTCGGGGTGGATCGAGGAGGTGATCGCGACACCGCGCGTGAAGTCGACCTTCTCCGCGCCATGGCGCTTGCGGTAGCGCCGGTTGTCGGTCTGCGCGCCCACCAGCGCCTCGGAGTTGGTACGGGTCAGCTCGCCGAGCCGCGCGGAGATGCGCGGCAGCAGTCCGCCGTCCTTCATCCGGTGCAGCAGGGTCTGCGTGCCGTACGTACCGGCCGCGACGACGACGCGCTGGGCCGTGAACGTACGTCCCTTCGCCTTGCGCTTGTTGTCGCTGGGGAGGGTCTTGACGGCGAAGCCGCCCCGCGAGTCCTCGGTGACGGTGACCACCGAGGTCATCGGGTGGATGACCGCCCCGGCCTTCTCGGCCAGGTAGAGGTAGTTCTCGTTGAGGGTGTTCTTCGCGCCGTGCCGGCAGCCCGTCATGCACTCGCCGCACTCGGTGCACGCTTTGCGGGACGGACCGGCTCCGCCGAAGTACGGGTCGGCGACCTCCGCGCCCGGCTTCGTCTTCGACGTGCCGTCGGCGTCCTCACCGTCGCCGAAGAACACACCCACCGGCGCCATGTGGAAGCTGTCGCCGACCCCCATCGCCTGGGCGGTGGCTTTCAGATGGACGTCCGAGGGCGTCATCGTCGGGTTGAGCCGTACGCCCAGCATCCGCTTGGCCTGGTCGTAGTACGGAGCCAGCTCCTCCTGCCAGTCCGTGATGTCCTTCCACTGCGGGTCGTCGAAGAACGGCGTCGGCGGTACGTAGAGGGTGTTGGCGTAGTTCAGGGAGCCGCCGCCGACTCCCGCGCCTGCCAGCACCATCACATTGCCGAGCAGATGGATGCGCTGGATGCCGAAGAGGCCGAGTGCCGGGGCCCAGAGGTAGTTGCGCAGGTCCCAGGAGTTCCTGGGCAGCGTCTCGCGGGTGAAGCGGCGGCCCGCCTCCAGGACGCCGACGCGGTAGCCCTTCTCGGTCAGCCGCAGCGCGGAGACCGAACCGCCGAAGCCCGAGCCGACGACGATGACGTCGTAGTCGTATTCGAGATCTTCCTGATTCTGGGCAGGGGGGACCTGGGACATGGCTCTCCTCGTAGGAATAGGGCAGCTGGATCTAACGCAGGCGCAGGGCCTTCATCGCCTTCAGGCTGCGGCTCATGAACGCCGCGTACTTCTCGTCGTCCATGCCGAAGGACGGCGCCAGCGGGATCAGCCGCTGCTGCGCGACGGTCTGGGCCTCGGTGTACTTGAGGATGCCCTCGGAGCCGTGCCGCCGGCTGAGACCGGAGTCCTTCATGCCGCCCATCGGGGACTGGACGCTGCCGTACGCCGGGGCGTACCCCTCGTTGATGTTGACCGTGCCGGTGCGCAGCTTCGCGGCGACGGCGTGGCCGCGCTTGCCGTCCTTGGTCCAGACGCTCGAATTCAGGCCGTACGGGGTGCCGTTGGCCTGCTCGACGACCTTGTCCTCGTCCGTGAAGCGGTAGATGGAGACGACCGGGCCGAAGGTCTCCTCGGTGCACACGGCCATCGGCGCCTCGACGCCGTCGAGGATCGTCGGCTCGTAGAAGAGCGGGCCGATGTCGGGGCGTGCGACGCCGCCCGCGACGAGCGTGGCGCCCTTGGCGACGGCCTCGTCGACGTGGCGGGTGACGGTCTCCAGCTGGCGCTCGCCGACGAGCGAGCCCATGTCGGCGCCGTACGCGAGGGCGTTGCCGAGGCGCATCGCCTTCGTACGGGCGGCGAACCGCTCCAGGAACGCGTCGGCGACCGACTCGTGGACGTACAGCCGCTCGATGGAGATGCACAGCTGGCCGGCGGAGGAGAAGCAGGCGCGGACGGCACCGGCCGCGGCCTTCTCGATGTCCGCGTCCTTCAGCACCAGCATGGCGTTCTTGCCGCCGAGTTCGAGGGACACCCCGATGAGGCGGGCCGCCGCGCCCTTGGCGACCTCGCGGCCCGTACGCGTGGAGCCGGTGAAGGAGACGTAGTCCGCGTGCTTGACGACCTCGGGGCCGACGACCGGTCCTTCGCCGAGTACGACCTGGAAGACCTCGGCGGGGAGTCCGGCCTCCACGAGGAGGTCGCGGGCCCACAGCGCGGTGAGCGCGGTCTCCGTGTCGGGCTTCATCACGACGGCGTTGCCGGAGACGAACGCGGGCAGCGCGTCACCGACGGAGAGCTCCAGCGGGTAGTTCCAGGGCGCGATCTGGCCGACGACCCCGCGCGGCTGGCGCAGTTCGGTGACCTTGGTGAGGGTCGGTACGACGCCGGTGTGCCGCTTGGGGCGCAGATACGCGGGCGCCTTGCGGCCGTAGTGACGGGCTGCGACGGCGACGGCCAGGACCTCTTCGTGCGCGTGCAGCCTGGCCTTGCCGGTCTCCAGCTGGATGAGGTCGAGTACCTCGGCCTGGCGCTCGAGGACCAGGTCGTGGAAGCGCAGCAGGACGGCGGCGCGGGCGCGGGCCGAGGTGGCGGCCCAGGCGGGCTGGGCGGCGCGGGCGCGCTCGAAGGCCTCCGCCACGTCCTCGGGGGTGGACTCGGGCAGGTCCGCCAGCTTCTGACCGGTGAAGGGGGTGTGGTTGGCGGTGCGGCCGGAGCCGACCACACCACGGGTGAGCTGGGCGACCACCTCGGGGGTGACCACATCGGCGGCGGTGCGCGCACCGGCCGGGGCAGCGGCTGTCGGGTTGGTGCCGGGGGCGGCGGCGGGGGCCTGCGAGTCCGTCATGGGGGCGAGAGTATGCCGCAAACGGAACTTTGGGTACCCGTCGGTAACAGCTTTTCACCAGGCCCTCACCATCGCGCCAGCGATCACTGGCGGATAAGGCCTGATCAGGGGCTCGTCTCTGCTTTGCCGAGCTTCAGCCGGTCCCGTACCCCGGCGTTCGGCGGCCGGAGTCCGTAACCGGTGGGCTCGTTCGCCCGTCCCCCGTCGTTGGTCATGCTCACATCCTTACGGGTGTGAAGGAGTCGAGCGCGGTGTCGAAGTGCCGCCGCGCCTCGTCGAGCCGGCCGACCGGCGCCGAGACCCAGACGTCGTACATCGTCCCGTCCTCGTCCCAGCAGATGTCGTACGTGTGCCGGGACCCTTCGGCCTGGGAGAAACCGCTCCAGGTGAATTCCCAGAGCGCGGCGGTCAGTCCGTTGTGCGTGGTGGGCGTGACCTTGCCGTCGCGGTAGCCGGGGTTGGTGTTCGGACCGGCCTTGTCGGAGCGGCGCATCGCACCCAGCGGGCCCTCGGAGTCCGGCTGCTGGAGGCGGATGCCGATCCTGATGCCCTTGTCCGGCGCCATGTAGTAGACGCGCTTGTCGTCCTCGGAACGGACGAAGCCCTCGGGGACGGCGAGCGCGAACCCGTCCGGGTCGGCCACGTCGACGTAACCCTCCGGCGGCGCAAGCCGATTGGCGGGAGCGGAGGCGGTGACGGTCACGGTGGGGTGGGGGGTGGTGCCGGGCGCGGGTGACTGGGCCGTACGTACCGGCGGAGCGCTGCTCACGACCGTACGGCCGGGGGTGGCGGCAGCCTTCCCGTCACCCGAGCCGTCGTTCTGGAGCAGCACCGCGGCTGCCCCGCCCGCTCCGGCCAGCGCGGCGACCAGGGCCGCGGTGACCAGGAGCGGCGTACGGCGGCGGGAGGCGCGCACGGGCGGCGGCGGCGCGGGCGCCGTGACCGGCTGCCTGGGCGCGGGTGTGCGGGGTGCGGGTGTGCGCGGCGCGTCCTGGCGGGTGGGCGTGTACTGCGGCGCGACCGCCCGCAGCGCGCCCGTCGTGACGTACGTACGCAGCAGCTCCTCCGCCTCGCTCGCCCCGAGCCGGCGCTCCGGATCCCGGTCGAGCAGCCCGAGGACGACGGGCAGCAGCGGCGCGGCCTCGGCCGGCGGTCGGATCTCGTCCTCGACGACGGCGTGCAGGATGCCGCCCAACGAGTCCCGGCGGAAGGGCGATTCACCGCTGAGCACCGCGCACAGCAGCACGCCCAGCGACCACAGGTCCGACTCGGGACCGGCGTTGACGCCCTGCATCCGCTCCGGCGCGGTGTACTCGGGCGATCCCACGAAGGACCCCGACTCGGTGATCGTCGTGGACCCCGCGAACTGCGCGATGCCGAAGTCGGTGAGCACGACCCGGCCGGTGGACTCCTCGAGGAGGACGTTGGCGGGCTTCAGATCCCGGTGCAGCACCCCGAGACCGTGCGCGGCGCGCAGCGCGCCCAGCAGCGCGAGCCCGATCCGCGCCGCCTCCGCCACGTCGACGGGTCCGCCGCGCGAGATCCGGTCGGCGAGCGAACCGCCGTCGACCAGCTCCATCACGATGTACGGGAGTCCGTCGTCCACCACCACGTCATGGACGACGATCACATGCGGGTGCTTGACCCGGGCGACAGCGCGGGCCTCGCGCAGGGGCGCGGCCGCCGAGGTGTACGGGGACGGCGAGCGGCCGGAGTCGCCGTCGTCCAGGTGGAGTTCCTTGACGGCGACGCGACGGCCCAGCAGCTCGTCCTCCGCGCGCCAGACCGTGCCCATGCCCCCGCGGCCCAGCCGGTCCAGGAGCCGGTAGCGGCCCGCTATCAGCCGCGTTTCCTCGGACACCCAACTCCCTCTCGGTCAGCCTGCGTCCATCATGCCCGAGGCCGCCAGCCCTGCAGCATGATGTCGAACTGCTCGCGGGTCTTCGCCCAGTCCCCGGCGGGGCCGGACATGTAGAGCGCGTACTCCGTGCCGTCGTCCGCGATGTACATCTGGTCGATGGCCCGCCGCGGGCCGGGGTGGTCCTTCTTCTCGGTCCAGGTGAACTCCCACAGCGCCGACTGCGTCTGGTCGCGGTAGGTGTTGGGGCGCAGCTTGATCCGCTCGTACTTGGGGAGCCGCTGGAGGTTCTTCTCCATGTCCAGCATGTGCGTGTACGGGTTCTCGAAGTCGGGCGTCGTGTCACTGCTGATGCGGATGCGGTGGCGGCCGTTGTCGGGTGTGTAGTCGATCTGGTCGCCGTCCATCTGGCGCGTCCAGCCGTCCGGCACCAGGAGGCTGAAGCCCGCCGGGTCCTTGGCGCGGTGCCAGCCGGGGCGCCCGGCCTGGGAGGTGTCCCCGGTCCCCGCGCCCGGCTGTGAGGGGTCCGGGGTCAACTGGTTGCCCGTACGCCCTTCGTTGTCCTTGTCACCCGCGTACTTCATGGCTGCCAGTCCCGCGCCGCCGCCGACGACGGCCGCGAGGACGACGACGATCAACGCCGTACGCAGCCGGCCGCCGCGCCGGGGGCCCGCCGCGGAAACGGTGTTGGGGCCGGGGACCGGAAGGGGAACGTACGGCGTCGGGGTGGGCAGCCTGGCGGTCTCGGGCCGTACCGCGTGCTGCGCCGTCCGCTGGATCGGCACCTGCGGCTGCGGCCGCACGGCCGGTGCCCGCCCCTCCATCGCCTCCAGCAGCATCCGCTCGGCCTCGGCGGCCGACGGACGGGCGGCGGGATCCTTGCGCAGCAGCGCCATGATGACGGGCGTGAGCAGCCCGGCCTGCTCGGGGTGGCGCGGCTCCTCGCCCACCACGGCCTGCATGGTGGCGAGCGGCGAGGAACGGCGGAACGGCGACTCGCCCTCCACCGCCGTGTAGAGAGTCGCGCCCAGCGACCAGAGGTCGGACGCGGGCCCCGGATCGGCGCCGCGCACCCGCTCGGGTGCCAAGTAGTCGATGGATCCGACGATTTCGCCGGTCCTGGTGATAGTCGAGTCGCCCTCGATCGCGGCGATCCCGAAGTCGGTGATCAGCGCCCGGCCGTCGCGGTTGAGCAGTATGTTCGCGGGCTTGACGTCCCGGTGGAGCACCCCGGCGGCGTGCGCGGCGCCCAGCGCGCGCAGCACGTGCAGTCCGACGCGGGCGGCCTGGGACGCGGGGATACGGCCCGACTCCTTGGCCGCGTCGGCGAGCGAGGGCCCGTCGACGTACTGCATGACGATCCAGGGTCGGGCGTCGTGTTCGAGCACATCGTGGACGGTGACGACACCGGGGTGGCTGATCCGGGCGGCGGCCCGCGCCTCCTTCTGCGTGCGCGCGTGCAGGACGATCCGGTCGGCCTCGGAGGCGTACCGCCCGGCCGTCAGCTCCTTGACCGCGACGACACGGTGCAGCACCTCGTCGTGTGCGCGCCAGACCTTGCCCATGCCGCCGCTGCCGATGGTCTCGCTCAACCGGTAGCGCCCGGCGAGCAGCAGACCCGCGCCCGTGCTCTGAGAGTGTTCCACGTCCCCCGCCCCGTTCCTTGGGATGACAGGTTACGGATGTGAAGTACGGGCGCGGTACCTCGGATGCCTCAAGTGACCGCACTGTGATGCTGGAAACTCCGCGCGGCGGGTGCAAAAGCGCGGCTAACGGGTCGCCCGGTAGCGCGTCGTGGCCTCGCGGTACACCTCAGTCACCTTGTCCCGCTGGTCCTCGGGACCGATCACCTGGATGACGTGGTAGCTGCCGCCGACGATCAGGGCGAGGTTGCGTACGTACACCTCGCGGCCGCCGCTGTCCTGCCAGGTGAACTGGCCCTCGGCCGTGGCCTGCTGCCCGACGTCGATACGGCGCAGCCCGGTCGCCCCGGCCCAGGAGGAGTCCCGCCACGGCTGGAGCTCGCGCTCCTTGTCGCGCTGATAGACCAGCGGGTCGTTGCCGTTCGCCTTCACGGTGTCGCGGCCGGGGACCACGATGAGCGTGAAATCGCCGTCGGTGTAGCGGACTTGGCCGATGTCGTTGATGGGGCGGCGCTGCCAGGTCCCGTCGACGACGATCTGGAAGCCCTCGGGGTCCTTGCTCAGCACATAGCCCTTGGGCAGGTTCCCGGCGGGGGCGGAGGTCTGGGGCTGCTGCTCGCCTCCGGGGCTGCCGCTCGAGGTCACGGGCGGGGCGTCCGGGGCCGAACGGCCCGGGCTCGGGCCGGTGGCCGGCGGGCGGGCGCCGTCCTTCGATCCCGGCTCATCCTGTTGCCGGCCACCGGACTTCGGCATGAACAGCACGGCGTACGCGACGGCGGCCACCAGGACGAGAAGGATCAGCAACAGGAGGGTGCGGCCGAGCGACCGCGGTCCGCGCTCCCCGCCGCCGCGCTCCCGCTTGGACTTCTTGTGCCGGTGGCGCCCGTGGACCACCTCGGCCGAGCCTCCGCGGCGCCTGCGGACCAGCTCGCCCCGGCGGCGTACGACAGGCAGCCGCGTGCCGTCGACGGCGCTCGACGGCAGCGGCACGACATCCATGCCGGCCTCGGGCTCCGGCGCGGACCGCACGAGCGAACGCAGCCAGCCGCGCAGCTCCTCGAAGTCCGGTCGCTCCGTGGGGTCCTGGCGCAGCAGCGACTCGACGACGGGCCGCAGCGGCCCGCACTCCTCGGCGAACGCGGGCGGCTCGGCACAGACGAGCTGCACCAGCTCGACGGCGCTCTCCTCGGGGTACGGGGCATGGCCCTGCACGGCGCGGTAGAGCAGCGCGCCCAGCGCCCAGAGATCGGTCGCGGGGCCGACGGGGGCGGCCAACTGCCAGTTCTCGTGCACGGGTCCGGCCTGCTCCGGCGCCCACCGCTCGGTGACGGCACCGACGACGGCGATCCGCGCCTGCCGGGCCCGCTCGGCGGCGAGCGGCGTGGCGGGACCGCGGTAGGCGGGGGTGTTGCCGCTCGCGACGATGTCGTCCCAGTGCCCGGTGGGCGGGACGGCTCCGCCGACGGCGGGCTGCCGCTGAGAATCGGCCCGCAGGGCGTCCCCACCACCCCCTTGCTCCCAACTCCCCCTGGTGCCGGCGGCGGGGGCACCGGGCCGTGGCGCGGGCAGCGCGGGCGTCGGCCGGTAGGGCTCACGGGCGGCTTGAGGGGCACGCAGGCTCTCGGGCCGGGGCGGGAGCGCGGGCGGGCGCCCGGAGCCGGTGTTCGGGGAGCCATAGGGGGAGCCGGTGTCCGGGGCGCCGGAGCGGTCGCGGTCCGGACCATGGCCGCCGTCCGGACCGTGGCCGCCGTCCGGGGGTATCTGGCGCACGACGTACGGAAGTTCGTCGTCGGCCGGCCTGCCGCTGCCTCCTCCGCCCGCCCGTACGGGTCCCGGACCGTCGGTTCCCGGGAGCGGGCCGTCGTGCCATGTCCCGGCCAACCGGGCGTGGCCGGTGCCGCGTGAGGCGTCGTCCCCCGGGTACCAGCCGCCCTCGTCCTCCCCGTCGTCCTCGTCGTCGTCCACATCGAGGGCCGGGTTCACGTCGCCGGGCTGGGCCCACCAGTCCGGGTCGAAACCGGCTTGCACCGGGCGAGCGCCCTCATCGCCGGCCCCGTCGCTCTGCCGCTGGTCCTCGTTGATGCGCGCCGCGGCCCTGGCGCCCGCGCGGTACGCGGCGATCGCGCCCGCCCTGGCGGCACGAACGTCCGGCACACCGCTGCTGGTCCCGCCCCCGGGCAGCGCGGGCCGCCCGGACGGACCAGGAATCCCCACCTCCGGTTCGAAGCCCGGATCCTGGTCGTAGGAGTCGTAGGAGTCGTCCGGGTCATCGGCGTCATCCGAGTCGTCGGCGCCCTCGAAACCCCCGGACTCCAGCGGCCCGTCGGACTCCGGCAGTTCCGTCACCGTCTCCAGCGGCTCCGCCGCCTCCGGCACCGGCGCGTACCCACACAGCGCCTCCTCCGCCGCTCCCGACGCGAGTCCGGTCAGGACCACCCGCCCGTCGTCGCACACCAGCACCGTGCGGACGGTGATGTTCCGGTGGGTCCAGCCGTGCGCATGCAGCACCCGCAGCGCGGTGAGAACGTCGGAGGCGACCTCGGCCGCCCGGTACGGACTGAGCGGCTTCTCCGCGAGCAGTGCCGCCAGCGGCCGTGCGGCGACGCGTTCGCTCACTATCCAGAGCGAACCGCCCTCCGCGAAGACGTCGAAGACCTGGTCCAGGCGCGGGTGGTCGGGGATCGACGCCGCGGCCTGCGCGGCGTCGACGGCCCGCCGCACCGCCGGGTCCGTGGGCCGCCGCGTCATCCGCCCGTGGGTCCGCCGCGGCACCGCCGCCCCGGCCATCCCGTCCGCGTCGAGCATCTCCGCGTCCACGACCTCCGGCAACGGCACCTGCCGTACCAGGACTTCCTGCCCGCTGTACGTGTCGAACGCGCGGGTCTCGACCAGTTCGTACGCGTCGGAGGGCGGCAGCGGCAGGCGGTAGCGGTCGGCGAGCACCCGTCCCGCATAGTCGTCCACGACGCCTCCCCACGAGCGCGCTGTCCCCCGGCTGGTCCCGGAGGCCCGCACCAAACCGTCAATTCCGGTCGTTTGACGGCTTCTTACGACCCCTTGCGGCTGCGTACCGTCCGCGAGCTCTCACGATACGTGTCCTGGCTCAGTCCTTGGGCTTGAATGTGGCGAACGCCGTTTTGCGCAAGGTGTCGCACTCCGCGCTCGTCCACTCGCTCGACTTGCAGGTGATCATGATCGAGTAGCCGTGCGTGGCATCCACCTTGAAGCCCCTGTTGAGGACCCGTACCCGCTCGCCGCCCTGCGTGCGCTCGAACTGCCAGTCGGCGACGGTCGGGTAGCCGTTGTAGTCGACCTTGTCGATCCCGATGTGCTTGTACCCACTGCTGCTCGCGGCCGTCGCGCCCATCGCCGCCCTCCAGGCAGCGGCGGCGTCGTCCGTGGGGCCGGCGTTGAAGTCGACCTGGACGCGCGGGAATCCACCGTCGGCATTGAATATCCCGCCGGAGTTCTGACCCGCGATGCCGTCGAGCTTGAAGGCCTTGGGCATCGCCATCGTGAAGTGGAACCGGTCGTTGGTGACCATCACATACCCGGCCGGCAGCCCGTTCCCCGCCGCGGGGTCGTCGGTCTTGGGCCCCCCGGACGGCTGCCCGCCCGTGGCCCCGGCGCTCGCCGGGGCGTCGGGGCGGTCGCCCTTGCCCTTGTTGTCGTCCTTGGCAGCGTCATCACCGGCGCCCTTGCCGCTGCCGTCGGCGCCGTTCGTGGTCCCGGCCGAAGTGGTCTTGTCGTCCTTGGACTTGCCCTGGCTGCCCTTGTCATCGCCGCCGAGCGTCAGGTAGAGCACGCCGGAGAGCACCGCCAGCGCGACGACCACCGCGATGATCACCAGAGTGCGACGGGGCACCACATCGGTGAGCGGCGCCCGTACCGGCGCGGGCCGCGCGCCCGTCGTCTGCGACGCGGGCTGCCGCTTCGATTCCTGCTTCGCGGCCGCTGCCGCTGTTACTGCCGCGTTCCGTACGGAACGCAGCGCACCGCGCACCCGGTCTGCAGCGGGATCCTTCGGCTTCGTCTGCGACGGCGCCGGGGGAAGCGGCGGCAGCGCGACAACGCGCGTGGCCTCCGGCGACGGCTCCGGCTCGGCGAGCGGCTCCGGTGCCTCGGGTGCGTACAGCACATCGGTGAGCAACGCCCGCGCGCCTTCGTCGTCCAGCCGCTGATCGGGGTCCTTGATGAGCAGGCCGTAGATGACCTCCTCCAGCGGGCCCGCGTTCTTCGGCGGGTCGAGCGGCTCGATCATCACGGCGGTCAGCGTCGCGATCGCGGAGCCCTTGTCGTAGGGCGGGCTGCCCTCGACGCAGGCGTACAGCAGTCCGCCCAGCGACCACAGGTCGGCGGCCGGCCCCGGCTTGTGGCCGCGGGCACGCTCGGGCGAGATGTACGAGGGGGCGCCGACGAGCATGCCGGTCGAGGTGATCGACGGGTCGCCCTCGACCTGTGCGATACCGAAGTCGGTGAGCACCACGCGCCCGTCGTCGGCGATCAGGACATTGGACGGCTTCACATCGCGGTGCAGGATGCCCTCGCGGTGCGCGGAGCGCAGTACGTCGAGGATCGCGAGCCCGACCTCCGCGGCCCGCCGCGGCGTCAGCGTGCCGTCCTCGCGCACGGCTTCGGCGAGGGACTTGCCCTCGACGAGCTCCATGACGATCCACGGCCGGTCGTCCTCGTCCACGACGTCGTAGACCGTCACCGCGCTGTTGTTGCGGATCCGGGCGATCGCCTTGGCCTCGCGCAGCGTACGCGTGATGAGCCGGCGCTTCTCTTCCTCGTCGATGCTGTTGGGGAAGCGCAGTTCCTTCACCGCGACGGTACGGCCGAGCGTCTCGTCGACGGCCCGCCAGACCGTGCCCATGCCGCCGCGCCCGAGGACGCCTCCGAGCCGGTACCGCCCGGCAAGAAGCCGCCCCTCGGCCTCCCGCCCGAAGACCTTCCCGCCGGCGGCCGGCTTGGCAGCGCCCTGCCCGGCGCCCTGCCCCGACGCCTTGACGGACTCGGCCCCGGCCTTCGCGCCCTCGGACCCGGCGCCGGACTCTTTCTCGGCCCCGGACCGCGGCGTGGGCCCCGACTCGGGGCCAGACTTGGGCCCCGACTCGGGCTTCGACCTGGGCTCCGCCTCAGGGGCCTTGTCGAGTTCCCGCTCGGACTCCTGCTGGGGCTTCCTCCCGGACTCCCGCTCGGAGTTCTTCCCAGACTCCTGCTCGGGCTTCTGGGACCCGCCCTTGGGCTCCAACTCCGAATCCTGCCCGGCGTCCCGCTGGGGCTCCCGCGACTGCTCCGCCTCCGACATGCGTCCCCTCTGCGATCCCTGATCTTCGCCCGCGCCTGCCGCTTCCCGCGCGATGCGGTAACCCGCCCTGGCAGAGCCCCCATTGTCTCTCACTCCAGGACCGGCGTTTCTCCCGGGTCCGCCGTCCACCACGACGGGTCCGAAAGGCTGGGACCACCCACCATGCCACTACTCGTGGTGAAGCTCACCGCTGCGCTGGTCGTAGCCCTGCCCGACCGAACGGACGACATCCCTCCACTTCTCCCACCGACCCGAACCAGCCGTCTCCAAAGCCTATTTCCGCCGGTTCGCGACCTTCAGGGCGCTCAGGACGCTCAGGACGCTCAGGGCCGACGGCACGGGACCGCACCACAGAGCGCCGTGCGGCACCTGGGCTCAGATCGGCACGATGTCCGGCGCCCCCAGCCGCGCCGCGTCCGCCGTCAGGTCGTCCGGCTGCCGCTGCGACTCGCGTTCCGCCTCCACCCGCTTCTCGTAGTGCTCGACCTCCTTCTCGATCTGCTCCTTCTCCCAGCCCAGCACCGGCGCCATCAGCTCGGCGCACTCCCGCGCACTCCGCGTCCCCCGGTCGAAGGTCTCGATCGAGATCCGGGTCCGCCGGGTCAGTACGTCGTCGAGGTGCCGCGCACCTTCGTGCGAGGCGGCGTAGACGATCTCGGCGCGCAGATAGTCCTCCGCACCCTCCAGTGGCTCAGCGAGCTTCGGGTCGTCGGCGATCAGCGCCAGCAGTTCCTCGACCATCGAGCCGTACCGGTTCAACAGATGCTCCACGCGCACCACATGAAGCCCCGTCCGCGCCGCTATCCTCGCCCGCGCGTTCCACAGCGCGCCGTAGCCCTCGGCTCCCACCAGCGGCACGTTCTCCGTGACGCAGTCGGCGACCCGCTGGTCGAGCGCGTGCACCGCCTCGTCCACCGCGTCCTTCGCCATCACGCGGTACGTCGTGTACTTGCCGCCCGCGACGACCACGAGCCCCGGCACCGGATGCGCCACCGTGTGCTCGCGCGAGAGCTTGCTCGTCGCATCCGACTCACCGGCGAGCAGCGGCCGCAGCCCCGCGTACACCCCCTGGACGTCGTCCCTCGTGAGCGGCACGGCCAGCACCGAATTCACGTGCTCCAGCAGATAGTCGATGTCCGCACTGGACGCGGCCGGATGCGCCTTGTCCAGGTCCCAGTCCGTGTCCGTCGTCCCCACGATCCAGTGCCGGCCCCAGGGGATGACGAACAGCACCGACTTCTCGGTCCGCAGGATCAGCCCGGTCGCGGAGTGGATCCGGTCCTTCGGCACCACCAGATGAATACCCTTGGAGGCGCGCACATGGAACTGCCCGCGCTCCCCGATCAGCGCCTGCGTGTCGTCCGTCCACACCCCCGTGGCATTGACGACCTGCTTGGCCCGGACCTCGTACTCCCCGCCGCCCTCCACATCCAGCACCCGCGCCCCGACGACCCGCTCGCCCTCCCGCAGGAAGCCGATCACCCGGGCCCGGCTCGCGACCTGCGCCCCGTAGCTCGCCGCCGTCCGCACCAGCGTCGCCACATAGCGCGCGTCGTCCATCTGGGCGTCGTAGTACTGCAGCGCCCCGACCAGGGCGTCCTTCTTCAGACACGGCGCCACCTTCAGCGCTTGCCGCTTCGACAGATGCCGGTGAACGGGCAGTCCGCGCCCGTGCCCCGACGAGAGCGACATCGCGTCGTACAGCGCGACGCCCGATCCCGCGTACAGCCGCTCCCAGCCCTTGTGCTTCAGCGGATACAGGAAGGGCACCGGCTTCACCAGATGCGGCGCCAGCCGCTCCAGCAGCAGCCCGCGCTCCTTCAGCGCTTCCCGTACGAGCGCGAAGTCCAGCATCTCCAGATAGCGCAGCCCGCCGTGGATCAGTTTGCTCGACCGGCTCGATGTGCCCGATGCCCAGTCCCGCGCCTCGACGAGCCCGGTCGAGAGCCCGCGTGTTGCAGCATCCAGCGCGGTCCCGGCTCCGACCACGCCCGCGCCCACCACCAGCATGTCCAGTTCACGCTCGGCCATCGCGGCGAGCGCCTCGGCGCGCTCCGCGGGTCCCAGTGTCGCTGTCCTCACTGTTGCCTCCCGTCGCCCCCGTGTGTCCCCTGCGGTCGGGCTCACACCATCGATTCTGTCCGCACTCGGCGACTTCAGCCACCGCCTGTGGATAACACTCGGACAGCCACGGGCTTGCAATGCGGCATATCGGTCATATTTACGCCTAGTCTGACATTGCGCACGCTCATTCTGCCCACAGGGCTTGCGCTCTCTGTCCCCTCCGGCTATGGGAAGGACGGTCAACGCCATGCCCGCAGATCTCGCCGTCATCGGACTCGGTCACCTCGGCCTGCCCCTCGCCCAGGCGGCCGTGGCCGTCGGCATCGAGACCATCGGCTATGACACCGACCCGCGCCACCTCACGGAACCGGCCGCGGGAATCACCCCGGCCGACATCCGCCGGATGCTCTCGGGGGGCTTCCGGACCGTCACCGCACCGGCCGAACTCGGCCGCGTACGCACCGCCGTCATCTGCGCCCCCACCCCCCTCGGCGCGGACGGCAACCTCGACCTCACCGCGGTCGCCGAAGCCACCCGGACGCTGGCCGCCCGGCTGCGCCCGCACACCACCGTGCTGCTCGAATCGGCCGTCCAGCCCGGCACCACGGAGAACTTCCTCCGCCCCCTCCTCGAAGAGGGCTCGGGCCTGCGGGCCGGCCGCGACTTCCATCTCGCCTACTCCCCCAGCCGCGTCGACCCCGGCAGCCGCACACACGGCTACGCCAACACCCCCAAGGTGATCGGCGGCCTCACCCCCGCCTGCACCGAGTCGGCCGCCGCCTTCTACGGCCGTCTGACCGACAAGGTGGTCCGCGCGCGCGGACCGCGCGAGGCGGAGACCGTCAAGGTCCTCGAGACGAACTTCCGGCACGTCAACATCGCCCTGGTCAACGAGATGGCGGTGCTCTGCCACGACCTCGGCGTCGACCTCTGGGACGTCATCCGCTGCGCCGAGACCAAGCCCTTCGGCTTCCAGGCCTTCCGCCCGGGACCCGGCGTCGGCGGTCACGGCGTCGCCCTGGACCCCAACTGCCTCCCCCACACCGGCCGTACCCCCGGCCACCCCCTGCGTATGGTCGGCCTCGCCCAGGAGATCAACACCCGGATGCCGCAGTACGTGATCCAGCGCTGCGCCACCCTCCTCAACGAACACGGCAAATCGGCCCGCGGCGCGCGCGTGCTGCTCCTAGGCATCACCTACAAGCCGGACCTGGCCGATCTGGAGAGCTCCCCCGCGACCGAGGTCGCCCGCCGTCTGATGGACCTCGGAGCGGCCGTCAGCTATCACGACCCGCACGTCCTCGACTGGCGCGTACGCGATCTGCCGGTCCCCCGGGCGGACTCCCTCTACGAGGCCGCCGCCAACGCGGATCTGACGGTGCTGCTCCAGCACCACCGCACGTACGACCTCCAGGGACTCGCGGTCAAGGCCCAACTCCTGTTCGACACAAGGGGAGCGACACCGGCGGGTGCGGCGCATCGGCTCTGAGCCCTGCCCGCAGTCGATTTCTCACTGCCGAGCTGTCGGACCCGGCTGCTAGTCTCCGGGATCTCCGCTCGCACGGTCGTGCGACGCATTCGTCCCTGGGGGATTTCCACATGAGCCAGCCTGTGCCACCGCCGTCCGGCAACCCGTTCGCCGGAGCCGACGCCGACGCCCAGTACGCCCCGGCACCGCCCCCGGCGCCGGTCCGTGACAACGTCGTCCTCGGCATAGTCGTCGCCGTCGTCGCCGCACTGGTCGGCGCGGGGGCGTACGGCGCCCTCGGCGGTGCCATCGAGCGCGAGGTCGGCTACGCGGCCATCGGCGTCGGCTTCCTGATCGGCTTCGCCGCCGCCAAGATCGGCGGCCGCAACCCGGTCCTGCCCTTCGTCAGCGCGCTGCTCGCGCTCCCGGCCGTGTACCTGGGGCAGTTGGTCGCCATCGCGGTCATCCTCGGCAAGACCACGGACACTGCCTTCGCCGACATCTTCCTCGACAACTTCGGCACGCTGACCGATGCGTGGAGCGAAGCCGCGGACGGTATGACGTACGTCTTCCTCGCCATCAGCGCGGCCGCCGCGTTCGCGGGCGCCAAGAAGGCCAACGCCTGATCAACGCCTGCATCCACGCGCGCAAAGAGGCCCCGCACCACCCGGTGCGGGGCCCCTTCCGTACGCACAGGAATCAGCGGCGGTGCTGCGAGTCCGCCACCGTCACCTCGACGCGCTGGAACTCCTTGAGCTCGCTGTAGCCCGTCGTCGCCATCGCCCGGCGCAGCGCGCCGAAGAAGTTCATCGACCCGTCCGGGCTGTGCGAGGGACCGGCGAGGACCTCCTCGGTGGTGCCCACGATGCCCAGGTCCACCAACTTGCCGCGCGGCACATCCTCGTGGACGGCCTCCATGCCCCAGTGGTGCCCCTTGCCCGGCGCGTCCGTCGCGCGGGCCAGCGGGGAACCGATCATCACCGCGTCCGCGCCGCAGGCGATCGCCTTCGGCAGGTCGCCCGACCAGCCCACTCCGCCGTCCGCGATGACGTGGACATACCGGCCGCCGGACTCGTCCATGTAGTCCCGGCGGGCCGCGGCCACATCGGCGACAGCGGTCGCCATCGGAACCTGGATACCCAGCACGTTGCGCGTGGTGTGCGCGGCGCCGCCGCCGAAGCCGACCAGGACACCGGCAGCGCCCGTACGCATCAGATGCAGCGCGGCCGTGTAGGTGGCGCAGCCGCCCACGATGACCGGCACATCGAGTTCGTAGATGAACTGCTTGAGGTTCAGCGGCTCGGCGGCGCCCGAGACATGCTCGGCGGAGACCGTCGTACCGCGGATGACGAAGATGTCGACGCCCGCGTCCACGACGGCCTTGGAGAACTGGGCGGTGCGCTGCGGCGAGAGCGCGGCGGCTGTCACCACACCCGAGTCGCGCACCTCCTTGATCCGCTGCCCGATCAGGTCCTCCTTGACCGGGGCCGCGTAGATCTCCTGCAGACGACGGGTCGCGGAGTCCTCGTCGAGCTGGGCGATCTCGTCGAGCAGCGGCTGCGGGTCCTCATACCGGGTCCACAGACCCTCGAGGTTCAGCACGCCGAGACCGCCCAGCTCACCGATGCGGATCGCGGTCTGCGGAGAGACCACCGAGTCCATCGGAGCGGCCAGGAACGGCAGCTCGAAGCGGTAGGCGTCGATCTGCCAGGCGATCGAGACCTCCTTCGGGTCCCGCGTACGCCGGCTCGGTACGACGGCGATGTCATCGAACGCGTACGCCCGGCGGCCGCGCTTGCCGCGCCCGATCTCGATCTCAGTCACGATGTGTGGCCTTTCCCTCTACGTCTGCGGTTCCAGTATCCCCGACACATGCGCGAGGGGCGGCCCCGGGAACCCGGGGCCGCCCCTCGCCGAAGGCCGCGCTACTTCCTGCTGTAGTTCGGTGCTTCGACCGTCATCTGGATGTCGTGCGGGTGGCTCTCCTTGAGCCCCGCCGATGTGATGCGTACGAACCGGCCGCGGTCCTGCAGCTCCGGCACCGTCCGCCCGCCGACGTAGAACATCGACTGCCGCAGTCCGCCGGTCAGTTGGTGCACGACCGCCGAGAGCGGACCGCGGTAGGGCACCTGGCCCTCGATGCCCTCGGGCACCAGCTTCTCGTCGGAGGCGACGCCCTCCTGGAAGTAGCGGTCCTTCGAGAAGGAACGCTGCTCGCCACGGGTCTGCATCGCACCCAGCGAACCCATGCCGCGGTACGACTTGAACTGCTTGCCGTTGATGAAGAGCAGCTCGCCCGGCGACTCCTCGCAGCCCGCGAGCAGAGAGCCGAGCATCACCGTGTCCGCGCCCGCGACCAGCGCCTTCGCGATGTCGCCGGAGTACTGCAGGCCGCCGTCGCCGATGACCGGGACGCCGGCCGCCTTGGCGGCGAGGGAGGCTTCGTAGATCGCTGTGACCTGCGGAACGCCGATGCCGGCGACCACACGGGTCGTACAGATGGAGCCCGGTCCGACACCGACCTTGATGCCGTCGACACCGGCGTCGATCAGCGCCTGCGCGCCGTCGCGGGTGGCGATGTTGCCGCCGATGACGTCGACGCCCGAGGCATTCGACTTGATCTTGGCGACCATGTCGCCGACCAGCCGGGAGTGTCCGTGCGCGGTGTCCACCACGATGAAGTCGACGCCCGCCTCGATCAGCGCCTGCGCCCGCTCGTACGCGTCACCCGCGACGCCGACGGCCGCGCCGACGAGCAGCCGGCCTTCCCGGTCCTTGGCGGCGTTCGGGTACTTCTCGGCCTTGACGAAGTCCTTGACCGTGATCAGGCCCTTGAGCACACCGGTCTCGTCGACCAGCGGAAGCTTCTCGATCTTGTGGCGGCGCAGCAGCTCCATGGCGTCCACGCCGGAGATCCCGACCTTGCCGGTGACCAGCGGCATCGGGGTCATGACCTCGCGCACCTGGCGCGTACGGTCCGACTCGAAGGCCATGTCGCGGTTGGTGACGATGCCGAGCAGCTTGCCGCCGCGGTCGGTCACCGGGACGCCGCTGATCCGGAACTTCGCGCACAGCTGGTCGGCCTCGCCGAGCGTCGCGTCCGGGTTCACCGTGATCGGGTCGGTGACCATGCCGGACTCGGAGCGCTTGACCAGGTCGACCTGGTTGGCCTGGCCGGCGATGGAGAGATTGCGGTGCAGCACACCGGCGCCGCCCTGGCGGGCCATGGCGATGGCCATGCGGGCCTCGGTGACCTTGTCCATCGCCGCGGACAGCAGCGGGATCTTCACCCGTACGTTCTTCGAGATGTACGAGGAGGTGTCGATCTGGTCGGGCGCCATGTCCGACGAGCCCGGCAGCAGCAGCACATCGTCGTAGGTCAGCCCGAGTGTCGCGAATTTCTCGGGCACTCCGTCGACGTTGGTCATGACACCTTCCCCATATGGCCTTGATCGGTGCGGATGTCCATGCTAACGGGCTCAGCAGCCGTCTCATTCCACGATCAAGATCAGCGAGCAGCTTTGTGCGTTCGTACGGGGTTACGCATGGGGTTACGTACGGGACATGCCGTAAGACTCACGGCTCGCCGCGACTCACTGCTCGGCCAGCGCCCGCAGCCGGCTGAGCGCCCGGTGCTGTGCGACGCGGACCGCGCCCGGGGACATCCCCAGCATCTGGCCGGTCTCTTCGGCGGTCAGCCCCACGGCGACGCGCAGCACCAGCAGTTCGCGCTGGTTCTCCGGCAGGTTGGCGAGCAGCTTCTTGGCCCACTCGGCGTCGCTGCTCAGCAGCGCACGCTCCTCGGGACCCAGCGAATCGTCCGGTCGCTCCGGCATCTCGTCGGACGGCACGGCCGTGGATCCCGGGTGCCGCATGGCCGCCCGCTGCAGATCGGCGACCTTGTGCGAGGCGATGGCGAAGACGAAGGCCTCGAAGGGTCTTCCGGTGTCCTTGTACCGCGGCAGCGCCATCAGTACCGCGACACAGACCTCCTGCGCGAGGTCCTCCACGAAATGACGCGCGTCGCCGGGCAGCCGGCTGAGCCGGGTGCGGCAGTAGCGCAGCGCCAAAGGGTGAACATGCGCGAGGAGATCGTGCGTAGCCTGCTCGTCGCCGTCGACGGCACGGTGAACGAGTGCACCGATCACCGTGGTCTCGTCATCGCGCATCGGTCCATGGTGCCTTGGCGGCTGAGATTCCGTGGCACTGCGTCCAATGTTGTGCACCGAAGCGTTATGAGCAGGTGCGCCGGAACTCATCTCCTGCGCCCTCCCCTCCCGCTCGACCGACTTGTCCCCGAGGAACTCCACACCTCAAGGATGCGGCATCGCGAGGGAAACGGATGCCCCCTGCCGTCCGTCGCCCCGCCCACCGGATGGCGGGCGGGGTGCGTCGTACCCTCGCGGCGACCCACTCGCGCGGACCTAGCGGACCAGGCCCCAGCGGAATCCGAGCGCGACGGCGTGCGCCCGGTCCGAGGCGCCCAGCTTCTTGAAAAGCCGCCTGGCGTGCGTCTTCACCGTGTCCTCGGAGAGGAAGAGCTCGCGCCCGATCTCCGCGTTGGACCGGCCGTGGCTCATACCTTCGAGCACTTGGATCTCACGCGCGGTGAGCGTCGGCGCGGCGCCCATTTCCGCCGAACGAAGTCGCCTCGGGGCGAGCCGCCACGTCGGGTCGGCGAGCGCCTGGGTCACCGTCGCCCGCAGTTCGGCGCGCGAGGCGTCCTTGTGCAGATAGCCCCGGGCGCCGGCGGCGACCGCGAGCGCGACACCGTCCAGATCCTCGGCGACCGTCAGCATGATGATCCGCGCACCAGGGTCTGCGGAGAGCAGCCGGCGGACCGTCTCGACGCCGCCCAGTCCGGGCATGCGTACGTCCATCAGAATCAGGTCCGAGCGGTCGGCGCCCCAGCGGCGGAGCACTTCCTCGCCGTTGGCCGCGGTCGTCACGCGCTCGACGCCGGGCACGGTCGCAACCGCGCGGCGGAGCGCCTCTCGGGCAAGCGGGGAGTCGTCGCAGACGAGGACGGATGTCATGACCGCCCTCCGCAGCTGATGCGCGTCACCTTGAGCCTCCAGGCTGGGTACGTTTCGTCACCTGTGCGGTTGAACGCTCTCGGACATGTGCCCTAGCGCTTGTTCTTTCAACCGCATCCGCACTCTCAACGATGGTCACTCGAAAGAGTTACGGGTCGGACGGACGCCTTCAGCACTCTATGTGAGGGGCCGTGCGCAGAGGAGAGCGTCGCAGGTCATCCCGCTTTCTTTTGGAAGCTATGCCCCATTTAGCGGCTTTTCTTCCCCTTTGCTGGTGTCTGCGGCTAGATTCGCAATGAGTCATATTTACATCTACTTACACCGTAGATGTACGGTCGTGGGCACGGTACGGGTGCCGGAACCGGCTCGTATCGCGCCTGATCCGACCTGTCCTGTATCCACTCAGCACGGTTTCAAGGGGACATGCGCTATGGCAGATTTCTCCCGCCTTCCCGGACCCAACGCCGATTTGTGGGACTGGCAGCTGCTCGCAGCCTGCCGTGGGGTGGACAGTTCGCTCTTCTTCCACCCCGAGGGCGAGCGTGGCGCTGCACGGAGTGCGCGCGAGAACTCGGCGAAAGAGGTCTGCATGAGGTGCCCGGTCCGCGCGGAGTGCGCGGCGCACGCGCTGGCGGTTCGGGAGCCGTACGGCGTGTGGGGCGGGCTTACTGAGGACGAACGCGAGGAGCTGATGGGTCGTGCACGCCATCGGCTGATCCCGGCCACAAGCGCGCAAGGCGCGGCGCGGGGCTGACACCCGGGGCCCGGAAAGGTTCGAAGAAACGTTCCTGCAGCGACCCTGTACCGACCCCTGCCCAGCCCCGGGCGGGGGCCGGTCGGCGTCGGCGGCAGAGATCAGCGGGGGGCGGCCAGGGTCAGCTGGTCGAGCGTGGCGGCGACGGCCGGGACCTGGGCCAGGTCCGGCAGCGTGAGGGCGACGATCTCGCGCTCGACGGAGGGCTCGACGGTCACGGTGCGCGCGCCCTTGGGCAGCACCGACTCCATCGCGAGCGCGGGCAGAACCGCCACGCCGAGACCCGCGCCGACCAGGCCGATCACCGCCGGGTAGTCGTCGGTGGCGAAGTCGATGCGGGGCGTGAAGCCCGCCTCCTCGCAGACCTCGACGAGCTGGCGGCGGCAGCGCGGGCAGCCCGCGATCCAGGACTCGTCGGCCAGATCACCGATCGTGACGGTGTCCGCTCCCGCGAGGCGGTGCCCCTCGGGGACCAGGCCGACGAGACGGTCGGTGAGCAGGGGGCGGACGACCAGGTCGTCCCACTCCGCACCCGTCGCGCCGTAACGGAAGGCGAGCGCCACATCGCAGTCACCCTCGCGCAGCATCTCCACCGAGCGCGGCGGCTCGGCCTCGACGAGGGAGACGCGGGTGCCCGGATGGGCCGCGCGCAGGGCTGCGAGCGCCGTCGGGACGAGCGTGGAGCTGCCGCTGGGGAAGGAGACGAGGCGGACCCGGCCGGCCCGCAGACCGGCAATGGCGGCGATCTCCTCCTCGGCCGCGGTGAGCCCGGCGAGAATGCCCCCGGCGTGCCGTACGAGCGCCTCACCCGCCTGGGTCAGGCGCATCTCGCGGCCCGTACGGATCAGCAGAGGGGTGCCCGTGGATGTCTCGAGCACCTTCATCTGCTGGCTGACGGCGGGCTGGGTGCAGCCCAGCTTGCGGGCGGCCGCGGAGAACGAGCCGGTGGCGGCGACGGCGCGCAGAACGCGGAGATGGCGGGCTTCGATCACCTTTTGAATATAAGGGACGCTTGGAGGGAAGGCTAATAATTGGATGGATCGTTTGAGAGCTGGGGGTAGCGTGAGATCCATGAAGCTTCTGACCGTGAATGTGGGACGGCCGAAGACCGTCGACTACACCGACTCCCTGAGCGGCGCGACCGCCATCGACAAACAGCCGGCCGAGGGGGCCGTACGGGTGGTGGAGCCCGGCCCCAAGGGCGAGGGAGGCAGCGGCGTCGTCGGGGACACGGTCTGCGATCTGCGGCACCACGGCGGGACGGACCAGGCCGTCTACGCCTTCGCGCGCGAGGATCTCGACTTCTGGGAGCGGGAGTTGGGACGGCCCATCAGCAATGGCACCTTCGGGGAGAACCTCACGACGAGCGGGCTCGATGTGAACGGGGCGAAGATCGGCGAGCGCTGGCGGATAGGCCCCGACCTGGTGCTCGAGGTGACGAGCGGCCGCGTCCCGTGTCGTACGTTCGCGAGCTGGCTGGGCGAGAAGCAGTGGGTCAGGCGCTTCACGGAGAACGGCGCCCCGGGGGCGTATCTGCGGGTCATCGAGCCCGGCGAGATCCGCGCGGGTGACGCGATCGAGATCGTGCACCGGCCGGATCACGACGTCACGGTCGGGCTGTCGTTCCGGGCCGGGACCATCGAGCGGACGCTGCTGCCGCGCCTGCTCGCCGCGGGTGAGGCGCTCCACCCCCAGCAGCTGCGGGAGGCCCGCGAGTACGTCGCCAAGCATGGCGCGCAGGGGACATAGGGGAAATCCCTGAGAGAGCAGGGAGATTGATTGGGGGGCGGCTGGGGGTCCGTCCCCGATGCCGCCTCGAGCGCTCCACGGAACGCTCGTTGTATGTCTCGCCTGAAGCGCGTCCTCATCGTCCTGACGACGGTGGCCGTCGTCGTCGGCCTCGCACTCGGCGGCGGTGCTCTGTACCTCTACTCCAACGCCAAGGTGTCCACGGTCGGCTCGACGGAGTTCAGCAGAGAGCTGGCCGTACCGCCGCTCGCGAAGTCGACGGTGAAGAGCGATGGGACGCGTCTCTTCGAACTGACCATGCGGGCCGGGGAGAAGGAGTTCAGAGCCCGGCACAAGACGCCGACCTGGGGCTTCAGCCAGGACTACCTCGGGCCGACGCTGCGCGCGAAGCGCGGTGAGAAGGTCGAGGTGAAGGTCAGGAACACGCTGGGCGAGGCGTCCACCGTGCACTGGCACGGGATGCATCTGCCCGCGAAGATGGACGGCGGCCCGCACCAGATGGTCGCTCCCGGTGCGACCTGGAAGCCGAAGTGGACCGTCGACCAGCCGGCCGCGACCCTCTGGTACCACCCGCATCCGCACGGCAGGACGGAGAAGCATGTGCAGCGGGGGCTCGCTGGACTGTTCCTCCTCGACGACAAGAAGTCGCAAGCCCTGGCGCTGCCGGAGAAGTACGGCGTCGACGATCTGCCGGTCATCGTGCAGGACGTGAAGTTCGACGGGGCGAAGTTCGACCACGGGCACGGGATGCTGCGGGACACCGGCTTCCTCGGGGACCGCGCCATGGTCAACGGCACCCTCGACCCGTACAGGACGGTCGGCGACGAGCTCGTACGACTGCGTCTGCTCAACGCCTCGACCGCGCGCGTCTACGCCTTCGGATTCTCCGACAGCAGGGAGTTCGCACAGATTGCGACGGACGGCGGACTGCTGGAGAAAGCGAACAGGCTGGACAGGATCCAGCTGTCGCCCGGCGAGCGGGCCGAGATAGTGGTGCGGATGAAGCCGGGCGAGAGGACCGTGCTGCGCAGCTTCCCGCAGGACAATTACGGCGGCGCCTGGCAGAAGCGGTTCGGCGGTGGCGACGACACTTTCGACGTGCTGGAACTGCGGGCGGCCAAGAAGCTGCGCCCCTCACCCGAGCTCCTGGGCCGGCTGGGCGAGCTGGAGGTGCCGGCCGGCAAGGACTCGGTGCGCGGACGGTACTTCGGGCTGCTGACGTCCGGCATCAACCGCAAGCCGATGGCCATGGGCCGGATCGACGAGACCGTCACCCGGGGCACGGCCGAGACCTGGACCGTACGCAACGAGGACGGTGTGCCGCACAACTTCCATGTGCACGATGTGCAGTTCCGCGTACTCGAGGTGAACGGCAAGGAGCCGCCGCCCGAGCTGCGCGGCGCGAAGGACACGGTCTTCGTGCCCAGCGGCATGACCGTGAAGCTCGCGATGCGCTTCGACGGACCGGCCGATCCTGACACTCCGTACATGTACCACTGCCATCTGCTCTACCACGAGGACCTGGGGATGATGGGTCAGTTCGTGGTCGTGGAGAAGGGCCAGAAGGCAGGCCAGGTGCGTGCACCGCACGCACACACGGGGCACTAACGTGCCGCCTATGACGACTGCACTGATTACGGGAGCGACCGCGGGGATCGGCGCCGCGTTCGCGCGGCGACTCGCCACCGAGGGACACAACCTGGTGCTGGTGGCCCGCGACACCAAGCGGCTGCAGGAGCAGGCCACCGAGCTGCACGACCGGCACGGCATCGAGGCCGAGGTGCTGACCGCGGACCTGTCGCAGGACGACGGGATCGGGGCGGTCGAGAAGCGGCTCGGGGACCGGAAGAACCCGGTGGATCTCCTGGTCAACAACGCCGGCTTCGGCAACAAGGGGCGCTTCCTCGAGGTGTCCATGGCCGACGAGCTGATGATGCTGAAGGTGCACTGCGAGGCGGTGCTGCGGCTGACGTCGGCGGCGACGGCGACGATGCGGGACCGCGGGCGGGGCGGGGTGGTGAATGTGGCGTCGGTGGCCGCTTTCGTGCCGCGCGGGACGTACGGCGCTTCCAAGGCGTGGGTCGTGCAGTTCACGCAGGGCGCGGCCCGCGATCTGGCGGGCTCTGGCGTACGGCTGATGGCGCTGTGCCCCGGATTCGTACGGACGGAGTTCCACGAGCGGGCCGGGATGGGGACGGACAACATCCCTGGGTGGATGTGGCTGGACGCGGACAAGCTGGTGTCGGCGGCGCTGGCGGATCTCGCGAACGGGAAGACGCTGTCCGTCCCGGACCCTCGCTACAAGGCGCTGATGGGTGTGGTGAAGCTGGCGCCGCGCGGGCTGCTCGGCGGGATCACGTCCAGGACAGGCCGGAAGTACGGTCCGCAGTAGGGCCTGCGGCAAGGGTGTTGCTGATGCCGTCCGACCGGCGGACCCGGTGCCCGGGGATCTGGCGCTGATCGCGTACGACGACGAGGTGGTCGCGCAATCTTCCGAGTGACCTCAAACGACCTGAGAGGACCTCGAGTTCCACCATGCACCACGCCACCGACAATCGCCCCGGCCTCCTCCTCGCCATGGGCCCCGGCGTCGCCGAGGATATGCTCGCCGACCACCACCGCGACCGCCTCACCGCCCTCACCCGCACCGACCCGCACCTGATCGCCCACGACCTGGCCGCTCCGGCACCCCCCGTCGCGGCGGCGCTCGCCGCGGCCGATGTGCTGCTGACCTGCTGGGGCGCGCCCCCGCTCACCGCCGAGGTACTCGACGCGGCCCCGCGGCTGCGGGCGGTCGTTCACGCCGCCGGCTCCGTCAAGCACCACATCACCGACGCCTGCTGGGAACGCGGTATCGCGGTGACCTCCGTCGCCGCGGCCAACGCCCTGCCCGTCGCCGAGTACACGCTCGCCGCGATCCTCTTCGCGGGCAAACACGTCCTGCGCTCGGCACAGCGGTACGAGGAACTGCGCGCCGACCACAGTTGGCGCCGCGAGCTGAGCAGCGCCGGCAACTACCGACGTACGGTGGGCATCGTCGGCGCCTCCCGTATCGGCCGCCGTGTGATCGAGCTGCTGCGCCCCTTCGACCTGCGAGTTCTGCTGTACGACCCGTATGTGGACGTCGCGGAGGCGGTCGCGCTCGGTGTCGTATGCACGGAACTCGACGAACTCTGCGCCCGCAGCGACATCATCACGGTCCACGCGCCGGAGCTCCCGTCGACCCGGCACATGATCGACGCCCGCCGGCTCGCGCTGATGCAGGCCGGATCGACCCTGATCAACACCTCACGCGGCTCCCTGGTCGACGAGGACGCGCTGCTGCAGGAGCTGGTCTCGGGCCGTCTGCACGCCGTACTCGACGTCACCGAACCCGAAGTCCCGCCCGCCGACTCACCGTTGTACGAGCTCCCGAACGTCCTGCTGACCCCGCATGTCGCGGGCTCACTGGGCAATGAGCTGCACCGTATGACGGACATGGCCCTGGCCGAGGTGGAGCGGTTCGCGGCCGGCCTGCCCTTCGCGGACCCGGTGCACCCCGGCGCCCTGAACCACTCGGCCTGATCTCGGCCTGATCGCCCGGCCCTGATCACCCGCCTGAATCACCCAGCCCGGGGCCCGGAACCCGCAAAAGGCTCATATCTCACTAAACTGGATACATCCCACCCAGGCCGTGAGACCAGGAGGCACCATGAAGTTCGTACAAATAATCGACTGCAAGACCGAGCGGTTCGACGAGATGGACCGTCTCATGGACCAGTGGGTCGAACAGACCAAGGGCAAGCGCACCGCCACCCACAGCCTCATCGGCAAGGACCGCTCCGACGGGTCCCACCTCGTCGAGATCGTCGAATTCCCGTCGTACGAAGAGGCGATGAAGAACTCCAAGCTGCCGGAGACCGACCGGATCTTCCAGGAAATGGTGGCGCTCTGCGACGGGATGCCCACCTTCACCGACCTCGATGTGGTCCGCGACGAACAGTTGAACGAAGCAACTTCCCGCCGGTTCTTCCACGAGATCGCCGTCGGGGGCAACCTCGACGCCATCGACGAGGTGTTCGCGGCCGACTACGCCGACCACGACATCGCGAAGGAAGCGAAGACCGTGGTCGGATCCGACGGCATCCGGAGCGATGTCAGCAGCTGGCGCGCAGCCTTCGACTTCACGTTCAACCTGGACAGGCAGATCTGTCAGGGCGACGACGTCGCGACGCTGTGGACCTGGACCGGCACCCACAAGGGCGACTTCATGGGCATCGCGCCCACGGGCAGGCAGTGCACCATGACCGGCACCACGATCTTCCGGTTCAAGGACGACAAGATCCAGGAGGGCTGGTGGCACGAGGACCTCATGGGCCTGATGCGGCAGCTCGGCGCGATCGGCTGAGCTCCGCGATCGGGTGAGGCCGGCGATCGGCCGAGGCCACGCCCGCGGCTCACCCGAAGAACGTGAAAAGCCCCCGTTCCCACCGCTGAGCAGCGGGAACGGGGGCTTCACACGTCGCAGAAGGTCAGTGGCTGTGCCCGTGACCGTGACCCGCCTCGGACTCATCGTCCGCCGGCTTCTCGACGACCAGGGTCTCGGTCGTGAGCAGCAGGGAGGCGATGGACGCGGCGTTCTCCAGAGCGGAGCGCGTGACCTTGACCGGGTCGATGACGCCGGCCTTCACCAGGTCGCCGTACTCGCCGGTCGCGGCGTTGAAGCCCTGGCCCGCGTCCAGCTCCGCCACCTTGGCGGTGATGACGTAGCCCTCGAGGCCGGCGTTCTCGGCGATCCAGCGCAGCGGCTCGACCACGGCGCGGCGGACGACCGCGACACCGGTGGCCTCGTCGCCGGTCTTGTCGAGACCGCCCTCGAGCACCTTCGCGGCGTGGACCAGCGCGGAGCCACCACCGGAGACGATGCCCTCCTCGACCGCGGCGCGGGTCGCGGAGATGGCGTCCTCCAGACGGTGCTTCTTCTCCTTCAGCTCCACCTCGGTGGCGGCGCCGACCTTGATCACGCACACGCCGCCGGCCAGCTTCGCGAGGCGCTCCTGGAGCTTCTCGCGGTCCCAGTCGGAGTCCGTGGACTCGATCTCGGCCTTGATCTGGTTGATCCGGCCGACGACGTCCTCGTGCTTGCCGCCACCGTCGACGATGGTGGTGTCGTCCTTGGAGATCGTCACGCGGCGGGCGGTGCCCAGCACGTCCAGACCGGACTGGTCGAGCTTGAGGCCGACCTCCTCGGCGATGACAGTGGCACCGGTGAGGGTGGCCATGTCGCCGAGCATCGCCTTGCGGCGGTCGCCGAAGCCGGGGGCCTTGACGGCCACCGCGTTGAAGGTGCCGCGGATCTTGTTCACGACCAGGGTCGACAGGGCTTCGCCCTCGACGTCCTCGGCGATGATCAGCAGCGGCTTGGAGCCACCCGCCTGGATGACCTTCTCCAGCAGCGGGAGCAGGTCCTGGATGGAGGCGATCTTGCCCTGGTGGATCAGGATGTACGGGTCGTCGAGGACGGCCTCCATACGCTCCTGGTCGGTCACCATGTACGGGGACAGGTAGCCCTTGTCGAAGGCCATGCCCTCGGTGAAGTCGAGCTCCAGGCCGAAGGTGTTGGACTCCTCGACAGTGATGACACCGTCCTTGCCGACCTTGTCCATCGCCTCGGCGATGAGCTCGCCGACCTGCTGGTCCTGCGCGGAGAGCGCGGCCACGGCGGCGATGTCGGCCTTGTCCTCGATCGGGCGGGCGGTCGCGAGGAGCTCCTCGGACACAGCCTTGACCGCGGCGTCGATGCCCTTCTTCAGGGCGGCCGGGGAAGCACCCGCGGCAACGTTGCGCAGGCCCTCGCGGACCAGCGCCTGGGCCAGCACGGTGGCGGTGGTGGTGCCGTCACCCGCGATGTCGTTGGTCTTGGTCGCCACCTCCTTCACCAGCTGGGCGCCCAGGTTCTCGTACGGGTCGTCGAGCTCGACCTCGCGGGCGATGGTGACACCGTCGTTGGTGATGGTGGGGGCGCCGAACTTCTTGTCGATGACGACGTTGCGGCCGCGGGGGCCGATCGTCACCTTGACCGTGTCGGCAAGCTTGTTGACGCCGCGCTCGAGGGCGCGACGGGCGTCCTCGTCGAACTTCAGGATCTTCGCCATGGAGCTTCTCTGTCCTCTCAAACGAACTGCGCCCCTGGGCACCCGGCTACATATGTCGCGGGGGCCAGGGGCGCAGATCAATGCGAACTATGGGTGCGGAGTCTTCTGGGAGGGGACCCCCCAGACCCCCGACCTACTTCTCGACGATCGCGAGAACGTCGCGAGCCGAGAGGACGAGGTACTCCTCGCCGTTGTACTTGACTTCGGTGCCGCCGTACTTGCTGTACAGCACGACGTCGCCGGTCTGAACGTCGAGCGGAAGCCGCTCGCCGTTCTCGAAGCGACCCGGACCCACGGCAAGGACGACGCCCTCCTGGGGCTTCTCCTTCGCGGTGTCCGGGATGACCAGGCCAGAGGCCGTGGTCTGCTCGGCGTCGAGCGGCTGGACCACAATGCGGTCCTCGAGCGGCTTGATGGCAACCTTGGAGCTGGCGGTCGTCACGATCCGACCTCCCCCTTCGGAGATCTCACGGGGTGAACTGTCTGAGGTGGCGACCAGGTGGATCCGTCGTCGCGGGTGCCGGATCTGCCCGTCGCCATGTTGGCACTCTCCAGTGGGGAGTGCCAGACCTGAGACTATGACTGCGATTAGCACTCGGTCAAGCGGAGTGCCAATCCGGCGGTGCGTCGCCGCTCCGGTCCCGGCATGAGAACGCGGCGCGAGCGCCCCGGGTTCCGTACGCCGCAAAAGCCCGGTCAGACGTAATCCTCCAGGCGGGCCACCGCGTACCCCTGCTCCTGGATACGGTGCAGCAGCCGTGCCGTCGTCTCCCTGCGCGCGAGCACGATGTCACCCGGACGCAGCCGTTCGCCCTCCGCGTACTCCCGCCCCAGCACCACCGCGCGGACCCCGCAGTCGGCCGCCGCCCGCAGCGTGTCCGCGTTGTACGCGCCGCCCGGCGGGCGGAAGTGCGGCCATGTGTGCCCGCGGGGCCGGCCGCAGATCTCGGCGCGCTGCCCCTCGTACGAGAGGGCGCGCAGATCGGTTCGGCCTGCCGTACGGACCATGCTGACCGGCAGCTTCAGATCGCCGGTCATCCGCAGGAACTCCCTGTCGCGCTCCGCGCCGTCGTCGAAGGCGAGGAAGACGACCTTCTGACGGGTCGGCACCCGGTTCACCACGTACGGCATCGAGGGTCTGTGCGCCGGCGGCTTCGGCGCGGTGGCGAGCGGCCCCGCGAGACCCCATCGCTTGCGGGCGGCGGGCCCCGGCGCCCCCGCGCCCGGGGTGACCTGCCGCGCGGCCTTCCGTCCGAGCCGCTCGATCGGGTCCACCGACTGCGCGCACCCCGACACGAGCCCCGAGGCGAGAAGCGCACCGGCCGCCAGCAGCCCGGCCAGCAGCCGGTGCGCGCCGCTCATACGTAGTCCTCCAGCTTCGCCACGGCGTAGCCCTTGCCGGTGACCGTCTTCATGACCTGCCGGATCATGTCGGGCATGCTGCCCTTCCAGTGCTTGCGGCCCCTGAAGTGGGTGAGGATGATGTCGCCGGGGTGCAGATCCCGGTCCCACTCCCGCCACTCCATGTGATCGGGAAACGCCTCGGACGCCCACAGGGGCACGGCCTTGACACCGCACGACCGGGCGATGCGCAGCGTGTTCTTGTTGTAGTTGCCGTACGGCGGCCGGAAGAGCCTCGGCCGCGTCCCGTACCGCTTCTCGAGCCTGGTCTGCTGGCCGCAGATCTCATGCTTCTGCTCGGCGTACGAAAGCCCGGGCAGATAGCGGTGGTTGAGGGTGTGGTTGTACAGCGAGACGCCGCGGTCCTGCATCTGCTCGAAGTAGTCGTAGTTGTCGTTGATCACGTAGTCGCTGAGGAAGGCGCTGTACGGGATCTTCAACTCGCTCATCATCCGCAGCAGTGCGGGGTCCTTCTCCGCACCGTCGTCGATCGTCAGGAAGACGACCTTGTCGCGGGTCGGCACGGTGGTGAAGACGGGCGGCAGGGATTCGCCGCCCTCGGCCTCGAAGCCCTTGCGGGTGGTGAGCTTCGGCTTGACGGCGGGCGGCTGGGGCGCGGCCAGCGGGGTCTTCGCCAGGCCCCACTTCTTGGCGGCGACGGCACGCTCCGCCTGGGCGCGCTTCACCCTCGCCACGTACCCGGAGAGCGCGCCGGCCGGGCCGGCCTGCTCCTTCGCCTGCTGACCCGGTGCGGGTTCGGCGCCGCCCGAACTGCCCGAACCGCCCGAGGTTCCGGCCGCGCAGCCGGAACCGAGCGCGGCGACCAGGAGCGCGATCAGGACCACATGGCCCCGATGTGCTCTGGTTTTGTCTTTTTGTCGTACTAGCTGCATGGCGCCGCATCCTGTCAGCGCGGAGCCCGCACGGCGGGCCGACACCGCGACCGGACGCGCACCATCCCCCACCTGGCCCACAATGGGCCGGGTGACCGATCTCGTTCCCTTCTCGACGCTGCTCACCGATGAGGGCCAGGCCCTGCTCGCCACCCTGCGGGACTACGACCCCGCCCAGGAGCTGGCGGTGGCCTCCCGGCTGCGCCGCGAGCACCCGGCGGCCCTGGTCACGGCGGCACTCGCGCAGGCGAGGCTGCGGCAGCGGGCGGTGGCGAAGTTCGGCGCGGACGACGCGTACCGGATGTACTTCACGCCGAACGGCGTCGAGCAGGCGACCCGCCGCTCCGTCGCGGCCTACCGCGCCGAGCGCTTCGCGGCGCTGGGCGTGCGCAGCGTGGCGGACCTCTGCAGCGGCATCGGCGGCGACGCGATCGCGCTCGCCCGGGCCGGCATCCAGGTACTGGCCGTGGACCGGGACCCTCAGACGGCGGAGGTCGCACACGCGAACGCGGATGCGCTGGGCCTGGCCGACCTGATCGAGGTCCGCTGCGCGGATGTGACGGAGATCGACACGGCCGCGCACGACGCGGTGTTCGTGGACCCGGCCCGGCGGGGCGGACGGGGCAGGATCTTCGACCCGGAGGCGTACTCCCCGTCCCTGTCCTGGGCGATCGCCGCGGCCCGCACCCGCCCGCACGCGGCCCTCAAGATCGCCCCGGGCATCCCGCACGAGATCGTCCCGGCCGAGGCCGAAGCGGAGTGGATCTCGGACGGCGGCGATGTGAAGGAAGCGGTGCTCTGGTTCGGCACGAGCCCGGGAACGGTCGGCGCGACACTCCTGCCAGGCCCGCGCACACTCACCGGCCGCGGCCTGCCGGACCCTGCGGTCAGGGCGGTCGGCCGTTTCCTGTACGAGGCCGATGGCGCGGTCATCCGCGCGCATCTGGTCGCCGAGGTCGCCGAGGAGCTGGACGGCGGGCTGATCGACGAGACGATCGCGTACATCACGGCGGACGAACTGCGGGCGACGCCGTACGCCACGGCCTATGAGATCACCGATGAACTTCCCTTCAGCCTGAAGAAGTTGAAGGCGCTGCTACGGGAACGCGAGGTCGGCGTACTCACGGTGAAGAAGCGCGGCTCGGCGGTGGAGCCGGAGGAGCTGCGCCGCAAGGTGAAGCCGAAGGGGCGGAACGCGGCGACGGTGTTCCTGACGAGGGTGGCGGGGGCTCCGACGATGCTGATCGGGCGGCCGGTGTAAGCACACCGGCACCGGAATGAGCCGGCTCGTCGACGGCCAGGACATCGGATGACACCACCCCCGGGTCAGCGGTGCGCGCCGCCAACAGCCGTCGCGGCCGCCGAGCGCGCAGCCACCAGCCGGACCGCCCAGCGGTAGTGGCTCACCGCCTTGGCGGCGCCGAACAGGCCCGTGAGCCACATGATGAAGCCCAGGCCCATCAGCATCATGACCTCGGGAACGGTGTCCTCGCCCGGCTTCGCGCCCGCCGGGACAGCGAAGGAGAGCCACAGGCCGGACGCGCAGAGCAGGAACGACGGGATGAACCACATCAGGCTCAGCACAGGTGAGCCGAAGCGGGCGTCCCTGGCCGGTTCCCAGTCCAACGCGGTCCACTGCCAGAGTCGTTGACGGATCTCCGCGTCGTGCGCGACGCCGAGGCCGACCACCAGGCCGGTCGGGATCATGCACCCGAGACCGAGGGCGCCGAGGATCGCACCGAACAGGACACTGAACGGGTCCGGCTCCTGATCGAAGGTCTCCACCATCGTCACGACGAAGGCCCAACCGACAGCGAACCCCGCCGCCGTCAGCCACAGCAGCACCAGCCGCATCGGATCGATGCTCCGCCGGCGCAGCTCCGCCATCGCCTTCTCCCGGTCGGCGAGCAGCGACTCCCGGTCGGGCCAGGCCCGTATCTCGACAGGAGGTGGGGGCGGGGGCAGCGAGTTGCTACGGGACATGTGTCCGACCTTATCGCCCGCTCAGTTGGCGAACTCCTTGAGCTCTTCGGTCTCCAGCGCGCGAACCCGACCGGGTCGGGAAGCAGCCTCCTGGCGCCACATCCGGGCCTGGTGGCCGCAGTGCCGCCACGCCGACGGCGTCTGCTTGAGCTGATGTTCGGTCATATACCTCAGGCTAAGCGGTGTCGGGGAAGTCCGGGTGGGTGAAGGAGCGGGTCGAGGGCCGAGTCTGGCAAGGCGGAGGAAGGAGTCCACGCGGAGCGTCGGCGACTGACGACAACGCAGCCAGGCGACAGCCATCGGCCCGCGACGCCGCCCGGACTTCCCCGGGGCCGCTTAGGGACCGGACACGGAGCGTGAGGCCCTTTCCAGGAGCAGCTCCCTCTCCCGTGCGTTGCGCGTGAGCGACGCCGCCCGCTCGAATTCCGCCCGCGCCTCCTCCGTACGCCCCACGCGCTCCAGCAGGTCCCCCCGTACGCTCGGCAGCAAGTGGTAGTCCTTCAACGCCGGTTCATCGGCGAGTGCCTCGACCAGCTCCAACCCCGCCTCGGGGCCCTCCGCCATCGAGACCGCCACCGCCCGGTTCAGCTCCACGACCGGGGACGGCATCAGCGCCGCCAACTGCCCGTAGAGCGTGGCGATCGTCGTCCAGTCCGTGTCGTCGTACGTCACCGCCTGCGTGTGGCAGGCGGCGATCGCGGCCTGGAGGGCGTACGGTCCACGGCCCGCGCGGTGCAGTGCCTCGACGCCGCGGCGGATCAGCAGTCGGTTCCACCGGGAGCGGTTCTGGTCGGCGAGCAGGACGGGCTCGCCGGCCGGCCCTGTCCTCGTCGGGATGCGCGAGGCCTGGAACTCCAACAGCGCTGCCAGGCCGTGTACTTCGGGCTCCTTGGGCATCAGGCCCTGCAGTACCCGGGCCAGCCGCAGCGCGTCCTCGCAGAGCGCCGGGCGCAGAAGGTCGTCGCCTGCCGTGGCCGAGTACCCCTCGTTGAAGACCAGGTAGATGACCTCCAGCACCGAGCCGAGGCGCTCGGCGCGGTCGGAGCCGTAGGGGACCTCGAAGGGGACGCCCGCCCTCGCCAGCGACCGCTTGGCGCGGACGATGCGCTGCGCGACGGCGGGCTCGGAGGCCAGGAACGCACGGGCGATCTCCTCGGTGGTCAGTCCGCCGAGGAGCTTGAGCGTGAGTGCGATCCGGGCGTCCGTGGAGAGCACCGGGTGGCATGCGGTGAAGATCAGCCGCAGCAGGTCGTCGTCGATGTCGTCGGGACCCGGCGGTTCGGGCGGCGGCGCTACGTCCTCCAGCGCGCGGCCGACGTCGGCGAGCTTGCGGGCGTAGGTCTCCTTACGGCGTACGAGATCGATCGCGCGATGCTTCGCGGTGGCCATGAGCCAGGCTCCCGGCTTGTCCGGGACACCCGACTCCGGCCACTGCTCCAGCGCGGCGACCAGGGCGTCCTGCGCGAGCTCCTCGGCGATGCCCACGTCCCTCACGATGCGTGTGACACCGGCGATGATCCGCGCCGACTCGATCCTGAATACCGCTTCGACCGTTTCGGTCGCGCTTGCTGCACTCACGGCCACCCATCAGAGCAGCAGTACCGGAGCGGGGCAAGCGCGGACGGATCAGCCCTCGTCGATCTGGCGGACCTCGCAGGTGACCGCCCACTGCTCGGGGTGGATCTCCAGGAAGCGCTTGGCCCATTCGAGGGCCTCCGCCTTGTCCTTGCACTGCATGATGGCGTAGCCGCCGATGACTTCCTTGCTCTCGGTGAAGGGCCCGTCGGTGTACGACAGCTTGCCGCCCGACCAGGTCACGCGGGTGCCCGCGGAGGTCGGGGTGAGACCGGCCGTGTCCAGCATGACCCCGGCCTTGGTGATCTCCTCCAGCAGGCTGCCCATGCGCTGGTTGAAGTCCTCGGGGAAGTCCTCCCCGGCGAGCTCGTTCTCGTTGACACGGACCATCGACAGGAAGCGCGGCATGGTGACTCCTCGGTTCGGGAGAGCGGGGCCGTTCCCCGCCTCTCACCCATGCGTCGAACGGGAGACAACCGGATCGACATCGTCGCCGGAATTCTTCCGGAAAATTCTCAGCCCAGCGACTCGAAGCGCCACCGGTGTACCGGCCGCGTGACCAAGTCGGTTGCGGGCTCCGGGAGTTCGGGCAGCTCCGCGCCCACATCGTCCGCGTCCCACCAGGTGATGACCAGCAGCCGGTCCTGGGCCGCCCGGAACGTCTCGCGGCGCTGCGGATCGTGCGCCAGCTCCTGGGCGCGGGCCCATTCGAGCAGCTCCGCGCCCCGGCCCCGGACCGCCTTGGCCTCCCACATCAGCGCGACCGTCATGAGTACAGGTTGTCCTTGCTGATCTCGTGCACATGGTCGTGCGAGTGCGTGCGGCCGGGGACATGCGGCTCGGTCACCGGCAGGGACGAGTCCGCCGACAGCTCCAGGTCCGAGGCCGGCCTGCCCCGCGCCACCATCTCCGCGCCCAGCGCCGCCACCATCGCGCCGTTGTCCGTGCACAGCCCGGGCCGCGGTACGCGCAGCCGGATCCCCGCCCGCTCGCACCGCTCCAGCGCCAGCGCGCGCAGCCGCGAGTTGGCGGCCACTCCCCCGCCGATCATCAGGTGGTCCACGCCCTGGTCCTTGCAGGCGCGCACCGCCTTCCGCGTCAGCACATCCACGACCGCTTCCTGGAAGGACGCCGCCACATCCCGTACCGGCACCTCCTCGCCCGCCGCCCGCTTCGCCTCGATCCAGCGGGCCACCGAGGTCTTCAGCCCCGAGAAGGAGAAGTCGTACGCCGGGTCGCGCGAGCCGCTCAGCCCGCGCGGGAACGCGATCGCGGCCGGGTCGCCCTCCTTCGCCAGCCGGTCGATCACCGGACCGCCGGGGAAGCCCAGGTTGAGCACCCGCGCGATCTTGTCGAAGGCCTCGCCCGCGGCATCGTCGATCGTCGCGCCCATGGGCCGTACGTCCGAGGTGATGTCGGGCGCGAGCAGCAGCGACGAGTGGCCACCGCTCACCAGCAGCGCCATCGTCGGCTCGGGCAGCGGCCCGTGCTCCAGCTGGTCGACGCAGATGTGCGAGGCCAGGTGGTTCACCCCGTACAGCGGCTTGCCCAGCGCGTACGCGTACGCCTTCGCCGCCGCGACCCCGACCAGCAGCGCGCCCGCGAGGCCCGGACCGGCCGTCACCGCGATGCCGTCGAGGTCGCGGGCGCAGACGCCCGCCTCCTTCAGGGCGCGCTCGACGGTCGGGACCATCGCCTCCAGATGCGCGCGCGAGGCGATCTCGGGGACCACTCCGCCGAAGCGGGCGTGCGTGTCCACGCTTGAGGCGACGGCGTCCGCGAGCAGCGTCGTACCGCGGACGATGCCGACGCCGGTCTCGTCGCAGGAGGTCTCGATGCCGAGTACGAGCGGTTCGTCAGCCATCAGTCAGTCCAGCCCGTCCAGCCTGTCCAGCCATCAGTGGGTCTCTGTTCCTTGTACGTGGAGCCGCATGACGAGGGCGTCGATATTGCCCGGCTGGTAGTAGCCGCGGCGGAATCCGATGGGCTCGAAGCCGAAGCGTTCGTACAGCTTCTGGGCCCTGGTGTTGTCCACGCGCACTTCGAGGAGCACCTCGTCGCACTCGAAGGCGGTGGCGTGCTGCAGCAGATCCGTGAGCAGCCGGGAGCCGAGTCCCGTGCCCCACTGGCCGCGGGCCACGGCGATGGTCTGTACGTCCCCGAGGCCGCCGGCCGCCGCGAGCCCGGCGTACCCGACGATCTCCCCGGCCGCCTCGGCCACCACATAGCGGCGGGTGGCCCGGGGGCCGCGCGCGTGCGCGAGCTCGGACCAGAACATGCCGGGCGACCAGGCGTCCTCGGGGAACAGCGCGTGCTCGAGCGCGAGCACCGGCTCCAGGTCCCACCAGCGCATCTCGCGAAGCACAGCGGTGACGGTAAGGGTCACTTGGGTGTGACCACCTTGTAGTTCTTCGGCACCTGCGCGTCGGGCCTGCGCAGATACAGCGGCAGCGGCGGCAGGAAGGCGACGCCCGCGGCCAGCTTCTCGGCGGCCAGCGAGGCGAGCGCTCCGGCCGGGACATACTCGGGCCCGCGCGCGTCCGGGAAGGTCTCGGGGTAGAGCAGCGCACCGGCGCCGACCGCCGGCAGGCCCGCGACCTGTTCCGCGATGTCGGCGGGCCGGTCCACGGCGGGCTCGCCGATCCGCCTGCGGGCGGAGTCGTACCGCGCCCAGTACACCTCTTTGCGGCGCGCGTCCGTCGCCACCACGAAGGGCTCGTCGAGACCCGACGCGTACGCCAGCCCGTCCAGCGTGCAGAGCCCGTACACCGGCACCCCCAGCGCCGAGCCGAAGGTCGAGGCCGTGACCAGACCGACGCGGAGTCCGGTGTACGGGCCGGGGCCGACCCCGACCACCACAGCGGTGACGGCGTCGAGTTTCACCCCGGCGTCGGCGAGGACGCGGTCGACGGCGGGCAGCAGGAGCTCCCCGTGCCGGCGCGCATCGACGCGGGAGGACTCGGCGACGACGGAGCTGCCGTCGTGGAGGGCGGCGGTGACGGCGGGCGTGGCGGTATCAACGGCGAGCAGGAGCACGCAAACAGCCTACGGCTCTTGCGGCGGGGGCACGGTGCCCCGTCTGGGGGTACGGCTGCTGCTACCGTCACCACGGATACGTACATCAGAGAGGTGGGCACGGTGGCACGGAGCAGCTCGGGACTGGTGGCCGGGCTCACGGCGGCGGCTCTGGCCGTTGTCGCGTTCCTCGCCTACCAGGCGTCGGCGAGCGCCCCCGACCACCTCGGAAAGCCGAGTAGCCCGAGCGCTGTTCCCTCCGCGCAGGCCTCCGACAGCCCCAAGCAGAAGCCCAGGGACCCCCTGACCGTGCCCGCGAAGTCGGGTGCGGGCGTGCGCGTCGTGTACTCGCTGAGCGACCGGCGGGTGTGGCTCGTGGGCCCGAAGAACCAGCTGAGGCGGACCTTCGAGGTCATGCCGTCGACGGTCGGCCCGCCACCGGGTGTGCACACGGTGACCTCGCGGTCGGGGACCGTCCCCGGCTCGGACGGGGTACCGATCGAGCATGTGGTGCGGTTCGCGGACGTCGACGATGTGTCGATCGGCTTCAGCGCGGCGAGGGACGGGTCGATGGCGAGCCCGGACCCGCGCAAGAAGACCGGTGGTGTACGCATGAAGCGGGCGGACGGCGACGCGATGTGGACGTTCGCGACGATCGGCTCGAAGGTCGTCGTCGTCCGCTAGGGTCTTTCGTTTCGGCAGGTCCTGTGCGGACCAGGGAACTCCGCGCGCGGAGAGTCGCCCGTACGAATTACGCCGCGTCGCGTGAATTACGCCGCGTCGCGCCTGGGTTCGCGTTCCTCGGCGCGCAGCTCCTCCGCCCGCCGCTCCTCGCGGGGCGGAGTGGAGACCGCGCTGGCCGCCGCGCACGACGCCAGCAGATCACGCATCGACAGGGCCGACGGCTGCGTCACCGGCTGCGCCGGCTCCGCGGACTGCGGCCGTGGCTGGAACTCGCGCTCGGATGCCGACATGGATGCCTCCTGAGGCTCCGGGGGCAGGCGTAGTTAGGTAGACCTAACCACGTCTCGCTACCATGTGACCACGCACGACACAGCTCGCGCAACATTTTGCCGACGTCTTGTCGGAACGTACACAACCGGGACCCGCACAGCCCCGCCGAGTACGGCTCAAGCCCCCACGGACGTCAGATCGACCGTGGCCCAGCGCGCGCCGAAGCCCGTCAGCGTGACCTCGCGGCGGTCGTCGTACTCCGCGGGTCCAGCGGTCTCCCCCGGGGAAGGCGCAGCACCGACCACGCGGTGGATCAGCACATGCAGCCGGTCGTCCGAGAGGTCCTCGACCTTTCCGTCGCCCCACTCCACGACCATCACCGACTCCGGCAGCGAGACATCGAGATCGAGGTCCTCCATCTCGTCCAGGCCGCCGCCCAGGCGGTAGGCGTCCACATGGACCAGGGCCGGGCCGCCGGTCAGCGAGGGGTGGACGCGGGCGATCACGAAGGTCGGCGACGTGACGGCGCCGCGGACTCCGAGGCCCTCGCCCAGGCCACGCGTCAGTGTCGTCTTGCCCGCGCCGAGCTCGCCGGTGAGCATCACCAGGTCACCGGGGCGCAGCAGCTTCGCGAGCCTGCGCCCCAGCTCCTGCATCTCCTCGGGGGACTCGACGGCGAGACGGACGGCAGCGAGTCGGGCGGCAGACTCAGCCGCCGGGCTGTGCGGTGCTTCCATACGGGCCAACGTTAGCCGGTGCCGGCACCGCGCCGACCCGGGCCAGCAGGTCGGCGAGACGGTCCGTGACGGCCTCCGGGTGCTCCAGCATCACCAGATGCCCGCCGTCCGGCACGATCACCAGCTCCGAGTCCGGCAGCAGGTCCGCGATGGCCTCGCTGTGCGAGCTCGGCGTGACCAGATCCTTGTCCCCGGCCAGGACGAGCGCCGGCACCTCGAGGAAGACGGCGAGCGACTCGGCCTTGTCGTGCTCCACGAAGGCCGGGTAGAACTCCGCGACCACGTCGATCGGGGTCGACTCGATGAGCCGCTCCGCGAACCGCGCCACCGCCGGGTCGACGTCCTTGGACGAGAACGAATACCGCTTGATGAGGCCGGCGAAGAGGTCGGCGGTGGCCCGGCGGCCCCGCTCGACCAGTTCGGCCTGTGAGCCGAGCGCCTTGAGTACACCGGGGAGCACCCGCCGCACCGCGTTCACGCCCGCGAGCGGCAGCCCGTAGTTGACCTCGCCCAGCTTTCCGCTCGACGTGCCGACCATGGCGACCCCGACGACCCGCTCCCGTACCAGCTCGGGGAACTGCTCGGCCAGCGCCATGATCGTCATGCCGCCCATGGAGTGGCCGACGAGCACCAGCGGGCCCTCGGGCGCGGCCGCGTCGATGACCGCCTTCAGGTCGCGGCCCAGCTGGTCGATGGAGACCGGCACGGCGTCCGGGCCCGACTGGGAGGCGCCGCGGGCCGAACGGCCATGGCTGCGCTGGTCCCAGTACACCGCGCGCACCAGACCGCGCAGGGCCGCCCGCTGGAAGTGCCAGGAGTCCTGGCTGAGGCAGTAGCCGTGGCTGAAGACGACCGTGACCGGCGCCGGGGCCTTGCGGCCGAAGAGCCGGCGGCGGCGCGGGGCGCCCGCGTCCGGGTCCACCTCGTCGGCCTCGTAGTAGAGCTCGGTGCCGTCGTCGCCGAGCGCCTTGCCCGGCATGCCACGCAGTGCGCCGTACGGCCCGGACGCGTCCAGCGCGAGCCGTGCCTTCTGGCGCATGCCGCGGCCGACCGTCATCCGCTCGAGCGCCACACCCGCGGCCGCACCGGCCGCGATCACACCTATCGCGGCGCCGACGATGCCCGCCCGGCGCCAGTTGCCCGTCGCGGCCGCCGCCGCCGCGGCCGCCACGGCGTCCCCCGTGCTGGTCTCGCTCACCGTGCCGCTCCTCGTCCGTCGGAGAACTCGTTGTCCTCGTTGTCCTCGTTCAGGTAGACGCGCGGAACCCTGGTACCGATGCGGGTCACGATCTCGTACGCGATGGTGTCCGCTGCCTCCGCCCAGTCCTCTGCGGTCGGCTCGCCCCGGTCGCCCGGTCCGAACAGCAGCGCCTCGGCGCCTTCCTCGACCCTCTCCCTTCCCAGGTCGACCACGAACTGATCCATCGCCACCCGTCCCGCGACCCGCCGCCACGCGCCGCCGACCAGGACCGGACCCCGGCCCGAGGCATGGCGCGGGACGCCGTCCGCGTAGCCGAGAGGGATGAGGCCGAGTGTCGTCTCGTCCGCTGTGACGTACTGATGCCCGTAACTGACGCCGTGACCCGCCGGGACCTGCTTCACCAGGGCGACGGATGCGGCGAGCGTCATCACGGGCCGCAGCCCGAAGTCCGCGGGCGTGCCGAGCTCGGGGCTGGGCGAGATCCCGTACATCGCGATGCCGGTCCGTACGAGATCGAAGTGCGCTTCAGGGATGGTCAGCGTCGCCGGGGAGTTGGCGATGTGCCGGACCTCGGGCTCGATACCCGCCTTCTCGGCGTACGCCACCAGCTCGCGGAATACGTCCAGTTGCGCGGCGATCGAGGGATGCCCCGGCTCGTCGGCGCAGGCGAGGTGCGACCAGAGGCCGGTGACCTTGACCGTGCCGGCGGCCTCGGCGGCGAGCGCGGCGGCGACCAGTTCGGGCCAGTCGGCGGGCAGGCAGCCGTTACGCCCGAGGCCGGTGTCGGCCTTCAGCTGGATACGGGCCGGCCGCCCCGCCTCCCGGGCCGCCGCGGTGACTTCGCGCAGCGCCCACAGGCCGCTGACCGACATGTCGAGATCGGCCTCGATGCCCTCGCGCCAGGGGTCGCCGGGCGTCCACAGCCAGCACATCACCCGCCCCTGGATGCCCGCCGCGCGCAGTGCGAGGGCCTCGTGGGGGGTGGCGGTGCCGAGCCAGGTGGCGCCGGCCTCCAGCGCGGCCCTGGCGCAGGGCACCATGCCGTGTCCGTAAGCGTCCGACTTCACCACGGCCATCAGGGCAGCACGGGGCGCGCGGGCGCGCAGCGCGCGCACATTGGCGCGCAGGGCCGCGAGGTCGATCTCGGCGCGGGCTCTCAGGCGTGGTGTCTGACTCATCGCGCCCAGTCTCTCAGAGCGGTGCGACAGCGCTCGTACAACAGTTGTGCGGTTGCTCACGGCGTGCCGCCTCGGCAACGCGAGCCTCGCCGGCGTTCGAGGCGCGGGGTCCGGGGCGGAGCCCCGGTATCAAGCCTGGACGTCTCCCCACGCGGAGCGCAGCGCCTCCGCCACCTCGTACGACGTGATCGGCCCGCCCTCCGACGCCGCGTGGCGGGCCGCGAGCCCGTGCAGATACGCCGCGGCCGACCCCGCGTCCCGCGCGTCGAGTCCGGCCGCCAGCAGCGAGCCCGCGAGTCCGGAGAGCACATCGCCGCTGCCCGCCGTGGCCAGCCACGGCGTGCCCATCGGGTTGACCCGGACCGGGGACCGGCCGCCGTCCGGCGCGGCGACCAGGGTCGTCGAGCCCTTGAGCAGCACCGTGGCTCCATAGCGCGAGGCCAGCTCCCGTACGGAGGCGAGCCGCGCCGACTCCACCTCCTCGCGCGGTACGCCGAGCAGCGCGGCCGCCTCCCCGGCGTGCGGGGTCAGCAGCGTGGGCGCGCCGCGGCCCCGTACCGCCGCCGCGTCGAGCAGCCGCAGCCCGTCCGCGTCGACCAGCACGGGCACGTCGGAGTCCAGGACTTCGGCCACGACGCCGATCCCGTCGCCGAGCCCGGGACCGACCACCCACGCCTGCACGCGCCCCGCCTTCGCGGGCGGTCCGCCGTGCACCAGGGCCTCCGGGAAGCGGGCGATCACCCCGTCGGCGGCGGGCCCGACGTACCGCACGGCGCCGGCCCCGCCGCGCAGCGCGCCCGCCACCGCGAGCACGGCCGCGCCCGGGTAGCGCGCGGACCCGGCGACGACGCCGACGACGCCCCGCCGGTACTTGTCGCTCTCTCCGGTCGGCACCGGCAACAGCCGTGCCACATCCGCGTGTTGGAGTGCCTCGAGATCGGGCACGGACGGCAGATGGTCCTCGAGCCCGATGCCGACGAGCCGCACCATTCCCGCGTACTCCTTCGCCGGGTCGATGAGCAGGCCCGGTTTGTACGTACCGAAGGTCACCGTCGCGTCCGCGTGCAGGGCCTCGCCCCGGACCTCTCCGGTGTCCGCCTCGACGCCGCTGGGCAGGTCGACGGCGACGACGACGGCGTTGGAGCCGCGCGCGGCCCGGATCACCGGCACCGCGTCCGGGCGCAGCCCGCCGTGTCCGCCGATGCCGGTGACGCCGTCCAGGACCAGGTCCGCGTCGGCGAGCACCTCGAAGGGGTCGTCGGTGACCCGGCCGCCGGCGCCGAGCAGGGCCGCGAGTCCGCCCTGGTGCGCGCGGTCGGGGGCGAGGAGCACGGCACAGACCCCGGCCCCGCGGCGGGCCAGCCGCGCCCCCGCGTACAGCGCGTCGCCGCCGTTGTCCCCGCTGCCGACGAGCAGGACGACCCGTGCCCCGTACACCCGGCCGAGCAGACCGGCACAGGCGGCGGCCAGTCCGGCGGCCGCGCGCTGCATAAGCGCTCCCTCCGGGAGCCGCGCCATCAGCTCGGCCTCGGCGGCCCGTACGGTCTCCACGCTGTAAGCGATGCGCATACGGTCAACCCTCCGCGATCACCACGGCCGACGCCACCCCCGCGTCATGGCTCAGCGAGACGTGCCACGACCGCACACCGAGCTCCGCCGCGCGGGCGGCCACCGTCCCGCGCACCCGCAGCCGCGGCTGCCCGCTGTCCTCGACGTACACCTCGGCGTCCGTCCAGTGCAGCCCGCCGGGTGCGCCGAGCGCCTTGGCCACCGCCTCCTTGGCGGCGAACCGTGCCGCGAGGGAGGCGTAACCGCGCCGCTCACCGCTCGGCAGCAGCAACTCCCGCTCCAGGAACAGCCGTCCGGCCATTCCCGGCGTACGCCTCATCGTCGCGGCGAACCGGTCGATCTCGGCGACATCGATCCCCACCCCAATGATCATTCGACGGTGACAGACTTCGCGAGGTTGCGCGGCTGGTCGACCTCGTTGCCGCGCGCCGTCGCCAGCTCGCACGCGAAGACCTGCAAGGGCACCGTCGCGACCAGCGGCTGCAGCAGCGTCGGTGTCGCCGGGATCCGGATGAGATGGTCCGCGTACGGCTCGACCGTCTCGTCCCCCACCTCCGCGATCACGATCGTCCGCGCTCCCCGCGCCCGGATCTCCTGGATGTTGGAGACGATCTTGTCGTGCAGCACCGAGCGTCCGCGCGGCGACGGCACCACGACCACCACCGGCAGATCCTGCTCGATCAGCGCGATCGGCCCGTGCTTGAGCTCACCCGCGGCGAAGCCCTCGGCGTGCATGTACGCCAGCTCCTTGAGCTTCAGCGCACCTTCGAGCGCCACCGGATAGCCCACATGCCGCCCCAGGAACAGCACCGTGTTCTTGTCGGCGAGCGAACGTGCCAGCTGCCGGACCGGCTCCATGGTCTCCAGGACCTGCTCGACCGCGCCCGAGATCTTGGCCAAGTCGCGGATGACGGACTGGATTTCGTCGCCCCACTTGGTGCCGCGCACCTGCCCCAGATACAGCGCGAGCAGATAACAGGCCACCAGTTGGGTCAGAAAGGCCTTGGTCGAGGCGACCGCGACCTCGGGCCCTGCGTGCGTGTACAGCACGGCGTCCGACTCCCGCGGGATCGTCGAGCCGTTCGTATTGCAGATGGCCAGCACCTTCGCGCCCTGCTCGCGCGCGTGCCGCAGCGCCATCAGGGTGTCCATGGTCTCGCCGGACTGGGAGATCGCGATCACCAGCGTCCGCTGGTCCAGAATCGGGTCCCGGTAGCGGAACTCGCTCGCCAGCTCCACCTCGCAGGGGATACGCGTCCAGTGCTCGATGGCGTACTTGGCGATCATCCCGGCGTGGAACGCGGTCCCGCACGCCACGATGACGACCTTGTTCGCCTCCCGCAGCACCGAAACCGGAATCCGCACCTCGTCGAGGGTGAGGGAGCCCCCCGCGTCGATCCGGCCCAGCAGGGTGTCGGCGACCGCCTTCGGCTGCTCGGCGATCTCCTTGAGCATGAAGTAGTCGTAGCCGCCCTTCTCGGCGGCGGAGGCGTCCCAGTCCACGTGGTACGAGCGCACTTCCGCGGGCACCCCGTCGAAGTCGGTGACGCTCACGCCGTCCCGGCGCAGCTCCACCACCTGGTCCTGCCCCAGCTCGATCGCCGAGCGCGTGTGCGCGATGAAGGCGGCCACATCGGAGGCGAGGAAGGACTCGCCGTCGCCGACGCCCACCACCAGCGGGGAGTTCCGCCGGGCTCCCACCACCACATCCGGCTCGTCCGCGTGCACCGCGACCAGCGTGAAAGCGCCCTGGAGCTGCCGGCACACCTGCCGCATCGACTCGGCGAGGTCCCCGCACGACGAGAACGACTCGGCGAGCAGATGCGCCACGACCTCGGTGTCGGTCTCGGACTCCAGCGCGTGCCCGCGCGTCTCCAACTCGGCCCGCAGGGCGGCGAAGTTCTCGATGATGCCGTTGTGTACGACGGCGACGCGCCCCGCGTTGTCCAGGTGAGGATGGGCGTTGGCGTCGGTCGGCCCGCCGTGCGTGGCCCACCGGGTGTGCCCGATACCGGTCGACCCGGTCGGCAGCGGCCGGCCCACCAGCTCCTTCTCCAGATTGACGAGCTTGCCCGCCTTCTTCGCCGCGGCCAGCCCGCCGTCGGCGAGCACGGCCACGCCTGCCGAGTCGTACCCCCGGTACTCGAGCCGCTTGAGGCCCGCGATGACCACATCAAGCGCCGACTGCCCGCCGACGTAACCCACGATTCCGCACATACCAACCCCTTCGAGCCCACGGGTACCGGAGACCGGCATCACGTGTCTGTATGTTCGCAGAGCGGAAGCCGGGTCCTCGTGACCGAGTCACCGCGCCACGGGTACCGGGGGCTCACCGGCTTCGGGCAGCCGGTCGAACCGCTCGCGGCACGCTCAGCCGGGCGGCGTTGACGGCCGAGGGCGCCCCCCGCCGATGCCCTGACGGTCGCCGACCTGTGCCGTGGCACGGCCCGCGGGGTCGGTGAAGTTCCGCTGAACCGACTCGTCCAGGAGCCTCAGCTCCGCTCGCACCGCGGCCAGGTGCCGGTCGGGCAGGACGTCGAGAAGGCTCTCCAGCAGGGCCCGGAGCCGCCGGCAGGTCTGGGTGGACCTCGCGCCGAAATCACGGATCTCGGTGACGGCCAGCTGGAGATAGTCCTCCCAGGTGCGGCCCGGAAACAGCAGAAGCGGCCGGCCGCGGTCGTCGCCGATCGCGTAGTCGGCGCGCAGTTCGTTCCTGCCGACGACGTGCAGGAACTCCTCGATGTGGTCCAGGACCTGGACGGCGGTCGTGGGGTCGTTCACGGCCGGGGAGAGTGCCCGGATGGCGATGTCGACGAGGATGCGCAGGGCGAAGGCCGGGTCCTGTTCGATGGTCCGCTCGACACCCAGGGCCACGAGTCCCGTCAGCTGCCGGGGATCCGGCTGCGAGGTTCCGCCGTGGACCTCGATGAGGGTGGTGCCGGGTGGCACGAAGTCGCCGACCGGATGCGTGAGTACGAACGTACAGCCGTGGCGCACCGCGGCGGCTTTCAGCCCTGCCACGTGGAACGCCTGGATGGAGCCGCCCCGTTCGGACCGTACAAGGGTTCTCGCCTCACCGGGCAAGGGCTTCCCGTGCTCCCCGTACTGGACCGCGGGAAGGCCGGCCTCCGCCGCCCACCGGGCCAGGACACGTTCCCCGAAGCGGGTGACCAGGTCGGCGATGGCCACCGGCCTGAGGTTGTGGGTGAACCGGTTGAGATAGATGAGCAGGAGCAGCAGGCTGACCGCGACGGCCAGACCGGCGAGTGTGACCCCCAAGTCGGGGACGGAGTCCTCCTCGACGGAGCGCAGGAGGGAGAAGGCGAACGCGAACGTCCCGGCGAACGTGGCGAGTACGGACTTCTGCAGCCGGTCCCGGTACCAGAGGCGCATGTACCGGGGGGACAGGGTTCCGGTCGCCTGCTGGACGACGAGGACACCGATGGTCACCACAAATCCGAGCAGGCCGACCATGGCCCCGACGATGGCACTCAGAACGGTGCTCGCCGTGGACGCGGAGTACCGCCACTCCGCGGGCAGTTGGAACGTTCCGTCCAGCGCCTGGGCGAGCCGGGCGAGAATCGCGCCCAGGAGAAGTCCGAAGAGCGGGATGATCCACAGGCTTGATTTGGCATATTGCCGCAGCCGAAAGGCCACCGCCCAGGACATCATTCCCGGCCTCCGGACGCCGAACGGGCCGGCCCTGGTGGCGCGCTGCCGAAGAGCACGACCTTGTCTCCTTCGAGTGCCGGGGGCGTACGCGTCCCGGTGACCGGGTCCAGCCTGCCGTCGCCGCAGGTCGTCGTCGGTGACGCCTGAGGAGAAGCGTCAGCCGCCGGTGGCGAATCCGGGGAAGAGGGTCATCCCGCCGTCCACGTAGAGCGTGGTACCCACCACGTAGTCCATGAGGTCGGAGGCGAGGCCGACGACGGCGTAGGCGATGTCATCGGGGTCTCCGATGCGGTCGTAGGGGATCAGCCTCAGCAGGTCCTTCCGGGCCTCGGGCGTCTCCCAGGCGCTGCGGTTGATCGGCGTCCTGATGGCTCCCGGGGCGACCGCGTTCACTCGGATCCTCTGGGGGGCGAGTTCCTGCGCCAGCGTCTGCATCATCATCAGTACGCCGCCCTTGGACGAGGCGTAGTTCACGTGCCCCGCCCAGGGGATGAGCTGATGCACCGAGCTCATACAGATGATCTTCCCGGCCGCGCGCGACACCTCCGGGACGACACCGCGCCGCAGGAACTCCTTCGTCACCTCCCGGGCACACAGGAACTGTCCGGTGAGGTTGACGTCCAGCACCTTCTGCCACTGGGCGAGTGTCATGTCGGTGAGCCGGGCGTCCCGCTGCAGGCCCGCGTTGGCCACCAGGATGTCGATCGTTCCGAACTCCTGGACCATCCCGTCGACCATGGCGATGACCTGGTCCTCCTGGGACACGTCGGCCTCGTACGCCGCGGCACGCACCCCGAAGCCCTTGATCTCGTCGACGACCTGCTCGGCGGCGTCGCGATCGGCCACGTAGTTCACGACCACGTCGGCACCGGCCCGGCCCAGTCCGATGGCGGTCGCCCTGCCGATACCGGAGTTGGCGCCCGTGACGAGCGCCTTCTGGCCTTTCAGCAGGTGCGCGGGGATCACGCCCTGTGCCGCGCCTGCGGTGGGATTCACGATGGTGTGCCTCCTCGGAGCGTGGCCCCGGTCCCGCGGGCCGCAGCACCGGTCGGGCCGGCTCGTCACAGAATCACCGGCGGGCGGGAGGCGGCACGCTCCCCCGGCTCCCGTTGGGCCGTTTGGCGGCCGTTCTTCGCCCGGTCGGCCCAGCTGTCGGTTCAGCCGGTCGAGAATGTGGCCGCCGGCCCGGCCCTGCCTCTCGCCCGGGCCTGTCCCTACGCGAATCGGCCGCACTTCGAACGTATCTTCCCGCTTGTCCGCGGCCAACGGGCGACCGGGGCGGAGCCGCCCGTGGTGCGGGCCACGCCCCAGGGGTGGACGCTGGAATCAAGCCGATCGGACCAACGGGCCGCTCCGGCTAGTTGGCCCTACTACCCGAAGGGGGACGCACCATGGCTACTCACGCAGGCGTCCGAGAAGGCGACACGGCGCACGGCGGCAGAGGCTTCGCCGGTGGATGGATGGTGTTCGCCGCCGTCCTGATGATCTTTGGCGGGATCATGGCCATCTTCAACGGCATCGCAGCCATCGCCAAGGACGACGTGTTCGTCACCACCCGCAATTACTCGTTCCAGTTCAACCTGACCGGGTGGGGCTGGGTCCATCTGATCCTCGGCATCATCCTCGTACTCACCGGACTCGCCCTGTTCAGGGGAGAGGTCTGGGCACGGGTCATCGGTGTGGCGGTAGCGGGCCTGGCCATGATCTCGAACTTCCTGTGGCTGCCCTACTACCCCTTCTGGGCCATCGTGCTCATCGCCATCGACCTCTTCATCATCTGGGCGCTGTGCGCCGCCCCACGGCCGGCGCAGCCCTGACAGCCGGGGGCTCACCTCCGGTCGCGGTATTCGCACGGAGCGCTTTTCCTGAACGAGCGGCGGACTGATCCGCCGCTCGCGGCCCCACGGGACCAGACGCAGGAGCGCTCCATGGCACCCCACGTATCCGAGCCGGATCCACCGGAGAGCTCCCCTTCGATGCTGCTCGGCACCAGCCTCACCGTCTTCCGGGGCATCTACCTCGACCGGCTGCCGCCGGGCGTGTACGAGCCGGCTGCGGCATCGGTCTTCGACACACTCGTCAGATTCCTGCGCGCAACGGTGCGTGCCGTGGCCGCCGTTGCGTTGGTGACCGCCATCGGCGCCTTCCTCATCGGGCCCTCCAGGGCCGCGGTCACGGTGCGCCGTGCCTGTGTCGCCGGGATCGGCGCGGTGCGCGGAGCCACCTCGGCGGAGGGGCGCCTGGGTCCGGTGGGATCGTTCGTCCACCGCTACAAGCGCTGGACCGGCGGGGCCATCCTGCTGGCCGCGGCGCTTGTCCTGGCCACCTGGTCGTACCCGACCACGCAAGTCGTGCTCTGGATTGCTGTCGCCGTCCTGGCGGCCTTCGCACTCCGTGAGTTCCTGGACGACGCCGGCTCACGGGACCCGGCCGCGCGGCCCGGCGGGGACGCCCTGGCCCGGCCGTCGTGACAGCCGACGGGGACGGCGCCCGCAGCCGACGGCACCGCCGCCGCCTGCTCTTCGTTTCGTTGCTGCGCTCGGCTGTCGTCGTCGTTCTGCTCACCGCCTTGTACTACCTGCTTCCGCTGGACAGCGACCTCGGCGTCGGCACGCTGACGGCACTGGTCCTGGGGCTGCTGGCGTTCGGGGCTCTGGTCGCCTGGCAGACGATGGCCATCATCGGTTCCGAGCATCCCCCGCTGCGCGCGATCGAGGCACTGGCCACGGCTGTGCCCCTGTTCCTGCTGCTGTTCGCCGCCGCGTACTTCCTGATGGCCTGGGAGCAGGCATCGTCCTTCAACGAACAGTTGAGCCGTACCGACGCGCTGTATTTCACCGTCACCGTGTTCGCCACCGTCGGCTTCGGCGACATCGTGCCCACCTCGGGACCGGCCCGTGTGCTGACCATGGTGCAGATGCTCATGGACCTGATCCTGGTGGGCCTGATCGCCAAGGTCGTCTTCGGAGCGGTTCAGATGGGGCTGGAACGGCGACGATCCGCCCCGGGCTCTGCGGAGCGTGAACCATGACCGCCGGCCGCGGTGGTGACCGGGAAGGAAGGATTCCATGACGGCGCCGAGCGACCGGCCCGCAGCTTCCGACACCCCGGCGCAGCCACAGGAGACCGCCCTGCTGCGGGACGTGCTGCGCACCCCCGGCTACCTCAAGGCGCTGGTCCTCAGCGGCCTGATCGGCATTCCGATCTCCCTCGTGGCTTTCTGGTTCCTCGCCGGCCTCCAGGAACTCGAACACGTGCTGTGGGCGGATCTGCCGCAGGCCCTGGGCTGGGACACCCCGCCGTCGTGGTGGCCCCTGCCGCTGCTCCTGGTCGCCGGAGTCATCGTGGGGCTGGTCGTCACCCATCTGCCCGGCGCGGGAGGCCACATCCCGGCGTCCGGCCTGCACGCCGGAGGAGCATCGACAGCCGCGCTGCCCGGAGTGGTGATCGCGGCGGCGGCGAGCCTCCCGCTCGGCGCTGTCCTGGGACCGGAGGCGCCGCTGATCGCCCTCGGCGGTGGTCTGGCCCTGCTCTTCAGGGATCTCGCCCGCGCCCCCGCCACTGCGAAGAGCACCGCCCTGCTGGGCGCGGCCGGCGCCGCGGCGGCGATCTCGGTGATTTTCGGCAGTCCGCTCATCGCCGCGGTGCTGCTCATCGAGGTGGTGGGAGTGGGAGGTCCGCAGCTGTTCGCGATCATGCTCCCCGCTCTGCTGTCGAGCGGAGTGGGAGCCCTGGTGTTCACCGGATTCGGGCGCTGGACCGGGCTGGACACGGGCAGCCTCGCTCTGAAGTTCCCGGAGTCGCCCCCGCGTCTGGACACCGGGGACGTGTTCTGGTCGATTCTGATGGCTGTGGCCATCGCCGTGCTGATGCACCTGGCGATCGCCGGCGGACGGCTGACCGCCGCGTTCGTGGCAGCGCGCACGTTCACCAGGACGGTTGTCTGCGCGGTGGCCGCCGGTGGCTGCGCCGCCCTGTACGCGGTCATCACCGGCCGCACCCCGGTGGACGTCGCTTCGTCCGGACAGGCCACGCTCGCCGACATGGCCTCCGATCCCCATGCCTGGGGGGTCGGTGCGCTGCTGGCCGTGGTGCTCTTCAAATCGCTCGCCTACGCCCTCTGTCTGGGCAGCCTGCGCGGCGGTCCGGTGTTTCCGTCTCTGTTCCTGGGCGCGGCGGTGGGGGTGCTGCTGTCGCCCCTGCCCGGCCTGGGCGTCGTACCGGGAGTGGCCGGGGGTATGGCGGCTGCCCTCACCAGCGTCATGCGGCTGCCGGTCAGCAGCGTGGTGCTCGTGGTCATGCTGCTCGGAAACTCCGCGACGGTTCCGGTGGTGATCCTGGCGGCGGTGGTCGCCCTCGTCACGACCGAGCTGCTGCCCGCCGGACTTCCGAGCCGTCTCACACGATCGCGATCGGATTCACGGGAGACCCGGTAGCCCCAGGAAGCCGGAGAGGGGCGATCACGCAGAGGAACGACCAGCGGTCCTCCTCCTCGCAGAGCGGCACCAGGCCCTCGAACTGCAGGTAGTCCAGAAGATGCAGCCCCATGGCGTGCACACCGAGGACGTGCACGGGGAAGCCGACACCGTCGACAGAGCTGGGGGCAGTGTCGTTGTTCCCGTCACCGCCGAGCACGGCGACGCCCCGGTCGGCCAGAAACGTCATGGCGGTGGGGTGGAGGCCGGCCCGTGCCTTCGCCGTATTCCATGCTCCGAGCTCGGCGCGGCGGCGGGGGTGGCCGACCCTGACGAAGAGCAGGTCCCCCTCGCCGACCTCGATGTGCTGCGCCGTCTCTGCCGCGGCCAGGTCCTCCCCGGTGACATGGTCGCCCGGCTCGAGCCACGGCACCCCTCGCAGCCTGGGTATGTCGAGCAGTACGCCTCGGCCGACGATCCCGTTGCGCGCCACATCGATGGACAGCGCCTCCGCTCCGTCCGTGGTCAACGTGTCGGCGGATACCCCGCCGTGGAGAGTGCCGTCGTAGACGACGTGACACAGGGCGTCGATGTGGCTGTCGGCGTCGCCGTGCACATTCATGGCGAAGCGGTCCCTCGCGAACTGGAGCCCGGTCCCGATCTCGCCGGCGACCGCGCCGGTCATCCGGTGGCAGCAGGCGTCGGGGTTGTCCGGCCCCGGCACGCTCTCCACGGCTGCTGCCAGGGTCACCGTCCGGCCCGTCCTCACTTCGCGGGCCGCCTCCCGCACCGTTGCCGCGGCGATGTCGTCCAAGGCTCCCCGGCCTGCCGTGCCTGCCCGCGCGTCGCGCCGTACGCGCTCGTACAGGGCACGGAACTCGGCCGCCTCGAGCGAAGGGCCCGACTCGGGGCCTGAGTCCGCTGCCATGGACGGTCAGCGACCCTGTTCCCGGTCGATCGCCCCGTCGAGGGTGGTGGCGGCCATGATGAGCGAGAGATGGGTGAACGCCTGCGGGAAATTGCCGAGTTGCTCACCGCTCGGGCCGATCTCCTCGGCGAACAGACCCACATGGTTGGCGTACGTGTGCATCTTCTCGAACGCATAGCGAGCCTGACTGAGCCGGCCGGCCATCGCGAGCGCGTCGACGTAGAGAAACGTACAGAGGCTGAACGTGCCCTCAGAGCCGCGCAGACCGTCCGGGGAAGCCGCCGGATCGTAGCGGTATACCAGGCTGTCCGAGACGAGCTTGCGGTCCATGGCGTCGAGCGTGGACAGCCAGCCGGGGCTCTTGCGGGCCAGGAACCCGACCCGCGGAATGAGCAGCAGGGAGGCGTCCATGACGTCACCGTCGTAGTGCTGGACGAGGGCCTGCTCCTTGTCGCTCCACGCCCGTTCCATCACCTGATCGAGGATGGCGTCGCGTGCGGCGGTCCAGCGGGCGATGTCGGCGGGCCGGCTGAACTCCCGCGCCAGAGTCAGTCCGCGGTCGAAGGCGACCCAGCACATCACCCGGCTGTAGGTGAAGTCCTTGCGGCCGCCGCGGGTTTCCCAGATGCCCTCGTCCGGGCGGTCCCAGGAGTCGGCGAGCCAGTCGAGCACCGAGGCGAGACCTTTCCAGCCGTGGTATCCGGTCTGGCTTCCCACCTCGCGGCCTTCGGCCAGGGCGTAGAGCGCCTCGCCGTAGATGTCGAGCTGCAGCTGGTCCATGGCGGCGTTCCCGGCCCGCACCGGGGACGAGCCGCGGTATCCCTCGAAGTGGTCGAGGATCTCCTCGGGGATGTCGGGATCTCCGTCGACCCGGTACATGATCTGCAGACGTTCGCCGGGCAGGTCCGAGCGATCGCGCATCCGGTCGCCGATCCAGCGCGTGAAGCGGGCCGCCTCGTCGACGAACCCGAGGTCCAGCAGCGCCCGCACCGACAGCGACCCGTCGCGAATCCAGGTGTACCGGTAGTCCCAGTTGCGCTCGCCCCCGACCTGTTCGGGAAGACCCATGGTCGCCGCGGCGACCGGAGCCCCCGTGGGGGCGTAGGTGAGCAGCTTCAGGGTGATGGCGGAGCGGTTGACCATGTCCGACCACCGGCCGTTGTACCGCGAAGTGCGCAGCCAGTTCTGCCAGAAATCGCCCACTTCGAAGAGCTGGTCGTTGAGCGCCTCCACGGTGATGGGGGCGGGCAGCTCACCGTCCGGGTCACAGACGGTGAAGGCTGCGGCAGCCGACTCGCCCTCGTTGAGGGTGACCTCGCCCCGGACGTCCAGCCCCTCGCGTTCCAGGGAGAAGGTGGCCTGGAGGTAGCCGGTCTGCGCCGGCGCCCGGAATGCCGCCGCCTCCGGGCGCAGTTCGAGCTCATGGGTGGCCCGCCCGTAGTCGAACCGCGGTGCGCACTTCAGAGAGAACCGCACGGTGCCGCGTACGGACCGTACGATGCGCACCAGTGTGTGGCGGTCCGTCGGCGTGAGTATCCGGCCCGGCGGCATGTAGTCGAGGACCTCACCGACGCCCTCGGGCGACATGAACCGGGTGACCAGGACTGCCGTGTCCGGGTAATAGAGCTGTTTGCAGACCGAGTTGGCATCGTCCGGGGCGAAGAGGAAGTAGCCGCCGCGGTCATGGTCGAGCAGTGCGGCGAAAACACTCGGAGAATCGAACCGGGGAGCCGCGAACCAGTCGATGACGCCTTGGGAGGAGACAAGAGCAGCGGTCTGCAGATCACCAATCAGACCATGGTCGGCGATGGGGGGATATCGGTCCATGGCTGACTCCGATCAGGGAGTTCGTTCAGGAGTTGAGTATCCGGCTTTTCTGAGCCTCGAACTCGGCCTCGGTGAGAACGCCCTGCGTCTTGAGCTCGCCGAGGTCCTTCAACTGGGAAATCTTGCTCTCCATCGAGGGGGCGGGCGGGGGCTCGGGCGCCGCAGCGGCCGGCTGCTGCGGGGCGGCCTGCGGTGCGTCCTGTTGGGCCCACCGGCCGGCCTGCCGTCGCGATACACGGTTGGAGACCGCGGTCGCCGTCCCGGCGACGACGGCGGTGCGGGCGACCCCGCGGAGTAGACCAGGCATGCGCTTTGTCCTTGTCTCGCGAGCAGCCGCTGCGGACTGCCTCAGGAATCGGACCGGGCTTCGGCGGCTTCGAGCGAGGCCAGGAGAGCCTGCACCGGAATCCGTCCGCTCGCCACCAGCTGGGCGCCGCCGCGCCGCAGGGCCGCCGCGAACGGCCCGGCCCACACGTTCTCGTACACGATGATCCCTGCGGAGTTCCCCGGCTCGAGAACGGCGGCCGCGTCCTGGAGATCGTCCTCACCGAGCAGACCCGATGACGCGCCCTCGAAGAGGGTCAGGTCGAGTTCGCCGTCGGCGTCGAAGTCGGCGATTTGCAGGCCGGAGACCGAACCGTCCAGCTCTTTTCTCACGAAGGAGAGGTCGAGGATCCGGATGATTCCGCGCTCGACCAGGTCGACGAGCAGCGGCAGGCCCTCGCCGGTCATCCGGTTGCCAGGAAACTCAACGACCAGATAGTCGACAGGACCCATTTCGGAGAACTCGTCGGCGCTCATGTCGGCTCCTCGCAAGTTGGGGCCTGTCTTCCGGATCTTGCCGGGGCTCATGCACGGTGGAGGCTTTCCGAACTGTTCGGCGGCTTTCCAGCACCGCCCCAGCCATTGCATCACCGGGGGGAACTGTCTGCACCTCGGGTCGGGGCACGCCTGTCCGAGCGGGCCCCCCTTCGGTCGTCGCCCCAATGGGCGACCCCGTATCGCATGTCCGCCGGATTCGTGTCTGGCTGGATTCCGCTGCGGGGTTACGGAGGAGGCAGGAGGAGGCCGGATGACTCTCGACCTCATCCTCATCGGCCTGGCGATCACCCTCGAACCGTTTCCGGTCATGGCATTCATCGTGGTGCTGTCGGCGCACAAGGGCGTACGCAAGGGCGTCGCCTTTATTCTGTCCTGGCTCGCGTGCCTGGTTCTGGTGATCGCCTGTGTGCTGCTCTTCACCGGCGGGACACCGCCCAAGGCGCACTCCGCCCCCTCGACCGCGTCGCTCGCCGTCAAGCTGGCCATCGGCGTCGGGCTGATCGCCTACGGGGTGTACAGGCGCCGCAGAACCGACCGTCCCCGACGGGACCGTGCGTCGCCCGCGAAGGGTGACGTCTCAGCGTGGACGGCGGCAGGCCTCGCGGTCCTTCTCCAGCCCTGGGGACTCGTCGCCGCGGGGGCCACGACCGTGATGAAGGCGGACCTCTCCCAAGCCGCCTCGTGGCTGACGCTGATGCTGTACTGCTTACTGGCCACCTCCAGCCTGCTGGCGATGGAGTTGTACGCGACGTTCCGGCCGGGCGCGGCCCAGGCCAGACTCGATTCACTGCGGACGTGGATGACGGACCACCAGGACCAGGCCATCGTCACTCTCTCCCTGTTGCTGGGCTTCTGGCTGGTCGGCCGGAGCATCTACGAACTTGTCTGACGGCCCGCGCTTGTCCGCCCCGGCACCCTCGCGCTCCCGAGCCGGAGTGCCGTCCGGCCTGATGTGCGCTTTGCTGGAGATGAGCCGCTTCGGGCGTGGGGGCCGACGACGCACCCGCTCAGGAGGGTACGAGATGAACCACAAGCCGGCGACGGCCACGCAAGGGGTGCAGCTGTCCCCCAAGGAGCGCGCGGCAAAGGGCAGGGCGGCGCGGGCGCGGGCCTCCCGGTCCGCCCACGCCGAATACACACCCTCCCGGCATCGGCCGGACCCGGTGGACGTCATCGAGGAACAGTCCGCGACGCGGGTGCAGGAGCTCGTCCCGATCCGCTACGGGCGGATGTCGGAATCCCCCTTCCGCTTCTACCGGGGCGCTGCCGCGATCATGGCGGGTGATCTGGCCACGACCATCGACTCTGGTCTGCGCGCCCAACTGTGCGGCGACGCCCACATGCTGAACTTCCGCCTGCTGGCCTCCCCCGAGCGGCATCTGCTCTTCGACATCAACGACTTCGACGAGACGCTGCCGGGACCGTGGGAATGGGACGTGAAGCGGCTGGCGGCCAGTCTCGTCATCGCCGGCCGGGAGAACGGCTTCACGGATGCGGAACGCAGCGTGATCGTCCGCTCCGCCGTGCGGTCGTACCGCGAACAGATGCGCCGGTTCGCCGGTATGCGCACGCTCGACGTCTGGTACTCCCGGTCCGACGCCGATCAGCTGGCGGAACTGGCGTCCGGGCGGCTGCAGAAGCGGGGGCGCAAGCGGCTGTCACGGTCGTTGGCCAAGGCTCGCACCCATGACAGCCTCCAGGCTTTCGAGAAGCTCACCCACGTCGTCGACGGTGAGCGCCGGATCGCCGCTACACCGCCCCTCGTCACACCGCTCGCCGATCTTCTGCCGCCCCCGGAACGCAACGTGCTCGAGGAGATCATCCGGAGCTTGATCCACGACTACCGGAAGAGCCTCCAGTCGGACCGGCAGCACCTGATCCAGCAGTTCACCCCGGTGGACATGGCGCGCAAGGTGGTGGGCGTCGGCAGCGTCGGCACCCGGTGCTGGATCGTGCTGCTGCGCGGCCGGGACGGGGACGACCCGCTGTTCCTCCAGGCCAAGGAGGCCGACGTCTCCGCGCTGGCTCCGCACGTCGGGAGCAGCGAGTTCGCCACACAGGGCGAGCGAGTGGTGGCCGGACAGCGGCTGATGCAGGCCGCGAGCGACATCTTTCTCGGCTGGCAACGGGTTCACGGGATCGACGGCCGCGAGCGGGACTTCTACGTACGCCAGTTGCGGGACTGGAAGTTCGTCGTCGAACCGTCGTTGATGGTGCCCCAGGGCATGGGGCTGTTCGCCGAGCTGTGCGGAGCCACGCTCGCCCGCGCCCACGCGAGGTCGGGCGACCGCATCGCCATCGCCGCCTATCTGGGCAGCGGCGACGTCTTCGACCGCGCTCTGAACACGTTCGCCGAGACCTACGCCGACCAGAACGAACGCGACCACCAGGCTCTCCTTGACGCGATCAAGGGCGGACGGGTCAGTGCACAGGCTGGCTGACGGCCGGCGGAACACCACCCTGGAAGCGGCACACGTACCCGCAGCCGGGCCCGAGCCGGTACGCGCCGCGCTTCACCGGCCCTGCGCGTGACCAGGGCCTCGCGATGCGACGTCACGGCGCTGACAGGTCCCGGCCGGATCCGAAGGGCGGGGCGGCCGGGCACGCGGAAACCACCCAGCGCCGTCTGCCGGTCTGGAGCGTGGCGCGGTGGCGGGCGTGGTCCGACGCCATGGGCGCCCGTCTGGGGCGGCGGCTGGCCGACACACATTCGCGCTTCCCCGTCATCACACGCCTCATTTCGCGGCTGCGCTCCGTCAACATCCTGGACGCCGCGACCCGTCTGGCCGCGCAGACCTTCCTGACCGCGATCCCTCTGCTCTTCGTGGTCGCCTCGTTCGCCCCGAGCGGGATGCGGAATCAACTCGTCAGCTCCGTGCGTACGGTCTTCGGCCTCACCGGGGACGCGGACGCACAGCTGGAGCAGATTCTTCAGTCGCACCCGGGCACCGCGGGCCAGACGATCGGCACGGTGGGCGCTCTCATGGTGCTCATCTCCGCGACCGCGTGCAGCCGGGCGCTGCAGCGGCTCTTCAGACGTGCCTGGGCCCTGCCGAGCGGGGGCGCCGGCCTCGCCGTCTGGCGGTGGCTGGCCTGGATCGTCGCCTGGCTGGCCGTCGTCCTGGTGCAAGGACCCCTGCACGACGGTTTCGGCGCCGGGCTGTGGCTGGGCGTGCCGGTGACCGCGATCACTCTGACCGCCCTCTGGTGGTGGACCCAGCACCTGTTGCTGGCCGGTCGTGTCCACTGGTTGCCGCTGCTGCCCGGCGCCTTCCTCACGGCGGCGGCGCTGACGGTCCTGTCGGTCAGCGCGCGGATCTACATGCCCCACGCGCTCAACCGCAGCCTGCAGGAGTACGGATCGGTGGGATCGGTGTTCACCATGCTCTCGTGGCTGATCGTGGTCTGCGCCGCGATCGCCGTCAGCATCACGGTCGGTGCGGTCCTCGCGCAGGAACCGTGGCTGGCCCGCCACCTCGGACCGCCCGCACCTCACGGCCGTACCGAGGCAGTAGAGGCGGATTCGTCCCCCCGGCACCCCGCTTGAGTACGTCGCCTCCGTCGCGCCCGCGTGACCGAGCACACCACCCACAACCGCCGCCGACCCCCGACAATGTCTGTGTGATCTCTTCGCCGCCACGAAGCGCCCACCGCCGGGCCGAGCCTGCGTCGACTCCGTACGTCGACCTCACCCGCGCGGAGTGGAGCGCCCTGCGCGACAGAACCCCGCTCCCCCTCACCGCCGAGGAGGTCGAGCGGCTGCGCGGACTCGGCGATGTCATCGACCTGGACGAGGTGCGGGACGTCTACCTGCCGCTGTCCCGGCTGCTCAATCTGTACGTCCAGGCCACAGCCGGACTGCGGGGCGCCCTCAACACCTTCCTGGGCGACGCCGGCAACGGTCACGGCGCGCAGCGCGGCACACCCTTCGTCATAGGAGTGGCCGGTTCGGTCGCGGTCGGCAAGTCCACCGTCGCCCGTGTCCTCCAGGCGATGCTGGCCCGCTGGCCCGAGCACCCGCGCGTGGAGCTGGTGACCACCGACGGCTTCCTCCACCCCATGGAGGAGCTGAAGCGGCGCGGCCTGATGTCGCGGAAAGGTTTCCCCGAGTCGTACGACCGCCGGGCGCTGACCCGGTTCGTCGCCGACATCAAGGCCGGCAAGGACGAGGTGACCGCCCCGGTCTACTCCCACCTGATCTACGACATCGTGCCGGACGAGCGCCTCACCGTCCGCCGCCCCGACATCCTGATCGTGGAGGGCCTCAACGTCCTCCAGCCGGCCCTGCCGGGCCAGGACGGCCGCACCCGGGTCGGTCTCGCCGACTACTTCGACTTCAGCGTGTACGTCGACGCGCGTCCCGAGGACATCGAGACCTGGTACCTCAACCGCTTCCGCAAGCTGCGCGAGACGGCCTTCCAGAACCCCTGCTCGTACTTCAGGAAGTACACCCAGGTCTCCGAGGAGGAGGCCCTGGACTACGCCCGTACGATGTGGCGCACCATCAACAAGCCCAATCTGCTGGAGAACGTGGCACCGACGCGCGGCCGCGCCACGCTGGTGCTGCGCAAGGGCCCCGACCACAAGGTCCAGCGCCTGTCCCTCCGCAAACTCTGAGGAGCCGCGCGCGTGCTGCATCTGCGCCTGATCACCCCGGCCGACCGGACCGCCGAAGTGCTCCGCCTGGTCGAGCGGACCGTCGGCACCACGCACCTGGCGGTCGTTCCCGGAGCCGCCCGCAATCCCCCGGGGGACCTGGTGATGTGCGATGTGGCGCGGGAGGCGGGCGACGAGCTGATCGGCGGCCTGCGGTCGCTCGGCATCGACGAGTCCGGCTCGATCGCCGTCGAGAACATCGACCTGTCACTGTCCCGGCGCGCCGACAAGGCGGAGGAGGAGGCTCCGGGCGAGGGCGCGGACGCGGTGCTCTGGGAGCACCTGGAGGACGCGACGCACGAGGAGTCGACGCTCAGCTTCACCTACATCGCGTTCCTGTCGCTGGCGACGATGATCGCGGCGTGCGGTGTGGTGCTCGACAACGCGATCCTGATCGTGGGTGCGATGGCGGTGGGCCCGGAGTTCGGCCCGCTTGCCGGCTTCTGCACGGCCCTGGTGCAGCGCGCCCCGCGGCTGGCGTGGCGCTCGTTCATGGCGCTGATCGTGGGTTTCGCCGCCGCCATGCTGGTGACGGTGGCGTTCAGCTTCTTCATGGACTCGGTGAACCTCTTCGAGGCGTCCAAGCTGCAGGCCGAACGCCCCAACACCAACTTCATCTACCGCCCCGACTGGTTCTCGTTCGTCGTCGCGGTGCTGGCGGGCGCGGCCGGGATGCTCTCGCTGACCTCGGCGAAGTCGGGCGCGCTGGTCGGCGTCGCGATCTCGGTCACGACGGTCCCGGCGGCGGCGAACGCGGCGGTGGCCTTCAGCTACACGGAGTACAAGCAGGCGTGGGGCTCCACGGAGCAACTCCTGCTGAACCTGCTGGGCATTGTGCTGGCGGGGACGTTGACGCTGCTGGCGCAGAAGTACCTGTGGGCGAAGCAGCGGCAGCGCACGGCAGCAAGGGCGACGCTGCCGTAAGGCGGGTGCGGCCTTCGGCCGCGCCGCGCCTCAATCGCCGGGCCGGGCCTTTCGGCCTCGCCGGCGATTGAGGCGCGGGGTCCGGGGCAGAGCCCCGGCGGGTCAGCCCAGCGCCGACTTGACCGCGTCCGCCAGGGAGCCCGCCACCGACCTCGCCTGCTCGATATCCGCCGCCTCGACCATGACGCGTACGAGCGGCTCGGTGCCCGACGGGCGCAGCAGTACGCGACCGGTGGCCCCCAGCTCGCGCTCCGCCTCGGCGACGGCGGTCGCCAGCTCCGCGGAGGTCTTCACCCGCGACCTGTCCACGTCCGGCACATTGATGAGCACCTGCGGCAGCCGCCGCATGACCCCGGCCAGCTCGGCCAGCGAGCGGCCCGTGGCGGCGACACGGGCCGCCAGCATCAGGCCGGTGAGCGTGCCGTCGCCGGTTGTCGCGTGGTCGAGCACGATGACGTGCCCGGACTGCTCGCCGCCCAGCGCGTACCCCTCGGCCTTCATCGCCTCCAGGACGTACCGGTCGCCGACCCCGGTCTGCACCAGCTGCAGGCCCTCGCGCTCCATCGCCAGCTTGAAGCCGAGGTTGGACATGACGGTCGCGACGACGGTGTCGCCGCGCAGCGTCCCGGCCTCACGCATGGCGAGCGCCAGCACCGCGAGGATCTGGTCGCCGTCGACCTCCTCGCCCGCGCCGTCCACGGCGAGGCAGCGGTCCGCGTCGCCGTCGTGCGCGATGCCGAAGTCGGCGCCGTACTCGAGGACGGCCGCCTTCAGCAGCCCCAGGTGCGTGGATCCGCACCCGTCGTTGATGTTGAGCCCGTCCGGCTCGCCGCCGATGGTGACGACCTCGGCCCCGGCCCGGGCGAACGCCTCGGGCGAGACGTGGGAGGCGGCGCCGTGCGCCTCGTCGAGGACGACCTTCAGCCCGTCGAGGCGGTTCGGCAGTACGGCGATCAGATGCGCGACGTACTTCTCGAAGCCCTCGTCGTAGTCGCTCACGCGGCCGACACCGGCGCCGGTCGGCCGCTCCCACGGCGCTCCGGTGCGGTGCTGCTCGTACACCGTCTCGATACGGTCCTCGAGCTCATCGGCCAGCTTGTGCCCGCCGCGCGCGAAGAACTTGATGCCGTTGTCCGGCATGGCGTTGTGGCTCGCGGAGAGCATCACACCGAGGTCGGCACCCAGCGCACCGGTGAGATACGCCACCGCGGGGGTGGGCAGCACACCGACGCGCAGGACGTCCACGCCCGCGCTCGCGAGACCCGCCACGACGGCGGCCTCCAGGAACTCACCCGAAGCACGGGGGTCACGCCCGACCACCGCCGTCGGCCGATGGCCCGCGAATGTGCCCGCCTCGGCAAGCACATGCGCCGCAGCGACCGACAGGCCGAGCGCGAGCTCAGCCGTCAGATCCGCATTGGCGACACCGCGCACGCCGTCCGTGCCGAAGAGTCGTCCCACAGCTGTCCTCCGAAATGCTCCGAAATGCAAGCCTCTGAGCGCCGTAGCCCGTTATACGCCCGAGGTCGTCCATAAACGAACGCCCCGGCAGCACGGAGTGCCGCCGGGGCGAACGAAAAGCCATACAGGCCAGCGCGCGATTAACGCTTGCTGTACTGCGGCGCCTTGCGGGCCTTCTTGAGACCGGCCTTCTTGCGCTCGACCGCACGGTCGTCACGGCAGAGGAAGCCGGCCTTCTTGAGCGGGGCGCGGTTGTTGTCCACGTCCGCCTCGTTCAGCGAACGGGCCACGCCGAGGCGCAGGGCGCCGGCCTGACCGGAGACGCCGCCACCCGAGATGCGGGCGATGACGTCGTAACGGTTGTCGAGCTCGAGCACCTTGAAGGGCTCGTTGACTTCCTGCTGGTGCACCTTGTTCGGGAAGTAGTCCTCAAGGGTGCGACCGTTGATCTTCCACTTGCCGGTGCCCGGAACGATCCGGACGCGGGCAATGGCGTTCTTGCGACGGCCCAGGCCGGCAGCCGGCTGGGGGTCGCCGAAGCGGGACGCCAGCGACTCGCTGGTGTACTCGCCCTCGACGGGGGTCTCCGACTCGAAGGTGGTCACCTCGGCGAAGGTCTCTTCGCCCTCGGTGCCCTCGACGGCGGTCTCTGCAGTGGTCTCGGCCACGATTCTCCTCAGATCTTTCTGTACGTCTTAGGGGGTGGCCGGAACTACTGCGCGACCTGGGTGATCTCGAACGGGACCGGCTGCTGAGCAGCGTGCGGGTGCTGGTCGCCCGCGTAGATCTTCAGCTTCGAGAGCATCTGACGACCCAGGGTGTTCTTGGGGATCATGCCCTTGATGGCCTTCTCCACAGCCTTCTCCGGGCTCTTGGCCAGCAGCTCGTCGTAGCGGACGGAGCGGAGACCACCCGGGTACCCGGAGTGGCGGTACGCCATCTTCTGGGTCTTCTTGTTGCCGGAGAGGTGAACCTTCTCGGCGTTGATGATGATGACGAAGTCGCCCATGTCCATGTGGGGGGCGTAGATCGGCTTGTGCTTGCCCCGGAGGAGGTTCGCTGCCGTTGTCGCCAGACGGCCCAGGACAATGTCCTGCGCGTCGATGATGTGCCACTGGCGCGTGACATCGCCGGGCTTGGGGCTGTACGTACGCACGGTCGTAGCCTTCGCTTCTTCAGTGAGTGGGTCCTGACAAGGCCACCCGGACGATCACGACAGCCATGGCGGCACCTCGGGGACGCAACCCTTGGGCCTGCCGCTGGTCATCGGCCCGGTGGACCGGCGTAAGGGCCTCTCACGTGAGAATGAACAAGCCAATACGCATAACGAACCAGAAGAATACCCGCGGTCCCCCACCTGGGTCAAAAGCACCCCCGTCTTTCAGCCTCTCCGGCGTCTGAGGAGCGGGGGGCCTGGGGCAGCGCCCCCGTCACCTCGCCCGCTCCACCCGTCGCTCGTCCCACACGGGCTCTGTCGTCTCCCGCACCACCCCGTCCGACCCGAACACCAGATACCGGTCGAACGACTTCGCGAACCACCTGTCGTGCGTGACCGCCAGCACCGTCCCCTCGTACGCCTCCAGCCCCTCCTGCAGCGCCTCCGCAGACTCCAGGTCCAGGTTGTCCGTCGGCTCGTCCAGCAGCAGCGCCGTCGTCCCCGCCAGCTCCAGCAGCAGGATCTGGAACCGCGCCTGCTGCCCGCCCGACAGCTTCTCGAAGGGCTGGTCGCCCTGCCGCTCCAGCTCGTACCGCCGCAGCACGCTCATCGCGCCGCCCCGGTCCTTCGCGTGCTCCGTCCACAGGATGTCGACCAGCGTCCGCCCCAGCAGCTCGGGATGCGCGTGCGTCTGCGCGAAGTGCCCGGGCACCACCCGTGCCCCCAGCTTCCACGACCCCGTGTGCGCCACCTCCTCCCCCGCCAGCAGCCGCAGGAAGTGCGACTTCCCGGAGCCGTTCGAGCCGAGGACGGCGACCCGCTCCCCGTAGAAGACCTCCAGCGAGAAGGGCTTCATCAGACCGGTCAGCTCGAGCCCGGCGCACGTCAGCGCCCGCACCCCGGTCCGCCCGCCCCGCAGCCGCATCCGGATCTCCTGCTCGCGCGGCGGCTCCGGCGGCGGCCCCGCGTCCTCGAACTTCTTGAAGCGCGTCTGCATCGCCCGGTAGCGCGACGCCATGTCGGGGCTGATCGCCGCCTGGTTCCGCAGCCGCAGCACCAGCGCCTTCAGCCGGGCATGCTCCTCGTCCCAGCGCCGCTTCAGCTCCTCGAAGCGCGCGAACCGCTCCTTGCGGGCCTCGTGGTACGTACCGAAGCCGCCACCGTGCACCCATACGTCCGACCCCGCCGGACTCGGCTCCACACTCACGATCCGCTCCGCCGCCCGCGACAGCAGCTCCCGGTCGTGCGAGACGAAGAGGACCGTCTTACGGGTCTCCTTCAGCCGCTCCTCCAGCCACCGCTTGCCGGGCACGTCCAGATAGTTGTCCGGCTCGTCGAGCAGCAGCACTTCGTCCGGCCCCCGCAGCAGCGCCTCGAGCACCAGCCGCTTCTGCTCGCCCCCACTCAGCGTCTTCAGCTCGCGAAACTGCGCCTTCTCGTACGGGACACCCAGCGCCGCCATCGTGCACATGTCCCAGACGGTCTCGGCCTCGTACCCACGCGCCTCCGCCCAGTCGCTCAGCGCCTGGGCGTACTTCATCTGCGCGGCCTCGTCGTCGACCGTCATGATCAGATGCTCCGCGGCATCCACCGCTGCGGCCGCTTCCCTGATCCGCGGCTGGGCCACGGACACCAGCAGATCGCGCACGGTCCGCTCGTCCCGGACCGAGCCGACGAACTGCGGCATCACCCCGAGCCCGCCGCTGACACTCACCGTCCCGCCGTGCGGCTGCAGCTCCCCCGCCATCATCCGCAGCAGCGTCGTCTTGCCTGCGCCGTTGGCTCCGACCAGGGCGACCACCGCGCCCTCCCCCACCCGGAACGAGGCATCGCCGAGGAGCACCCGTCCGTCCGGTAGGTAGTACTCCAGATGCGCGGCCTCAAGATGTCCCATGCTCCGATTCTCACCGCCGACGCCGCCCTCGCCCAACAGGTTTAGGATGCGCGGCATGAGCTTTGGGCAGGGGGGACCTCAGTGGAGCCCCGGTGGACAGAACGAGGACCCGTACGGGGGACAGAACCAGAGCCCGTACGGGGGACAGAACCAAGGGCCGTACGGCGGTCAGGGCCAGGACCCGTACGGCGGTCAGGGCCAGGACCCGTACGGGCAGCGCCAGGACCCGTACAACCCGTTTCCGGCCCAACCGGATCCGTTCGGCCTGCGCGCGACCTCCGAGACCGACAACACACCGGACTGGGCCTCGCTCGCCGAGGCGGCGGAGACACGCACGCGCCGCAAGAGGTGGCTGCTGGTCGGCGGTGGCGTGCTCGCGACCGCCGCGATCGCCGGCATCGTCGCGACCGCGATCGTGTCGTCGAACAGTGACGACAGCAACCGGGCCGGGGACAAGAACGCCAGCGAGCTGCCCGCGCCCCCCGACCTGCCCGGCGGCACCACCGAGCCCGAGCCGTCCTTCTCCTCGGTGGCGCCGCTGCCCCCGCCGAACCCGAAGGACTTCATATCAAGCGAGAAGAAGGACACGGCGCCGCTGAGCGTCGACACCCTCTTCCCCGGCAAGAAGCTGACGATGACCGACCGCGTCTACGGCAAGGGCGCCACCGCCCGCACCGGCACCTGCGCATCGGCCACCCAGGGCGGCCTCGGCTCGATCCTCGAAGCCAATGGCTGTGACCAGGTCTTCCGCGCCACGTACAGCAAGGACGGCATCGCCGTCACCGTCGGCGTCGCGGTCTTCGGGGCCGAGGCGGAGGCCAAGAAGGCCGCGCAGCAGGCCCAGGGCAATGTCACCCCGCTCCCCGGCGCGGGCGTCCCCACCTTCTGCAAGGGCGGCCCGGTCTGCCGGTTCACCGCCAACTCCTACGGCCGGTACGCCTACTTCACCGCCACCGGCTACACCAAGGCCAAGTCCGTCACCTCGGGCGACAGCAAGGCCTTCCAGACCGGTGACGACCTGGCGGAGTTCACCTTCCGCCAGATCGTGCGCCGCGGCGAGGCCCAGGCCTCAGCAGCAGCCACCGCTCCCGCCGGCTGACCCCGGCAGTGTCCGCCTGTTGCGGGCCTCCCGGCTGCGGGCGGCCAGCAACTCGTCGGCGGGGTAACCGACTTCCTCGAGCGTGAGCCCGTGCGGGCGTACGACATGGACGGACGAGTCCCGTACGCCCGCGCCCAGCACCTTCGCCGGCCACTCCACCGGCCGGTGCCCATCGCCCACGAACAGCATCGCGCCGACCAGCGAGCGCACCATGTTGTGGCAGAAGGCATCGGCCCGCACGGTCGCGGTGATGATCCCGTCCGGGCCCCGCTCCCACCGCAGCTGCTGCAGCGTGCGAATGGTCGTGGCGCCCTCGCGCTTCTTGCAGTACGCCGCGAAGTCGTGCTCTCCGACCAGACCGGCCGCGGCCGCGTTCATCGCCGCCACGTCCAACGGCCAGTCGTGCCACAGCACATGACCGCGCAGCAGCGGATCGACGCCCCCGGGGTTGTCCGTCACGCGGTACGCGTACCGCCGCCAGACGGCCGAGAAGCGTGCGTTGAACCCCGCGGGCGCCTCGGCCGCGCGCCAGATCCGTACATCGCGGGAGAGCCGCCCCGCGAGCCGCTTCAGCAGCTTCTCCCGGTGCTCGTCCCACACGTCCTGCGGCAGATCGACGTGCGCGACCTGCCCGCGCGCGTGCACACCCGCGTCGGTCCGCCCGGCGACGGTCAGTTCGTACGTCGTCGAGGACCGCGTCACCGTACGCAGCGCGTCCTCGATCTCCCCCTGGACGGTCCGCCGGCCACTGGGCTGCTTGGCCCACCCGGAGAAGTCCTTGCCGTCGTACGACAGATCCAGCCGCAGCCGGACGTGCCCGGGCTCAACTTCATCACTCACGCAACAGATCCTCTCAGGGCGGCGCGCACCCAAGAACTCGCGAACGCGAAAGCGGGCCCGCCCCTCAAGGGGCGAGCCCGCTCACAGAGGCGGAGCCTCAGGCGTCCTTGGACTCGGACTCCCCGGCCTCAGCCGGAGCCGCGTCCTCGACGACCTCGTCCTTGACGACCTCGTCCTTCTTGAGGGCGTCTTCCTTGACCGCGCGCTTGGCAGCGGCCTCGGCCTCGGCAACGGTCGCCTTCTTCGCGATCTCACCCTCGACCAGCTCGATCACAGCCATCGGGGCGTTGTCGCCACGACGGCCGCCGATCTTGGTGATACGGGTGTAGCCACCCGGGCGCTCGGCGTACCGCGGAGCGATCTCGGTGAAGAGCGTGTGCACGATGCTCTTGTCCGTGATCGTCTGCAGAACCAGGCGACGGTTGTGGATGTCGCCCTTCTTCGCCTTGGTGATCAGGCGCTCGGCGACCGGACGCAGGCGGCGGGCCTTGGCCTCGGTCGTGGTGATGCGGCCGTGCTCGAAGAGCGACTTCGCGAGGTTCGCGAGAAGCAGCTTCTCGTGCGCAGCGCTGCCGCCCAGACGGGCACCCTTGGCGGGCTTCGGCATGGTTTTCTCCTTGTGTGCTGCACCGGCCGTATCAGGTACCGGTGTCAGTTCCCGCAAGGCGGCTGCCCTACGGAAGACAGAACCAAGCCCGTCCGGCGTTCGAGGACAGGGCTTGGACCCCGGTCCGGGGCACCCAGAAACCCGGGCACCCCAGCCGGAGGCGTACTAGTACTGCTCGGTCTCCACGAAACCGGCATCCGCGTCGTCGTCCGCGCCAAAGGCGTCCGCCGCGGCGGTCGGGTCGAATCCGGGCGGGCTGTCCTTGAGCGCCAGGCCCATGCCGGCCAGCTTCGCCTTGACCTCGTCGATCGACTTCGCACCGAAGTTGCGGATGTCGAGCAGGTCCGCCTCGGAACGCGCCACGAGCTCACCCACGGAGTGGATGCCCTCGCGCTTGAGGCAGTTGTACGACCGAACGGTGAGCTCGAGCTCCTCGATCGGCAGGGCGAGATCGGCGGCGAGCGCGGCGTCCGTCGGGGACGGGCCCATGTCGATGCCCTCGGCGTCGATGTTGAGCTCACGCGCCAGACCGAACAGCTCGACCAGGGTCTTACCGGCCGACGCCATGGCGTCACGCGGACGCATGGCCTGCTTGGTCTCGACGTCGACGATCAGCTTGTCGAAGTCGGTGCGCTGCTCGACACGGGTCGCCTCGACCTTGTACGTGACCTTGAGCACCGGCGAGTAGATGGAGTCGACCGGAATACGGCCGATCTCCTGGCCCACCTGCTTGTTCTGCACGGCGGAGACGTAGCCGCGACCGCGCTCGACGGTCAGCTCCATCTCCAGCTTGCCCTTGCCGTTCAGCGTCGCGAGAACGAGGTCCGGGTTGTGGACCTCGACGCCGGCCGGCGGGGCGATGTCAGCAGCGGTGACCAGGCCGGGACCCTGCTTGCGCAGGTACATCACGACCGGCTCGTCGTGCTCCGAGGAGACGACCAGCTGCTTGATGTTCAGGATGAGGTCGGTGACGTCCTCCTTGACGCCCGGCACGGTGGTGAACTCGTGCAGGACACCGTCGATCCGGATGCTGGTGACAGCAGCGCCGGGGATCGAGGAGAGGAGCGTACGGCGAAGCGAGTTGCCGAGGGTGTAGCCGAAGCCCGGCTCGAGGGGCTCGATCACGAACCGCGAGCGGTACTCGTCGACGACCTCTTCGGTCAGCGAGGGACGCTGAGCGATAAGCATGAGAAATGCCTCCAGTCTTGGCACCCACTATTTGATGCCAACGGAACAAGGGTACGGGCGATACGGCACCGAAGCGCCGTACCGCCCGAAAAAGTCAAAACCCTCAGAAGAGGGTCAGACGCGGCGGCGCTTCGGGGGGCGGCAGCCGTTGTGCGGGGTGGGGGTGACGTCCTGGATCGAGCCGACCTCGAGGCCAGTGGCCTGGAGGGAGCGGATCGCGGTCTCACGGCCGGAGCCGGGACCCTTGACGAAGACGTCGACCTTGCGCATGCCGTGCTCCTGCGCGCGGCGGGCGGCCGACTCGGCGGCCATCTGCGCGGCGAAGGGGGTGGACTTGCGCGAGCCCTTGAAGCCGACGTGGCCGGCGGAGGCCCAGGAGATCACGTTGCCCGAGGGGTCGGTGATCGAAACGATCGTGTTGTTGAACGTGCTCTTGATGTGGGCGTGCCCGTGAGCGACGTTCTTCTTTTCCTTGCGGCGCACCTTCTTGGCAGCGCCCTGACGACCCTTGGGGGGCATCTATATCTCCTACGGGAGGTGGTCGGTCCTACAGCGAAGACCGCTGATGAGCGTCCGGCTGAGGACTACTTCTTGCCCGGCTTCTTCTTACCGGCGATGGCGCGACGCGGGCCCTTGCGGGTACGAGCGTTCGTGCTGGTGCGCTGACCGTGGACCGGCAGGCCACGGCGGTGCCGCAGACCCTGGTAGCAGCCGATCTCGATCTTGCGGCGAATGTCCGACTGGACCTCGCGACGGAGGTCACCCTCGGTCTTGAGGTTGGCGTCCACGTACTCGCGGAGCTTTACCAGGTCCTCTTCGGGCAGATCACGAACGCGGGTGTTGGGGTCGACACCGGTGGCCGCAAGGGCTTCCTTGGACCGGGTGCGCCCGATGCCGAAGACGTAGGTGAGGGCGATCTCGACGCGCTTTTCGCGCGGGAGGTCAACGCCGGAAAGGCGTGCCATTCATGGCTCCTGTTGAATATCGGAGGTCTTCCGCAGAGCCGTTCCGTGGCCGCCGACCCTTGGTGAAAAAGGAGGGTGGTACGGACCAGGTCCCCGGCCTCCACCGGGGGTATCGCCGGCCGAAGCCAGGCGGGATCTGCGTATGTACTCGTTTACGTGCGTCGCGCGAAGAACTGCGAGTGCAGGTGGTCGTGCGTCAGCCCTGGCGCTGCTTGTGGCGCAGGTTGTCGCAGATGACCATGACCCGGCCGTGACGGCGGATCACCTTGCACTTGTCGCAGATCTTCTTGACGCTCGGCTTGACCTTCATTGGATGTCAGGTTCTCCGGGTCAGTGCCGGCACCCCACAGAATGGGGCGCGGCAAGATCTACTTGTACCGGTAGACGATCCGGCCACGCGTCAGGTCGTACGGAGAGAGCTCCACGACGACCCGGTCGTCCGGGAGGATTCGGATGTAGTGCATCCGCATCTTGCCGGAGATGTGCGCGAGGACCTTGTGACCGTTCTGGAGTTCCACCTTGAACATGGCGTTCGGGAGGGACTCGATCACGGTGCCCTCAATTTCGATGGCACCTTGCTTCTTGGCCACGCTTCGCCTTTCGAATCGGCTACCTTGATCGACTCAGGCGGCCGTATGGAGACACACGGGTACACGAGAGCCGACGCATCAGTCTACGACAGGCCCCTCGAAAAGACGAATCCGGCAAGTCTGCCCACTACCGGAGATCGTTACGCCGACGCAAGCGGGGCACCTCCGCGTCGCGAAGGGCGTCCGCCGACCGGGCTCAGGCCAGCGGGTCCGGCGCGGCCGTGATGCCCAGCTCCGCCAGCTTCGCCCTGCCACAGTCGGGGGCCGTCAGCACCAGCGGGCCCTCCTCCGTCAGTGCCACCGAGTGCTCCCAGTGCGAGGACCAGGTGCCATCGGTCGTGATGACCGTCCAGTCGTCCTGCAGGACCTCGGTGTGCGGGGTGCCGAGCGAGACCATCGGCTCGATCGCCAGGCAGAAGCCGGGGACCAGCTTCGGGCCCTTGCCCCGCTTCCTGGAGACGTAGTTCAGCAGATGCGGGTCCATGTGCATCTCGGTGCCGATGCCGTGGCCGCCGTACTCCTCGATGATCCCGTACTTGCCGGTGGCGGGACGCGGCTGGCGGCGGATGTACGTCTCGATGGCTCGGGAGACGTCGATCAGCCGGTTGCCGTTCTTCATGGCGGCGATGCCGGCCCACATCGACTCCTCGGTGACCCTGGAGAGTTCGATCAGTTCCGGCGCGTGCCCACTGCCGACGAAGGCGGTGTACGCGGCGTCGCCGTGCCAGCCGTCGATGATCGCGCCGGCGTCGATGGAGATGATGTCGCCGTCCTTGAGGACGGTCTTCTCGTCCGGGATGCCGTGCACGACGACCTCGTTGACCGAGGTGCAGATCGTCGCGGGGAACCCGCCGTAGCCGAGGAAGTTGGACTTCGAACCGTGGTCGGCGATCACCTTGCGGGCGACCTCGTCCAGATCCCTGGTGCTCGCGCCCGGCACCGCGGCCTCACGCGTCGCCGCGTGGATGGCGGCCACGACCAGCCCCGCCTCGCGCATCTTCGCGATCTGCTCCGGGGTCTTGATCTGCACCATGCACTTGCCTTCCACGTCTGATGTGTCTCTGCTCAACAGTACGGCCGCGGCGCCCACCGGACACCGCGGCCGTACAGAAGGTACTGCGGTACTGCTCAGCCCTTGTCGTTCGTCTCGTCCTCGCCGGACTTCTTCAGCGCGTCCATCGCACGCCGGGTCACCTCGGTGACCTTGCCCAGCGCGGAGATGGTGACCACCAGGTTCTGCGCCCGGTAGTAGTCGATGATCGGCTCGGTCTGCGTGTGGTAGACCTCGAGCCGCTTGCGCACGGTCTTCTCGGAGTCGTCGTCACGCTGGTACAGCTCGCCGCCGCAGGTGTCGCAGACACCCTCGGTCTTCGGCGCGGAGTACGTGACATGGAAGACATGGCTGGAGTCGTTGCGGCAGATGCGGCGGCCCGCGATCCGCTTGACGACCTCGTCCTCGGGGACCTCCAGGTCGAGCACCGCGTCCAGCGTCATGCCCTCGGCCTTCAGCATCGCGTCCAGCGCCTCGGCCTGCGAGACGTTGCGCGGGAAGCCGTCCAGCAGGAAGCCGTTCTCGGCGTCCGGCTGTTCCATCCGGTCCTTGGCCATGGCGATGGTGACCTCGTCGGGGACCAGTTCACCCGCGTCCATGTAGGCCTTGGCCTGTACACCCAGGTCGGTGCCCTGGCTGATGTTGGCGCGGAAGAGGTCGCCCGTGGAGATGTGCGGGATCGACAGGTTCCTGGCAAGGTACGCGGCCTGCGTTCCCTTGCCGGCACCGGGCGGTCCGACGAGGACGATTCGCATCAGCGGAGGAACCCTTCGTAATTGCGCTGCTGGAGCTGGCTCTCGATCTGCTTCACGGTCTCCAGACCCACACCCACGATGATCAGGATGCTCGTCCCGCCGAACGGGAAGTTCTGGTTCGCGCCTCCGAAGCCTGCCAACGCCATCGTCGGAACAAGAGCAATCAGACCCAGGTACAGCGATCCCGGCCAGGTGATCCGGTTGAGCACATAGCTCAGATACTCAGCCGTCGGTCGACCAGCACGGATACCTGGGATGAAGCCACCATACTTCTTCATGTTGTCGGCGACTTCCTCGGGGTTGAACGAGATCGCCACATAGAAGAAGGCGAAGAACACGATCAACAGGAAGTACGTCGCGATGTAGTACGGGTGGTCACCCTTGACGAAGTGCTGTTCGATCCATGTCTTCCAGCCCGAGGTGCCACTGCTGAACTGAGCGATCAGCGCCGGGATGTAGAGCAGCGACGACGCGAAGATGACGGGAATCACACCCGCCTGGTTCACCTTGAGCGGGATGTATGTGGACGTACCGCCGTACGACCTCCGCCCGATCATTCGCTTCGCGTACTGCACGGGGATACGGCGTTGGGCCTGCTCGACGAAGACGACGAGGGCGACCATCACGAAGCCGATCAGGATGACCGTGCTGAACTCGATCCAGCCCTTGGCGAGCTTGCCGCTCTCCTTGATGGCCCACAGGGCGCCCGGGAAGCCGGCGGCGATCGAGATGAACATCAGGATCGACATGCCGTTGCCGATGCCGCGGTCGGTGATGAGCTCACCGAGCCACATGACGGCCGCGGTACCCGCGGTCATGGTGACCACCATGACGATGGTGGTGAAGATCGAGCGGTTCGGGACGATCTGGTCGGCAACCTGGCAGCCACTGAAGAGCGCACCACTGCGGGCGGTGGCCACCAGGCCGGTGCCCTGCAGCACGGCGAGAGCCACCGTGAGGTAACGCGTGTACTGGGTGATCTTCGCCGTGCCGGCCGAACCCTCCTTCTTGAGGGCCTCCAGACGCGGGATGACCACGGTCAGCAGCTGCAGGATGATGCTCGCCGTGATGTACGGCATGATGCCGAGCGCGAAGATGGTGATCTGCAGCAGCGCGCCACCACTGAACATGTTCACCAGGCCGAACAGGCTGTTGTTGCCCTTCTGGGCCGCATCGACACAGATCTGTACGTTCTGGTAATTCACGCCCGGGACCGGGATATGTGACCCGAGCCGGTACAGCACGATGATGGCGAGTGTGAAGAGCAGCTTCTTGCGCAGGTCGGGCGTCTTGAACGCCCGGGCGAACGCGGTGAGCACGGTGCCTCCTGCGACCCCCGCGCTACTGCGTCAGAGGTGACGGTATTGAGGATCGACGGATAAGTAGTCAGGCAAATCCGAACGATCTTAGTGGTGCAGACCGATCGGCCAAGGGGGCAGAACCCCCTATGTTTACAGCAACAGTGCACGCCACCTTACCGGCGGATGCGCCCCCCTAGGAACGACCAACCGGGGATGCCCCTTTTGGGAGGCATCCCCGGTCGGATTTCAGCTTTCAGCCACTGAACTCGTCTCAGACGAGCTCGGTGACGGTGCCGCCGGCAGCGGCAATCTTCTCCTTGGCGGAGCCGGAGACGGCGTCAACCGTCACCTGCAGCGCCACGGAGATCTCGCCCTGGCCCAGGACCTTGACGAGGCTGTTCTTGCGAACCGCGCCCTTGTCGACCAGATCGGCGACAGTGACCTCTCCACCCTCGGGGTAGAGAGCGCCGAGCTTGTCCAGGTTCACAACCTGGAACTCGGTGCGGAACGGGTTCCGGAAGCCCTTGAGCTTCGGGAGACGCATGTGGAGGGGCATCTGCCCACCCTCGAAGCGCTGCGGAACCTGGTAACGGGCCTTGGTGCCCTTGGTACCACGACCAGCGGTCTTACCCTTGGACGCCTCACCACGACCCACACGGGTCTTGGCGGTCTTGGCGCCCGGGGCGGGCCGGAGGTTGTGAACCTTCAGCGGGTTGTTCTCCGCCATGTCAGTCGACCTCCTCAACCGTGACGAGGTGGCGGACGGTGTGCACCATTCCGCGGAACTCGGGACGGTCCTCCTTGACGACCACGTCGTTCAGGCGCTTGAGCCCGAGCGAACGCAGCGTGTCACGGTGGTTCTGCTTAGTACCGATGTACGACTTCGTCTGCGTGATCTTGAGACGGGACATTACGCACCCGCTCCCGCACGTGCACGAAGCAGAGCCGCGGGGGCGACGTCCTCGAGGGGCAGACCACGGCGAGCCGCGATCTCCTCGGGACGCTGCAGGCCCTGGAGGGCCGCCACGGTCGCGTGCACGATGTTGATCGCGTTGGACGAGCCGAGCGACTTCGACAGGATGTCGTGAACGCCGGCGCACTCGAGCACCGCACGCACCGGGCCACCGGCGATAACGCCGGTACCGGGGGAAGCAGGCTTGAGCAGGACGACGCCCGCGGCCTTCTCGCCCGTGATCGGGTGCGGGATGGTGCCCTGGATACGCGGAACCTTGAAGAAGTTCTTCTTGGCCTCTTCAACGCCCTTGGCGATGGCCGCGGGAACTTCCTTGGCCTTGCCGTATCCGACACCTACGGTGCCGTCACCGTCGCCCACCACGACCAGCGCGGTGAAGCTGAAGCGGCGACCACCCTTGACAACCTTGGCAACGCGGTTGATCGCGACAACGCGCTCAACATAAGCGGTCTTCTCGGCGGCAGCGCCACCGTCGCGACCCTTCCGGTCCCGCCGCTCGCCGCCACCGGCACCGCTTCCGCGGCGCTGGGGTCCAGCCATTGGATTTACCTCTCTCTGTTACGTCCGTTAGTCCCGGAACCGGGGCTTAGAACTTCAGCCCGGCTTCGCGGGCGGCGTCAGCCAGAGCGGCAATGCGCCCGGCGTACCTGTTGCCACCACGGTCGAACACGACGGTCTCGACGCCGGCAGCCTTCGCACGCTCGGCGACAAGCGCGCCGACCTGCTTGGCCTGGGCGCTCTTGTCACCCTCGCCACCACGAATCGAGGTGTCCAGGGTCGACGCCGACGCGAGCGTGTGGCCCGCGATGTCGTCGATGACCTGCGCAACGATGTTGCGGTTGGAGCGCGTCACGACCAGGCGCGGACGTACCGGCGTGCCGGAGACGTGCTTGCGGACGCGGATGTGGCGGCGCTTGATGGCGGCGCGCTTGTACGCGTCACCCTTGGCAATCTTTACACCGTATGCCATGGCTTACTTACCCGCCTTTCCGACCTTGCGGCGGATGACCTCGCCGGCGTACTTGACACCCTTGGCCTTGTACGGGTCGGGCTTCCGCAGCTTGCGGATGTTTGCGGCGACCTCGCCGACCTTCTGCTTGTCGATACCCTCGACCGAGAACTTGGTCGGCGACTCGACCTTGAAGGAGATGCCCTCGGGCGCCTCCACCAGGATCGAGTGGCTGTAGCCGAGCTGGAACTCCAGGTTGGAGCCCTTCGCGGCGACGCGGTAACCGACACCGCTGATCTCGAGCGCCTTGACGTAACCCTGGGTCACGCCGGTGATCATGTTCGCCACCAGCGTGCGGGACAGGCCGTGCAGGGCCTTGTTCTGACGCTCGTCGTTGGGACGGGTGACGTTCAGAACGCCTTCCTCGCCCTTAACGATCTCGATCGGGGCGGCAACGGTGTGGGAGAGGGAACCCTTGGGGCCCTTCACGGCGACCGTACGGCCATCGATGGTGACGTCCACACCGGCGGGAACCTGGATGGGGAGCTTGCCGATTCGCGACATGAGCTTTCCTTCCTTTCCCGACTACCAGACGTAGGCGAGGACTTCCCCACCTACGCCCTTCTTGCCTGCCTGCTGACCGGTCAGGAGACCGTGGGACGTGGAGATGATCGCCACGCCCAGGCCGCCGAGAACCTTCGGCAGGTTGGTGGACTTCGCGTACACGCGCAGACCCGGCTTGGAGATGCGCTTGATGCCGGCGATCGAACGCTCGCGGTTCGGGCCGAACTTCAGCTCCAGGACGAGGTTCTTGCCGACCTCGGCGTCCTCGACCTTCCAGCCGGTGATGAAGCCCTCCTGCTGGAGGATCTCCGCGATGTGCGACTTGATCTTGCTGTGCGGCATCACGACGGTGTCGTGGTACGCCGAGTTTGCGTTACGCAGACGCGTGAGCATGTCTGCGATGGGATCAGTCATGGTCATGAATTGGCCTTCGGCCTCTCTCGCCGGGGTTTCCTGTATGCGCCATCCCTCTCCCCACTCAGTGGCGGGACGGGTGCGGTGCGGGGACCTACGGCGTAGTAAGTCGGTCAGGGCGACGGGCGCCCAACCCCACAAGCCTACGGCATGCGGAGGAGGGCTCCCGCCGACCAGATACTTACCGAGAGCCTCCGGTAATTCCCAAGTAGGGAATTACCAGGAGCTCTTGGTCACGCCCGGCAGCTCGCCACGGTGAGCCATCTCACGAAGGCACACGCGGCACAGGCCGAACTTGCGGTAGACGGAGTGGGGCCGGCCACAGCGCTGGCAGCGCGTGTACGCGCGCACACCGAACTTCGGCTTGCGGGCGGCCTTAGCGATCAGAGCCTTCTTCGCCACGGTCAGTTCTCCTTGAACGGGAAGCCGAGGTGACGAAGCAGGGCACGACCCTCGTCGTCGTTGGTCGCCGTGGTCACCACGGTGATGTCCATGCCCCGGACCCGGTCGATCTTGTCCTGGTCGATCTCGTGGAACATGACCTGCTCCGTGAGACCGAAGGTGTAGTTGCCACGGCCGTCGAACTGCTTGGGCGACAGGCCACGGAAGTCACGGATACGCGGCAGCGCGAGCGACAGCGTACGGTCCAGGAACTCCCACATGCGGTCACCACGGAGGGTGACGTGGCAGCCGATCGGCTGACCCTCACGCAGCTTGAACTGCGCGATGGACTTCCGGGCCTTGGTGACGGCCGGCTTCTGGCCCGTGATCGTGGTGAGGTCGCGGATGGCGCCCTCGATCAGCTTGGAGTCGCGGGCGGCGTCGCCCACACCCATGTTGACCACGATCTTGACGAGGCCGGGGATCTGCATGACGTTCTCGTACGAGAACTCCTCACGCAGCTTGCCGGTGATCTCCTCGCGGTAGCGCAGCTTCAGACGCGGCGCGTTGGTGGTGGCAGTCATCAGATGTCCTCACCGGTCCGCTTGGCAACGCGGATCTTGTTGCCCTCGTCGTCAAAGCGGTAGCCGACGCGGGTGACGACCTTGTTGCCGTCCTTCTCCACGACCAGCTGAACATTGCTGACGTGGACAGGGGCTTCGGTGGTCACGATGCCGCCGGTCTGCGAACCACGAGCGGTCTGGCCGGCCTTGGTGTGCTTCTTGACCCGGTTGACACCCTCGACCAGGACGCGGTCCTCGCGGGGGAAGGCCTGAATGACCTTGCCCTGCTTGCCCTTGTCCTTACCGGTGATGACCTGAACCAGGTCGCCCTTCTTGATCTTCATGCTTACAGCACCTCCGGCGCGAGCGAGATGATCTTCATGAACTTCTTCTCGCGCAGCTCACGGCCCACCGGGCCGAAGATACGGGTGCCGCGAGGGTCGCCGTCGTTCTTCAGAATGACGGCGGCGTTCTCGTCGAAGCGGATGTACGAGCCGTCCTGGCGGCGGCGCTCCTTCACGGTGCGAACGATGACCGCCTTGATGACGTCACCCTTCTTCACGTTGCCACCGGGGATCGCGTCCTTGACGGTGGCGACGATGACGTCACCGATGCCCGCGTAGCGGCGACCGGAACCACCGAGAACACGGATGCAAAGGATCTCCTTGGCACCAGTGTTGTCGGCGACACGCAGTCGCGACTCCTGCTGGATCACGTCTATCTCCTGATCGTCTGCCGGTTCCCGGCGGGGGTTGCGTCAGCAACCCCCGCCGAGCCTGGCGGAACTGTCCCGAGGGATACCCCTCGGGAGAATTACTTGGCCTTCTCGAGGATCTCGACGATGCGCCAGCGCTTGCTCGCCGACAGCGGACGCGTCTCCATGATGAGGACGCGGTCGCCGACGCCGGCAGCGTTCTGCTCGTCGTGCGCCTTGAGCTTGTTCGTACGGCGGATGACCTTGCCGTACAGCGCGTGCTTGACGCGGTCCTCGACAGCGACGACGACGGTCTTGTCCATCTTGTCGCTGACGACCAGACCCTCACGGGTCTTGCGGAATCCGCGGTCGGTCTTGTTCTCGGTCACATTGCTCTCGCTCATCAGGCGCTCTCCACCGTCTCGATGCCCAGCTCGCGCTCACGCATCAGGGTGTAGATCCGCGCGATGTCCTTGCGGACGGCCTTCAGCCGGCCGTGGTTCTCGAGCTGACCGGTCGCCGCCTGAAAGCGGAGGTTGAACAGCTCTTCCTTGGCCTCGCGAAGCTTGGCAACAAGCTCCTCGTCGCCCAGTTCGCGCAGCTCGGACGCCTTAGTAACGGCCGCCATCACGACTCACCTGCCTCGCGCCGCACGATCCGGCACTTCATCGGAAGCTTGTGAGCAGCGCGGGTAAGCGCCTCACGCGCAATCTTCTCGTTCGGGTAGGACAGCTCGAACATCACCCGACCGGGCTTGACGTTCGCGATCCACCACTCGGGGGAGCCCTTACCGGAACCCATGCGGGTCTCGGCAGGCTTCTTCGTCAGCGGGCGGTCCGGGTAGATGTTGATCCAGACCTTGCCGCCACGCTTGATGTGGCGGGTCATCGCGATACGAGCCGCCTCGATCTGGCGGTTGGTCACGTACGCCGGAGTGAGGGCCTGAATGCCGTACTCGCCGAACGCAACCTGCGTACCACCCTTGGACATACCGCTGCGCTTCGGGTGGTGCTGCTTGCGGTGCTTGACCCTACGGGGGATCAGCATTTCGGTCAGGCCTCCGTTCCGGTGCTCTCAGCAGCCGGAGCAGCGGCAGCGGCGGGAGCCTCGGCCTTGGGGGCCTCGGCTGCCGGCGCAGACTGCTGCGGCTTGCGACCACCGCGGCCGCCCCGCTCGCCACCACGACCGCCACCACGGCCACTGGCCGGACGGTCGCCGGCGCCACCACGGGCCGGGCGGTTACCCGCACGGGCCGCGGCGTTCTCGGCGCGGACCTCGGCGATGTTCTTGACGTCGCCCTTGTAGATCCAGACCTTCACACCGATACGGCCGAAGGTCGTCTTGGCCTCGAAGAAGCCGTAGTCGACGTTCGCACGGAGCGTGTGCAGGGGCACGCGGCCCTCGCGGTAGAACTCCGAGCGGGACATCTCGGCGCCGCCGAGACGGCCACCGCACTGGATCTTGATGCCCTTGGCGCCGGCCTTCATCGTGCCCTGCATGCTCTTGCGCATGGCACGACGGAAGGAGACGCGGGAGGAGAGCTGCTCGGCGACGGCCTGGGCCACCAGCTGAGCGTCCACCTCGGGGTTCTTGACCTCGAGGATGTTCAGCTGGACCTGCTTGCCGGTCAGCTTCTCCAGCTCGCCACGGATGCGGTCGGCCTCGGCGCCACGGCGACCGATGACGATGCCCGGGCGGGCGGTGTGGATGTCAACGCGGACGCGGTCGCGGGTGCGCTCGATCTCAACCTTCGAGATACCGGCTCGCTCCATGCCCTTCGTCATCATGCGACGAATGGCAACGTCTTCCTTGACGTAGTCCTTGTACAGCTTGTCGGCGTACCAGCGGGACTTGAAGTCCGTGGTGATGCCGAGCCGGAACCCATGCGGGTTAACCTTCTGGCCCATTACCGGGTTCCTTCCTTGCTGCTGACGACCACGGTGATGTGGCTGGTCCGCTTACGGATCCGGTAGGCACGGCCCTGAGCACGCGGACGGAACCGCTTCAGGGTCGGGCCCTCGTCCACGTACGCCTCGCTGATGACCAGCGAAGAGGCGTCGGTGTGGTCGTAGTTGTGTGCAGCGTTGGCAATGGCGCTGTCAAGCACCTTGCCAACGGGCACGCTCGCGGCCTGCGGGGCGAAACGCAGGACCGCCTGAGCCTCCGTGGCATCCATGCCACGGATGAGGTCCACCACTCGGCGGGCCTTCATGGGCGTGACGCGGATGTACCGCGCCTGGGCCCTGGCTTCCATGGTTGTCCCTTCGGTGTAAGTCATAGTCAGTCACCCCGCGTTAGCGGCGCTTCGACTTCCGGTCGTCCTTGACGTGGCCGCGGAAGGTGCGAGTCGGCGAGAACTCGCCGAGCTTGTGGCCGACCATCGACTCGGTGACGAACACCGGGACGTGGATCTTGCCGTTGTGCACCGCGATCGTGTGGCCGAGCATGGCCGGGACGATCATCGAGCGACGGGACCAGGTCTTGATGACGTTCTTGGTGCCTGCTTCGTTCTGGACATCCACCTTCTTGATGAGGTGGTCGTCGACGAAGGGCCCCTTCTTGAGACTGCGCGGCATCTAAACCCGCTCCTAGCGCTTCTTGTTCGTCTTGCGGCGGCGGACGATGTACTTGCTCGATGCCTTCTTCGGCGAGCGAGTACGACCCTCCTTCTGACCCCACGGGCTGACCGGGTGGCGACCACCGGAGGTCTTGCCCTCACCACCACCGTGCGGGTGGTCAACCGGGTTCATCGCGACACCGCGGACGGTCGGGCGAACGCCCTTCCAGCGCAGACGGCCGGCCTTGCCCCAGTTGATGTTCGACTGCTCGGCGTTGCCGACCTCGCCAATGGTGGCGCGGCAGCGGGCGTCGACCAGCCGGATCTCGCCGGACGGCATACGAAGGTGGGCCATCGTGCCCTCCTTCGCCAGCAGCTGCACGGAGGCACCCGCGGAACGGGCGAACTTCGCGCCGCCGCCGGGCCGCAGCTCGATGGCGTGGATGGTCGTACCGACCGGGATGTTGCGCAGCGCCAGGTTGTTGCCGGGCTTGATGTCGGCGGCCGGGCCGTTCTCGACACGGTCGCCCTGCGTCAGGCCCTTGGGCGCGATGATGTAGCGCTTCTCGCCGTCTGCGTAGTGCAGAAGCGCGATGCGCGCGGTGCGGTTCGGGTCGTACTCAATGTGAGCGACCTTGGCCGGCACGCCGTCCTTGTCGTGACGACGGAAGTCGATCACGCGGTAGGCGCGCTTGTGGCCACCGCCCTGGTGACGGACGGTCACACGACCGGTGTTGTTACGGCCGCCCTTGCTGTGCAGGGGGCGGACCAGCGACTTCTCCGGCGTGGACCGCGTGATCTCGACAAAGTCGGCGACGCTGGAGCCACGACGGCCCGGGGTCGTCGGCTTGTACTTGCGGATACCCATTTCTCAGTCCTCGTCCGATTCCGGACGACTCGACCTCCGTCA